>NZ_CEEDEA010000001.1:2500-588654 GCF_979253755.1 Methylobacterium sp. AC315
ACCACGACGGCCCCGGAGCGCGCCCAGCGGCGCCAGCCAGACCGGATCAGCCGCACACACTTGGCGCGGGGTGGAGCAGCCCGGTAGCTCGTCAGGCTCATAACCTGAAGGTCACAGGTTCAAATCCTGTCCCCGCAACCAAACACACACAGACACGATCACCACGATCCAGCCAAACAGCCGGTCCGCTCACGCGGACCGGCTGTTTCGTGTCTCCCCATTAAATCCCTAACCCATTTCCGATCGTCGCCAGAGTTTCCAGTGCTCGACTTCGCGCGCCTTTCCGGGGAAGGGGAGGGTAGGCGGCGTCCGGGCGATCCCTGAATCAGGCCGATACGATCCTGATCGTTTAGACCTGTGCGCCAACCAGGCGATCGAGGGTGCCCGGTCGGGCGTATCGATGCCGGCCTCGCCTGACTGCCGTCCGGGCTCATCCGCGACAACGTGGCTCCGGGATTGACGGTCAGGGAGCTGCAGGCTCCCTCGTTCCATGTTCTAGAAAATCACGCACTCACAGGCCCCGGTCCCCGGCGACCGCTGTTGTGCGTGCAAATGACGGTCATCGGGATTGCTCGGGGCAATGCCGCAGGATCGGCCGCGATGCAGGTTGGCCTACATTGCCCGCCTACGTAACCAGCGACCTTAAATCCTGCCGCGGCGCCTATGCCATGATGCGACAAACTTCATCCCCGGTCGATCGCTGAGCTGTCATTGGCCTCGGGTCGCAGGACCGTTAAGGAGGATTGGGGTACGCTGCATGGCGTGTAGGGGGGAGTTCAATGGACTTTACAGCGAGCGGCACGGCCAACCGTCATCGGGGCTGAAGAGCGCGCTTTGCGCCTGTCCGCTCGCCTGAGTCAATTGAGCTCCACCGGTGCGCGCAATGCGCTGCCGCGGTTGATGCTTGCCGCGGCGATGGCCGTGCCGCTCGGCGCGGGGCTTGCCGAGCCGGCGCACGCCTTCGACCTCTTCGGTCTGTTCGGCTCGGAGCCCGAGCCGCCGGCGCCGAGTGCGACGGCGCTGCCCTATGCGGTCCGCATCACGGGGACGGACGATTCCGACGTCCTTCAGGCACTTCAGGACATCTCGACCCTGTATCGGCTGCGGCAGGACCCGCCGCCGGACGGGGAGGGGCTGCTGCGCCGGGCCGAGGTGGACCTGCCCAAGCTCGCCGACGTGCTCTCCGGCTACGGCTATTATCAAGGCGCGGCGGCAATCCGGATCGATTCGGTTCCGGTGGCGGGGCAGGCTGGAGCTGCGGCCGCCGTCGGAGCCGCCGAACGTTGGCGCAACCGCGGCCTCGTGCCGGTGCGGATCACGATCGATCTCGGGCCACGCTACACGTTGCGCCGGATCACGGTGCGGGATCGTGCGGGCCGACTGTTCCCGGAGGATGTGCTGCCGCCGCGGATCACCCGGGTCGACGACGATGTTCCGGCTCGGTCGGCGACGGTGCTGGCCCGCGAGGCCCGGATCGTCGACCAGTTCCGGGCGCAAGGACACCCCTTCGCGAAGGTGGTGGCGCGCGATCCGGTGGTGGACGACACCGCCCACGTCATGGATGTGACCTTCACGATGGAGCCCGGTCCCGTCGCCGGGCTGGGGCCGGTGACGGTCAATGGGGCGCCTGGGATCGACCCGGCGACGATCCGATCCTTCATCTATGCGGAGCCTGGGGACCCGTATTCGCCCCAGGCCGTGGCCGCGATCCGCCGGTCGCTGACGCGCGTCGAGGCGATCGGCGCGGCGCGGATCCGCGAAGGTACGGCGCTCGACGCCGACGGAAACCTGCCGCTCTTCGCAGAATTGAGCGAGCGCGAGCGCAATCTCGTCGGCATTTCCGCACGGTATTCCACCGTCGATGGCCCCGGCGTGCGCGCCTACTACGCCAACCGCAACCTGTTCGGCGGCGGTGAGACGTTCCGGCTCGATGCCGACATCTACTATCTCGGGTTGGGCAACGACCCGTTCGCGACCCAGCGCAAGATCGCCGGGATCGGCACCAACGGATTGGGCGGGCGCCTGTCGGCGACCTACGTTCAGCCTGCCCTCGGCGGCACGCGCAACGACTTCCTGGCCAACGCTTTCATCACGCGCGAGGTGCAGCAAAGCTACCTGGTGGATGGCGGCGGGGTCTCGGCCGCGATCCGGCACCGGTTCTCGGATACCTTCTCGGCGCAGATCGGGCTGGACGCGCAGGCCGGTCGCTCGAAGGACGCGCTCGGCACGGTCAATTACCGGCTGATCGGCGTACCGGCCTCGGTGACCTACGATTCCACCGACAGCCTGCTCGATCCGACCAAGGGGTTCCGGGCGATCGCGTCGCTGGCCGCCTATCCCGGGGCGATCTCCTCGCCCGGGATCGTCGTCGCGAAGGCGCAGGGCTCGACCTACTATTCGTTGGACGACGAATCCCGCTACATCCTCGCCGGGCGGATCGGCTTCGGCTCGGTTTCGGGTGCGCCGCTCGGGGACATCCCGGACAATTTCCGGTTCTTCGCGGGCGGCGGCGGTTCGGTGCGGGGCTATCCGTACCGGACGCTCGGACCGATCGGTCCGTTCAACCTGCCGATCGGCGGCCGCAGCCTGCTGGAGGCGTCGCTCGAGGCGCGGATCAAGATCACCGACACGATCGGAGTGGTGCCGTTCTTCGATGCAGGCACCGCCTTCGCCTCGGCCGTGCCGGATTTCGATGAGAAGATCCGGAAATCGGTGGGCATCGGGCTGCGCTACTACACCGGCATCGGCCCGATCCGCGCCGATCTCGCCTTCCCGCTCGATCCCTACATGGGCGGCCATGTCCGCCCGGCCGTTCTGTATCTCAGCCTGGGGCAGGCGTTCTGAATGGCTGGTTTTTTCGGGAGACTGAGCAAGATCGCCATCTGGCCCAACACATCACCGGGCGTGGCGCGGGTCCCCTCTGCCGTGCCGGAAAGGGGAAGCTTCGCAGCCGTTCCGAACCGGGTCTCGTGCGTTGCGCCCCTCGGCATTGAAAAAGCTATCGCGCTCGCGCTGACCTGCCTTCTCCTCCTCGCCACCCTCTCGCTGACGATCATTACACCGACCCGCGCGGACGACGGCGAGAAGACCGTGCTCGGCGGGTTGCTCTCCCGGGCGCTCTCGACACCGTCCTCGCGCGTGGCGATCGGGGCGGTGGACGGTGCGCTGTCCTCGGACGCCACAATCCGCGACGTGGCGGTGAGCGACCGCGACGGCGTGTGGTTGAAGCTCGACCGGGCCCGGATCGTCTGGCGGCGCCTCGCGCTGCTGTCGGGCCGACTCGAGGTGGACAGCCTGGAGATCGGGCGGATCGACGTGCTGCGCCGGCCGATCCCCGGCCCGACCCCGCCGGAGGCCAAGCCGGACGGGAAGCTGCTGCCGGACCTGCCCGTGAAGGTCGAGATCAAGGGCTTCAAGCTGGCCGAGCTGGTGCTGGGCGAGCCCGTGGCCGGTCAGCCGGCCCGGCTCTCGGCGGAGGGCAAGGCGCGGCTCGGCGCGGCCAGCGAAGGGCTCGACCTGCAGGCCCGGGCCCAGCGTCTCGACGCGGCCGGACGCTTCCTGCTGTCCCTCGTCTACGTGCCGCAGGGCGACCGTTTGGAGCTGAAGGCCAACCTGGTCGAGCCGGCCGGCGGACTGTTATCCAAGGCGGCCAACGTTCCCGGCACGCCTCCGATCGACTTCGACCTCGCGGGCACCGGCACGCTGGATGCCTGGAACGCCCATCTCGATTTCACCGCCGGCCCGGATATCGGCGCGAAGGGCGGCGCCAAGATCTCCCGAATCGGCGCCGAGCGGCGGCTCGCCCTGGATCTCGCCGCGCGCATCGAGGGCCTCGTGCCCGGTCCAGCCGCATCGGTCTTCGCTGGCACGACCAAGCTCGACGGCGGCTTCGCCTTCGCGGATAGCGGCGCCTTCCGGATCGACCGGCTGGAGCTGACCTCGCGGACCGCGCGGCTGGCTGCCAGCGGCAGCCTGACCAAAGACCGGATCGCCGACCTGACGCTCCAGGCCCGCGCCCTGCCCACCGAGGGCGCGGTCACCAAGGCCGGCGAGGCCGAGATCGGCGCGTTGGTGTTCGACGGCAGCGTGAAGGGGCCACTCGCCGCGCCGACTGTGCGGGGTACCCTCGAGGCGGCCGGCCTCCGCAGCCGGGATTCCGCGCTCGACCGGATCGAGGCGCGCCTCGGGATCGATCCCCAGGGCGACCCGTCCGCCCAGCATTTTTCCATCACGGCGGACGGCAAGATCGACGGCCTGCGGTTGGCGGACCCGGCCCTGCGTCGCGCTCTCGGCAGCCGCGCGCAACTGACCCTGCGGGCGGCCTCCGGGCCGGACGGGGTGATCGACGTGTCGAGCCTCCGGATCGAATCCGACACCGCCAAGGCGAACTACGCCGGACGGGTCGGACAGAACACGCTGACCGGCACCCTCGACGCCGCGCTGCCGGACCTGGCGATGTTCTCCGGCCTCGCCGGGCGCGGGCTCGCCGGGAGCGTCGATGCCAAGGCGCGCCTCAGCGGCGACCCGGCCCGGAAGGCGCTGGCGGCAGACCTGACCGTCACCAGCGCCGGCCTTGCCACCGGCATCGCGGCGGCCGACCGCGCGCTCGGCCGCGCGCCGACGCTGCAAGGGCGGGTGTCGCAATCCTATGACGGCTACGGATTCGATCATCTGCGCCTGGAGGGCTCGGGCGTGACCGCGACCCTGCAGGGCGAGGCGACCTCGGCCAGCGCGGATGTCACCGGGCGGATCGACCTCAAGAGCCTCGCCGACCTAGACGGACGCCTGACCGGGCGCGCCGGTATCGACGCGCGCATGACCGGCTCCCTCGAGCATCCCCAACTCGCCGCGAACGTCACGGCGCCGGCCGCGACCGCGGACGGCAAGCCGATCCGCGACCTGCGGGCCGAAGCCATCCTCTCCGACGCCCTGCTGGCGCCGGACGGTACGCTGACGCTGTCCGGCGACGTCGCCGGCAAGGCGCTGCGCGGCGGCGCCCACGTGGCGAGGACGGGGCCCGACTGGGTGCTCGACCGGCTTGACCTCAACCTCGGCTCGGTGGCCGTCTCGGGCAACACCATCGTGGCGGCCGAGACCTGGCTGTCGGCCGGTACGCTATCCGTGAAGGCGGCCAATCTCGCCGACATCTCCCCGCTCGCCCCGGAGCCCGTGGCCGGCCAGCTCGATGCCACGGTCACCCTCTCCCGGGACGGCGGCCGCCAAGATGCCGCGATCCGGGCGACCGGTGCCGCGCTGCGCTACGGCGCCTATGGCCTCAATCGCCTCGACGCCGACCTGAGGGGCCGCGACCTGCGCGCCCATCCCGTCCTCGACGGACGCCTGGACGCCGACCGGCTCCTCGCCGCCAGCCAACAGATCGATACGGTCCGGCTCGCCGCGATCGGCAGCCCGACGGGCAGCGACGTGACGCTCACCGCCAAGGCGCGTGGCTTCAACCTCGACGGCGCAGTCCGGGTCGTGCCGGACGACGACATCCGCATCGAGATTCAGCGCCTCTCGGCTGCCCGCGGCGGCGACCGCTTCGCCCTGACCGGGCCGGCCTCCGTGACCTTGCGCGACGGCGGCGCGGTGATCGACGGGTTGTCGATCGCGGCGGGCACGGGCCGGGTCACGGTCTCGGGCCGGGCCGGGCGGGATCTCGACCTGAAGGTGGCGATCCGCGCGCTGCCCCTGTCGTTGGCCCGGATCGCCGCGCCCGACCTCGCCCTCTCCGGCACGGTGGACGGCGATGCGGACCTCCGCGGCCCCGCGGCGAGCCCGGAGGGTCATTACGCGCTCACCGTCTCCAAGCTTGTGGCACCCCAGTCCCGGCAGGCCGGCCTGCCGCCGGTCGATGCCAGCGCCAAGGGTGCCCTGTCGGACGGGCAGGCCAGCCTCGACGGCCGGATCACGGCCGGGCGCGGCGTCGCCCTGACGGTGGCGGGCTCGCTGCCCGTGGAGACCGGAGGCCCGCTGAACCTGCGCGCCCGCGGCACCCTGGACGCGTCCCTTGCCAACACGCTGCTGAGCACCGGCGGGCAGAGCGTCACAGGGCGGGTCGCCATCGATGGCGGCGTCACCGGCACCCTGGCGGCGCCCAAGGCCCAGGGTTCGGCGGTGCTGAGCGGCGGCAGTTTCACCGACCCGGTCAACGGCATCCGGCTGACCGCGATCGACGGGCGCGTGACCGGCCGCGGCGACAGCCTCGTGGTCGAGAGCCTGACGGCGTCCGCCCGGAACGGCGGCCGCCTCTCGGTCACAGGGCGGGTCGCCCTAGAGCCGGATTTCCCCGGCCAGTTCCATATCACCGCCGACAAGGCGGAGCTGGTCTCCAGCCCGCTGATGAATGCGGTGTCGAGCGTCGATCTCACCCTGGCCGGCCCGCTGGCCCGGACGCCGCGGATCGCCGGCCGGATCGACATCGTGTCGATCGACGTGGCCGTGCCCGATCGGCTGCCCTCAACGGTGAAGCCCCTGCCGGGCGTGCGCCACGTCAACACGCCGCCCGACGTCCGGGCGCGGCTGGCGCTGCGGGCCGACCGCAAGGCGGCCGTCACACCCGGCAAACGGCAGAAGAAACCCGCCGTGCCGTTCGATGCCACCCTCGACGTGCGCATCGAGGCGCCGAGCCGGATCTTCGTGCGCGGGCGCGGCATCGATGCAGAGCTCGGCGGATCGCTCCGGGTCACCGGCACGTCGCGCGCGCCGAACGCAGTCGGTGGCTTCGGCATGCGCCGCGGGGTGTTCCAACTGGTGGGGCAGCGTCTTGATTTCAGCCGCGGCAACCTGACCTTCGCGGGCAGCCTGACCACGCCGGAACTCGATTTCGCCGCCGAGACCAAGGCCGGCGACGTCACCGCCCGGGTTGCGGTGAGCGGCTACGCGGACGCGCCGCAATTCAGCCTGACCTCCGATCCGGTCCTGCCCCAGGACGAGATCCTGTCGCGCCTGCTGTTCAAGAAGGCCGCGGGCGGCCTGTCGCCGTTCCAGGCACTCCAGCTCGCGCAGGCCGTGGCGCAGCTCTCGGGCGGCGCGGCCGGGCCGGACGTGTTCGAGCAGGCCCGTAAGAGCCTCGGACTCGACAGCCTCGACGTTTCCACGGGCGCCAGCGGCGGCCCGGCGCTCGGCGCCTCGCGCTACATTTCGGACCGCGTCTCCGTCGGTGTGAAGGCGGGCGCCAAGCCCGCCGACACCGCAGTTGGCGTCGATTTCGACGTGACGCGCCGGATCAAGCTGAAGGGCGAGGCGGGGAGCGATGGGCGCACCAGTCTGGGTGTCGGTGCGGAATACGAGTGGTAGGAGCGGGGCGTTCCTTGCTCCTCCGCTTGAAGCGACTGGCGTGCCGTCGATGATGGGCGCAATGCCTCACCCGTTTGCGGGCTGACGGATCCACGGATCGAGCTGGGCGATACGTGCGCAGGACCAAGCGAGGCTCCGTTCTCCAGTGCGGAAGAGGCGGCACGTCGCATCCTCTGAAAGCCGATATGGGAACATCGGAGTCCGCAAAGGCGGAGGGGGGTGCGGACCTCCGGGTTCGCTTCTCCTGCGTGACCGATCGATCAATGACCGGATCACCGTCCACTACATCACGGTGTGCCCTCACCTTCAAAACCCACACCCCTTCAAACACCTCGGGCGAAGATTTGTTGGCCGGGCGCGACAAGTCTGCTTAGGTGTCGAAGTAAGCCGCGCGGTCAGCCGCGGTTCGGGTGGGAAACGCGAAGGGCGATGGACGAGCTTTTCGAGGCGGATGACGATCCGGAGGTCCCGGAGGGCGGCTTCCTGCGGATGCTGCCGATCATCAACCGACGCGGCCTCCACGCCCGCGCCTCGGCGAAGTTCGTGCAGACCGTGGAGCGCTTCGACGCTGTGGTGACCGTCACCCGGGCGGGCGAGACCGTTGGCGGGCGGTCGATCATGGGCCTGCTGACGCTGGGCGCCGCCATGGGCACCCGCATCGCCGTTACGGCGGTCGGCCCGGATGCGCAGACCTGCCTCGACGCCATCGAGGCCCTGCTGGCCAACCGGTTTGGCGAGGACGAGTAGGAGGCCCGCTCAGGTCTCCCGGCCGGGCCACGTGCACAGGTCCGAGACCGGGCAGCGCGGGCAGGCGGGCTTGCGGGCCGTGCAGGTGTCGCGCCCGTGCCGGAACAGCCAGACATGGGCGCCGTCCTTGAACCGCTCCGGCACCGCAAGGGCGAGGCCGTCGGCCACCGCGTCCACCGTGCCGCCAGGGGACAGCGGGATCCGGTTCGAGACCCGGAACACATGGGTGTCTACCGCGACCACCGGTTCGTGGAACGCGAAATTCGCCGTCACCTCGGCGCTCTTGCGGCCGATGCCGGGCAAGCGGCGCATCTCGGCCGCGCTGCGCGGAACCGTGCCGCCGTAGGTCTCGATCAGGGTCGCCGACAGCTTGACGATGTTGCGCGCCTTAGACGGCCCGAGCCCGACCGGCCGGATGATGTCGGTGATCTCCCCCTCGCCCAGTGCCCGCATCTCCGCCGGATCCTTGGCCAGGGCGAACAGCGCGTCGGCGATGCGCGCGACCGTTGGGCCGGTGGATTGGGCCGAGAGCAGCACGGTGACCAGAAGCCGGAACGGATCGGTGTCGTCGAACCCCGCCTTCGGGTCCGGATCGGCCGCGGCGAAGCGCGCCATCACGGCCTCGACCCGCTCAGGTGTTCCGGGGGATGCGGGCGCCGCGGGGCCCTTGGTCCGGCGGGGTTTGGGCCGGAGGCCGTGGAGTGTGTCGCGCGCCATGGGAACCAGCTAGGGTCGCGATGGCCGGACCGACACGCGGCGGATTGACGGCCCCGCTCAGCCCCGCGCCCGGCGCCAGGCCACCGGGCCGGCGCCGAAGTTGAGCATGCCGACCGCGATCGCATCGACACGGCGCAGCAGTGCAAGCCGCAGCACCCCGCTCCGGGCGGTGAGGCGGCCGGCCAACCCGATCCGCGCGGGCTCGGATGGTGCGGTGGCGGCCGGAGCGCGATCGTCGAAGACCGGTACGGAAACGGCCTGGGGCGCCCAGCCAGCGGGCCGTACGCCGAGGAGGCGGTCGGCCGGGATCGTCCGCGTAAGGCGCGCACGTTCCGCAGGCCGAACCGGCGCCGCGACGAGGCCGCCACCGCGGACCGGACGGCCGAGAGTTGCCAAGCGGGTGCGGATCGCACGATCCACCACCTCTGCGGCATCGTGCGGCGCGAGGGGGCCAGCCTGCGCGTCCCGGCTCCAGGCCAGGGCGAGGCCGGGATGCGGCCGCTCCGAAGCGGGCTCCCGCTCCGCCGTCCCGGTGAGGCCGCCCTGTATCACGGTGAAGCGTTGCGCCATCGCCTGTTCCGATCCTTCGACCAACCGTCCCGTTTCGGGACGCGGGGGCGCCCCGAAGGCGCCGTTCGGGTCGATGGCTTCAAGGACGGTGCCGCCCGGCGGATCAGCCCCCCGGGATCGCCAGCGGGTTGTCGGTGAGCGCGGCGGCGTCGGGCGCGTCCACCCGCGGCCGGCCCAGGAACGCGTCCCAAAGCCGCTGGACGAAGGCCGGGTCGAGGTCGCGCAGGATCAGCACGAGCCGTGAAGTATGGTCGGGGTCGGGCCAGGCCGGCAGGGTCAGGGGGGCGTGGAACACGTGCTGGACCCCGTGCACCACGATCGGGTGCTCCGGGTCGTCGGCCAGCGCCACGATGCCCTTAAGCCGGAGCAGCTTCGGGCCGTGGCCGGAGCGCAGCAGGTCCATAAACATCTCGAAGGCCGGGCGCGGCACCGGCGCGGCGCTGGTCAGGCACACGGCCTGGATCGCCGCATCGTGGCGGTTCACGTCGGCCTGGTGCGGGAGCTCAAGGGCCGCGTCGCCGAGCCAGGCGCGCACGTCCGCGCCCTTGCCGTCGAGGCCGAACAGCCCGCCCAGCAAGTCCTCGGCCGGCGCGTCCGGGGGCAGGATCGGGGCCGCCGGGTTCAGGGCCGCGAGCCGCGCCCGGATCGACGCGGTGTCGCCGGCGATATCCGCCTTGGTCAGGACGATGCGGTCGGCCACCGCGGCCTGGCGCACGGCCTCCGGGTGGGCGTCGAGGGAGGCGGCACCGGTCGCCGCATCCACCACCGTCACCACCGCCTGCAGGCGGTACCGCAGCACCAGGTATGGGTGATAGATCAGCGCGTGCAGGATCGGCGCAGGATCGGCGAGGCCGGTGGTCTCGATTACAACCCGGCGAAACGGTGTGATCCGCCCGTTGTCGCGCTTGCGCAGCAGGTCCTCGAGGGTGGCGATCAGGTCGCCCCGCACCGTGCAGCACAGGCAGCCGGCGCCGAGCAGGACCATGTCCTCGTCGATGGACTCGATCAGCAGATGGTCGAGCCCGATCTCGCCGAACTCGTTGACGATCACCACCGTGTCGGCGAGTGCCGGATCGCGCAGCAGCCGGTTCAGCAGCGTGGTCTTGCCGGCTCCCAGGAAGCCGGTGAGCACGGTGAGTGGGATGGGCTCCGGGCGGCGCGGATCCGAGACGGGCGAGGCGGTCGATGACATGGCCGCCGAGATGGGGTTTTTAGGGTCCGGAGGCAACGCGTCGGCGTGCGATGCCGGGCTGCCGCTACTCCTCGGCGGCGGCCTTCTTGCCCTGAGGCTTCTTCACCTCGGCCTTCCGGGCCTCGGGCTTGGCCGACGACCGCTGGGCTGCGGGCTTGGCGGGGGACTTGGCGGCGGGCTTCGAGAGGCCCTTGCCGGGCTTGGCCTCCGGCATGCCCGGTGTCTCGACGGACGTGTAGGCGCTGGCGTTGCGCGGCAGGCCGTGGGCCGGCTTCGCGGCGACCTTCGAGGCTGGCTTGGCCGCGGCCTTAGCGGCGCTCGCCGCCTTGGCCTGCTCCAGCCGGGTCTCGCGGGCCTGCTTGGCGGCCTGCAGCGCGGCCTCGCGCTTGGCCTTGGCGGCTTCCAGCTTGGCGGCGCGCGTGTTGGCGGCTGCGGATTTCTGGGCGTTCTCCTGGGCCTCCAGGATCTGCTGGCCCTCCGCCGGGTTGCGGCCGACCCAGACCGCGATCGGCTGGAGCGGTGCCCGCGGCGGCAGCGTCCGGGCGCGCAAGGCCGGGCTGGAGAAGGCCGCCATGGCGAGGGCGGGGGAATTGGCTGCGGAACCGCCGATGAGCTGCGCCGCCGAGCCCGGAGCGCTGACCGCGCCGGCGCCGTCGTCGATCGCGGGGGGCTTCTTGCCGCCGCAGACGTAGGGGCGGATGTCCGGCGGCGCGCCGAGCGCGGAGGCCGGCAAGGCATCGAGGGTCGGGCTGGTCCAGCCGGCGCTCTGGGTGAAGGCGTAGTCGAACAGGTCGGCAGCCTTCACGTCGCGCTCGCGGGGGCTCGGCTGGCCCATCACGATGGTGATGACCCGGCGGCCGTTGCGCGAGGCGGTCGCCACCACGTTGAAGCCGCCCGAGCAGATGAAGCCGGTCTTCATGCCGTCGGCGCCGGGATAGCGGCCGAGCAAGCCGTTGTGGTTCGCCATGACGGCGCGGCCGAACTGGATCGCCGAGATCGAGAACAAGTCGTGGGAATCCGGGAAGTCGCGGATCAGCGCCCGGGCCAACACCGCCATGTCGCGGGCCGAGGTCCACTGGCGCGGGTCGGGCAGGCCGTTGGGATTGGTCCAGCGGCTGTCGCGCATGCCGATCCGCTGCGCGGTCTCGTTCATCTGGTCGGCGAAGCCTTCGACCGAGCCGCCGAGCGTCTCGCCGATGGCGTAGGCCACGTCGTTGGCCGACTTGACCATGATGATCTTGAGGGCGTTGTCGAGGGTCAGCTGCGTGCCCGGCTTGAAGCCCATCTTGGAGGGCGGCTCGGAGGCCGCCGCCGCCGAGATCGTGACCATCGAGTCGAGTGAGACCTTGCCCTGCCGCACCAGATCCAGGGCGACGTAGGTGGTCATCAGCTTGGTGATCGAGGCCGGGTACCAGGGATCGGTCGGCGCCTGGGCGTAGATCACTTTGCCGGAATCGACATCGACCACAAGGATCGGGGCAGTGACCGCATTGGCGGCCTGGATCCCGATCAGGCTCGTGCCGAGAAGACCCGTCAACGCCGCGAGTCCGACGGTTACGCGCCGGAGGAGAGAAGAGGACATTCGAGCCCGACTCGTCAGAGGATCGCCAGGGTCGGCGCCGAGGCACCGGACGTCCGGCCGGCAGGCCGGGATTCTCGCGGCCCGGACCGCTGGAGGCGATCGTCGTGCTGCATCACGGCATGAACGTCGCTACCGTGGCAAGAGCAAGGCGAGACGCGACCGCGGGTCTGCCTGGCCCGGCGGTTAGTGGTCCGCGGGCCGTCCGCCGCTTATGTGCGGGATGGCGGTGAGGCGAGAAGAGTTCGGGAACAGCGGTGGCTTACGCGGTCAAGGAAATCTTCCACACCCTGCAGGGGGAGGGCGCCCAGGCGGGACGCGCCGCGGTGTTCTGCCGATTCGCCGGCTGCAATCTGTGGTCGGGTCGGGAGGCGGATCGCGCAGCCGCGGCCTGCCGGTTCTGCGACACCGACTTCGTCGGGTTGGACGGGGAGGGCGGCGGACGCTTCGCCGACGCGGCGGCGCTGGCCGGCGCCATCGCGCGGACCTGGTCCGGGGGGCCGGAGAGCCGCTACGTCGTGTTTACCGGCGGCGAGCCGCTGCTCCAGCTCGACACGCCCCTGATCGAGGCCGTGCACGCCGAAGGCTTCGAGATCGCCATCGAGACCAACGGCACGCTGCCCGCCCCCCCGGGCATCGACTGGATCTGCGTCAGCCCCAAGGGCGCCAATCCCCTGGCGCAGAAGACCGGGCACGAATTGAAGCTCGTCTATCCCCAGGCCGACGCCGACCCGGCGGATTTCGTCGGCCTCGCCTTCCGGCACCGCTTCCTGCAGCCGATGGACGGCCCGGAGCAGCGCGCCAGCACCCAGGCCGCCATCGCGTATTGCCGTCAGGACGCCCGCTGGCGCCTGTCCTTGCAGACGCACAAAATCATCGGGATACCGTAGGGAGGCCGGACGCGCCGTTCGCCACGCCGACCGTCGGGCCTGCCTTGGCTGAACAGGGCCATGATCTCCCTTTCCGAGCCGATACCAAGAGGAGTGGCGCTGTGGCCGACGCCCCATGCGGCGCGATCCGGGCTGCGCTCAACGCATCACCCCTCCGAGGGGCCGCACCAGCCGGGCAGGTAGCCGGCGTCCTTGGACTTGGCCAGCGCCATCGCCTTCTCCAGCGCCTCGGAGAAGTCGGCCTCGATGCGCTTCTCCTTGATGTTGCGGCGTAAAAAGTCCGCCCACAGGAACTCACTGAACGGCGTCGTGTCCTTGGCGAAGCCGCCCGCCCGGCGCAGCTCGCCTGCGAGGCTGCGGAACGGATCGTCGACGAGGTCCCCGATCGCCTTCGGGATGGCCTTGAAATCCTGGCGGACACCCGCGGCGTCGTAGGGGTAGACCCAGGATTTGTGGTCGCAGACCGTCCAGAACGCATCCTTCTCCAGGTGGTGCAGGTCGGCCAGCACCGTGACTAGCACGCTCTCGACGCCCTCTTCCTGCAGGGCCCGGGAGAGATGGTGGTGGTCCACCACGTAGTGGCGCTTCTTCGGGCCGAGCACAGTCGGGATCATGTGCGCCCCGAGGAACGCCTTCTTCTTGTCGCCGTCGTAGCTGCGCCAGCGCCGCCGCTTCTCCTCGACCTCCCGGTAGCCCACCGTCATCTGCGTCGGGCGCAAATCGGCGATCGAAATCGGCTTCAGAAGCGGCTCGCGGACGGGCATGACCTGGGCTTTCTGCGTTGTTCTGTCGCGCAGATCACACAGACGGTCGTGCAGCGGAAGTGCGACGCGGCCGGATCACGCTCACGATTTGCCGAGCGGTCCGGCGTGCACAGCGTCCAGCACGAACACCCTGATCGCCGAGGACAGGTTCTGGCCGCCGCGCCCGGCATCGATCGTCCCGACGAGCGCCTGGACCGACTGGCCGCGCGCCTCCGCAACCTCCCGCAACGCCGCCCAGAACGGATCCTCCAGGGATACGCTGGTGCGGTGCCCGGCTATCACCACGGAGCGCTTGCTGATGCCGGCGCTCACGCCGGGTCGGTCACGAACGAGGCAGTCATGCGGTCGCGTCCGGATCCGGCTCCGCGCGCTCGAGCCGGTGGCCCTCGTGGCGGTCGGTCTCGAGGGCCTTGCGCCGCTGCTGCAGGGTCTTGGCCTTCTTCGGCCGCCCGAAGGCGATCCGGTTCTCCTCGGCCTTGGCATCCTCAGCCGCGCGGGCCTTGGCTCTGCGGACCTGGCGCAGGTTGATGATCTCGGCCACGGACCGCCTCCCAGTTCTTGGTCGGGGGCAGGGCCCCCAAGTCACCGGGGCTCCGTCCCGGACCCCACGAGGTCCCGGACCTTGTGGGGTCCGGGATGTGTCAGCGACTCAATCGGCGCTGGGGGCCAGCATCGTCTCCGGCCGAACGACGCGCTCGAACTCCGCCTCGGTGACGTAGCCGAGACGCAACGCCTCCTCCTTGAGGGTGGTGCCGTTCTTGTGCGCGGTCTTGGCGATCTCGGCGGCCTTGTCGTAGCCGATCGACGGGGCGAGGGCGGTCACCAGCATGAGCGAGCGGCTCATCAGGTCGGCGATCTTGTCCTCGTTGGCCTTGATGCCGACCACGCAATTGTCGGTGAAGCTCACCGCGGCGTCGGCCAGCAACCGGATCGATTGCAGCACCGCGTTGGCGATCACCGGCTTGAACACGTTCAGCTCGAAATTGCCCTGCGAGCCGGCGAAGCTCACCGTGGTGGCGTTGCCGACGACCTGGCAGCAGACCATGGTCAGCGCCTCGCACTGCGTGGGGTTGACCTTGCCGGGCATGATCGAGGAGCCGGGCTCGTTCTCGGGCAGCGACAGCTCGCCGAGGCCGGAGCGCGGGCCGGAGCCGAGCAGGCGGATGTCCTGGGCGATCTTGAACAAGCCGGCAGCCAGCGCCGCCAGCGCGCCCTGCGTGAACACCAGCGCGTCGTGGGTCGCGAGCGCCTCGAACTTGTTGTCGGCGCTGGTGAATTCCAAGCCGGTCAGCGCCGCGACCTGAGCGGCGAATTTCTCCGCGAAGTCGGGATGCGCGTTGAGGCCGGTTCCGACCGCGGTGCCGCCCTGGGCGAGCGCCAGCACGCCGGGCAACGTCGCGGCGACGCGCGAGCCACCGAGCGCCACCTGGGCTGCGTAGCCCGAGAATTCCTGGCCGAGGGAAACCGGGGTCGCGTCCTGCAGGTGGGTCCGGCCGATCTTCACGATCGATGCGAACGCCTGCGCCTTGGCGTCGAGCGCCGTGTGCAGGTGCGTGAGCGCCGGCATCAGCCGGCCACTGATCTCCCGGGCCACGGCGATGTGCATGGCGGTCGGGAAGGTGTCGTTCGAGGATTGGCCGCGGTTGACATGATCGTTCGGGTGGATCGGCGTCTTGCCGCCGCGCTGGCCCCCCAGGGCCTCGTTGGCGAGGCTTGCGATGACCTCGTTGGCGTTCATGTTGGACTGGGTGCCCGAGCCGGTCTGCCAGACCACGAGCGGGAATTCCGCGTCGTATTGGCCGGCCACCACCTCGGCGGCGGCCGCCGCGATGGCGTCGGCGAGCTTCGGCTCCAGGGCGCCGAGGTCCTTGTTCACCAGCGCGGCGGCCTGCTTCACAAGGCCCAGGGCGTGGACCAGCGGGGCCGGCATGCGCTCGGTCCCGATCTTGAAGTTCTGGATCGAGCGCTGCGTCTGCGCGCCCCAGTACCGGTGGGCCGGGACCTCGATCGGCCCGAAGGTGTCGGACTCGGTGCGGGTGGCGGTTCCGGTCTCGGTGGGCGACATCGTGGCCTCTACGTTTGGTGCAGTGCGGTGCCTACTTAAATGAGGCGCGGATGAATCGCGATGCCGGTTTTCCCCGGCGCCGGACAAGAGTGGGGCTCTGTTCCCGCCGGATAAGGAGCCGATGAGCGCGACGATCGACCGAACCGACCGCGATCTGGCCGAGGGCGCGTCCGCCCGGTTCCGCCCGCCCGTGCCGCGCCCGCTGCGCGAGCCGCTGGGCCTGTTCGACTTCCTCCGGGCCGCCCGCAAGAACCCGATCACGACTTGGATGGAGGTGCACTTCAAGGAGCCGATCGTGGCCGCCGATGGCGCCATGGGCCGGATCACCGTGGTGAGCGACCCGGCTTTGATTCGCTACCTGCTGGTCGAGAATGTCGAGGGTTACCGCAAGGACGATCTGCAGCGCCGGGTGCTGGCGCCGGGCCTGGGCAACGGGCTTCTGAGCGCCGAGGGCGACGAGTGGCGGCTCCAGCGCCGGACGCTTGCCCCAATCTTCAACGCCCGCACGGTGCAGGGCTTTTCCGACGCGATGAACGCGGCCGGGGCCAAACTGGGGCGCCGCCTCGCCCGCCGGGGCGGCAAGCCCGTCGACGTGGCGCTGGAGATGACCCGCGTCACCCTCGACGTGCTGGAGCGGACGATCTTCACGCAAGGCCTGCCGGGCGATCCGGACGCGCTGGGGCGCGCCATCACCCGGTTCCTCGAGGCGGTCGGGCCGATCGATCCGCTCGACGTGTTCGGCGTGCCCGACTTCGTGCCGCGCATCGGCCGCCTGCGGGCACGGCCGGCCGGGCGCTTCTTCGCCGAGGTGGTCGACGAACTCATCGCCCGGCGCAAGGTGCTGATGGGGAAGGACGAGGCCCCCCGCGACCTGCTTACCCTCCTGCTCGCCGCGCAGGATCCCGAGACCGGCAACGGCCTTTCGGACCTCGCCGTGAAGGCCAACATCGTCACCTTCATCGCGGCCGGCCACGAGACCACGGCCAATTCGCTGACCTGGGCACTCTACTGCCTGTCGCAGGATCCCGCCGCGCAGGCTCGGGTGGAGGCCGAGGTCGACGCGGCGGGCGCGGACGATTTCGCCGTGGAGCAGCTGCCCTACACGCGGGCGGTGATCGAAGAGGCGATGCGCCTGTTCCCGCCGGTGCCGTTCCTCAGCCGGCAGGCAACCCGGGACGACCGGCTCGGCCGGATCAAGATTCCGCGCGGCTCGCTCGTGATGGTGGCGCCCTGGGTACTCCACCGCCATCAGACGCTGTGGCAGAATCCGGAGGCGTTCATCCCGGAGCGCTTCCTACCCGAGAACCGCGACGCGATCCCGCGCTTCGCCTACTTGCCCTTCGGGGCCGGCCCGCGGGTCTGCATCGGCCAGAGCTTCTCCATCCAGGAAGCCGTGATCGTGCTGGCCCACGTGGTCCGGGCTGTGCGCTTCCACCTGCCGGCGGACCACCCGCCGGTCAGCCCACTTCACCGTGTGACGCTGCGGCCTGAGCACGGCCTGCGGATGGAGGCCGAGCTGCGGCGTTGAATGGGTTGCCGGGGTACCCGGTAATTCGCACCTTCTGGGTCGGCCGGAGCGAGCCCTCCCGATGTCCAACACCGCAGCGCTCGCTACGCTGGACTACGCCGGGCAGGTCGCCCGCGTCCTGCGGTCCAACACCAAGACGGAGAAGTTCGTAGCGGAGCAGTCGAAACTTCAGGCCGAGACCCTGAAGGTCGGTCGGGGTCGCATGCTTACCCCGCTTTCGATCGGCTTCGCCGGCATGGCCGCGTTCTTCGGGCCGGTGCCGCTTTCGTCAAACTGCTCGGCCTGTGATGACTGCCTCGTAAGGAGACGGACTGGCCCGAGTGCTTCGCCATATCGGACTGATTTTTGGGCGTATGCTTCAATCGCCCCAGCGTGCCTCAAGCCGGCGTGTGTTGCAATCATAGATGCGCGCAGCCACGAAGAGCCCCCCAGACCAAGCGCCGACATGGCGACGGCGATCGTTAGGATTTGAAAGGCGTAGCTCTGGGGCATCCCGCTACGCGTCTGGGCGCACGAATAACCGGATCGCGATCCGCCAGATCAAATGTCGGATGGGAGACGCGAACAGGAAAGCTTAGCCGCTATTGACGAAGACATCTGCGGGATGCTGAACCAGCGGACTGATGAACGTCGTTCCGAGCGTGAGGAGCGCCGTAGCGTCGAAGACGGTCGCGACGAGCTTCACGCCCTCATCGAAGCGTTTCGCACGATGCTTGCGCTCGGCCGCCGACAAGAGGGGCTCCGCAAAGGTCTCGTCCACCGGCGAATCCCCGAGCCGTCGACTCGGCCCGGTGAGTTCAGCTCTTCTTCCGGAACGCGTCCAGGCTCACGACCTCGGCGCTGCCCTCTTCACCGTCCTTCTTGGCGGCGGGGCGGGGGGCCTTCTCGTCGGGCTTGTCGCCTTGCGCGGCGGGGGCCGGCAGGCCCTTCGGGGCGGCCGAACCGATCGTGGCGAGCCCGGACCCCTTGGGCCGGACCTCGGTCGGCTCGGAGCCGGCCCCGCGCGGGCCGGTCTTGGCCTGGGTGGCGTTGGCCTCTTCGGGCGCCTCGCCGGCCTCGCTGAGATCGAACTTCAGGCCGAACTGCACGGAGGGGTCGAAGAAGCCCGACAAGGCGTCGAACGGCACCAGCAGCCGCTCCGGCACGCCCGAGAAGGACAGGCCGACCTCGAACGTGTGCTCATGGACGCTGAGGTCCCAGAATTGGTGCTGCAGGACGATGGTCATGTCCTGCGGGTATTTCTCGCGCAGGGCCTGCGACATCCGCACGCCGGGCGCCTCAGTCCGGAACGAGACGTAGAAGTGATGGTCGCCCATCAGCCCGTCCCGGGCGGCATCGGTCAGCACCTTGCGGACGACGCCGCGGAGGGCGTCCTGCACCAGGAGATCGTAGCGAATCAGGTCGTCTGCCATCTGCGGTCGCGCTCTAGCCCGGTCTGCGCCCGGCGCCCCGCCGCGGATGGCCGGACCGAGGAAATGAGTGACGGCTTCTGGTGCCGGGCGCCTTCATGCCCCGCCTCCACGATGCGAACCGCGAGGACTTGAGACCGATCTTGGAAACCGCTTACGCGGCCACCGCCACCGAAGCAAAAGTGTCGTTGGCGACTCTTGCAAAGGCCCGATAACGGCGGAACCATACCGAACGAAAGATCAACCTTTACGCCTTCGTCGAACCTGCTTCGCCCCCGCCTGAGACCAGTCCAACTCCGTCGGCCTTGCGGCCATCGGTCCTGGGCTCAGGTGGAGGCGCCGGGTACCGCCCCCGGGTCCGATCGGTTTATTGCGAAGATCGTTTATCGCCATAGCCGGCCTCGCGACCGGCTCCCAAGATATAGAGGGGATCGGTCCGGTTTTGAAGCCCGATCGTGTCGCGCCACTGTCTCAGGGCGAACCTCTTGACCAGGCTGTTGCCGGAAGTGCGCAGTTGAGCCGTCCCGCGCCCATGCTCGACCGGATCTGGGGGGTGATCTGGCGGCTCGCACTGCTGGTCGGCCTCGTGATCGTCTATCTCGGCGCCGCGAGCCTGCTCTCCCTGGTGACCGTCCGGGTCGGGTTCGACCTGTGGGCGGGGATCGATCCGTTCCTGCCGACCGAGCGCCGACCGTTCCTTGGCGCCGTGGAACTCGCCCACCGCGCGTTCGCGGTCGATGCCCTGCGCCAAATCTACCTCGCCGCCCTGGTTCTAGGCGGCGCCTGGTGGCGCGACCCCGCCGGCTGGCGCCGACGCCTCGCCCTCGACCGCGAGCGCCCGAACGGGATGCGGCCGGTCGCGCTGCTGGCGCTCCTCCTGGTCTGGCCGGTGCTGCACATCGCCTGGGTCACAGGCACCGCCGAATTATTCGGCGCGAGCTTCGGCCAGCGGGTGCGACTGTCGCCGTTCATGAGCCAGAGCGCGGTCGCGGCCTGGTTGCTCTATCTCGCGGTGCTGGCGCCCGTTGCCGAGGAGCTGCTGCTGCGCGGGGAGGCCTTCGCCCGCGCCCGGGACGCCCTGGGGCCTTTGGGGGCGGTGCTGATCACGGCCGTGATCTTCGCGGCGGCCCATGTCTCGTCCTGGGGGCTCGCCCGGCCGGTCTCGCTGCTGCCGCTCGCGCTGGTGCTCGGCTGGCTGCGCTGGCGCACCGGCCGGCTCTGGCCGGGCATCGCGCTCCACGGCTGGTCGAACCTCGCTTTGGTGACCTACGTGCTTTGGCCGACCTGAGCGCGTGACAAGGGCGGACCGGGTCCGGCGATGACGGTGGATAGGCGGGC
This sequence comes from Methylobacterium sp. AC315, assembly GCF_979253755.1. Classification (NCBI taxonomy): domain Bacteria; kingdom Pseudomonadati; phylum Pseudomonadota; class Alphaproteobacteria; order Hyphomicrobiales; family Methylobacteriaceae; genus Methylobacterium; species Methylobacterium sp. AC315. The sequence goes on from NZ_CEEDEA010000001.1 coordinate 22,599, forward strand.
CGCGCGCTTGCCGGCGGCGCCGCACACGCGCAGGAATACGGGATGGACGCCTATCACAACCTGTTGCGGCGCATCCTCGACGAGGGCGTGGCCAAGGACGACCGCACCGGCACCGGGACGATCTCGGTGTTCGGCCACCAGATGCGCTTCGATCTGTCCGCAGGCTTCCCGCTGGTCACCACGAAGCGGCTGCACCTGCGCTCGATCATCCACGAGTTGCTCTGGTTTCTGACCGGCGACACCAACGTGGCCGCCCTGCGGGCCAACGGTGTGACCATATGGGACGAGTGGGCCGACGAGCACGGCGACCTCGGCCCGGTCTACGGCCGGCAATGGCGCTCCTGGGCCAAGCCCGACGGCGGCAGCGTCGACCAGATCGCCTGGGTGCTTGAGGAGATCCGGCGCAATCCCGATTCCCGCCGCCTGATCGTCTCGGCTTGGAACCCTGCCGACCTCGACCGGATGGCCTTGGCCCCCTGCCACTGCCTGTTCCAGTTCTACGTGAGCGATGGGCGACTATCCTGCCAGCTCTACCAGCGCTCGGCCGACGCCTTCCTGGGCGTGCCGTTCAACATCGCGAGCTACGCGCTCCTGACCCACATGATCGCCCAGGTAACCGGGCTCGGGGTCGGCGACTTCGTCCACACCTTCGGCGACGCGCATCTCTACCGGAACCACATGGAGCAGACCCGGATCCTGCTGGACCGGGCACCGCGCCCACTGCCGCAGGTGCGGCTCAACCCGGAGGTCCGCGACCTGTTCGCCTTCCGGTACGAAGACATCACCATCGAGAACTACGACCCGCACCCGGCCATCTCGGCCCCGGTGGCGGTATGAGCACGACCATCTCGCTGGTCGCCGCGATCGCCCGCAACGGCGTGATCGGCCGCGACAACGGACTCGCCTGGCAGCTGTCCAGCGACCTGAAGCGGTTCAAGGCCCTGACCATGGGCAAGCCGATGCTGATGGGCCGACGGACCTGGGCCTCGATCGGCCGTCCGCTTCCGGGCCGCCGCACCCTGGTGCTCACCAGGGATCGCAGCTTCCGCGCCGAGGGCGCCGAGGTGGTCCACGATTGGGATGCCGCCGCGGAGGCCGCGGCTGCGCCGGAGCTCATGGTCGTGGGCGGGGCGGAGATCTACGCTCTGGCCCTGCCCCACGCCGACACGCTCCACCTGACGGAGGTCGAGGCCGAGCCGGAGGGCGACGTGCGCTTCCCCGCCTTCGATCGCACCGCGTTCCGCGAGACGTTTCGCGAGGCGCACCTGGCCGGCCCGCGCGACGAGCACGCCTTCGCGTACGTCGATTGGGCGCGTATCCGCTGAGGCGCGCCGCCGCGGTTGTGTTCCGGCCTGTGCGTGCCCACCTGCCAGCCTTGACAGCATGGGGCGCACACCCGCAGGTGCCTGTCGGGCGTGCGATCTCATGGGGCTCCGGGCCTCGTGAGAAGAGCCGCCCGCGCAGGCGTTTAGCCAACAAACCGACCTACCCGTCCCACGAACGGGCCGGTGGGCGGGATGAGGTGGGCGAGCGTGGCCGTTCAGGCAGGGAGACGCGGTCCGGGGAGCATGCTCAGTGTGCGGACCGGGTGCGGGCAGGCAGGAGACGACGGCTAGGATGCTTTGGAGCAATCAGAGCGGCGGTGGCGGCGGCGGCCCGTGGGGTCGGCCCGGCGGCAACGGCGGCGGCCCGTGGGGTAACGGCGGCGGCGGCAAGACCCCGCCCAACCTTGAGGACCTGCTCCGGCGCGGGCAGGATCGCCTGCGCGGCCTGATCCCGGGCGGCGGCAACAGCAACAACGGCTATGGCGGCGGAGGCCCGAGCGGAATCGGCGGCGGCCGCAGCGCCGTGGTGATCGCGGGGCTCGCGGTTGCGGTCTGGCTCGCCACCGGCTTCTACACCGTCTACCCGCGCCAGGTCGGCATCGAGACGATCTTCGGCCGCTACGTCGGCACCAAGGGCGAGGGCCTTCGCTACAATTTCCCCTATCCGATCGGCGGCGTGGTCAAGCCGGATGTCGGTTCGCAGAACTCGATCCAGATCGGTTTCCGCGCCGGGCCCGGAAGCCAGGGCCGCAACCGCGACGTGCCGGACGAAAGCCTGATCCTCACCGGCGACGAGAATATCGTCGATCTCGACTTCGAGGTGCAGTGGCGGATCAACCCGCTCAAGGCCTCCGACTTCGTGTTCAACCTCCAGAATCCCGAGGGCACCATCAAGGCGATCTCCGAGAGCGCGATGCGTGAGGTGATCGGCCGCCGCAACATCCAGGCGATCCTGACCAACGAGCAGTCGAGCATCGCCCAGGAGGTGAAGGAGATGGTCCAGAAGGCGCTGGACGAGTACGGCGCCGGGGTGCGGATCGAAGTGGTGCAGCTCGTCTCGGTGAACCCGCCGCCGGAAGTCCGGCCGGCCTTCATCGACGTGAACGCCGCGCAGCAGGACGCCGACACGGCGCAAAACGAAGCCAAGACCTACGCCAGCCGCGAAGTGCCGCAGGCAAGGGGCCGGGCGTCGCAGATCTTCCAGCAGGCCGAGGCCTACCGGACGAAGGCGACGGCCGACGCAACCGGCCAGGCCGCGCGCTTCAGCGAGGTTTACGCCTCCTACAAGGCCGCCCCGGCCATCAGCCGCGAGCGGCTCTTCCTGGAGACGATGGAGAAGGTCCTGGGCTCCGTGAACAAGGTGATCATCGACCAGAACGGCGCACAGCCGGGCTCGGGCGCCGCGGCAGGCGTCCTGCCGGTGCTGCCCCTCACCGAGTTCGGGGCCCGCGCCCAGTCCCCGGCCGCCACGGGAGCCGCCCGATGAAACAGGCTCTCCGCACCGGCCTGATCGCCATCGCGGCGATCGTCGCGATCGGGCTCTACGCCTCGATCTTCACCGTCGGCCAGATGCAGCAGGCCCTCGTCCTGCAATTCGGCCGCGTCCGCGCGGTGCTCAACGCCACCGGCGAGGAAAAGCCCGGCCTCTACTTCAAAGTGCCGTTCGTCGAGAACGTCGTGATCTTTGACAAGCGCGTGCTCGACCTCGACCTGCCGGTGCAGACGGTGCTCACCGCCGACCGGCAGAACCTCGAGGTGGACGCCTTCGCGCGCTACCGCATCCTGGATCCGCTGCGCTTCTACCAGGCGGTGGGCAATATCGGGCTCGCCAACCAGCGGCTCGCCAGCTTCACCAATTCCGGCCTGCGCAACGTGCTCGCTCGCTCGACCCGCGACGCCATCGTCAAGACCGAGCGCGGCCAGCTGATGCACCAGATCCAAGAGGACGTGAATCGGCAGGCCAAGGCGCTGGGCATCGAGATCGTTGACCTGCGCATGACCCGGGTGGACCTGCCCGCGCAGAACTCGGCTGCAGTCTACAAGCGGATGAAGACCGAGCGTGAGCGCGAGGCCGCCGACATCCGCGCCAACGGCGACCAGAGCGCCGCCACGATCCGGGCCAAGGCCGACCGCGAGGTCACCGTGATCCTCGCCGAAGCGACGCAAAAGTCCGAGCAGCTGCGCGGCCAGGGCGACGCCGACAAGAACCGGATCCTCGCCGAGGCGTTCGGCAAGGACCCGGACTTCTTCAGCTTCTACCGCTCGATGCAGGCCTACGAGACCGGGCTGAAGGGCTCCGACACGCGACTGGTGATCAGCCCCAGCTCGGACTTCTTCCGCTACTTCAGCGACCCGCAGGGCCGGGCGACGGCTTCGGCGCCGCGCACACCGCGCGGGCCCACGGACCCGACCGCTTCGACGGGCGCGACGCGCTGACCGCTGGCGCCCCGGCGCCAGCAGACTACGATTCAAGAAAATGCGCGGGCGGCCGATTCCGGTCGGCGGCCCGCGAAACCGGAAACGCGTTCTTGAAGAGGTCGACCATGCACCCCGTCGTGAGCGCCCCCCGGGCGTCCTTCGGCCGCGCGCAGGCGCAGCCCCGTTCCCGCACCCGCTCGTTCATGGCGGCGATCCTGGTCGGCGCCTCGTTCGCGACGGCGTCCCTTCCGGTCACGGCCTTCGCCAAGGGCCCGGCCTCGCTGGCCGACCTTGCCGATCAGGTCACCGACGCGGTGGTCAACATCTCCGCCTCTACCACGGTCGATGCGCGCAGCAGCCGCACCATGCCGCAGCTGCCGCCGGGCACGCCCTTCGAGGACCTGTTCGAGGAGTTCTTCAACCGCCGCGGCGGCAAGGGCGGTGACAAGGGTGGCGAGCGGGGCGACAACGACTCGCCGCGCCAGCAGCGCAAGTCGAACTCCCTTGGCTCCGGCTTCATCATCGACACGTCCGGCATCGTGGTGACCAACAATCACGTCATCGGCGACGCCAACGACATCCAGGTGATCCTGCACGACGGCACCAAGCTGAAGGCCGAGATCATCGGCAAGGACTCGAAGATCGACCTGGCGGTGCTGCGGGTGAAGCCTACTGCCGAGCGCCCGCTGAAGGCAGTCCCGTTCGGCAAGTCCGACACGATGCGCCCGGGCGACTGGGTAATCGCCATCGGCAACCCGTTCGGCCTCGGCGGCTCGGTCTCGGCCGGCATCGTCTCGGCGCGCGGCCGGAACATCGAGTCCGGTCCCTACGACAACTACATTCAGACTGACGCGGCCATCAACAAGGGCAATTCCGGCGGCCCGCTGTTCAACATGGACGGCGAGGTGATCGGCATCAACACGGCGATCCTGTCGCCCACCGGCGGCTCGGTGGGCATTGGCTTCGCGGTGCCGTCGGATACGGCCAAGCCCGTGATCGACCAGTTGCGCGACTTCGGCGAGGTCCGCCGCGGCTGGCTCGGCGTTCGCATCCAGAATGTCGACGACGCCACCGCGGAGGCGCTCAACCTGAAGGGCGGCGCGCGTGGCGCCCTGGTGGCCGGCGTCGACGAGAAGGGTCCGGCCAAGACCGCTGGAATCGACGTCGGCGACGTCATCCTGAAGTTCAACGGCGCCCCGGTGAAGGCGTCGGCCGACCTGCCCCGGATCGTCGCGTCGACGCCCGTGGGGCAAAAGGTCGACGTGGTCGTGGTCCGCAAGGGCGAGGAGCTGACCAAGCCGGTCACGCTCGGCCGGCTCGAGGACACCGACAAGCCGCAGCTCGCCAACCTGCGCCAGCCCGAAGCCGAGAGCACGACCCGTCAGGCTCTGGGGCTGAACCTCTCCGGCATCACCGACGAGCTGCGCAAGAAGTACTCCATCAAGGACACCGTGAAGGGCGTGGTCGTCACGCGCGTCGATCCGAACTCGACGGCCGCCGACAAGCGTATCCAGCCCGGCGAAGTCATCGTCGAGGTCGGCCAGGAGGCGGTCAGCACGCCCGCCGAGGTGTCCAAGCGGGTCGACGCCTTGAAGAAAGACGGCCGCAAGTCCGTCCTGCTGTTGGTTGCGAGCGCCACCGGCGATGTGCGCTTCGTGGCGATCGGGCTCGAGTAAGCCAGATCTGACCGAGTGAGCTTGAAGGCCGTCGCTCCGGAAGGATGCGGCGGCCTTCATTTTTGCGGCTAGGCTCAATGGCTCATGGAGACTCACTCCGCGGCGCTTTCCCGCTCGGTCCCAGGTCGCGTTAGCCTGCGCACTGCGCGAGAAGCGAAGGGGCCACTCGAGTAGGCCAAGGGCTTGGCGGATGCGCGGGTCGATGAAAAGCTCATCACCAAAAGCGACATCCGCGACGTTCAGGCCGGCATCGAGGCTCTCAGCCTCAAGATAAAGTCAGACATCGGTACGACCGAAGGCGCAGTCACTTCCGCAAAGAGCGAGATGGTGCGCCGGATTTTGGGTTAGACAGGCCTTCAGGGCCAAGCCCGGCCGGGTGCCATCGTCATGCTCGACGGCATCCGCATTCACGAACCCGTCAAACCACGAACTCGGCCGCCGCGAAGCCCTGTAGGTACAGCAGCGCGGTGAGGTCGCCGTGCTCGATCCGGACCCGGGCGGCGGCCGCGACCGCAGGCTTGGCCCGGAAGGCCACACCGAGGCCGGCCTCGTCCAGCATGTCGAGGTCGTTGGCGCCGTCACCGACCGCCAGGGTCTCGGCGGGGCTGAGCCCGAGGCCATCGCGCAGCTCGATGAGCGCCGCGCGCTTCTCGGCCTTGCCGACGATCGGATCCACCACCACCCCGGTGAGCCGCTCGTCCGCGACGCCGAGCACGTTGGCCCGGTGCTCCTCGAACCCGATCATCTTGGCGATCGGCCCGGTGAACAGGGTGAAGCCCCCCGAGACCAGGCAGGTCCGGGCACCGTGCGCGCGCATCGTACGCACCAGCGTCGTCCCGCCCGGGGTAAGGCTGAGTTGCTCGGTGATCAGCCCGTCCACCGCGGCGACCGGGATGTTCTTCAGGAGCGCCACGCGCTCGCGCAAAGCCGGCTCGAACGCGATCTCGCCCCGCATCGCCCGCTCGGTGATCGCCGCGACATGATCCTTGAGGCCCAGCGTTCCGGCGAGCTCGTCGATGCATTCCTGCTCGATCATGGTCGAATCCATGTCGGCCAGGAACAGGCGCTTGCGCCGATGCGCATCGGCCGGCAGCACGGCGAGGTCGATCGGCTCGCCGGAGAGCGCGATCCGCAGCCGCTCCGTGAGGGCACCGGCGTCGGTGGGATCGCCCGGCACCAGGATCTCGGCGGCGACATCTCCGTGCAGGATCCGCGGCGGATGCTCCGTCCCGAGCACGGCGCGCGCCTCAGCCAGCACCGCGTCGGTGATGGACGGCCGAGCCGGGTTTGCTATCAGGACCGCGACCAGCATCGTGGAGTTTCGCCTTGCCAGACCGGATGGAGGCCGGGGGGCGCCCGGCGGCGATCCTCATCGCAGGGCCTACCGCGTCGGGCAAGTCAGCGCTGGCCGCCCGGCTGGCGCAGCGCCACGGCGGCGTTGTGATCAACACCGATTCCATGCAGGTCTACGGCGACCTGCGCCGGCTCACCGCCCGACCCGCCCCCGACGAGGAGGCGCGGGTGCCCCACCGGCTCTACGGCCATGTCGACGGGGCCGTGAACTACTCGGCGGGGCAGTTCTCCCGGGATGCCGCCGCCCTCCTGGCGACGCTCGACGGCCGGCTGCCGATCTTCGTCGGCGGCACCGGCCTGTATTTCCGGGCCCTGGAACAGGGGTTTTCGGAGTTGCCACCGGTGCCGGAGGCGGTACGCATGCAGGTGCGCAGCGAGGCCGAGGGCCGCCCGACCGAGGCCCTGCACGCCGATCTCGCCCGTCATGACCCCGACGGCGCGATGCGCCTGCGCCCGAGCGACCGGATGCGGGTGATGCGTGCCCTGGAGATCTTTTTGGCCACCGGCCGCCCAATCGCCAGTTTTTACGGCGACCCCGTGCCTGGGCCGCTGGCCGGCCAAAGCCTCGAGAGGCTTTTTCTGGCGCCTGACCGCACGGTCCTGCGCACCCGTATCGACGCCCGCTTCCGCACGATGGTCGCCGAAGGAGCCCTGGACGAGGTTTCTCGCCTGCGCGCCCGCAAGCTCGATCCCATGCTTCCGGTGATGCGCGCTCACGGTGTGCCGGGACTGATCGCCCATCTCGACGGGGCATTGGATCTTGAGGCCGCGATCGCCCGGGGCCAGGCCGACACGCGGGCCTACGCCAAGCGGCAGGTCACATGGTTCCGTCACCAGATGGGGACTGGATGGCGCTGGCTGGACCCGGATACGGCAGCTGAACTGTGACGAATACGATGCGCTGCGCTCCCGCGTCCTGACGGGCTCGGATGTCCGGGGATCCGTCCTCGATCAGTGACATGCACGCGCCTTTCCCGCACGCCCTTCCCATCCCGCGAAAAATCGGGAACGATCCCGTCGCTTTCCCATCCATGGACCGGTGCCTGTGAGCTTGGACGACCCATCGCCGCTCGCCCGTACCGCACCGGAGAGCGTCTGGCCGATCGATCCGGACCCGCGTCTCACGAGCCTCCCCGGTCGCCAGCTCTGGCGCTTCACGGGCGGCCGGCCGGTGGCGGCCGAGGTCGCGGGGGTCACACTCGCCGCCGGGGACGCCCGGATCGCCCATCTCGGCATCCGCCGGGATGGGGAGGGTTGGCCGTTCCCGGCCGCGTTCGCGTACGCTCCCGGGACCGGCGCGGCCCTGGGGCCGCCGGTTCCGGTGCCGGCCCCGGAGATCCTCGACGTCGCGGCTGAGAGCGTCTTTGAGGTGCCGCTGCCGAGCGGCGTACCCCTTCTGATCCGGGCCGGGCATCCGGCCGCGCTCTACCTGTTTCAGGAGAACCTGGGCGCGTTCGAGGGCTGGGACGGAAGCAGGTTCGTCGGCCTCGGACGGCTGCCCCCGGCACCGGTGGGGTCGGGCCTGACGGCGGGCCGCCGGGGTATCGCCTATGCCACCGCCGATGCGCTGGTCGGCGTGCGACTGCCGCAGCTCGGGCCCCACTCCGACCATGCCGAGGCCCGGATGCCGGGCCTGCGCTTCCGATCCGCGCCGTGCTGGCGGGGCGGGGACATCCTCGCCCTGGGCGAGCGGCATGGACGTCTCGTTCTGTGCCGCATGGCGGCCGCATCGAACGTCCTCGTACTGCACGACCTCGACGCCCCCGCGCCGGATGCGGACTTCGCTGGCCCCTGGATGAACCGGCTCGGCGATTCGTTCTGGACGGGTCCGGATGGGTTTGTCGCCTGCCGGACGCTCGATGACGACACCCGGGTCACGCCCTGGCCGGACGGCTTCGCGCCGGTGGTCGCCCAAGCACCCTGGCGCGACCGGGCCGATTTGCACCATCAACTCGGCATGGTCGCGGGCCGCTACCACGTCGCCGCCCTGGCACCGGATCCAGGTCTCCACGGTCTCGACGGGCCGCATCTCGCGGCGGGACCTTGCACCTATGCCGGCGCGGAGCGGTTCGATGTGCCCTGGCAGGCCTCCGAGGAAACGCTCAACCTTGGCGCCCATGCCGGCAACTTGCTGGTGCCGCGGCTGGCGATGACCCGCGACACGATCCTGCTCGCCCTCGACATTCCCGGCCCGCGCGGGGGCTTCTTGCGCGGCGAGAGCCTACCGGCGCCCGTGACCGGGCACGTGCTCCACCACGCCCACGGGGCCGGCCTGCGCCGGCTGCCGGTGGGTCTGACGGTGTCGCGGATCGGCGATGCGCGGGCGCTGCTGCACGATGGCATGCTCTACCTGTGGAGCCGGTCGGAATGCCGCTGCCACGCCCTGCGGCTGCGCGCATCATGAGCCGGGCGCCCCTGCGGGCCTTGCTGATGCTCGCTCTCTTGCTCGGTGGACGCGCCCTGGCCGATGCGCCGGTGCGGCAGGTCTTCCTGGTGCAGGATTCCGGTTGGATGGAGCCGTTCCTGACCGCCGAGGGCTCTCAGTTCCGACCCCTCGTCGAAGCCCTTGTGGCATCCGCGGCCCGGGGCCCGGGGGCCGACGTGGCGGTGGCGACCTTCGACCAGGACGGACAGGTGCCTGGCCGGCCCTCGCCGCGGATCCTGTATGAGGGGGCCTACGATTCCGCCCGGGTCCGGGCTGCTGTCGCGGCGATCGACCTGCCGCGCAAGGCCGGTGGCGGCGCCTATGCCGATGCCGACTTCAACGGCGCGCTGCTCGGCGCGATCCGCATCGGCCTGCGCGGCCGGGACGGGGTGATCTGGATGGTCACCAACAACAAGAACTCCCCGGGCAACAGCGCCGAGGTCGAGCGCAACACCGCCGCCTTCTACGCGGCGCTGCGCGGGTCCGACGCGATCAGCCGGATCGTCGCCTACCCGGTTCGGATGCCCCTGAAGGGTCGCAACTTCTCGGAGGGCGGCTTCGTCATCTACGGCATCGGCTACGGCGCGGCCGGGGGCCGGGCACTCGAGGCCGCCTTGGCCACACCCGGACTGAAGGCCCTGTTCAATCATCCGCCGGTGAGCTTGAAGCCGGTGCTGGCCGGCGGCCTTACGCTGCGCTTCGACCGCCTCGACGCCGGAGGGTTGCAGGCTGGGCTGGAGAACGGCGTGCTGGTAGTGCGCGGGGCCGACGCGGCGGCGGGGACGGTCCTGCGGCTCACCGCCCACCTGGGGAACGGCCTCTATCCGCAGCGGGTCGCGGCCGCCCGGCTGGCGCTGCGCTGGAACGAAGAGGGGGCCGGGACCGGGCTGGCCCAGGCAGCGGTCTCGCCGTCCGACATCACCGATCTGGCGCCCCAGGCCGAGAGCGGGCCGCTCGCGGTGGTCCTGACCCTGCCGCCGATCCCGCGTCCGGTCGGCCTCGCCGGTCTGGTGTCCGACGGCCGCACCGTGGATGGCACCCTGACTTTGCGGCTGGCGGACTTGCGCCTGGCGCTGGATCCGGCCTTCCTGGAACGGGTGCGGCCGATCTTCGGCAGCGGATTGTTGTCCGGAGACCAGATGGGCGGGCCGGTAGGGGATGCGAGCGCCGTGGAGGGCCGGCTGCCCGGCCTGTTCCGCGATTATCGCGGAGTCTCGGAAGCCTCGGTGAGTCTGCCGGTGCGAATCGAGGCGGCGTTCTCGCCCTGGCCGCTCATCGCTGCCGCCGCGGCTGCCCTGGGACTCGCTGCCGCTGCCGGCCTCGGGGCGGTGGCCGCTACCCGGGCAAGGCAGCACACCGTGACGCTCGGCACCGTCCAGAAGCGGGTGAGCCTCAGGCCGTACCGGGCCCAGACCGTCCGTGCCCCGGACGGCAGCCGCTGGCAGGTGCGGGCGGGCCTGTGGGGGCCGGCCCGAGCAACCCGTCTCCAGGAGCCCGGAACCGGCGCATGATGTTTTTGTATCGCGATGGCGTTGGGCCATCCGGGATCGTCCGCGTCCAGGCCCGGACGGGCCAGGATTTCACCATTCCCGCCCCGCAGAACCCGGCCCCGCAAGCCGATCCGCTCCAGACCGTGCCGCCGCCGGCCCAATCCAGCACTGCGGCGAACCCGTTCAGCGGGCTCGAACGGGGGCCGACCACCACAGAACTCGCGCTCGGCGCCGCCGCGGTGGTGGTGCTGGCGCTGCTGTTCCTGTTCGTCCGCCAGGGCGTGCGCGCCCACCTGATCAACCGCCGCGCGACGCTGGACGCCGCCAACGGCGCGAGCTGGATGCTGTTCTCGGCGCTGATGCTCACCGCGTCGATCCTGGTGAGCGCCACGGTCGGCCGGCTGTGGCAGGCCTGGGCGGGGCTGGCGGCCGGCTTCGCGCTCTGCATCGTGCTGTTCGGCGCCGCCCTGGTGCTGTTCCTGCGCGCACCCGACCGGAGGCGCTGAGACCATGGCTGATGCCCGGCCCGCCGCCGAGACCGAAACGCTTCTGAAGGTCCGCCCGACCGTGTTCGTGGCGCTTGGCGGCACCGGCATGGAGGTGCTGCTGCGCCTGCGTCGCCGGATCCTCCAGGCCGACTGGAACGGGACGCGAATCAGCGCCCTCGACCAGTTTCCGGCGGCGTCCTTCCTGTATTTCGACACCGACACCCTGGAGGCCCGCGAGGCCGGCCGGGCGGCGGCCACCGACGCGCTCTCGGCCAAGGTCGCGTTCCGCGAGGGCGAGACCCTGCAGAAGGCCGTCAACCTCGCTCGCTACCAGGCCGAGCGGCGCAGCTATCCGCACATCAATTCTTGGCTTCCCGCTCGGGACCTGTCGCGCATCGACGCCTCGAAGGGTGCGGGCCAGATCCGCGCCATCGCGCGGCTGCTGTTCTTCGACGAGGTCCGCAATTTCACCGGCCGGCTCACCGCCAAGGCCGGCGCGGTGCTCGCCAACGTCTCGAACGAGGCGCAGTTGCGTGCGCTGGGCCTCGACACATCAACCGACCTGCGCGTCGTCGTGGTGGCGTCGGTTGCCGGCGGCACCGGCTCGGGGGCGGTGATCGATGCCGGCTACGCGATTTCCTCGCTGGAGACGCCCAAGCGCCCGGACGCGGTCGACCTCTTCCTGGTCCTGCCCTCGGGCTATGTCGGGGCCAACAAGGACCGGGTCTTCGCCAACGGCGTGGCCACCCTGTCCGAACTCGAATACGCCATGCGGGGCAATCCGGAGCCGCCCTATGTCGAGAGCTGGGGCGACCACGCTCGGGTCTCCCGGGCGGTCGAGCGGCCGTTCAGTGACGTCTACCTGTTCGACACCCAGAACCTCGCCGATCAGCGCACAGGCGCGATCGGCGACCTCTACGACATGATGGCGGACGTGCTGTTCGAGGATTTCGGCAATTCCGAATTCTCCGGCCGCAAGCGCTCCACCGGGGTCAACCAGACCCAGCACAAGATGCGCAAATGGGCGCCGCCGAGCCCGGACCGCGCCAGCCGTGCCGCCCTGTTCTCGCTGAACTACTCGGCCCTGGGCCAGGCGGTGCTCGCCACCCGCGGCAGCCTCGAATTCGAGGAGCACGCCGCCAGGGCGGGCCTCGGCATGGTGGAGGCGTTCTTCGGCGTCGCCCGCGGGCAAGGGGAGCGTCTGGCGGAGCGCAACATCCCCACCGTGGAGGAGCGCGACCGCTTCGCCGCCGACCGGCTCGCCCTGCGCTTCTCCGCCTTCGAAGCGTTTCCGAGGGTGCTCCAGCCGGCGCCGCCCGGCATCCCCGAATACGACCTCGTCGGCACGCTGCTGCAGCGGGCGGACGGCTCGTCGATCCAGGAATCGGTGGCGCTCGGCGTCGAGGAGGCGGTGGACGCGATCAAGGCCGAGATCGCCAGCCCCAGGGACTGGGCGCCGAACCTGCGCAAGGCAGCCGAGCGCCTGCGCGACGACATCCTGGGCCGCACCGGCTCGGGCGCCGCCTACGGTCCCCGCGGCGCCGAGGTGCTGGACGTGCGCGCCAAGCTCGAGGCGGCCTGGCTCTCCGACCGGGACGGCGCTCTGCCGGCCGCGTTCTATCGCCTCCTCGACGACCAGGAGCGTGGCGGCCTCGACTACGCGCGGGCGTTGATCGAGGGCGTCAAGGACCTGATCGAGGCCGATGGCGGCGCGCTCGCCCGGCTCACCGCCGCCGCCGACACCTACGCTCGCCTCGCCGACGAGATGCTGGCCGAGCACTTCTCCGCCTCGCTGAGCCGGCTCGATCAGGTCCGCCCAGGCTTGATCTTCTCGCACCGGCGCGACGCCGAGCGCTACCTGGAACAGGCCCGGGAGGATCTGCGGGGCTCCTGCGTCCTGCGCATCCGCGCCGTGGCCGCCCGGGAGGGGGCCGAGCTGCTGCGCCGGGTCTCGGCCAGCCTCGGCGCCCGGACCGGGCGCGACCCGGAGACCGGCGCCGCCCGCTACGACGGCCTGCTCGGCGCCCTGAACCAGGGCCACGAGGATGTGGGTCGACTGATGCGCGAGCTGCGCCTCGACATCGCCGAGATCCGCAACGCCATCGAGCGCCCCTCGGGCGGTACCTTCCTGGTCCTGCCCTCCGGCGACCTACCGGACAAGATCGCGGTCGCCCCGGCCGAGCAGCTCGCCTGGGCCCGCGAGGCATTCCGCGCCTATGGCGGGTCACGCGCGATCTTCGCGCTGCTGCGCGAGGAGGAGCCCCGGGCCGACCTGCTCAACGCCGTGCGCGAGATGGCCCGGCGCCGACTCGGGCCGCACCGCGCCCGCATCCCGTCGGCGCTCGACGCCCTGCGCGAATTGCCGCCCGCAAAGCAGCGCGAGACGCTGGAGCTGATGCTGCTGCGCTGCATGCCGTGGATCTACGCGCGGTTCGACGCCTTCAGCCCGGGCGGCGACCAGTTCAAGACGATCCTGGCGGTGGAAGGCTCGCGTGCCTTCCAGGCGGAATTCGGCCCGATCCTGCGGGCGAGCCTGCCGCCGGTGCTGGGCGCCGGAGAGATCGGCTTTCTCGAATCGAGCCAGCGGGGCCGCATCGTCTGCTACTGCGAGCTGTCGGGCGTACCGCTCGACGTGCTCAATCCCCTACGCCGCGATTGGCGGACCGCCTACGCGCAGGAGCTGGACCGCCTCGACGCGATTCCGCTCCACAATCACAAGGACTATCTTCGCTTCCCGGACCCGGTTGCCCCCTCGGCCGAAGAATCGGATGCCCTGCGCGAGACCCTGTCGCTGTTCCTTCGCGCCGTCTGCCTCGGCCTGCTCCAGCGGGCGCCGGAGACGGGGCTGTGGCGCTTCGCGTTCGAGCCCGGCGACTGGCGCAGCGTCGGGTCCGAGCGGACCCTCAGGCGCAAGCTGTTCGACAGGGTCCAGCGCGCAGCGATCGAGGCCCAGCTCGCCGAGGCCGAGGCGGCCCTGTCTCCGGTCCAGAACCTCGCGATGGCGGCCCTGTTCGCCTGGACCGCCAAACGGGCCTACGCACCGCGGCGGGAGACAGTGAACTTCGACGCCGAGGCCAGGGTCGGCGGCGTCGGCAATGCCGTCGCGGCGTCGCTTGCCCTACGCTGGCGACAGGCCGCCGTTGAGGCCGGCGGCCTGCCGGTGGATCCGGACCGGTTGTTCGACACGCTGCTCGCCCGGGTCGAGGACTGGACCAAACCGATCTCGGGGAGCCTCTCCGACGTGTCGGCCGAAGAGGCCAACCGCGACCCGTCCGATCCGCCGGCCCTGCGGGCCGTGGACAAGCGGGTGATCGAGCCGGCCGCCTTCACGACCGAGGCCCTGCTGCGCCTCGCGAGCCCGGCCGCGCCCGCCCCGCCGCCACCGCCGATCAATCTCTTCTACGTCTACCGAGACACGGTCGAAGGCCCGTTCCCGCTGGCCGAACTCGTCGCGCAGGCGCGCACAGGCACCCTGAGCGCTACCACCCAGATCCACCCGCAGGGAGGCGCCTGGATCGCCGCCGGGGACCACCCGGCGCTCGCCCCGCTCCTGGCTCCGCCCCCGCCTCCACCTCCGGTCCGCTGAAAGGACTTTCGATTTGTGCGGGTGGCTGGCCGAAGGAGTGACATGGCCACACGGACCTTGCGCGCGCAGCCAAGCAACTCAGTGATGCGCCACGTCTTAAAATCGCGCGCGGCCTTAAGTAGCTTTCCTGCACCCGCAATGAGGGCCGTGGCGCTCAGCTACGCATCGCTACAACCTGCGCCCACGCCGCCCGGATCGCCGATCGGGCGAAACGGCTATTCGCCGAAACGGGATCGGGTTCGCCGCCGGCCAGCACCGTCCGCCGAAGCGCGGTGAGCGCCGGGTCGCCCCAGGCGTTGAGCAGGCTTCCGAACGCGGCATGGCGGGCGGCGTCAAAGCCGGCCCGGCGGCCCGTCGCGTCCTTGGCCGGGTGCGCCGGATGCAGCGCCGCGCAGGGCACGAGACCGGACGGGATCGGTGCGGTGGCCGCGTGCGTCCGGCCGAGCCGCAGGAGCTGGGGCAGGATATGCGTGTGCGGCCCCGATGCGCTTGCGCCGCCGGCCGGCGGGATCGGCGTATAGACCTCGACCCGGCCGAAGCGGGCCGAGAAAACCCGATGCGGGCTCGCCTCCATCAGGAGGGCCCCGATCGCAGTGCCGGGCGCGAGGATCGGTCGTCCGCACGCGGCTCTCAGACGGTCGATCAGGTCGGGAGCGGCCACCCGCACGCAGGCATCGACCGCCCGGAGCCCGAGGCCGAGATCGAACAGGATCGCCCCGCGATCCTGCACCCGCGACGCGGCCTCATCCGGTCCGAGCTCCGTCAGCACGACACGGCGGCCCATGGCACAGGCTTGAGCGGGCAGGCACAGGGCGACCGCTTGGCTCCACCCGCCGGTGAAGCCGGTCTCGTAGGCGAACGGCACCAGATCCGGACTCGCGGTGAGGGCGATCGCCCCCCGCGGCGTCGCGAGCCCGATCCGGCCACCCTCGCAGAACGCGGCGGACTCGGCCGGATCCCGCGCGAAGGCCGCCACCGCCCCGTAGGCACCGAGGCTCCAGGTGCAGGCCGGGTCGGCAAGGTGATCGCGCAGCAGGAACTCAACCGCGACGGGGGGCATCGGCTCTCCTTGAACCGGCTTTTTCTTGCCAGATCGTTTTGGCCAAACCCGTTACGGGCAAGACTGACCCTGGAAAACAACGGCGAAGACCGCCGGTCGGCCGGCGGCCCGCAACCGACACGCCTTGACACGGCCGGCGAATGACCGGAAGTCGCGCTTCGATCATCGAGGTTGATCTCGGCGCAGCCGGCGCGATGCCCGGGACGTCCGAAACGGAGAGGTCCGCGGGGCTGCCCGGCAGCATCGGCGGTGAGGGGCGCGCTGGCATGGACGTGTTCGAGACCGAAATCCCGGACGTGAAGCGCATCAAGCCGAAGCGCTTCGGCGATGCGCGCGGCTGGTTCTCCGAGACGTTCCGTGCCGACGCGATGGCCCGGGCCGGGATCACCGCCCCGTTCCTGCAGGACAACCAGTCGTTCTCGGCCCCGCAGGGCACGATCCGCGGCCTGCACTTCCAGATCGCCCCGCAGGCCCAGGCCAAGCTGATCCGGGTGCTCCAGGGCGCGATCCTCGACGTCGCGGTGGATATCCGCAGCGAATCGCCAACCTTCGGCAAGTACGTGGCCGTGACGCTGGACGCCGAGAGCGGCGAGCAGCTCTACATTCCGCACGGTTTCGCCCACGGCTTCTGCACCCTCACCCCGGACGTCATGGTCGCCTACAAGGTCGATGCCTATTACAGCCCGGAGCACGACCGGGCGCTGGCCTGGGACGATCCCGAGATCGGGATCCCGTGGCCGGTCGCGGGCGAGGCCGCGATCTTGTCCGACAAGGACCGCCGCGCACCCCGGCTCGCCGATCTCGGCCGGGTTTTCTGAACCCGCGTTTCCGGCCGCCGCACGGTCGGGCCGTATTTTCGTCACGCCGGGCGGTCTTTAGCTCCCGGCAGCTCATTTCCGCACGCGAACGATCCGAAGGGGACCCACCATGCGCATTCTCGTGACCGGAGGCTGCGGCTTCATCGGCTCGGCGCTGGTGCTGCACCTCGTCAACGATCTCGGCCACGAGGTGTGCACCCTCGATGCGATGACCTACGCGGCCAATCCGATCTCCCTCGCGCCGCTCGCCGACAACCCGCGCCACCGGCTGGTCGAGGCCGACATCTGCGACCGCGCCGCCGTGCAGGCCGCCATGACCGAGTTCAAGCCGCAGGCGGTGATGCATCTGGCCGCCGAGAGCCATGTCGACCGCTCGATCACCGATCCGGGCGCGTTCGTGCGTACCAACGTCATCGGCACCCAGACCATGCTGGACGCCGCCCGGGGCTATTACGAAGCCCTGCCGGACGCCGAAAAAACGTCCTTCCGGTTCCTCCACGTCTCCACCGACGAGGTCTACGGCTCACTGCCCCCGGGCGCGTTCTTCACCGAGGACAGCCGCTACGACCCACGCTCGCCCTACTCGGCCTCGAAGGCGGCGTCCGATCACCTGGCACGCGCCTGGCACGAGACCTACGGGCTGCCGGTGCTGGTGACCAACTGCTCGAACAATTATGGGCCACGGCACTTCCCGGAGAAGCTGATCCCGCTGATGATCCTCAACGCCCTCGAGGGCAAGAAGCTGCCGGTCTACGGCGACGGCCTGAACGAGCGCGACTGGATCCATGTCGAGGACCACGCCAAGGGTCTGGTCGCGGTGCTGGAGCGTGGCCGGATCGGCAACACCTACCTGCTCGGCGGCCGGGCAGTGCGCAACAACCTCGCGGTGGTGAAGGCGCTCTGCGCGGCGTTCGACCGGCTGCGGCCGGAGCAGGGCCCCCATGAGCAGCTGATCAGCTTCGTCGCCGACCGGCCGGGCCATGACCGGCGCTACGCCATCGACTGCACCAAGGCCGAGACCGAACTCGGCTGGAAGCCGCAGAAGACCTTCGAGCGGGCGTTGGAAGAGACCGTGGCCTGGTACCTCGACAACGAGAGCTGGTGGCGCCCGATCCGCGAGGGCCGCTACACGGGCGAGCGCCTCGGGCTGACCCGCTGATGGATATCCTGGTTCTCGGCGGCGGCGGACAGGTCGGCACCGAGCTGCAGGCCCTGGCTTGGCCGGACGGCGTTTCGGTGCACGCGCCGACCCGGGCGGAGCTCGACATCACCGATTCGGGCGCAATCGCCGGCGCTCTGGCCGCGCGCGATTACCGGGCGGTGATCAACGCCGCCGCCTACACCGCGGTCGACAAGGCCGAGTCCGACGTGGTCGAGGCCTGGCGCCTGAACGCGCTCGCCCCGGCGATCCTGGCGGCCGCGACGGCCCAGAAGAAAATCCCGCTCGTTCACGTCTCGACCGACTACGTCTTCGCCGGGACGAAACCCGACGGCACCTACGCGCCGGACGCGCCGATCGACCCGCAGAGCGTCTACGGCGCCAGCAAGGCCGCGGGCGAACTCGCCGTACGCAGTGCCAACCCGCGCCACGCGATCGTGCGCACCGCCTGGGTGGTGAGTCCGCACCGTGGCAACTTCGTCAAGACGATGCTGCGGCTCGCCGGCGAGCGCGACGCCCTGACGGTGGTCAACGACCAGCACGGCTGCCCCACCTCCGCGGCCGACCTCGCCGCCGCCCTGGCGACGATCGCCCGGCGCCTGGCCGAGGATTCGGACGCGCCCACCGGGACGTTCCATTATGTGAATGCCGGCGCCACCACGTGGCACGGCTTCGCCGAGGCTATCGTGGCAGGGTCCGCCCGGCGCGGCGGCCGGTCGATCCCGGTCACCGGCATCCCGACCTCCGCCTATCCGACACCGGCCCGGCGGCCGGCCAATTCGCGCTTGTCCACCGACAGCCTGACGGACGCCTACGCCATCGCGCCGCGGCCCTGGCAGGCGGCGCTCGACGACATCCTGGACCGGCTCGTGGGGCCGGTTCGAGAGGGAGCTTCCAAGCCATGAAGGGCATCGTCCTGGCCGGCGGATCCGGCACGCGCCTGCATCCGGCCACGCTGTCGATCAACAAGCAGCTGCTGCCGGTCTACGACAAGCCGATGATCTACTACCCGATCTCGGTTCTGATGCTGGCCGGCATCCGCGAGATCCTGATCATCTCGTCGCCGGAGCACCTCGACAACTACAAGCGCCTGTTCGGCACCGGCGAGCAGTTCGGCCTGCAATTCACCTACGCGGTGCAGCCGCGGCCAGAGGGCCTGGCCCAGGCCTTCGTGATCGGACGCGACTTCGTCGGCACCGACGACGTGGCGCTGATCCTTGGCGACAACCTGTTCTTCGGCGCCGGCATGAGGGAGCTGCTGCACCAAGCGCGGTCACGCAAGGACGGCGCGACGGTGTTCGCCTACCACGTCGACAATCCGCAGGCCTACGGCGTGGTCAATCTCGACAAGACCGGGCGCCCGACCAAGATCGTCGAGAAGCCGCAGAATCCGGAATCCACCTGGGCAGTGACCGGCCTGTACTTCTACGACAACCAAGTGCTCGACATCGCCGCCGCCGTGAAGCCGTCGGCCCGGGGCGAGCTGGAGATCACCAGCGTCAACGAGGCCTATCTCGAGCGCGGTCAGCTCTACGTCGAGCGGATGTCGCGCGGCTATGCCTGGCTCGACACCGGAACGCACGACAGCCTGCTGGAAGCCAGCGAGTTCGTCCGCACCCTGCAGAACCGCCAGGGCCTCCAGGTGGCTTGCCTGGAGGAAATTGCCTTCCTCCAGAAATTTATCACCCGCGAACAGTTGATCGCCCGCGGCGAGATGTTCGCCAAGACCAATTACGGCCAGAACCTGCTCCGCCTCGCCCGCGAGAGCGAGGACGAGTTGGCTCTGCGGTAACGCGCGCCGTAAGATTCCGGGGCCGGATGGCCCCGGAGCGCCGTGAGGCGCGGAAAAACCTACTTCGGCGCACAGCCGATGCAGATGCCCTGCGAGATTTTGTCGTCCTCGATCTGCTGGCGGGTGCGGTCGCGGCGGTCGTTGACCGTTGCGGCGCCCGCGCCGGAGGCGGGCGGCATCGTCTGGCCGACCGACGAGGTGTGCGGCGCCGTGATCGTAGAGGTCGGTCCCCCGCCGGTTCCGGTCTGAGCCTGTGCCGAGGCGGCCGAGGCGGCCAGCACCGGCAGCAGGGCCGATAGGCCGAGGATCGTGATCGTGCGGGTCATCGTGACGGGTCTCCTTGCCCGGACCTAACGCGAGCGTGACCGCCCGGTTCGCATGCACCCGCGAACTCACCCTTTGTTCGCCTTTGCAGAGTCGGTCCGGCGCCGTATCAGGGGCCGCCGACCCCCGATCCCGTGCCGAAACCCCGGAGCCGCCGCGACGATGCGCGACCCCAACGCGATCGACTTCTGGCGCGGCTTCGCCCTGGTGACGATTTTCATCAACCACGTCCCGGGCAACACCTTCGAGCGCTACACCTTCTCGCAATACGGCATCTCGGACGCCGCCGAGCTGTTCGTGTTCCTGGCGGGCTGGTCGATCGGCATCGCCACGCGCGGACGCGACGGCAAGCCGGAGGCCGCGGGCAAGAGCGTGGTGCGGCTGCTCGCCCGCACCGTGGAGGTCTACCGGGCGCAGCTCACCGTCATGCTGCTCGCGCTGGCGCTCATCGCCGGCGCGGCGCTGCTGCTCGACAACCCCCTGATCCTCGAATGGCACAATGCCGGCGGGTTCTTCGCGGACCCGATCCAGTCGGTCTGCGGCATGGCGCTGATGACCTACCAGCTCGGGTTCTTCAACATCCTGCCGCTCTACGTGGTGCTCATCGGCATCGCGCCGATCTTCGTGCTGGTCGGCCGCCTCAGCCTGCTGGCGACGCTGGCGCTGTCCGGGGGCGTCTACCTCGCGAGCCTCGTGTTCGAGTGGAACGTGCCGTCCTGGCCCGGGGAGGGCGATTGGTTCTTCGATCCGTTCTGCTGGCAGGTGCTGCTAGTGCTGGGGTTCGTGCTTCAGGGCTGGAGCCTGCGCTCAGACACCCTCCGCCGGTGGTCGCGGCGCCTGATCCCGGCCGGCTTTGCCATCGTCCTCGTGGGCGTCGTGCTCGCCGTGACCGGTCTCCGGCCGGATCCGCTGATGGTGCCCGAGCCGCGGCTGCTGTTCACGTTCGAGAAAACCTACCTGACACCGGCGCGGCTTCTTCATTTCCTGGGGGTATTGCTCGCCTTCGCGCCGCTTTACGCAGTTCTAGCTCCCCGAATCGGGGTCGTCGGGCGCTATCTGAGTCAGCTGGGCCGGAACTCCCTGGCGGTCTTCTCGATGGGGTCGATCCTGAGCCTGTTCGGGCAGCTCGTGCGTTTCCAGACCGGCGGAGGCGTGCTGGTCGATATGCTGGTCGCCGGAAGCGGCCTGGTGGGTCTGGGGTTCACCGCATGGTTCGTCGAATGGCGCACCCGCAGCAAGTCGTCCCGGCCCCGGCCGTGAGGCGCACGCGCGTCTCCGGGATTCGCCGGGTGCTGACCGGCCTGATCCTTGGTCTCGCGGCGCCGATGGCGGCAGCGGCGGAGCAACCGGCCGATCCGGGTCCGGGCGATCAGCCCAGCCTGTCGCAGGAATGCCGGGTGCCGGGCGCGCAGCTCTACACCATGGCCAAGCTCAGCGCGGTCCGGACCGCGCTGAGCGAGAATCGCGCCCTCAAGATCCTTGCGATCGGCGGCAGCTCAGCACCGGGCGCCTCGGCCTCGTATCCGGCCAAGCTCGAAGCCGCCCTGGAACGGGCCTTGCCCAAGATCGACGTGACCATCGACCACCGCGGCCTACCGGGGGAGATCGCGTCAGGCGCCTCCGAGCGCCTGCGTACCATGGTGGCGGAGGCGGAGCCCGACCTCGTCGTCTGGCAGGTCGGCACCCACGACGCCATCGCCCGGGTCGATGCCGACGCGTTCGCCAGTTCGCTGAGCGAGGCCGTCACCTGGATCCGCTCGCACGGGATCGACGTGGTTCTGGTCGATCCAATCTACACCGCCAGCATGGCGGCGGATGTCGACTACAACCGGATTGTCGACGCGGTCCGTACGGTGGCGAACCAGCAGCAGGTGCCGTTAGTCCGGCGCTACGAGGCCCTGCACTACCTCTCGAGCCGCACCGACAAGGGCGAGAGCCACATGCTCGGCCGGCAGTTCCGGCTGAACGATCTCGGCCTGCGCTGCATGGCCGAGCACGTGGCGTTGACCATCGCCACCTCGCTTGCCCGGACCGAAGCCGCCCCGGAACCGGCAACCGCACCTGGCCCCGCGCCCTTAACCGAGCCGCAAGGCGCACCGGGCTAGACACCTCATCCCGAGACCGTTCTTCGGCGGTTACTGGAACAACGTTCTGGATACAGGATCCGAAGATCCCGCATCCGAGGATATCAGGTTCCTGGCGCCGCCTTCACGGGATCGATGGGCATCATCCGGCTTTGAAGGCCGACCCCGCTTTCGGGATGATGCGCGAGAATAGCCCGGTGCGGAGCGCGTAGTGTCAACCACGGCCGTCCCAGCCCGCCCCCTGCTCGCCGCCGCCGCTCGGCGCCTCGACGCCCTGCGGGCCGGGCCAGGGCGGGCGGCGCTCACGGTCTTCGCAATCCGGGTCGGCGCCGCCGGTTTCGCCTACGCGGCACAGGTGCTCGCCGCCCGGTTGATGGGCTGGGACGCCTACGGGGTCTTCGCGTCGGTGTGGGTCTGGACCGCGATGCTGGGCCACACGCTCACCCTCGGTCTGTCGCAGGGCGCCTGCCGGTTCGTTCCGGGCGACCAGGCTCGGGGCGATCTCGACCTGGCCCGCGGCTATATCCGGGTCGGTGCCCTGGTGACCGGCGGGGCAGCCGTCAGCGTGGCCGGTCTCGGCGCGGCCCTGCTGTGGCTGGAGCCGAGCTTGTTCGCATCGGCATACCGCGCGCCGATCGCGGTGGCTTTGTGCGTGATGCCGCTCTTCGCCCTCCAGGATTACCTCGAAGGGGTGGCGCGAAGCCAGAACTGGGTCGGGCTCGCGATCGCGCCGCCCTACCTGCTGCGCCAGAGCCTGATGATGGCCTGCATGGTCGGCGCCGTCCTGCTCGGAGCCCCGCCCCGGGCCGAAGTCGCGATGGCCTGCATGCTGGTCGCGGCCGCGATCGCCACCGCGCTTCAGGCCGCCCTGCTCGTGGCGCGCCTGCGGGCGGACCTGCCGGCCGGGCCGCATCGCTATCATTGGCGGACTTGGCTCGGCACGAGCCTGCCGATCGCCGGGATCGACCTGGCCAATGCCGGCTTCACCTTCGTCGACGTGATCGTGCTCGGCGCCCTGGTGAGCCCGGCCGAGCTCGGCCTTTACTTCGCGGCGACCCGGATCCAGCAATTCGTAGTGTTCGTGCACTTCGCCGCCAGCGCGGCGACGCTTCAGCGCTACAGTGCCGCCAATGCCCAGGCCGACCGCCCGCTGCTCGCCGACCTCGTCCGCCGCCAGGGCCGGCTGACCGCCGCCGCCACCCTGCTGGTCGGGGCCGGGATCGTGGTCGCAAGCCCCCTCCTGCTAGCGATGTTTGGCCCCGGGCTCGGCTCCAGCGTCCCGATCCTGGCCGTGCTGGTGGCCGGGAGCGTCGCCGCCAGCTTGTTCGGCCCCGGCGAGGACCTGCTGACCATGCTGGGCGGGGAGCGCCTCTGTGCCGGCATCACCGCCGCCATGCTGGTTGCCGCCGCGCTCCTGTGCTTGGCCCTGATTCCGTCCTTTGGAACCCTGGGCGCCGCGCTCGCAGTGGCGCTGGCGACGATCGCCCGCGCCATGCTGCTGGCCGCCGCCGCGGGACGCCTGCACGGGCTGCCGACCCCGATCTGGTCCACAGGAGCGACGCGATGATTGTCCACGCGGCCGCCGCGCGCGTGAGAGCGTCCGACCTGTCGGTCTCGGTCGGCGCGGCACCGGAGCCAGAGGCGTGGGACGCGCTGTTCGCCGCGAGCGCCACGCCCCACCCGCATTACGCACGCCAAACGATCGCCGCGCACCAAGCCGCCGGGATGCTTCCGGCGGCTGTGAGCTTCGTCACGGTTCACCGCGGGGATCGCCTGTCCGCGCTCCTGCCGTTCGCGTTCCGGCGCGACCTCACCGGCCTCGGTGGCCGGGTCGCACGGCCGTTCCTGTCACCGCTGGTGACGGCCACGACGCCCCTGGTGATCGACGGACCCGAGCGCGCCGCGACCGTCGCGGCCCTGGTCACCGGCCTGGATCAGGCGTCCGGCGGCCGGGCCTGGCGCTGGCCGCTCCTGCCGGTGCAGGACGGAGTGATCCCGGAGATGCTCGCGGCCATGCGCGCGCGCGGTTGGGCCATCGGCACGGTGGCGGCGTTCGAGCGCCCGGTGATGGAACGCCGGGAGGACCACACCGCCTTCCTGGCCGGGCACCCGAACCGCTCTCGGTTCAAGGATCTGCGTCGCCGCGCCCGTCGGCTCGGCGAGATCGGTAGCCTCGCGCATGTGAGCGCCACGCATGGCCCGGATCTCGCCGCGTTGGTCGCGGCGTTCCTCGCCCTCGAACGCCGGGGCTGGAAGGGCGAGGCCGGGACCGCCATGGCCTGCCGGCCCGAGACCGAGACGCTCGCCCGCGCCCTGTTCACCGATGTGTCCGGCCCGGTCGCGGTCCGGGCGGATGCGTTGACGCTCGATGGCCGGCCGATCGCGGTCAGCCTCGCCTTGGTCTCCGGTGGCACCGCGACGCTGCTCAAGACAGCCTACGACGAGGATCTGCGCAACCATGCCCCCGGCCTGCTGCTGGAGGCAGACATCGTGCGCGTCTGCCACGAGACCGGCTTCGCCGACAGGCTCGACTCGGCGACGCTCGATGGCTCGGCCCTCGAAGACCTCTACCGCGAGCGCACGCAGGTGGCCGAACTCATCGCCCTGCCGCCGGGGGATCGGACCCTATCCCTCGAGCGGCGCCTGCGGCTGGCCCGGTTCGAGCACGAGGCGCGCGCCGCAGCCAAGAGAGCGTTGCGGCGGCGCTGACGTTCACGCCATATGCGGCGTCATCTATCGGACGCCGGGCGCTTCGGGACGATGCCCTACCGGCTGCGGTATGGACCCTCACCCTGGACCTGGTCGTAGACGCCGTGCCCGGTTCGGGCTCGATAGGCCCGTCCCGCGATCTGGCCGGGCGTCGGCGGCGTGCCGGGCTGGGCAAAGCTGGTCTCGGGCCGGTAGGCCGGCCCCCAACCGATCTCCTCGTCGCCGGCCGGGTCCTTACCCGGAAAGCCGGTGGCGTAGCCGACGCTCTGGGCCAGAGCCGGGGCAGTCGCCAGACCGAGCAGGGCGGAGAGGGTGAGGCGAAGCGTAGTCCTTGAACGCATCGTTGATGTCTCCCGAAGTTCGATCCGGAAAGCGGATCCTTTGCGAGGGAAACGCTGGATCGCGACACGCGTTCTGTGGGGGCGATTCCGTGTCGCGGGCGAGCCCCGGGCCCACCGGCCGGCGACCAACGACGGTTCGCCGCATAGGTTCGGGTCGGCACGGGGAAGTCGCCATGGAGGATTGGAAGGCGGAGTTCCGGGCCGAGCTGCGCGCCATCGAGATCGCCACCGCCGACGCGGCCTCGGCGCTGCTGCCGGACCTGCTGCGGCGCCTGCGCCGTCACGAGGCCGGACTCGGCGGATGGGGATACCTCTCGCCCTATCGCCGCTGGCGGATCCGACGCCTCACACGCGCCGTGGCCGATGCCCGCTGGCAGGTCGAGCAGGGTCGGCTGGCGCGGATGGGCGGCCTCGACACGAGCCGGTGACGCGCCGGCCGGCTCAGGCAGCGGCCGACTTGCGACCGTCATTCCGGGGTGCGGCGACAGCGCGGCCGAGGCGGTCCGTCTGCTCGGGGGCCGGGGCTGGCAGGCGCACCAGGACGACAGTGCCGACCGTCTCCTCGGAGCGGATCCGCAGGGAGCCGCCGTGCAGCTCGACCATGGAGCGGGTGATCGCCAGCCCCAGCCCCGAGCCCTTGTGGCTGCGGGTCATCTGCGCCTCGACCTGGGTGAATGGCCGGCCGAGGCGGGCGAGGTCGGCGCGCGGGATCCCGATGCCGCTATCCTCGACGAACAGGTGAGTGCTGGCCCCCGCGCGGCGGACGCGCACCGCAATGCGGCCCCCGGCCGGTGTGAACTTCACGGCGTTCTGCACGAGGTTGGCCAGGATCTGCTGCATCGCACTCGGATCGGCCAGCAGCTCGATCCCGGGCTGCACGTCGATGCCGACCGCGATCCCCTTTTCCCGGGCGGCCGCCTCGACGAGGCCGAGAACCGATGCGACGGCGGCATCGGCGGGAATCGTCCGCGGGTTCAGCCGCACCCGCCGCGCCTCGAGCCGGGCCATGTTGAGGATGTCGTCGATCATCGAAAGCAGGTGCGAGCCGCTCTCGCGGATGTCGCGGCAATACTCGGTGTAGCGAGGGGTGCCGAGAGGTCCGAGAACCGCGTTCTCCATAACGTCGGCGAAGCCGATGATCGCGTTGAGCGGGGTGCGCAGCTCGTGGCTCATGTTGGCCAGGAACTCGGACTTGGCTTGGCTGGCGGCCTCGGCCGCGGCCTTCTGGTCGAGGTAGCGCTCGGCCAGATCGGCGAGCTGCTGGGTCTGGAGTTCGAGGGTACGGCGGGAGCGTTTGAGGTCCTTGACGGTCTCGATCAGTTCGCGCTCCGAGGCCTGAAGCTGCTCCTGATGGCGCTTCAGGCTGGTGATGTCGGTGCCGACCGAGACATAGCCGCCGTCCTTGGTCCGGCGTTCGCTGATCTGCAGCCAGCGGCCGTCGGTCAGCTCGGCCTCGAAGGTCCGGGCCGCTAGCCCGGTAAGCGCCAGGTTGGCCTCGGGGGATTCGCGTCGGACCTGGGGCAGCACGCCCCGGCCCATCACGTCGATGTAGCTCCGGCCCGATTGCGCGTCCTCGGGGCTGAGGGCGTGGAGGTGGCGGAACTTCGAATTGCACAGGACGAGGCGGTTGCCGGTATCCCAGAGCACGAAGGCTTCCGAGATCGCCTCGACGGCGTCACGCAGGCGCATGTCGGAGGCCGCGTTGGTCTCCTCCAACGCCCGCTGCTCGGTGATGTCGGTGGCGATGCCGACGAGGTGGCGGCCACCATCAGTGGCATCCGGCATCACTTCGGCCCGGGCGCGCAGCCAGACATAGGCGCCGTCGGCCCCGCGCATCCGGAAGGCATGATCGACGCAGGTCTGGTTGGCGGCGAGGCCACGGGCCAGGCTGTAGAGGTCGCCGTCGTCGGGATGGACCAGGGCGTTCACGGCCCCGAAGGAGAGATATTCGTGCTGCCGCTGGTAGCCGAGCAGGGCGTACATGGAATCCGACCAGTAGATCCGGCCCCGGGCGATGTCCCAGTCCCACAGCCCGCAGGCGCCGCGGCGCAGGGCGGTCTCCAGGCGGCCGCGGATCTGTTCGCGGGCACGGTCGGCGCGGGTCGCCTGCCGGCTCTGCAACCCATAGGCGAGGCCCACGCCGACGATCACCAGGATCGCGGCGGCGACCAGGACGATCTGGTCCCGGGCCCGCGCGCTCCAGCCGCGCATCAGCGGCTCGATCGGCTGAAGTACGGCGACCTGACCGGCCCCGTCGGGCAGGCTGTGGATGGCCGCCAGCACGCTCTCGCCGCCGGGCAGGTCGAGGGCCATGGCACCGGCGCGCTCGCCCAGGCCCGAGAGCGGCTCGCTCTCACCGAGCACCTCGGCCAGGGTCGTCGAGCTGGCGGGCAGCGGCGGGTGGGCGGCGGCGATGCGGGCATCGGGCCGAAGCAGCAGCAGGCGGCGCCCCGGGTGCCGCTCGCTCTCCGGCAACAGCGCACGCAGATCGCCCGCCCGGCCACCGGCCGACGTGATCGCCCGGGCGGCCAGCCGGGCGAAACCCTCGACCTCGGCCTTGGCGCCGGCCAGGATCTCGGCCTTCTGGCCCTGGATGTGGAGTGCCGCAAGGCCGATCAGGCAAGCGAGGAACACCGCCAGGATGCCCGGCACGGCGTAGCGCAGCCACCGCTCGACCAGACCGAGCCGCGGATCCTGGACGCGCATCGGCCAGGAAACGGCAAGACTCGATTCCGCACGCGCGGAGAAGGAAGCGGAAGCCGCCTCCGGCATGGCCGAACCTCACCCTTGGGAACTGCGATCCGTCCGCGGCGTCTCGCGCGCCCCGAATCTGATTGAATACAACCATCTTCGAGGGGCGCTTGTCCACGGATTTTTTACCATTCGGCCTTGACGCACCCCCTGGGTTCGGACTCGGCCAGAGAATCGTTTTCTACCGCAAGTTCAGTATCTTAGCCGCCTCCGAGGGTGCGCGCGACGATGTCCGCGGAGTCCCGCGAGAGGCCCGGGATGGCCTTGATCCGATTAAGCATTTCGCCGGCTTTGGCAGCCCGCGATTTTTCCAGCCGACGCCAGGATCCGAAGGCCGTCAGGAGCCGCGCAGCAACCTGTGGGTTGGCCGAATCGAGGGCCGCGACCGTATCGGCGACGAGCGAAAAACCGGCGCCATCGGCCCGAGCGAACTGAGTCGGGTTGCCGAAGGCGAAGCTTCCCACCACGGCACGCACCCGATTCGGGTTGGTCATGGTGAAGGCCGGATGGGACTTCAGCCGGGCGATTCGTTCCAAGGTCCCGGATTCGGGGATCTGAGCCTGGATGGCGAACCACTTATCGAGGACGAGCGGCTCGTCGGCGAAGCGCTCCGCGAAGCCCGCCAGCGCGCCCTCCCGGGCCTGACCGGGGATCAGCGCCAGGATCCCGAGCGCTGCCAACCGGTCGGTCATGTTGGTGGCGCGCGCCAGACGGTCCGCGGCGCGCGATGCCCCGGTCTCGGGGTCGCCCGCCGCGATCAGGTCGAGGGCGGCGTTGCGCAGGGACCGGCGCCCGGCCGACGCCGCGTCCGGGCTGTACGCCGCGTCGTCGGCTGCCGCGAGGGCGGCGTCGAGCCGCTCCAGGCGCGGCCGCAGGACTTGGCCGAGATGCGCCCGCAGCGCGAACCGGGCCCGGTGGATCGCATCGGGATCGACGTCCGACAGCAGCGCGTCCGCGGCCTCGCCCTCGCTCGGCAGGGCCAGAACCAGGGCTGCGAAAGCAGGGTCGGACAGCGCCTCGCCGTCCAGGAAGCGCCCGAGCGCCTCCGCGAACGCGTCGGCCCGGGCAGGATCGGGGTTGAGGATGAGTCGGAGGGCCACGTCCTGCGCCGCCTGCCAGCGGTTGAACGGATCGTTGTCCTGCGCGAGCAGGCGCAAGCGCTGGGCGTCGGTCAGCGCGAAATCCAGGCGCACCGGGGCCGAGAAGTCGCGCATCAGCGACGGCACGGGTTCCTCGGTGACCCCGTCGAACACGATCTCGGCCTCTGTCTCGTCGAGGACGAAGATGCCGTCTCGCACATCCGGGCAGGTCGCGCCCGAAAGCGGTCCCGCGGCGCCGACCAGCCCGAGCGCCACCGGGATCACCAGCGGCGGCGTGTCCCGGCCGCCCTCGCCGGGCAGGCTCTGGGTGAACCGCAGGGTGCAGCGGGACGCAGCCGGATCGTACGCCATGGTCGCCGTCAGGCGCGGCGTTCCCGGCCGCTCGTACCAGCGGGCGAAGGCCGAGAGGTCGCGGCCCGTCACGGCCGCGAAGGCGGCCAAGAAGTCCTCGACGGTGGCGGCGCGGCCGTCATTATCGGCAAAGTAGCGGTCCATGCCGGCCCGGAACGCGTCCGGGCCGATCAG
This sequence comes from Methylobacterium sp. AC315, assembly GCF_979253755.1. Lineage (NCBI taxonomy): Bacteria > Pseudomonadati > Pseudomonadota > Alphaproteobacteria > Hyphomicrobiales > Methylobacteriaceae > Methylobacterium > Methylobacterium sp. AC315. The sequence continues at coordinate 52,023 of NZ_CEEDEA010000001.1, forward strand.
CGTGCGCAGCATCCGGACGATCTCGGCGCCCTTGTCGTAGACGGTCGCCGTGTAGAAGTTGTTGATCTCGGCATAGGCGCGCGGCCGCACGGGGTGGCGGAGGGGGCCGGCATCCTCGGGGAACTGCCGCGCCCGCAGGGACCGGACCTCGGCGATCCGGTGGACCGGCCGGGAGCGCATGTCGGAGGAGAATTCCTGGTCGCGGAAGACCGTCAGCCCCTCCTTGAGGCAGAGCTGGAACCAGTCCCGGCACGTGACCCGGTTGCCCGACCAATTGTGGAAATACTCGTGGGCGATGATCGCCTCGATCGCCGCGTAATCCCCGTCGGTGGCGGTCTCCGGACTCGCTAGAACGTACTTGTCGTTGAAGATGTTGAGGCCCTTGTTCTCCATGGCGCCCATGTTGAAGTCGGACACCGCGACGACGTTGAACACGTCGAGGTCGTAGGGACGGCCGAAGGCGGTCTCGTCCCAGCGCATCGAGCGGACCACCGCGTCGAGGGCGTAGCCGGCGCGGTCCTCCTTGCCGGGCTCGACGTAGACCGCGCAGGTGACGGCGCGCCCCTCCATCGTGGTGAAGCGCGTCTCGACCTGGCCGAGCCGGCCGCCGACCAGGGCGAACAGGTAGGCGGGCTTCGGGTGCGGGTCGTGCCAGATCGCAAAATGCCGATCGGTCCCGGCGGAACCGGATTCGACGAGGTTGCCGTTGCCGAGCAGAACCGGAGCCTCGGCCCGGTCCGCCTCGATCCGAGTGGTGTAGACCGCCATGACGTCGGGGCGGTCGAGGAAGTATGTGATCCGCCGGAAGCCGTCGGCCTCGCACTGGGTGCAGTAGACCCCGTTCGACCGGTAGAGGCCCATCAGCTTGGTGTTGGCGGTCGGGTCGATCTCGGTGACGAGGCGTAAGGTAAATGGCTGCCCGGGCGGTGCGTGCAGGCCGAAGCCCGATGGCGTGGCCGTGTAGGCATCCGCGGCGAGCGCCGTACCGTCGAGGGTGACCGAGACCAGCCGGAGGTCGTCACCGTCGAGATGAAGCGGCGCGCCCGCGCGGCCGCCGAGGTTCGGACGCAGGGCCAGGGTCGCGTCGATCCGCGTGGCGTGCGGATCGAGACGGATATCGAGGTCGACGCGGTCGATCAGATAGTCGCTCGGCCGGTATTCCTCCAGGCGGATCAGCGGCGGCGTCTCGGTGCGCATTCGGCTCTCTCCGGATCGGGGGCTGGCCCGTTCTGGTCCCTCGCGCGGCCCGGCGCAACGCGGTCGGGGCGTGAGGGCCCATGATCGGAAACCTCAGCGCGTCGTGCCGCACCTGGGACGATTCTGAGCCGCGCCCTTCAGCCGCCACAGCCCGCCGATCAGGCCGAGGTTGATGGCGGCGAGCAGCGCCAGCAGGCCCCACAGGGCGTCGGGCCCGATCCGCTCCAGCAGGAAGGCGCCGAGCGGCGGCGCAATAGCTTGAGCCACCAGCGCGGGCCGGGCCAGCCGGCCGACGAGCCCGGCATACTGGTCGGGCCCGAACAGCACGAGGGGTACGGTACCGCGCGCGATCGAGTAGACGCCGTTGCCGGCCCCATAGATCATCAGGGCGAGGCCGATCACCGGCTCGTGCGACGCCAGCAGCAGCAGCCCGCAGGCGACCAGCGCGAAGGCAGCGGTCAGCGTCCAGAGCGGGTGATGCCGGCCCCGGTTGGCGATCTCGATCAGCCGCGCGGCGACCTGCGACGGCCCGATCAGGCCGCCATACGCGACGGCGGTGGCGAGGGTGACGCCCCGGGCCTGCAGCAGGGTCAGCAGGTGCACCGAGACCAGCGCCATGATGGTGCCGCCGAGCACCAGCACGCCGGCCATCAGCAGGAAGGCCCGGACCTGCCAGTCCGTCAGCGGTACGACGGGCGCCCCTTGCCCGGTCGTCACCACCGCCGGGGGAGGGGCCGGCGGGATCAGCGCGAGGACCAGCGGCAGCGTCACCGTCATGTGCAGGCCGGCATAGGCGAAGCAGGTCCCCCGCCAGCCGACCTGCGCGACCAGGAACGCCGTGAGCGGCCAGCACACGGTGCTGGCGAAGCCGCCCACCAGCGTCAGAGCCGTGATCGCGGACCGCGCCTCGGCGCGGTACAGGCGTCCCAAGGTGGCGTAGGCAGGATCGTACAGGCCACAGCCCATGCCGACGCCGAGGATCAGCCAACCGGCCAGGAAGACCGGCAGGGTCGGGGACAGGCCCAGCACCGTGAGGCCCGCCGCCAGCAGCAGGGCCGCCAGAGCCAGGACCGGCCGCCCCCCGCGCGCCTGGATGACGCTCCCGACGCGCGGCGACACCACTGCCGCAACCAGCAGACCGAGGGACAGGCCGCCGACGATCCAGGCCAGCGGCCATCCGGTATCCCGGGCGATCGGCTCGGCCATCACGGCCGGGAGGTAGTAGGTCGAGCCCCAGGCGAGGATCTGCACGACGCCCAGCGCGGAGATCACCGGCCAGCGGCGGGTCCGATCTGCCACCGGATCATCCCGTCCCGAGCAGGGGCAGCCACAGGGCCAGGGCCAGCAGGGCGACGAGCAGCACCGGCACGGTGATGACGAGGCCAATCCGCATGTACTGGCCCCAGCCGATCCGCTGTCCCTTGCTCGCCAGAACGTGCAGCCACAGCAGCGTGGCGAGGCTGCCGATCGGGGTGATTTTCGGGCCGAGGTCGCAGCCGATCACATTGGCGTAAATCATCAGTTCGCGCATCAGCGGCGACAGGTCGGGCGCCTGCTGGATCGCCAGCGCACCGATGAGCACGCTCGGCATGTTGTTCATGACCGAGGACAGGATCGCGGCACCGAAGCCCGCCCCGAGCGTCGCCGCAAGCGGCCCGTAACCGGCGAGCCAAACCAGGGCGCCGGCCAGCGCATCGGTCAGCCCGGCATTCCGGAGCCCGTAGACCACCAGGTACATGCCGAGGCTGAACAGCACGATCTGCCACGGCGCGCCGGCCAGCACCTTGCGGATCGGGATGCGGCCGCCCGTCCGGGCGAGGAGCAGGAGCATGGCCGCGCCCGCGCAGGTGACCACCGAGACCGGCACCCCGAACGGCGCCGTGACGAAGTAGGCCCCGAGCAGCAGGCCGAGCAGCGGGAACGCCGCCCGGAACAGCAGCGGGTCGCGGATCGCGTCGCGGGGCGATTCCAGCTCGTCGACCGGGTAGGTGACCGGCAGCGCGGACCGAAAATACAGCCCCAAAACCAGCAGCGTGGCGGCGAGCGACACCAGATCGACCGGCACCATCACGGCGGCGTAACGCCCGAAGGTGATGGCGAAGAAGTTCGCCGAGACGATGTTGACCAGGTTGGAGATCACCAGCGGCAGGCTGGTGGAATCCGCCACGAATCCGCAGGCGACGATGAAGGCCAGGGCGGCCTGCGGCTTGAACGCGAGCTTCAACAGGATCGCCAGCACGATCGGCGTCAGCAGCAGCGCCGCCCCGTCATTGGCGAACACGGCCGCGATGGCGGCGCCCAGCACCACCACCAGGGGAAACAGACACCGGCCCCGCCCGCCGCCCCATCGGGCGACGTGCAACGCCGCCCAGTGGAAGAAGCCGGCCTCGTCCAGCAGCAGCGAGATGATGATCAGGGCCACGAAGGTGAAGGTCGCGTCCCAGACGATGTGCCAGACCTCCGGCACGTCGGCCGGCTGGATCACCCCCGTGGCGAGGGCCACGCCCGCACCGATCAGGGCACTCCAGCCGATCCCGAATCCCCCCGGCTGCCAGATGACGAAAATCAGGGTGACGACGAAGATGACGAGCGCGAGCATGCGGACGGGGATCTTTCCGGCGCCGGGTCAGGCGAGACCGACGCGGCGGCCGACTTCGTCCACCACCGGTTCGCCGCTTTCCTTGACGACCGCGCCCTGCTGCTGCGGCAGCAGCTCGAGCACCCGCTCGGACGGCCGGCACAGCCGGACACCCTTCGGGCTGACCACGAGCGGCCGGTTGAGCAGGATCGGGTGCGCCTGGATGGCATCCAGCAGCTGCGCGTCGGTCAGGGCCGGGTCGGCGAGGCCGAGTTCGGCATAGGGCGTGCCCTTCTCGCGCAGCGCATTCCGAACCGAGAGGCCGGCGCGGGCAAGGAGTTGCTCGAGCAGTGCCCTGGCTGGCGGTGTCTTGAGGTACTCGACGACGTGCGGCTCGATGCCGGCGTTGCGGATCATCGCCAGGGTGTTGCGCGCGGTGCCGCAATCCGGGTTGTGGTAGATCACCACGTCGAAGGCGCAATCAGGCATGGTCCACCTCGTTGGTTCCGGGGCCGCAGGCGGCGAGCGCGGGCGCGCAGATCTCCGGGTGTCCCTGGCAGCAATCCGTCATGAGGAATGCGACCAAACTGGCGAGAACCGGATAGGCGACACTATAAATGATCGAGCGCCCGGCACGGCGCGATCCGATCAGTCCAGCCTGCTGCAGCTCCTTCAGGTGGAAGGAGATGGTCGAGGCGGACACGCCGATGGCGCCGGCCAGCGCCCCGGAGGCCATGCCGTCCGGGCCGGCCTTCACCAGCGCCCGCAGCGCCCGCAACCGGTGCTCCTGACCAAGCGCCATGAAGGCCGCGAGGGCTTGCGGTTCGTCCATTTTCGTTTCTACAATCAAACGATCGTACGAACATACGAGAATGCCTGACCGTGGACAAGCCCGCCCAGCCCTTCGACGACAGCCTCCCGAATCTCAGCCGCCCCCATTTTGCGGTGCCGAGCGCGGCGCAGCTTGCAATCGCGCTTCCCTATGCGCACGCGCCGCGCTTCCTGATCCTGTACGGCTCGCTGCGCGAGCGCTCGTTCAGCCGGTTCCTGGCCCAGGAAGCGGCGCGCCTGCTCGAAGCCATGGGAGGCGAGGTCCGGATCTACGATGCGCACGGCCTGCCGCTGCCCGACGATGCCACGGCCGACCACCCGAAGGTGCAGGAACTGCGCGCGCTGTCGCTGTGGTCGGAGGGGCAGGTCTGGGTCTCGCCGGAGCGCCACGGCAATCTCACCGGCGTGATGAAGAGCCAGATCGACTGGCTGCCGCTCAGCGAAGGCTCGGTGCGGCCGACGCAGGGGCGCACCCTGGCGGTGATGCAGGTCTCGGGCGGCTCGCAGAGCTTCAACGCGGTGAACAGCCTGCGCCTGCTCGGGCGGTGGATGCGGATGATCACCATCCCCAACCAATCCTCCGTGCCCATGGCCTACCGGGAGTTCGACGCGGCCGGCCGGATGAAGGCGGGGCCGCTGTACGAGCGCGTGGTCGATGTCTGCGAGGAGTTGATGAAGTTCACGCTGCTGACCCGCGAGCGGGCCGACTATCTGGTCGACCGCTACAGCGAGCGTAAGGAGCGGAAGCCGGAGCGGCTGCGGGCGGTGGCAGACGATATCGGCATCGGCAAGCCATGACCGGCCCGGGTGGCCTACTCGGCCGGGGACGCGCGCTCTAGCTAGGACGGAGGCCGGCCCCGCCGGTCATGTTCGTTTCCGCTGAGGGCGTCGTGACGGCCCTCGCTCCGAAAGAGGGATAGCCGCCAGATGGAATACCTGCACACCATGGTCCGGGTGGCCGATCTCGACCGGGCGCTCGCCTTCTACGTCGGCGCGTTCGGGCTTAAGGAAGTCCGCCGCGTCGAGAACGAGAAGGGCCGCTTCACCCTGGTCTTCCTGGCCGCCCCAGGCGATGTCGAGCGGGCACAGGCGACCAAGTCGCCGCTGGTCGAGCTGACCTACAATTGGGACCCGGAGACCTATTCGGGCGGCCGCAACTTCGGGCACCTCGCCTACCAGGTCGACGACATCTACGCCTTCTGCACCCAGCTCCAGGACAAGGGCGTGACCATCAATCGCCCGCCCCGCGACGGCTACATGGCCTTCGTGAAGTCGCCGGACGGCATCTCGATCGAGATCCTGCAGAAGGGCGCCGCCAAGGAGCCGCAGGAGCCCTGGACGTCGATGGAGAACACCGGCAGCTGGTAATCCATCTGCGACTCTTGACCCGGACGGCGGCGCGGGCGCATCTGCCCGCGGATCAGCCGGCCGGGCGGCCGCTCCGGGTGCATCAGCGTCCGGGGAGGAAAGTCCGGGCTCCATGGAGAGACGGTGCCGGATAACGTCCGGCGGGGGCGACCCCAGGGACAGTGCCACAGAGAGCAGACCGCCCCGGACGCGTCCGGGGTCAGGGTGAAAGGGTGCGGTAAGAGCGCACCGCGGACGCGGCAACGCGGACGGCACGGCAAACCCCACCGGGAGCAAGACCGAATAGGGGCGGCGCGCCCTTCGCGAGAAGGGCAGGCCCGCTCTCCAGGCCAGTCGCCCGGGTTGGTTGCTCGAGGCGGTCGGCAACGACCGTCCCAGAGGAATGGCCGCCACGTCGGCGCGCGCGAGCGTTCCGGCCTTACAGAACCCGGCTTATAGGCCGGCTGATCCAACCACCCCCGGACCCCTCCGGCGCGGCGATCGCGGACGAGCTCTACAAGCTCCGCGAGGTGCCAGATTCGCGCCCGGCAAAAACCTTCGGTTAACCGTACCGGGGTCAGATCTGTCGGCTCGCCAGCGCCAGGCTCGCGCGTTGACGATCCTCCGAGGCCCATGATACCCGGCATCCTCCCGTCAACGGCGTGTATCGGATCGCCGGACGTAACCTGCACAGGTGCAGGTCCCGTCCGTGCGCGGCGTTTCGCGCGCTCCGCATCCGGTGCCGTTCCCGTCACGCGCGCCGCGCTCGCGCGGCCCGGCACAGGGCACCATGAGACGCACGAGCCGCATCCGCGCCGGAATCCCCGGATCGCGCCGAACCCCCGATTGTCTCCGCACCGGCCCGGCGAGGCGCGCATGATTCGGCGCCGCCCCCCGGCCGAGACGGCGTCCGCGCACCGCGAGGGACCTGCCGCATCCGCCCAGCCTCACGTGCCGGTACTGCTCGGCGAAGTCGTCGAGTCGCTCAAGCTCGAGGGCGGCCTCGCCGTCGACGGCACCTTCGGAGCCGGCGGCTACACCCGCGCGCTGCTGGCGGCCGATCCGACGCTCAAGGTGATCGGCATCGACCGCGACCCGCTGGCGATCGCCGGCGGGCAGGCCCTGGCCTGCGAGGCCGGCGGGCGCCTGCGCCTCGTGCCGGGCCGGTTCGGGGATCTCGACGCGCTGCTCACCGAGGCCGGCGAAAGCCACGTCGACCAAGTCGTGCTCGATATCGGCGTCTCGTCGATGCAGCTCGACGTCCCGGAGCGGGGCTTCTCGTTCCGCAACGACGGCCCCCTCGACATGCGGATGGGCAATGACGGCCCCAGCGCCGCGGACCTCGTGAACGAGGCCGACGAGACCGTGCTGGCCGACATCATCTATCATTACGGTGAGGAGCGGCGCTCGCGGGCCGTGGCCCGGACCATCCACGAGGCCCGCCGCCGCGGCCGGATCGAGACCACCGCCCAGCTCGCCGAGCTGGTCGCCAGCGTGGTGTGGGTCGAGCCCGGCAGCCACATCCATCCCGCGACCCGGACCTTCCAGGGCCTCCGGATCGCCGTGAACGACGAACTCGGCGAGTTGGTGCGGGCGCTCCACGCCGCCGAGCGGGTCCTGGCCCCGGGCGGACGGCTCGCGGTGGTGACGTTCCATTCCCTCGAGGATCGGATCGTCAAGCAGTTCTTCGCCGCCCGCAGCGGCCGGGCCGCCCAGGGCTCGCGGCACCTGCCGGTCGGCCAAGCGGAGACGATCCGCAGCTTCCGCCTCGTCACCAAGGGTCCGGTCCTGCCGGGCGAGGCCGAGATCGCCCGCAACCCGCGCGCCCGCTCGGCCAAGCTCCGGGCCGCGGAGCGCACCGAATCCGATCTGCCCGAACCGCTCGCGGCGCTCCACGCGCTCGCGAGCCTGCCAGACGCCGCCCGCGGGGGCCATCGCCGATGATCCGCCTGCTGAACCTCCTGGCGGTCGCCGGCCTCGTGGCCTCGGCGATCTACGCCTACTCGATCAAGTACGACACGCTCTACCAGGGCGGTCAGGTCTCGAAGCTGCAGACCGCCCTGCACAAGGAGCGGCAGGCGATCGCGGTGCTGCGCGCCGAGTGGCAGCTCCTGACCCGGCCGGACCGGCTCCAGGCCGCGGTGGACAAGCACCTCGCGCTGGAGCCGATCGGGACCAGCCACCTGGCCCGCCTGTCGGACCTGCCCGCCCGCCCGGAGCGCGGCGACGAGATCGGCCGGCTGCTCGCCGCGACCGCGACACCCAAGGACAAGGGCGGGATCGAGCCGCGCACCACCGGCTCGATCACCCGCACCGTCACCACGACCCGCACCCCGAATACCGCTTCGAGGTAATCACCCGTGTCCGAAGACGCCGACCAGATCAGAGACGCGGCTGCCGAGGCGCAGATCTCGGAGCACGCTGTGCGGGAGACCGACGCACCGGCCCACGAGGCGGCGCACTACGCCGTGTCGGAGCAGGATGCGTCGGCACTCGAGGCCGCCGCCCGGGCGCTGCACCCGGACATGCGTGCCGTCCGCGCCAAGGCGTTCGTGCGGAGCATGTTCCGGCTCGCCATCGAGCGCTCGCACATGCGCGTCGCTTTAGTCGGGCTGGTGTTCGTCGGGGTGTTCGGGACGATTTCGGCCAAGCTGCTGATGATGGCCGTGTTCGGCGATCCGCCGAGCCAGGAGCACCGGGTCGCGGCCGCGTCCTCGACGGCGTTCCGGCCCGACATCGTCGACCGCAACGGCGAGATCCTGGCCACCGACATCCGCACCGTCTCGGTCTTCGCCGAGCCCGGAAACATCTACGACAAGGACGAGGCGGTGGAGCTGCTGACCGCGGTCCTGCCGGAACTCAACGCCTCCGAGCTGCGCGCCAAGCTGTCCTCGCGCAAGGACAAGAAGGGCGCGGGCTTCGTCTGGGTGAAGCGCGAGCTCACTCCGAAGCAACAAGCCGAGGTCCACCGCCTGGGCATCCCCGGCATCGGCTTTCTGCCGGACCACAAGCGGGTCTACCCGAACGGTGTCGCCGCCGCCCACATCCTGGGCGCGACCAATCTCGACGGCGTCGGCATCGCCGGCATGGAGAAGTACATCGACTCGACCGGCCTCCAGGCGCTCAACAGCTTCGGGCTGGTCAGCAAGCAGGCCGACCTGAAGCCGGTGCAGCTGTCCATCGATCTGCGCGCCCAGTTCGCCGTGCGCGACGAGCTGGCCTGGGGCATCGACCACTTCAAGGCCAAGGCCGGCGCCTCGATGATCCTCGACGTCAAGACCGGCGAGGTCATCGCGCTGGTCTCGATGCCGGACTTTGACCCGAACGACCCGAAGGACGCGCTCTCGCCCGACCGCATCAACCGCATGAATGTCGGCGTCTACGAGATGGGCTCGACCTTCAAGGCGATGACGCTGGCCATGGCCCTCGATTCCGGCAAGTACAACGTCAACTCGACCTTCGACACCCGCGGCGGCGTGCTGAACTGGGGCCGGCAGAAGATCCACGAGTATCACGGCACCAACCGGGTCATCACCATGCCGGAAGTGTTCACGCACTCGTCGAACATCGGCTCGGCCAAGATGGCGCTCGGCGTCGGCGTGCCCGGCCACAAGGCCTTCCTGAAGAAGATGGGCCTGCTCGACCGGCTCCGCACCGAGCTGCCCGAGAGCGCCGCCCCGATCGTCCCATCCCGCTGGACCGAGATCAACACGATCACGATCGCATTCGGCCACGGCATCGCGGTGGCACCGATCCAGGCCGCGGCCGCGGTCGCGGCCATCGCCAACGGTGGCGACCTGATCACCCCGACCTTCCTGAAGGCGGCGCCCGAAGACAAGGCCCGCGCCACGCACGTCCTCTCCGGCCAGACCTCCGAGGCGATGCGCTACATCATGCGCCTCAACGCGGCCGAGGGCTCTGCCAAGAAGGCGGCGGTCCCGTACTACTTCGTCGGCGGCAAGACCGGCACGGCCGAGAAGGTGATCGGCGGGCGGTACATCCACAACCGCCTCTTCACCACCTTCATGGCGGCGGCGCCGATGAACGACCCGAAATACCTCTTCATCACCATCATGGACGAGCCACAGGGCCTGCCGGAATCGGGCGGCTACGCCACGGCGGCGTGGAACTCGGGCGTCGTCACCGGCAAGGTGATCGAGCGGGTCGCCCCGATCCTGGGGTTGCCGCCGCAATTCGAGCCGCCGGTGCGACCGTTCCCCCAGATGGTCAAGCTCAATGCCTACCACATCAACCAGTTGGGCGGCCCATGATGGTGCTGCTATGATCGCCCGGCTTGCGGACCTTTTCCCGGAGATCGCCGGCCCATCCGCCGACCAGACCGTGTCGGCGTTGACCGCCGACAGCCGGCAGGTCGCGCCGGGCGTCGTGTTCGTCGCGGTGCCCGGCACGAAGGCCGACGGCCGCCTGTTCGCCGCGCAGGCCGCCGCACGCGGCGCCGTCGCGGTGGCCGGGGAGGGGGACCGCCCCGCGGACCTGCCCGAGGCGGTCGCCTGGATCGCCGTGGCGGATGCCCGCCGCGCGCTGGCGCTCGCCGCCGCGCGACTTGCGGGTGCACAGCCCGCCACCGTCCTGGCGGTCACCGGCACCGCGGGGAAAAGTTCGGTTGCCGACTTCGTCCGTCAGATCCTGTCCCGGCTCGGCCGCGACGCCGCGAGCCTCGGCACCGTCGGGATCGTCACCGATCGCGGTGCGGAATACGGCTCGCTGACGACCCCTGACCCGGTGACGCTGCACCAGACCCTGGCCAGGCTCACCCGCGAGGGCGTCACGGACCTCGCCATGGAAGCGTCCTCCCATGGGATCGAGCAACGCCGCCTCGACGGCGTGCGTCTCGCGGCAGCCGGCTTCACCAATCTCGGCCGCGACCACCTCGATTATCACGCCAGCATCGAGGAGTACCTGGCGGCCAAGCTGCACCTGTTCACCGACTTGCTGCCGCAAGGCTGCCCGGCGATCGTCAACGCCGACGGCGCCTATGCCGAGCGGGTGATCGCGGCGGCTGAGGGCGCAGGGCGGTCGGTACGCACGGTCGGACGGGCGGGAACGGATATCCGCCTCGTCTCAACGGGGACCGACGGCTTCACCCAGGCGATCACGCTTCTGCATGAGGGTGTGACCCGCACGGTGCGCCTTCCTCTCGTCGGCGACTTCCAGGTCGAGAACGCCCTGGTGGCGGCCGGCCTGGCACTCGCGACCCCGGCCGGCGCCGCCGACCCGGACGGCGTGTTCGCGGCCCTCAGCCACCTCACCGGCGTACCCGGCCGGATGGAGCGGATCGGCGAGGCGGGGGGCGGCCTGTGCCTGGTCGACTATGCCCACAAGCCCGAGGCACTAGAGAGCGTGCTGACCGCGTTGCGGCCGTTCGCGTCCGGCCGGCTCATGGTGGTGTTCGGCTGCGGCGGCGACCGCGACCGGGGCAAGCGCCCGCTGATGGGGGCGATCGCAGAGCGCCTGGCGGATGTCGTGATCGTCACCGACGACAATCCCCGCACAGAGGAACCCCACGCGATCCGGCGGGCGATCCTGGCGGCGGCGCCCAATGCGGAAGAAATCGGCGACCGGGCCGAGGCGATTGGCTCGGCCGTGCGGCGGCTCGGACCCGGCGACGTGCTGGTCGTCGCCGGCAAAGGCCATGAAACCGGCCAGATCGTGGGAGATCGGACGCTGCCGTTCTCGGACCACGAGGTCCTGCGCGCCGCCATCGCCGAGGCCGCACGCTGATGGCGCGGCCAGATGGTGACCGGGGGCTGACATGACTGCACTCTGGACCCGCGACGAACTCGAAACCGCCACAGGCGGGCGCTTGCTCGGCGAAGGGCGCCCGATCGGCGGCGCGTCGATCGACACCCGCACGCTGCAGCCGGGCGACCTGTTCTTCGCCATCAGAGGCGAAGCGCGCGACGGCCACGACTTCGTCGCGAGCGCCCTCGGGCGCGGCGCCGGCGCCGCCGTGGTCAGCGAGGCCCGCGCCACGGATCTGACCGCCCACGGCCCGGTGCTGGCGGTCCCGGAATCGGGGGCGGACCCGGTCCTGACCGCCATGACCCGTCTGGGCGAAGCCGCCCGGGCGCGCACCGACGCAAAGGTCGTGGCGGTGACCGGCTCAGTCGGCAAGACCGGGACCAAGGAGGCCCTTCGCCACGTGCTGGCGGGGCAGGGCGAGACCCACGCCTCGGCAGCCTCCTACAACAACCATTGGGGCGTGCCCCTTACGCTCGCCCGGATGCCGCGTGCCACCCGCTACGGCGTGTTCGAGATCGGCATGAACCACCCGGCCGAGATCGTGCCGCTGACCGCCCAGGTCCGGCCCGACATCGCGCTGATCACCACGGTCGAGCCGGTGCATATCGAGCATTTCGCCTCGGTCGCAGCCATCGCGGACGCCAAGGGCGAGATCTTCTCCGGCATCGAACCCGGCGGCGTGGCGATCATCAATCGCGACGGCGAGCATTACGACCGCTTGATCGCCCATGCGCGGGCGTCGCGCGCGGGCCGGGTCGTCAGCTTCGGCGAGCATCCGGACGCGGACGTGCGCGCCCAGACCATCGTGCTGCGCCCCGACCTGTCGGTGGTCGACGCCGTCGTGATGGGGCAGCCCGTCACCTACAAGCTCGGAACCGCCGGGCGGCATGCGGCGCTGAACTCGCTGGGCGTGATGGCGGTGGTCCACGTGCTCGGCGCCGATCTCGCAGAGGCGGCCCTGGCGCTCGCCGGGTTGAGTCCGCCAGTTGGGCGCGGCGAGCGCACCGCCCTCGAGATCGACGGCGGCACCGCCTACCTGGTCGATGAGAGCTACAACGCCAACCCGGCTTCGGTCCGAGCCGCGATCGCGACGCTCGCCGGCATCGAGACCGGCCCGCGCGGCCGCCGCATCGCGGTGCTGGGCGACATGCTGGAACTCGGCGCGACCTCCCACGACCTGCATCGCGGCCTCGCCGAGGCGATCGAGGCCGCCCGGATCGACCTGGTCTTCGCCTCCGGGCCGCTGATGCGCCACCTGTTCGAAGCGCTGCCGGTGAGCCGCCGCGGCGGCGTCGCCGACACCGCAGCCGACTTGATCGAGCCGCTGACCCGCAACCTCCGGTCCGGCGATGCCGTGATGGTCAAGGGATCGAACGGCAGCCGCATGGGGCGGATTGTCGATGTGCTGAAAGCCCGCTACGCGGTCGACCCGGCGCGGCGCGGAATGGCCGCCGCCCCGTGATCCGTCCGTGATCCGCCCCATGATCGGCACGCCCGAGCGTTCGCGACGATCGGTGCCGCTCCCCGAAACCCGCGCCTGAACAAAGGGGCCGAGCGCCCGGATGCTGTACCTTCTCTCGGAACTGAGCGGCACGTTCTCGCCGCTCAACGTCTTCCGCTACATCACTTTCCGCACCGGCGGCGCGCTGTTCACGGCGGGCCTGTTCGTGTTCTGGTTCGGGCCGTGGATCATCTCCCTTCTGCGCCTGCGCCAGGGCAAGGGCCAGCCGATCCGGGAGGACGGGCCGCAGACGCACCTGCTGACCAAGCGCGGCACGCCGACCATGGGCGGGCTGATGATCCTGGCTGGCGCCGTCGTGGCGATCCTGCTCTGGGCCAACCCGCGCAATCACTACGTGTGGGTGACCCTGACCGTCACCCTCGGCTTCGGGGCGATCGGCTTCTATGACGACTACCTCAAGGTGACGAAGCAGTCGCACAAGGGCTTTTCCGGCAAGTTCCGGCTGTCGCTGGAAGCGATGATCGCCATCGCGGCGTGCACGATCGTCTCCGTCTATTCGCCGGCCGCCCTGCAGAACCAGCTCGCCTTTCCCGTGTTCAAGGACGCGCTGCTGAATCTCGGCTGGTTCTACGCCCTGTTCGGCGCCTTCGTGATCGTCGGCGCCGGCAACGCCGTGAACATGACCGATGGCCTCGACGGCCTGGCGATCGTGCCGGTGATGATTGCGTGCGGCACCTTCGGAATCATCGCGTATCTCGTCGGCAACTCGTTCACCGCGAGCTATCTCCAGGTGAACTATGTCCGCGACAGCGGCGAACTCGCAGTCGTCTGCGGCGCAGTGATCGGCGCCGGCCTCGGCTTCCTCTGGTTCAACGCGCCGCCCGCCCAGATCTTCATGGGCGACACCGGCTCGCTGGCGCTGGGCGGCCTACTCGGCACCATCGCGGTGGCGACCAAGCACGAGATCGTCCTGGCCATCGTCGGCGGCCTGTTCGTCCTGGAAATGATGTCGGTGATCATCCAGGTCGCGTCGTTCAAGCTCACCGGCAAGCGCGTCTTCCGGATGGCGCCGATCCACCACCATTTCGAGCAGAAGGGCTGGAAAGAGCCGCAGGTCGTGATCCGGTTCTGGATCATCGCGGTCATCCTGGCGCTCGCGGGCCTCGCGACCCTGAAGCTGCGCTGAGAAATTGTGCTAGACTATGTACCACTACGGCCGATCCCAATCGGGCCCTCATCCTGAGGTGCGGCCGCGAAGCGGGCGCCTCGAAGGAGCCCTCCAGCCGGCCGCGTGACCCCTGGAGGGCTCCTTCGAGGCCCGCTGGCGCAGGCACCTCAGGATGAGGGGGGTTGGGTGGGATCGGCGATGTTTCCACGTTGAATTGAGTTTCCCATGACACCCGTCACCGTCTTCGCGGGCCAGAAGGTCGCTCTGTTCGGGCTCGGCGGCTCGGGGCTGGCCACGGCCAACGCGCTGAAGGCCGGCGGCGCCGAGGTGATCGCCTGGGACGACAACGCCGACAGCGTGGCGCGCGCGCAGGATGCGGGCCTGGGCACACAGGATCTGCGCGAGGCCGACTGGTCCGACTTCATGGCCCTGGTGCTCAGCCCCGGCGTGCCGCTGACCCATCCGGAGCCACACTGGACCGTCCGGCTCGCCCGCGAGGCCGGGGTCGAGATCATCGGTGATATCGAGCTGTTCTGCCGGGAGCGCCGGGCGCAGTCGCCCGAGGCGCCGTTGGTGGCGATCACCGGCACCAACGGCAAGTCGACCACCACGGCGCTGATCGCCCACGTGCTCGCGCAAGCCGGGCGCGACGTGCAGATGGGCGGCAACATCGGCACCGCGATCCTGTCGCTGGCGCCGCCGGATGCCGGCCGCGTCCACGTGATCGAGATGTCGTCGTTTCAGATCGACCTGACCCCGGGTCTCGACCCCACGGTCGGGGTGCTGATGAACATCACGCCGGACCATCTCGACCGCCACGGCACCATGGAGCAGTACGCCGCCATCAAGGAGCGCCTGATCGCCGGCGCCGGACTGGCGGTGGTCGGGATCGACGACGGCCCGAGCCGGGCGATCGCCGAGCGGCGCGCCGGTGACCTCGTGCGGGTCCACGTACCCGCCGGCGACGCGCTCTGCGCCGACGCCGTGACGGTGCGCGACGGCATCGTCCGCGATCCCGACGGGACGGCTTTGGCCGACGTCAACGGCATCGGGTCGCTGCGCGGTGCCCACAACTGGCAGAACGCGGCGGTGGCGGTGGCGGTGGCCCGGGCGCTCGGGCTGACGCCCGAGGCGATCCAGGCCGGCCTGTCCTCGTTCCCGGGGCTGCCGCACCGGATGGAGGAGGTCGGGCGGCGCGGCGCCGTGCTGTTCGTCAACGATTCCAAGGCGACCAACGCGGATTCCACCGAGAAGGCGCTGACCGCTTTCCGGGACATCCACTGGATCCTCGGCGGCAAGGCCAAGGAGGGCGGCATCTTCCCGCTGGTGCCGTATTTCCAGCGGGTCGCCCATGCCTACCTGATCGGCGCGGCCTCGGACGCCTTCGCGGCCACCCTGGAAGGGGTCGTGCCCTACACGCGCTGCGAGACCCTCGACGTCGCGGTCCCCAGGGCCGCCGAGAACGCCGCCGCTTCGGGCGCCCCGGAGCCGGTGGTGCTGCTCTCGCCAGCCTGCGCCTCCTACGACCAGTTCCGCAACTTCGAGATCCGCGGTGACAGGTTCCGGGCGTTGGTGCAGGCGCTGCCCTGAGGGCATCGATCAGCAGGGTTTCGAAAGGTCGGGTACCGTTTGCGAGTGCGGAGCCCCACCGAAGGGATGAGCCCTTTGTAAACCCGGTCCGGGTCGGTCAGCGCGCCAACACCCTGGCGGCGTCCCGCGTGGTCGCCACCGCCTCGGAGACGTCGGCCACGGCTTGCGCGATCGCCCCGATATTGCCGGTTATCGCCGTGACCGCGCCGGCGGCACTCTGCATGCTCTCGGCGAGGTCGCGGGTTACCGCGCTCTGCTCTTCAATGGCCGCTGCGGTGGACACCACGGTCTCGCGCATCACCGAGACCGAGGCCCCGATCGAGCCGAGCGCGACGACGACCTCCTGCGAGACCTGCTGGACGCTGGCGATCTCACTGTTGATCTGCCCGGTGGCGCGGGCCGCTTGGTCGGCGAGCGCCTTCACCTCGCTTGCCACCACTGCGAAGCCGCGGCCGGCCTCGCCGGCTCGCGCTGCCTCGATGGTGGCGTTGAGCGCCAGCAGGTTGATCTGGCCGGCGATGCTCTGGATCAGGCCGACGATGCTGGACATCGCAGTCGCGCTGTCGGCGAGCCTCTTGGTGTGGCCGTCCGCCTCGCGCACGCAGGTATAGGCGGTATCGGTGGCGCCCTGAGAGCGCACGATGCTCTGGGACATCTCGGCGACGGAGGCGGCGAGTTCCTCGGCCGCCGCCGCCACGGTCTGGACATTGCCGGAGGTCGAGTCCGCCGCCGAGGAGGCCAGGCGGGCGGCATCCGTGGAATGCAGGACCGCGTGCTCGATTGCGCCGAAATTGGTGTCGATCAGCCTGCGGAGGTCGGCCAGCAGGCGGACCTGATCGGTGATGTCGGTGGCGAACTTCACCACCTTGTAGGGTCGGCCCCCGGCGTCGAGGATCGGGTTGTAGGACGCCTGAATCCAGATCTCCCGACCGTCCTTGCCGAGGCGGCGGAACTGCGCGGCCTGATAGGTACCGTTGCGCAAAGCCGCCCAGAACGCCCGGTAGGCCTCGCTGTCCCGGTAGCCCGCCTCGACGAACAGGCTGTGGTGCTGCCCGACCACCTCGTCGCGGCCGTAGCCCATCGCGGTAAGGAAGTTGTCGTTGGCTTCGAGGACCATGCCATCGAGGTCGAAGGCGATCACCGCCTGGACCTTGTGGATCGCGGCGATCTGACCGGCGCGGTCGGCCTCCTCGGTGCGCTGCCGGGTGATGTCGGTGGCGAACTTCACCACCTTGTAGGGCCGGCCACGGGCGTCGAGCATCGGGTTGTAGGACGCCTGGATCCAGATCGGCCGCCCGCCGCGGCCGACCCGACGGAACTGGCCGGATTCGAACCCGCCGCCGCGCAGGCGCTCCCAGAACGCCCGGTAATCCGCCGAATCACGATATTCCGGGTCCACGAACAGGCTGTGATGCTGCCCGACCACCTCCGGCAGGGTGTATCCGACCGCGTCGAGGAAATTGCCGTTCGCCGACAGGATGCGGCCGTCGAGATCGAACTCGATGAGCCCCTGGACGCGGTCGAGGGCCGCCAGCTTGGCCTGCGCTTCACGGACCTTCAGAGCAGCGAACATCTCGAACCGACTTCTGCTGTGCGGATCGGGCCTGGCAAAGCGGCGCATGCAACACGCCGGTCTCCGATCCTGGTGGGGATACACCTCCAAGTTGCACAACGAGAATTAACATTCGATGACATCGTCCACAGTATACCTCGGACGAATACGGTACTTCTTCCGCGCTGGGGAATCCCGGGCCGCACCAGGCTCAGCCGGCCATAAGGCTCCGTTTACCATTCCCCCACAGGATCGACTCGACCGACGCGGACCGGCCTCCGCGCGGCCTGGAGTCGTTGCCCGGCATGATCTCACGCGCGGAACGCACACCCCTCACCGACTGGTGGTGGACGGTGGACCGCGGGCTGCTCGCGGCGCTGTTCGCGCTGATGGTGGCCGGCCTAGTCTTCCTGATGGGCGGCGGCCCACCGGTCGCCGAGCGCATCGGCCTGCCGACCTTCTACTTCCTCAACCGGCAGGCGCTATACCTTGCGCCAACCATCCTGCTGATCTGCGCCGTGTCATTCCTGTCCCTGCGCGGGGTCCGGCGGTTGGCGCTGGTCACCTGGATCTGCGGCGTCGCGCTCTGCCTGCTCGCCGGCAAGTTCGGCCCGGAGATCAAGGGCGCGCATCGCTGGATCCAGTTCGGACCGATCGGCCTGCAGCCGTCGGAATTCGTCAAGCCGGCCTTCGTGGTCGTGGCGGCCTGGGCCTTCTCGGAGGGCGCGCAACGCCGCGACATGCCGGGCGGCTTCCTGGCGATGCTGCTCCTGCCGATCACCATCGTGCCGCTGCTGCTGCAGCCCGATTTCGGCCAGACCATGCTGATCACCATGGTGTGGTGCGCGCTGTTCTTCGTCGCCGGCCTGCACCTGATCTGGGTCGCGCTGCTCGGCGTGCTCGGGCTCGGCGGCGTGTTCGCGGCCTACCTGTTCTTCCATCACGTCCGCGAGCGCTTCAACAAGTTCCTCGACCGCGATTCCGGCGGCGGCTTCCAGGATTTCTGGTCGCGGGAATCGTTCCGCTCGGGCGGCTGGTTCGGCACCGGCCCGGGGGAGGGGGTGGCCAAGCGGCACCTACCGGACGCACATACCGACTTCATCTTCTCCGTAACGGGCGAGGAATTCGGCGTGATCGTCTGCCTGTGCCTCGTCGGCCTGTTCGCTTTCATCGTGCTGCGCGGCCTCAAGCTCGCCCGGCGCACAGACGACACCTTCTCGCGCCTTGCGATCACCGGGCTGACCACCCTGTTCGGGCTCCAGGCCTGCATCAACATGGCGGTGAACACCCAGCTGATGCCGGCCAAGGGCATGACCCTGCCGTTCGTCTCCTTCGGCGGCTCGTCGATGATCTCCCTGGCGCTCGGCACGGGCTTTCTGGTTGCGCTGACCCGCAAACGCCCACGCACCGTCCTGCTCAGCCAGAAGCCACCCGGCACCGCCTCGGCCACCGTCGCCGGAGTGATGCGATGACGGTCTTCACACCCACGATCCTGCTCTGCGCGGGCGGCACCGGCGGCCACCTGTTCCCGGCCGAGAGTCTCGCCCACGCCCTGCGCGCCCGCGGCATCCGAGTGGCGCTCGCCACAGACGCCCGGGTCGACGCGATCTCGGGCGAGTTCCCGGCCTCGGAGGTGATCACGATCGCCTCGGCGACACCCTCGGGCCGCTCGCCCCTGAAGCGGGCCGGTGCCGTGCTGACGCTCGGCCGCGGCTTCGGCATCGCCGCCCGGGAGATCCGGCGGATCAACCCGGCCGCAATCGTCGGCTTCGGCGGCTACCCGACCGTACCGCCGGTCCTCGCCGGCCAGATCCTGCGGGTGCCGACGGTGCTGCACGAGCAGAACGCCGTGATGGGCCGGGCCAACGCCTTCCTGGCGCGGGGCGCGCGGACCATCGCCACCGGCTTCAAGGATGTCCGCGGCGTGCCCGACAAGGCGCGCGCCCCCCGCATCCACACCGGCAACCCGCTCCGCCCGGCGGTGATCGAGGCGGCCAAGGTTCCATACCCGCCGCTCGGCGACCGCGATGCCCTCCGGCTCCTGGTGTTCGGCGGCAGCCAGGGCGCCCGGGTCATGGGCGAGGTCGTGCCCGAGGCGATCGAGCGCCTGCCCGCCGACCTGCGCGGCCGCCTGCACCTCGTCCAGCAGGTCCGGCCAGAGGACTTGACCGCGGTGCAGAACCGCTACCTCGCCCTCGGACTCGCCGGGCTCGAGGCCGCTCCGTTCTTCAAGGATCTGCCGGCCCGGATGGCGGCGAGCCACCTCGTGGTCTCGCGATCGGGCGCCTCCACCGTGTCGGAGCTCGCGGCGATCGGCCGGCCCTCGATCCTGGTGCCGCTGCCCGGCTCCCTCGATCAGGACCAGGCCGCCAACGCCGCGACCCTCGACGCGATCGGCGCGGCGCTCGCCCTGAAGCAGACCGCGTTCACACCGGATCGCCTCGCGGCCGAGCTGGTCGCCTGCTTCGAGAC
Source organism: Methylobacterium sp. AC315 (assembly GCF_979253755.1). Classification (NCBI taxonomy): domain Bacteria; kingdom Pseudomonadati; phylum Pseudomonadota; class Alphaproteobacteria; order Hyphomicrobiales; family Methylobacteriaceae; genus Methylobacterium; species Methylobacterium sp. AC315. The sequence continues at coordinate 71,983 of NZ_CEEDEA010000001.1, forward strand.
GCCGGCAAAATTGACCGCGGCGGCCGATGCGGCCAGAAGCGCCGGCATTCACGATGCCGCCGAGCGGTTGGCCGAGGTCGTCATCGAGACGGCCACCCGTGGGTAGCAATGGGGTTTCCGAAGGGCTCAGCCCTCTGGCGGGGTATCGGGGCGAAGCCCGACGGCGGGGCTCCACCCTGCACCCGCAAAAGGTCCCAGACCTTTTGAAACCATGACGTTACGGAAGGCACGAAACAGATGAAGCTGCCCGACAAGCTCGGCCCCATCCACTTCATCGGCATCGGCGGCATCGGCATGTCCGGCATCGCCGAGGTGATGAGCAACCTCGGCTACACGGTCCAGGGCTCCGACGCCTCGGACAACGCCAACGTCCGCCGGCTGGCCGAGAAGGGAATCCGCACCTTCGTCGGCCACCAGGCCGAGAACGTGGACGCGGCCGCCCTGGTGGTGGTCTCGACCGCGATCCGCCGGGACAACCCGGAGCTGCAGGCCGCCCGCGAGCGCCGGCTGCCCGTGGTCCGGCGCGCCGAGATGCTGGCCGAGCTGATGCGCTTCAAGTCCTGCGTCGCCATCGCGGGCACCCACGGCAAGACCACCACGACCTCGCTGGTCGCGACTCTGCTCGACGCCGGCAGCCTGGACCCGACCGTGATCAACGGCGGCATCATCAACGCCTACGGGACCAACGCCCGCATGGGCGAGGGCGACTGGATGGTGGTGGAGGCCGACGAGTCCGACGGGACCTTCCTCAAGCTGCCCGCCGATGTCGCCATCGTCACCAACATCGACCCTGAGCATCTCGACCATTTCGGTTCGTTCGAGGCGGTGAAGGACGCGTTCCGGCGCTTCATCGACAACATCCCGTTCTACGGCTTCGCGGTGATGTGCACCGATCATCCGGTGGTGCAGGACATGGTCGGCCACATCGAGGACCGGCGCATCATCACGTACGGCGAGAATCCCCAGGCCGACGTGCGCCTGCTGGATGTGGATCTGAAGGGCGGCCAGAGCCGCTTCCGCGTGATGATCCGAGACCGGCGTCCGGGCTTCCGCATGGAGATGGAAGATCTCGTCCTGCCGATGCCGGGCAAGCACAACGCGCTGAACGCCACCGCGGCGCTCGCCGTCGCCAACGAGCTCGGCGTCTCGCACGACGCCATCCGTCGGGCGCTGGCGGGCTTCGGCGGGGTCAAGCGTCGCTTCACCCGCACCGGCGAGTGGAACGGCGCCACGATCTTCGACGATTACGGGCACCATCCGGTGGAGATCAAGGCGGTGCTCAAGGCGGCCCGTGCCTCAACCGACGGCAACGTCATCGCGGTGGTGCAGCCGCACCGCTACACCCGCCTCGCCTCGCTGTTCGACGATTTCTGCACCTGCTTCAACGACGCCGACACCGTGATCGTCGCCCCGGTCTACACGGCCGGCGAGTCGCCGATCGAAGGCGCCGACCGGGACGCGCTCGTCGCGGGCCTGCGCTCCCGCGGCCACCGCGACGCCCGCCCCCTGGAGCGGCCCGAGGAGCTGGCCGGCATCGTGGCCGAACTCGCCAAGCCCACCGACTACGTCGTGTGCCTCGGCGCCGGCACCATCACGCAATGGGCCTACGCGCTGCCGGGCGAACTCGCCGCGCGGGGGAAGTGAGCGGGATGGGCGTCGATCAGGCTGAGTCCGGCATGAGGTCTTCGACATCGATGTCGAGCGCCCGTGCCAGCCGTTCGTAGACGGCAGGATCGGCCGTGCCCGCGCCAGTTTCGAGATCGATGAGTTTCACCTCGGGCACCGACCCGTCGCGCGACAGCACCGCAATCGTCATGCCCCGCCGGGCACGCCAGAACGCCAGGGGACACGGTGCCGCGCGCAGGGCTTCGAGATCGGCCTCGTCCAGAAGCTCGTTCTCGCCGCCGTCCAGGCGCCGCTGCGACTCGTCGATGACGCGTGCGTCGAGGGTGTCTTCCGCCAGCTCGCGCAACCGCTCGAGTCTCGCCTCCGGCAGGATCACGATGGCTTCTCCGGAGGGCGTCCGGGTTCTGACGATGGTCACGGGCAGCATCCTAGCCCTAGATCGAGCCGCGCGGGCCGACGGCGTGGACAATGATCCGATCCGCCTCGGTCGTGAAGACCGCACGCCAATCCCCGACTCGCAATCGGTACCGCTCTCCTGCGCCTTTCAGTGCCTCCACGTTGGTGGCGAGGCTGTCGGGATCCTGCGCATAGAGTTGAAGCTTCTGCCGGGTCAGGTCTTCGGTCGGCTTCGGCATCCGATTGAGGCTACGGGCGGCCGCACGGGTGAAGCTCAGGCTTCTGCCGGTATCGTTCGCCATCCCGCCCCGATTCCCTCAAGCGAGCCGGTTGATCCGGTCCAAAGCTTAGCATGACCGCATCGCTCCACGATCGAATCCGCGCCGCCGCGCCGGCCCTGCGCGGGCGCCTGCTGGCCGACCAGCCGCTGGCCGACCTCACCTGGTTCCGCGTCGGTGGCCCGGCGGAGGTGCTGTTCACCCCGGCGGACGAGGAGGATCTCGCGCACCTCCTCGCAGCCCTGGAGCCCGACGTGCCGGTCACGGTGATCGGCCTCGGCTCCAACCTGATCGTCCGCGACGGCGGGGTGCCGGGCGTGGTCATCCGGCTCGGCGGCAAGGCGTTCGGCGGGATCGCGATCGACGGCGACGCCCTGCAGGTCGGTACCGCCGTTCCGGACATGCGCCTCGCGAAGGCGGCGGCCGAGGCCGGGCTCGACGGGCTCGCGTTCTACCGGGGCATTCCGGGCTCGATCGGGGGCGCCCTGCGGATGAATGCGGGTGCCCATGGCGGCGAGACCACGGACGTCCTGGTCGAGGCGCACGGCGTCGACAGGAGCGGAGCGCTACGCCGCTTCAGCCACGCCGAGATGGGTTTTTCCTACCGGCATTCCGACGCGCCCGAGGACGTCGTTTTTACTCGTGCGTTGTTGCGCGGAACACCCGGGGACCGCACCGCGATCGAGGCCGAGATGGAGCGGGTCACCGCGGCCCGCGAGGCCGCGCAACCGATCCGCGAGCGCACCGGCGGCTCGACCTTCGCCAATCCGGAGGGCGGCAAGGATCCGACGATGAAGGCCTGGCAACTCGTCGATGCCGCCGGCTGCCGCGGCCTGACGCGGGGCGGTGCCCAGGTCTCGCCGATGCATTGCAACTTCCTGATCAACACCGGTGGCGCCACCGCTGCCGATATCGAGGGGCTGGGCGAGGAGGTCCGGCGTCGGGTGCGGGAGACCAGCGGTGTCGCTCTGCGCTGGGAGATCCGGCGGATCGGCGTGGCCTCTGAGCCGGTAAGCCAGTAAGTTGTAAGTCGCGGCGAGGAACCGATGCGATGCCGGACACGAGCGCCCGCACCGCCTACTCGAAGATGTCGGTGACGAGTCAGACCGTGCTGCCCGCAGAGGTGCGCGAGCGCCTCGCCCTCGGACCCGGTGATCGCGTGCGCTACCGGATCACGCCGGAGGGTATCCAGATCGACAAGGCTCCCCCGGCGGGCGAGGATCCGTTCGTGGCGTTCACACAATGGGGCGGCGCCATCGACGACGAAGATTATGCCGACCGCTAACGCCTTGGATTTCCCCGCCGGCTCGGTCGTGGTTGTCCCGTTACCCTCTTCGGACCGGCTGGCCGAGAAGCGGCACCCCGCCGTCGTCGTCTCTGGAGCCGCGGTGGCGCGGGCCGGTTATGTTTGGATCGCGATGATCACGAGCGCCCGAAACGCCGGCATGGCCGGCGACATCCCGATCGCGGATCTCGGTGCGGCCGGGCTCGGCGTCGCCTCCACGGTCCGCCTCTTCAAGATCGCCTGCATCGAACCCGGCCGCGTCCTTCGCGGCATCGGCGATCTGCCACCGGTCACCGCGAAGGCGGTCTTTGCCGCGATCCATGACTGGGTCGGCCCAGCGTGACTCGATCCTCGACCCAGACTTCCCCGGAGCCCACCATGTCCAAGCACGTCGCCGTCCTCCTGGGCGGCACCTCCGCCGAGCGCGAGGTCTCGCTCAGCTCCGGCGCGGCCTGCGCCACAGCGCTCGAAGGGGAGGGGTACCGGGTCACCCGGGTCGATGTCGGGCCGGACATCGCTTCGGTGCTCACCGAGTTGCGGCCGGACGTGGCCTTCAACGCCCTGCACGGCCCAGACGGGGAGGACGGCACGATCCAGGGCCTGCTGGAGATCCTGAAGATTCCGTACACCCATTCGGGCGTGCTCGCCTCGGCGCTCGCCATGAACAAGGAGCGGGCAAAGACGGTGCTGCACGCCGCCGGCGTGGACGTGCCGGCGGGTCGGATCGTTAACCGCTTCGAGGCCGCGAAAAACCACCCCCTGCCGCCGCCCTACGTGGTCAAGCCGATCGCGGAGGGCTCGTCCGTGGGGGTCATCATCGTCCGCGACGGCCGGTCGCACCCGCCTCAGATCCTCGCCTCCGAGGACTGGACCTTCGGCGAGCAAGTCCTTGCAGAACCTTACATAGCGGGTCGCGAACTCACCTGCGGGGTGATGGGCGACAAGGCACTCGGGGTGATCGAGGTGAAGGCCGCCACGGGGGACTGGTACGACTACGACGCGAAGTACGCTCCGGGGGGCTCGGTGCACGTGCTGCCGGCCGAACTTAAACCAAATGTTTACCAGCGTGTCCAAGAGTTGTCGTTAACGGCGCATCAAGCACTGGGCTGCCGGGGCGTCAGCCGTGCCGACCTTCGCTACGACGACACACCGGGTGGAACCGGTTTGCTCGTCGTGCTGGAGGTCAACACGCAACCCGGCATGACCCAGACGAGCCTTGTGCCGGAGATGGCGGCCCATGCGGGTCTTGGTTTCGGTGAGCTCGTCCGATGGATGGTGGAGGACGCTTCTCTGAATCGCTGAGCGGCGGTGACGCGGCCGGTCGAAGCCTTCCCGCGCGCCTCGTCGGCGCCGCGTTGGACCGGCTCACCGGACGCGCTCCCAACCGCTCTCTCTCGGTGCGCCGGTCCCGCAAGGGCCAGCTCCTGAGTGAGCGCTTGCCCCGCGGCGTCGGTACCGTGGGCGTCTCCGTGTCCCTCGCTGCCGTGGCCTTCGCCGGCTTCGTGGCGAGCGGGCGCTACGAGTCCTTCGTTGCCGAGCAGGGCCGCCCCCTGGACATCGCCGCACGGGTCCTCGGCTTCGGCGTCGAGCGCGTGACCATCTCGGGCATCTCCCGGATGTACGAGCGCGAGGTGCTATCGGCGGCCGGCATCGACTGGCGCTCCTCGGTCCCGTTCCTGGACGTCGTGGCGGTGCGCGAGAAGCTGCTCGCCGTGCCGCTGATCGCCCAGGCTTCGGTCCGCAAGATCTATCCGAACGAGATCGCGATCACCCAGGTCGAGCGCGAGCCCGCTGCCCTCTGGCAGAAGAACGGCGAGATCAACGTGATCGCCGCCGACGGGACCGTGATCGACGCGATGCGGGACGACCGCTACGCCAGCCTGCCGCTCGTGGTCGGCGACGACGCCAACAACAAGCTGCCCGAATATCTCGCCCTCATCGCCGCCGCCGGTCCGCTCTCCGAGCGGATCAAGGCCGGGACCTACGTCTCGGGCCGGCGCTGGACTCTCAAGCTCGACGGCGTGGACGTGCGCCTGCCCGAGATCGATCCGGCCGCGGCGCTCGCCCGCCTCGTCCGGTTCGAGCGCGAGGCCGGCCTGCTCGAAAAGGACATCATCGCGGTGGATCTGCGCATGCCCGACCGCCTGGTGGTGCGCCTGACCGAGGAGGCCGCCGCCGCCCGTGCGGAAGCCCAGAAGGCGAAGAAGAAGGGCGCAGCCAGCTGATGCCCTCAACCGCGATCTCCGCCCGTCCCGCCTTCTGCGTCCGGTAGTGTCAATGCACAGCCAACACGGCCTCACGCCGCGCCTGAAGCCGCTCTCCGCCCGGCGCTCGACCACCCTGTCGGTGCTCGATATCGGCACCAGCAAGGTCGTCTGCCTCATCGCCGAGCTGCAGCCGGCCGAGGCGCTCTCGACCCTGCGCGGCCGGACGCACCTCGCCCGCATCATCGGCATCGGCCACCAGCGCTCGCTGGGGCTGAAGGGCGGGGCGATCGTCGATCTCGCCGCCGCCGAGGGTGCGATCCGCCAGGCGGTCCACGCCGCCGAGCGGATGGCCAAAGTCGAGGTCCAGTCGGTCATCGTCAACATGTCGGGCGGCCGGCTCGCCTCGCAGCATTTCCAGGCCCGGGTGAACACCCGCTCCGGCACCGTCACCGGCAGCGATGTCGAGCGGGTGCTGGAGACGGCGAGCGCCCACGGCGTCAGCCCCGGCCGGGCCGTGCTTCATGCGCTGCCCACCGGCTACGCACTGGACGGGCAGGGCGCAGTGATCGATCCGTCGGGCATGATCGGGGAGGCCCTCGGGGTCGACCTGCATGTCGTGACGAGCGAGCTCGCCGCCGCCCGCAACGTCATGCTGGCGGTCGAGCATTGCCATCTCGGGGTCGAGGCGGTGATCGCGACGCCCTACGCCGCCGGGCTCTCGGCCCTGGTGGACGACGAGGCGGAGATGGGCGTGTGCGTCGTCGACATGGGCGGCGGCACGACCAGCGTCGGAGTGTTCTCGGGCGGCCACCTCGTCCACGTGGACGCGGTGGCGGTCGGCGGGCACCACGTCACCATGGATATCGCCCGGGGGCTCTCCACCCGCATGGCCGCGGCCGAGCGGCTGAAGACCCTCTACGGCTCGGCCCTCTCCACCCCGTCCGACGATCGCGACATGATCGCCGTGCACGGGGTCGGCGAGGACGAGGGCGAGGCCCCGGCCCACATCCCGCGCTCGCAGCTGGTGCGGATCATCAAGCCGCGGGTCGAGGAGGTGGTCGAACTGGTCCGCGACCGCCTGCGGGATGCCGGCTTTGCGGCCCAGGCCGGACGCCGGGTGGTGCTGACGGGGGGCGCCAGCCAGCTCGTCGGCCTGCCGGAGGTCGCCCGGCGCGTCCTCCAGGGTCAGGTCCGCATCGGCCGGCCGCTGGGGATCCGCGGCCTGCCCGAGGCGGCCAAGGGACCGGCCTTCTCGGCCGCCGTCGGCCTGCTGGTCTACCCGCAGGTGGCGCACGCCGAGCACTTCGAGCCGCGGGGGCACGGCGCCTTCGCGGCCACGGGATCGGACCGGTACATCAGCCGGGTCGGGCGCTGGCTCCGAGAGAGCTTCTAGAGTTTCACCGCCGCCTTCACGGGCGGGGGATCGAAAAAATATCGGCGCCGCAGCGCCGCACGGAAAGCAGAGTAAGCGAGAGGCTCGACACCATGGCCATTACCCTCCAGGCGCCGGACATCCGGGAACTCAAGCCCCGCATCACCGTCTTCGGTGTCGGCGGCGCAGGCGGCAACGCAGTCAACAACATGATCGAGTCGGGGCTGCTCGGCTGCGAGTTCGTGGTCGCCAACACCGACGCGCAGGCGCTCACCTCCTCGAAGGCGGAGCGGGTGATCCAGATGGGCCTGGGCGTGACCCAGGGCCTCGGCGCCGGCTCACACCCGGAGGTCGGCTCGGCCGCCGCCGACGAGGTGATCGACGAGATCCGGGACCAGCTCTCGGGCGCCCACATGTGCTTCATCACCGCCGGCATGGGCGGCGGCACCGGAACCGGCGCCGCGCCGGTCATCGCGCGGACTGCCCGCGACATGGGCATCCTCACGGTCGGCGTTGTCACCAAGCCGTTCCAGTTCGAGGGGGTGCGCCGCATGCGCACCGCGGAGAGCGGCATCCAGGAGTTGCAGGCCGCGGTCGACACCCTGATCGTGATCCCGAACCAGAACCTGTTCCGGGTCGCCAACGAGAAGACCACCTTCGCCGACGCCTTCGCGATGGCCGACCAGGTGCTCTACTCGGGCGTCGCCTGCATCACCGACCTGATGGTCAAGGAAGGCCTGATCAACCTCGACTTCGCCGACGTCCGGGCGATCATGCGCGGCATGGGCAAGGCCATGATGGGCACCGGCGAGGCGTCGGGCGAGAAGCGCGCCAACCGCGCCGCCGAGGCAGCCATCGCCAACCCGCTCCTCGACGACGTCTCCATGAAGGGCGCCCGCGGCCTGCTGATCTCGATCACCGGCGGCTCCGACCTGACCCTGTACGAGCTCGACGAGGCCGCCACCCGCATCCGCGAGGAGGTCGATCAGGACGCCAACATCATCCTGGGCGCCACCTTCGACGAGAGCCTCGACGGCATTATCCGGGTGTCTGTCGTCGCCACCGGCATCGAGCCGCTGCTGATCTCGGCCAACTCGCCGAACAACCCGGCGATCGCCGAGACCGAGCAGCGTATCGCCGAAGTCGCCGAGCGCCTGCGGGCCGAGGCCCGTGCCCGCGCGACCTCGCCGATTCCGAGCATCCGCACGGACTCGATCGCCCAGGCCCCCATACAGCATCAGGCGCCGGCCGCCCCGCAGCCGGCTCCCGAGATGCGCGCCGAGACCCGCTTCGAGGCTCCCGCTCCGGTCGCCCGCGACGAGGTCGTCCTCGCCCCGTCCCAGCCGCGGGCCGCCGCGCCGTTCGTCCCGGCCCCCGCCCAGCAGCAGGCCGAGCCGGCTCCGCAGTTCCAGGCCGGCCCGTTCGTCCCGCCGCGTCCGGCCGCCCCCGCGGCCGCGCCGCTCGCCCGCGCCCCGCGCATGCCGCAGATCCACGAGCTGCCGCCGATCGCCCAGAACCAGATCCTGGCGAACCGGGCCGCCGAGGAAGCCGCACCGGAATCCAAGCGGACCTCGCTGCTGCGCCGCCTCGCCACCGTCGGCTTCGGCGGACGGCGCGAAGACATGGACGGCGTGCCTGCTCCCCGGGCCGCCGGCCCGGTGGCGCCGCAGCCCCACCAGGGTCAGCAGCATATGGCCCAGCCCCAGCTGGCGCAGCCCCAGCTGAACCAGCCCCAGCTGAACCAGCCCCACGTGCCGGCGGCCCCGCGCGCTCCGCTTCCGGCGGCGCCGCAATACCGGCCGGCGCAGGGCGGCCTCGATGCCCAGGGACGCGTTGCGCCCCAGTCCCGGATGATGGACGACGATCAGCTCGAGATTCCGGCCTTCCTCCGCCGTCAGGCGAACTGAACGCGCGAGGCGCGCGATGACGAAAGAGGGGCCGGCGGGAAACCGCTGGCCCTTCGCGCTGCAGCGAAGCAACCCTTGGTTGCGAAGAACAAGGACTGGGGTCTCAGCGGGGTTAACGATTGAGTCGCTATCCCCAGGCGCGTGATGCATACACGCCACAGAACGGCCACCGGTTAGCCACGCATTAACCAAGCTTTAAGCCTTTGTGCCGTCAGCTTTTTAACCGCTCCCAACAGCAAGCGTGTCTGTAACAGAGCGTAAGAATCCGTGATTTGGCTGCCCTGTGCGGTGCAGCTATAGACACTTCCAGACCAATGAGACGCGCTCCGGGACACAACCTGATAGCGCGGGTAGGGGCTTCAAGCAGCGGACGGATCGGACAGTTTCCTCACCATCCCTGGTCGGGATGGCGGACCTGATCGCGGCCGGGGGCTAATGAATGCGAACGCATAAACAGACGACCCTGAAGGGGCCGGTAACGCTCTCGGGAGTCGGGGTCCATTCCGGGAACCCGGCCGAGATCACCATCCGCCCAGCTCCGGCCAATCACGGCATCGCGTTTCTTCGGACCAGCACCACCCACGGCAACGACCGCCTGATCAAGGCCCATCACGCCCTGGTCTCCGCCACCGAACTCTGCACCGTCATCGGTGACGTCGAGACCGGTGCCGTCGCCACCATCGAGCATCTGATGTCGGCCCTCTACGGACTGGGTGTCGACAACGCCCTGGTCGAGATCGACGGGCCGGAGATGCCGATCCTCGACGGTTCAGCCCTCCAATTCGTACAGGCCATCGACACGGCTGGGATCGCCTCCTGCGGCACCCCGCGCCGCTGGCTGAAGATCCTGCGCCACGTCCGCATCGAGACCGGCCGTGCCTTCGCCGAGCTGCGCCCGATCGACCGGGGCTTCCGCCTCGATGTGGAGATCGATTTCGACAGCCCGGTGATCGGCCGCTCGCGCAAGGCGATGGACCTGTCTTCCGCCACCTACCGCCGGGAGATCGCCGGCGCCCGCACCTTCGGGATGATGAAGGATGTGGAGCGCTACTGGAAGGCCGGGTTCGCGCTGGGCGCGTCGCTGGAGAACACCGTCGCGGTCGGCGAGACGGCGGTTGTCAATCCCGAGGGTCTGCGCTTTCCGGACGAGTTCGTCCGCCACAAGATCCTCGATGCGGTCGGCGACCTCGCGCTGGCCGGCCTGCCGATCCAGGGCGCCTACCGCTCCTATTGCGGCGGCCACCGGATGAATGTCGGGGTGCTCTCTGCCCTCTTCGCCGACCGGTCCAACTACGCCATCATCGAGGCGCAGGGCTCGCGCCGCGAAGCCGTCCTGTCGGAACTCGGCGTCGGCCTCGGCATCGCCGCCTTCGCGGGCGATCTCTGAGCCCAAGTCTGTGACCTGCGGGACACAGCTGGCAACCGATACGGTCTGCCGCGGCCTTGCCGCTTTCGTGCCCGAATCAAGCGTCAGGGTTTAACGGTCCGTGAACGACGGGCACGGCCCGGTCGGGCCGGATCCATTCACGCGATGGCACGACGGCGCGGGACGTGCGCCGGTCCCGGGAAAGAGCGCCAGATGCCTGTCACCATTCGTCATCGCCGGGCGGCTGCCTTCATGGCGCCCTTCGTGGCCGTTCTCGGCCTGGGCCTCGGCGGCTGCGACTTCGACCCGACCAACCTCTTCGCCGAAAAGTACAAGCCCGAAGTCGTGCCGGATGTCCCCGCGGACAAGCTCTACAGCGAAGGCTTGGCCAAGCTGGAGGACAGCGACTACGAGGGCGCGGTCAAGAAATTCGACAGTCTCGACAAGCAGTACCAGTATTCCGAGTGGTCCCGGAAGGCGCTGCTCATGACGGCCTACGCCAATTACGAGGGCCAGAAGTACGACGACGCGATCAGCGCGGCGAAGCGGTACCTGCAGCGCCACCCGGCCAGTAAGGATGCTGCCTACGCGCAGTATCTGATGGCGATGTCGAACTACAAGCAGATCCCGGACGTGACCCGCGACCAGGACCGCTCCGAGAAGGCGCTGGTCGCCCTGCAGGAGCTGGTCCAGAAGTACCCGACGTCCGAGTACTCGACCGATGCCCGCTCGAAGATCCAGATCACCCGCGACCAGCTCGCCGGCAAGGAGATGGAGGTCGGCCGTTATTACCTGGAGCGGCGCAACTTCCCGGCCGCGATCAACCGGTTCCGCGACGTCGTTGCCAAGTACCAGACCACCCGCCATGCGGAAGAGGCGCTGGAGCGCCTGACCGAGGCGTACTGGGCGCTCGGGATTACCCAGGAGGCGCAGAACTCCGCGGCGGTGCTGGGGCACAACTTCCCGGACAGCCCCTGGTACAAGGATGCGCACGCGCTCCTGGCCAAGGGCGGCCTCGAGCCCCGCGAGGAGAAGACCTCGTTCCTGTCCAAGATCTACCGGACCGTGACGGGCAAGACCGCCTCGGCCGAGTGACCGATCCGGCAGGCTTCGGCCTGCCGCCGGCGGGCTTCGGCTTGCCTCAAGACGCCCCAGGGCCCGGAGCCGCCGCTCCGGGCCTTTCTCGTCGGCGCGGCCCCGCGGCATCGCAATTGGGGCGCGACGCATTTTTGGGGTGAATCCGCGCCGCGGCGGCCTTATGTCTGCGGTCCCGCCCTCAGGAATCCCCGCCGCCGCATGCTGGCGCAGCTCGCGATCCGCGACATCGTTCTGATCGACAGGCTCGAACTGAATTTCCGGACAGGCCTCAGCGTCCTGACCGGGGAGACGGGTGCGGGCAAATCGATCCTGCTCGATGCCTTCGCCCTGGCCCTCGGCGGCCGCGGCGACGGTCGACTCGTGCGCCATGGGGAGCCGCAGGGCGGCGTCACCGCGGTGTTCGATCTCCCCCTTGATCATCCGGCCCGCCGGATCGCGGCCGAGGCCGAGATCGACACCGAGGGCGACCTGATCCTGCGCCGGACCCAGATGGCCGACGGCCGTACCCGTGCCTTCGTCAACGACCAGCCGGTGGGCGTGCAGGTTCTACGGGCGATCGGCGCTGCGCTCGTGGAAATCCACGGCCAGCACGACGACCGCGCGCTGGCCGACCCGGCCTCCCACCGGGCGATCCTCGATGCCTTCGGGGGCCTCCAATCCCAGCTTGGCAAGGTTGCGACGGCCGCCAAGGCCGTGCGCACGGCGCGCTCGGAACTTGCCGAGCACCGGGCTCGCATCGAGGCGGCCCGCAAGGAGGCCGACTTCCTGCGCCACGCCGTGGAGGAACTCGCCACGTTGGCGCCCCAGCACGGCGAGGAGGCCCAGCTCGCCGAACGCCGCAGCGTCATGCAGCAATCGGAGAAGGTCGCCCGCGAGCTGAACGAGGCGCTCGACGCCGTCGGCGGACCGCATTCCGGCGTGCCGCACATATCGGCCGCCCTGCGCAAGCTGGAGCGCCGGGCCGGACAGCTCCCGGCCCTGATCGATCCCTGCGTCAACGCCCTAGACGCCGCCATGGTCGCCCTCGACGAGGCACGCGCGGTCCTGGACGCCGCTGTCACGGAAACCGAGTTCGACCCGCGCGACCTGGAGCGAGCGGAGGAGCGGCTCTTTGCGCTGCGTGCCGCCTCTCGGAAATACGACGTTCCAGCCGACGACCTCGCCGCCCTGGCGGAGCGCTACGCCGGCGAGGTTGCGAGCCTCGATGCCGGTGAGGCGGCCCTGGAGGGCCTGGAGCAAGCAAGGGCGAAGGCCGAATCGCAATACGCGGAGGCGGCCGAGAAGCTCAGTGCCGGGCGCCGGAAGGCGGCCAAGCACTTGGATGCGGCCGTGAAGGCCGAGTTGCCGCCGCTGAAGCTGGAACGCGCCCGGTTCATCACCGAGATCGTCACCGACCCGGAGGCGCGCGATCCCGCCGGCATCGACCGGGTCGAGTTCTGGGCGCAGACCAACCCCGGCACGAAACCCGGCCCGATGATGAAGGTCGCCTCCGGCGGCGAGTTGTCGCGTTTCATGCTCGCCCTGAAAGTCGTGCTCGCCGACAAGGGCTCCGCCCCGACCCTGATCTTCGACGAGATCGACACCGGGGTCGGGGGCGCGGTGGCCGACGCGATCGGCCTGCGCCTCGCCCGGCTCGCCGCCACCGTCCAGGTGGTGGCCGTGACCCACGCCCCCCAGGTCGCGGCCCGCGCGAGCACACATTTCCTGATCGCCAAGGCCCCCGTGAAGGGCGCCGGCCGGGTCGCGACCCGGGTGGCGAGCCTACCGGTGGCGGAGCGCCGCGAGGAGATCGCGCGGATGCTGGCCGGCGCCACGGTGACCGACGAGGCCCGTGCTGCGGCGGCCAAGCTTCTGCAAGGCGCGGATGCATGAACGCGCAACAACCTTAACCGTTAGTTGCGCGTAACGTTTTGTTAACCATTCCTGGCGAGACTGATCCCATCCCGGGACCGTGGTTCAGGAGCACGCGGTTGAAGGGCGGGAGGAAAACATGAAGCCGTCCATCGTCGCGTCCGAGGGGCGCGGGCATTCGGGTCGGGCCCTCAAGCAGGCGATCGACACGCACCAGCTCGGGCTGACGCTCCGCACGGTCTATGAAGGCAGCGTCGACACGCAGCCGATCACCGACACGCACGTGGAACTGCTCCTGCGCTTGCGTCAGAAGGAGCGGGAGCTGCGCCGGGTCGGCTGAAGCCGCGCCCCGACCGGACCCGTATTAGCCCGAACCAAGATTGCTTTCGCCCGGCGCTACCAGCGCCGCGAGCCGGGCCGCCGACGGTACTCCGCCGCCCGGATCTGCGTCAGAATCCTGTCGAGATCCACCAGAAGTTCGACCTCCTCGTGGCGCGCCTGAGCGATCGCCTCGGCGTCGGTGCCGTAGCGCTGACGGGCCTGAGCCAGGGTCAGCGCGCGCTCTACGGCCTCGCGGTCGGCGTGCAGGGCAAGCCATGCCGCATCGGGACCTTCCTGTGCGTCGGTCCCCTGATCATCCACGATCCGACTGCCTTCCTGGTCTCACGGGCAGCACCGCCGAGATGCCGCCACCGGGCTTGAACGCGCCAGCGCGCCAAACCGTGCCTTCGTCTCTGCGGCGCGATGTCATGCCGATGTCATCTCCCTGTCGTAACGCCCGGCCCATCGGGCGGCCGGCGCCGGGTCTCTTGGAAGACCGGCCGCACAGCTCTGCCGCGGGCATGGGCTTGCCGGCGGAGAGGCGCAGGCTCTCGCCCGACGGCAATGGAGATACCCTTGAGACCCTTTGCTTACGCGCTCGCCGTCGGCCTCGCCACGGTTCAGCTGGCGTCCGCGGCACTCGCTGCCGACATCACGGGAGCCGGTGCCACCTTCCCGTTCCCGGTCTACTCGAAGTGGGCCGAAGCCTACCGCAAGGAGACCGGCTCCGGACTGAATTACCAGTCCATCGGCTCCGGCGGCGGCATCAAGCAGATTCAGGCCAAGACCGTTGATTTCGGCGCCACCGACGCGCCACTCAAGGGCGAGCAGCTGGCCAAGGATGGCCTCGTCCAGTTCCCCACCGTGATGGGCGGTGTCGTGCCGGTGGTGAACATCGCCGGCCTCGAGCCCGGGAAGCTGAAGCTCACCGGCGACATCCTGGCGGACATCTACGCCGGCAAGATCTCCAAGTGGAGCGACCCGCGGATCGCGAAGCTCAACGACGGCGTGAAGCTCCCGGACGCCACCATCACCCCGGTCTACCGGTCGGACGCCTCGGGCACGACCAACATCTTCACCACCTACCTGTCCCAGGCGTCCGAGACCTGGAAGAAGGAATACGGCGCGGCCACGACGATCTCCTGGCCGGTCGGGCAGGGCGGCAAGGGCAACGAGGGCGTGACCGCCACCGTCAAGCAGGTGCCGAACGCCATCGGCTACGTCGAATCCGCCTACGCCAAGCAGAACAAGCTCGCTTACGCCCTGCTGCAGAACAAGGCCGGCAAGTATCCGCAGCCGGACGACAAGGCGTTCCAGGCCGCCGCCGCCAGCGCCGATTGGAAGTCGGCCCCGGGCTTCGGTATCTCGCTGACCAACCAGCCGGGCGACGATGCGTGGCCGATCACGGCGGCGACCTTCATCCTGGTCCACAAGGAATCGGCCGATGCAGCCAAGGCCGCAGATACGCTGAAGTTCTTCGATTGGGCCTATAAGAACGGCGATAAGCTCGCCTCAGACCTCGATTACGTGCCGCTGCCGGATAACGTCGTCGCTCTGATCCACGAAGAGTGGAAAACCGTGAAGGGCAAGGACGGTAAGCCCGTCTTCAACATGTGAGTGAGATGGGGAGGGGGTCGCGGCCCCCTCCCTCGCATCGCGGCCCGCACCGCGCTACCACGCCTCCCTTCGCAGAGAATCGCGGATGTCCGCTTTGACCGAGACGATTGCCCTCGCCCGACCTCGCGCCGCCGCCGCGCGCAAGGGACCGAGCCGGAACCTCGACACCCTGTTCCGGGTCTGCTCCTACGGCGCGGCCCTGTTCGTGCTCGTGGTGCTCGCCGGAATCCTGGGCTCGATCCTCTACGGCGGCTGGCCCGCCTTCCGGGAATTCGGGTTCGCCTTCCTGACCTCCAGCGCCTGGAACGTCGGGACGGAGCAGTACGGCTCCCTGGTCGCCGTCATCGGGACCGTGGCCTCCGCCACGCTGGCACTCCTGATCGGCGTCCCGGTCTCCCTGGGGATCGCCGTCTACCTTACGCAGCTCTGCCCAGGCTGGGCCCGCAAGCCAGTGGCGATGACGATCGAGCTGCTCGCCGCGGTGCCGAGCATCATCTACGGCATGTGGGGCCTGTTCGTGTTCGCGCCGCTCTTCGCGCGCTTCGTCCAGATCCCGGTATCGAACATCGTCGAGGGCCTGCCGATCGTCGGCACGCTGTTCTACGCCCGGGTCCCGTCCGGGGTCGGCGTGTTCACCGCCGGCATCATCCTGGCGATCATGATCGTGCCGTTCATCGCCTCGATCGCCCGCGACATGCTCGACCAGATCCCGACCGTTCTGCGCGAGAGCGCCTACGGCATCGGCTGCACGACCTGGGAGGTGGTCCGCCACGTGCTGGTGCCGCAGGCTTCCGTCTCGATCATCGGCGCGATCATGCTCGGCCTCGGCCGCGCCCTCGGCGAGACGATGGCGGTGACTTTCGTGATCGGCAACGCCAACCGCCTCTCAGCCTCGATCTTCGACCCGAGCTCGACCATCGCATCGCGCATCGCCAACGAGTTCAACGAGGCCGACGGTCTCCAGCTCAACGCCCTGATGGCCCTGGGCTGCATCCTCTTCATCATCACCTTCGTGGTGCTCATCATCGCCCGGCTGCTGACGCGCCGCGTCAAAGCTGCCTGAGGAGGGCTCTCGATGGACGCGTCCAACCCCATGGCCTTCAACACCGCCGCGCCGCGCCGCTCCGGACGGGTCCGCCCCAGCCGGCGGATCGCCGACCGCGTGCTGCGCACCGCCTGCCTGGTCGCCACGATCGTGGGCGCCGTGGTGCTCGGCTCGATCCTGCTGATGCTGATCATCCAGGGCGTGCAGGGCTTCACGCCCGCCATGTTCATGCACCCGACCCCGGGCCCCGGCTCCGAGGGCGGCGGCATCGCCAACGCGATCCTGGGTAGCCTGGTGCTCACCGGGATCGGGATAACGATCGCGACGCCGGTCGGCGTCATGGCCGGGACCTACCTGGCCGAGTACGGCCGGTTCTCGAAGATCGCCGGGCTGATCCGCTTCCTCAACGACATCCTGCTCTCGGCGCCGTCGATCCTGATCGGCCTGTTCGTCTACACCCTGATGGTGCGGCCGATGGGGACCTATTCTGGCTGGGCCGGCGGCGTGGCGCTCGCCATCATCGCCGTGCCCGTGATCGTACGCACCACCGAGGACATGATGCGCCTGGTGCCCGGCACCCTGCGCGAGGCCGGGGCCGCTCTCGGGGCCCCACCCTCGACGGTGATCATCAGCGTCACCTGGCGGGCGGCCTCGGCCGGCATCGTCACGGGGATCATCCTGGCGCTGGCCCGCATCGCCGGCGAGACCGCGCCGCTCCTGTTCACCGCGCTCAACAACAATTCGTGGTTCTCGCCCGACCTCATGGGCGGCGTCGCGAACCTTCCGGTCATGATCTACCAGTTCGCCCTCTCACCCTATCCGAACTGGCAGAGCCTCGCCTGGGCCGGGGCGCTCCTCATCACCGCGACGATCCTGGTGCTGTCGATCATCGCCCGTCTCGTCATCAAGCCGCAGATGTCGCGCTAAGACCCTTCTCGAGGACACGACGATGAACGCCGCTTCCGCGATCCCCACGGTCGATCTCACCCGCAACCACGCCAACGAGGGCGGTGCGGTCCGGATCGCCGTGAAGGGTCTGAACTTCTACTACGGCAGCTTCCACGGGCTGAAGAACGTGGACATCAACTTCCACGACCGCCAGGTCACGGCCCTGATCGGGCCGTCCGGCTGCGGCAAGTCCACGCTGCTGCGCTGCTTCAACCGGATCTACAGCCTCTACCCGGAGCAGCGGGCCGAAGGTCAGATCATGCTCGACGGCGAGAACATCCTCGACCCGTCCGT
Organism: Methylobacterium sp. AC315; assembly: GCF_979253755.1. Lineage (NCBI taxonomy): Bacteria > Pseudomonadati > Pseudomonadota > Alphaproteobacteria > Hyphomicrobiales > Methylobacteriaceae > Methylobacterium > Methylobacterium sp. AC315. The sequence continues at coordinate 89,594 of NZ_CEEDEA010000001.1, forward strand.
CGACCTGAACGACCTGCGCTCGCGGATCGGCATGGTCTTCCAGAAGCCCACCCCGTTCCCGATGTCGATCTACGACAACGTGGCCTTCGGGCTGCGCCTCTACGAGAAGCTGCCGAAATCCGAACTCGACGGGCGGGTGGAGCAGTCCCTGCGCAAGGCCGCCCTCTGGGACGAGGTGAAGGACAAGCTGCGCCAGGCGGGCACCGGGCTCTCCGGCGGCCAGCAGCAGCGCCTGTGCATCGCCCGCACCGTGGCCCAGAGCCCGGAGGTGATCCTGTTCGACGAGCCGACCTCGGCGCTCGACCCGATCTCCACGGGCCGCATCGAGGAACTGATCGAGCAGCTGCGCGACGAGTTCACCATCGTGATCGTCACGCACAACATGCAGCAGGCTGCCCGCATCTCGCAGTTCACCGCCTTCATGTACCTGGGTGAATTGATCGAGTTCGGCCCCACCAACCGCATGTTCATGAACCCTGTGGAGCAGCGGACCCAGGATTACATCACCGGGCGGTTCGGTTAAGCCAATCGCGGAAGTTTCGCGGAAGAGTTGATGACCGGATCGGCACATGTTTGCGCGTCGATCTCAAGACGCGGAGCCGCGCCCGATCGGAATTCGACCGGGCGCTACTCCGAGGCATGTTGCGTTGACCTGGGAACATCGGCCTATTCCGGTTGTTTTTGTCGCGTGCCGAAATCTGCTCCGCTCCGCATCATGACGTGAACTATCCAAGGGACTGGGTACCGGGAAACGTACAACGGTATCCGTGATCGCAGCGGCGGGTTTCCGCCAGACCTCGCGGATCAAGGTTTGCGGGACGCCATCGAAGGATCCACCATGCCCGGCCATATCGTCAGTTCCTACGACACCGACCTGGATGACCTGCGTCGCTCAATTTCCGAGATGGGCGGCGTCGCCGAGAAGATGGCCGCCGAGGCGACCGATGCCCTCGTCCGCCGGGACGATACGCTCGCCCAGGCGGTGATCCTCGCCGACAAGCGCCTCGATGCGCTCCAGCGTGACATCGAAGAGCGGGCAGTGCTGCTCATCGCCCGGCGTCAGCCGCTGGCGATCGACCTGCGCGAGACCATCTCGGCAATCCGCGTGTCCGGCGATCTGGAGCGGATCGGCGACCTCGCCAAGAACGTCGCCAAGCGGGTCGTCGCGATCTCCGATCAGGCGCCTGCGCAGAAGATCGTGCTCGGCGTGCGCCACATGAGCGACCTCGCGGAAGCTCAGCTCAAGGATATCCTCGACGCCTATGCCAGCCGCGACATCAAGGCGGCCTACGATGTCTGGGAGCGGGATGGCGAGATCGATGCCCTGTACAATTCGCTGTTCCGCGAGCTCCTCACCTACATGATGGAGGATCCGCGCAACATCTCGTTCTGCACGCATCTGCTCTTCTGCGCGAAGAACGTCGAACGCATCGGCGACCACACTACCAATATCGCCGAGACGATCCATTACCTCGCCACCGGTGAGACGCTGGCGGGCGAGCGGCCGAAGAACGACGCGTCGAACTACGCGACGGTCGGGCCTGCCGCCACGGCCCCGTGACATGCGGTTCGCGGTTCCTCCGCAGCGCGCACTCCCACCTGCGGGACAAAGCCCCGGTGGGAGTGCGCGTGGGTTGAGGAATCGCGGCCCCTGCCGCACCATCGGCGCGTCCGGGCCCTCCGGCGCGGTTGATTCGATGCGTGCCGAATTCGGAACAGGTTATCGAACGTGAGCATGCAAGTCCTGATCGTCGAGGACGAGGAGGCGCTGACTACCCTGCTGCGCTACAACCTGGAGGCCGAAGGATTCCTGGTGGATTCGGCCAGTCGCGGTGACGACGCCGAACTGCTCCTGGCCGAGCGCACGCCCGATCTGGTCCTGCTCGACTGGATGCTGCCCGGCCTCTCGGGCATCGAGTTGTGCCGCCGCATCCGGGCCCGACGCGAGACCGAGCGTCTGCCGGTGATCATGCTCACCGCCCGCGGCGAGGAAGGCGACCGGGTCCGCGGGCTCGGGACCGGCGCCGACGACTACATCGTCAAGCCGTTCTCGGTGCCGGAACTGCTGGCCCGCGTTCGGGCGCTGCTGCGTCGGGCCAAGCCGGCCCACGTCGCCGACCGTCTGGCGGCGGGCGACATCGAGCTCGACCGCTCCGGCCACCGGGTCCGGCGCGCCGGCGAGGAACTCCATCTCGGGCCAACCGAATTCAGGCTGCTCGAATTCCTGATGCTGGCGCCGGGCCGGGTTTTTTCCCGTGAACAGCTCCTCGACGGGGTCTGGGGCCACGACGTCTACATCGACGAGCGCACCGTGGACGTGCATGTCGGGCGGCTGCGTAAGGCGCTCAACGCCCCCCGGCAGGCCGACCCGATCCGCACCGTGCGGGGCTCGGGATACGCCTTCGACGAGACGTTTTCCCTCGAAGCCTGAAGACCTCCAGCCCGTCGGGGCGGAACGGCGCGCCTGCCTCCTCGGTCAGCGTGCCAGCGCTGCGCTCTTACCGGAGGCGGCCGGTACCGCCTTCAAGGCCGCCAGCACCGTTCCCTCGGTGAGGATCTGCGGCAGCACCTGTGCCTCCCCAGTGCCCGTGTAGAGCAGGTACAGCGGGACGCCGCTGCGCCCATGCGCCTCCAGCAAGCGGGTGATCTCGGGGTTCTGGTTGGTCCAGTCGCCCTTCAGGTAGGTCACACCCCGATCCTTCATGGCGGCCCGCACGGCCTTCGTGGACAACGAGGTCGTCTCGTTGACCGCGCATGTGATGCACCAGGCGGCGGTCATGTTCACGAAGACCGGCCGCCGCGCGTTCACCAAGGCGTCGAGACGCGCCTGCGTGAAGGGCTCGACGCCCTCTGCGGCGGCCTGGGCGACGGGCACGGCCCGGTCGCGATCGAGGGTCAGGGTCAGTGCCCCGACGGCGACGACCGTCAGCAGCGCGACGCCCTGGACGACGGGTCCGACCCGCGAAGCGGCGACGCGCCCGTGCTCCCAGGCCCAGGCCGCGAAGCCCACCAGCACGAGGCCGATCAGCCCCACCAGAAGCCCCTGCGGGCCGACCTGCTGGGCCAGGACCCAGATCAGCCACGCCACCGTTGCGTAGACCGGGAAAGCCAGAACCTGCTTCAGGGTTTCCATCCAGGCGCCCGGCCGCGGCAGCGCCCGCAGCGCCGGCGGCCACAGGGTCAGCGCCAGGAAGGGCAGGGCGAGGCCCAAGCCCAGGCTTGCGAACACCGCGAGCGCGACGCCGGCGCTCTGGGTCAGCGCGAAGCCCACGGCCGAGCCCATGAACGGTGCCGTGCAGGGGGTCGCCACCAGGGTCGCGAGAACGCCCGTGAAGAAAGAGCCGCTGAGACCCGAGCGCCGGGCGAGCCCGTCGCCGATGGCGGTGAGCCGACCGCCGACATGGACAACCCCCGACAGGCTCAGGCCCATGGCGAGCAGCAGATAGGCGAGCCCGGCCACCACGGCCGGCGATTGCAGCTGGAAGCCCCAGCCGATCGCGGCCCCGCCGCCCTTGAGGGCGAGCAGCAAGCCTGCAAGGCCTAGGAAGCTCGCCATCACCCCAGCCGTGTAGGCGAGGCCGTGCAGGCGCACGCGCGCCGCGCTCTCGCCGGCATGCCGGACGAGGCCGAGCACTTTGATCGACAGGACGGGAAAGACGCAGGGCATCAGGTTGAGGATCAGCCCGCCCAGGAAGGCCAGGCCCGCCGCGGTCGCCAGGGTCAGCGCGTCGAAGGCCGGGGCGACCGGTTGGGCTGCGGCGGAGGCCTCGGGTGCAGCCACTGGGACCGGTGCAACCGGCTCGTCCCCGTACGCGAAGGCCAGGCGATGCGTTTCGGCGCCGGTCGTCTCCTCCACGGTGAGCACGCCCGGCAGGGCGGCCGGTGCCGGGTCCGTCGGGGTGCTCCGCGCGAGGGTGAGGTGCAGGCCGGATGCGTCGACGCGCATCACCTGGACGGCGGCGTTGTCGATGGCGGTCTCGGAATAGGGGAAGAACGATGCGGCCTTGATAGACTCGGGCTTTAGGCCGGCCGCGGCGAAGTCGAGTTGCAGCGTGTCGCCCTGACTCGAGAGTTGCAGCGGCCAGAGCGCAGGGGCGGGCAATGCGGTGCGAGCCCGCTCGAACAGGGCAGCCTGCCCGGCATCTGGCCGGGGCTCGCCCACCGGCAGGGTCAAGGCGAGGTCGGCGGAGCCCGGGACGCATTCGGTCTCGCAGACCAGGTAGGTCAGCTTGGCCTGGATCCGCACCGGATCGGCCGGGTCGAGGCTCGGCGGCGGCGTGACCGGCACGAGCAGGGTGACCTCGCCCTCGTAGCCGTAGTTCATCAGCGTCGCGATCGCGATGCGCTCGGGGGCGGGCCACCGGATCGCGCCGGCGTTGAAGCCCGCCGGCAAGGTCCAGGTCACTTCGGGGGGCAGACCGGAATCGCCCGGGTTGCGCCAGTAGACGTGCCAGCCCGGCTTCACCTGCATCCGCACCGCCAGGGTGAACGGCTGCGCCCCGGCCACCGCGATCGGCTCGGCCACGAGGCTCGACCGCACCAAGTCGGGTGGCGTGCGGAAGCCTTGCGCTGACGCGGCCGACAGGCTTGCGGTAAGGGCCAGGACAAGGAATGCGAGGCGGCGGATCATGCTGTCCCTTCGCGCGCGGGTCGGCCGCGGTTTCACCCGCGTCATCTCCGAGACGCAGGCGGGTCGTCTCGTGACGGGCCTTATAGCGCGCCGGTTCGGGCCCTGTCCTGCGCTCCAGCCCATGAGCCATCGGCCACGACGCCGCTGAGGCGCTCAGCGGGGCTCGAACAGGATGAGGGAGAGGACGACCCTTCACTGAGTTCGTGGAGCTCGCGCTGTTCGGCGTGCTCGGCGATGACGCGCAGCGTTTCGCCGGCCGTCTAGAGAGCGTTGCGTATCGCCAAGCCGACGTCGCACAGCTTGTCACCGTCGAGCGGGCCGGTGGCGTCGTCGGAGACGATCAGCTGGACCCGCCGGACATCGTCACCATCCGATCCTTGCGTGTGGCCGAGGCGCACGTTCTGCACCGGGGCGCACTCGAAGGCGCCCGGATCAGAGCGCCAGCGGCGCGGTGGCGCGGTCCAACCAGCCGCGGGTTCCGGCATCGACGAGCGGCGCCAGGGTGTCGCGCACCCGGGTGTGGTAGGCGTCGATCCAGGCCCGCTCTTCCGGCTCGAGCAGGTCCGGGCGGATCAGCCGCCGATCGTAGGGTGCGAGCGTCAGGGTCTCGAAGCCGAGCATCGGGCGTTCGCCTTCAGGGATCTCACGGGGCTCGACGAGGACGAGGTTTTCGATCCGGATGCCGTAGGCGCCCGGGGCGTAGTAGCCCGGCTCGTTCGACAGGATCATGCCGGGCTCCAGCGCCACGGTCCCGGTCTTAGCGATGCGCTGCGGACCCTCATGCACCGACAGGAAGGCGCCGACGCCATGACCGGTGCCGTGGTCGAAATCGAGCCCGGCCTGCCACAGCGGAGCGCGGGCGAACGCGTCGATCTGGGCGCCGGTCGTGCCCTTTGGGAACACCGCCCGGGCGATGGCGATATGTCCCTTCAGCACCCGGGTGAAGCGGTCGCGCATCGCATCCGTCGGCGCGCCGACCGCGACCGTCCGGGTGATGTCGGTGGTGCCGTCCGGGTATTGAGCCCCGGAATCGATCAGGAACAGCTCGCCGGCCCGCACGGTCCGGTCGCTGGTGCGCGTAACCCGGTAATGCACGATCGCCCCGTTCGGGCCGGAGCCCGAGATTGTCGGGAACGACACGTCGCGCAGGTCGCCGCCGGCCGCGCGGAAATCCTCCAGGGCCTCCACGGCGGCAATCTCGCTCAAGCCCCCCGTGGCGGCGGCGCCGTCGAGCCAAGCCAGGAAGCGCACGACGCTGGCGCCGTCGCGGGTGTGAGCGGCGCGCGCGCCGGCGATCTCGGCGGTGTTCTTGACCGCCTTCATGCCGGTGATCGGGTCCTTGCCGATATCGGCGGTCCCGCCCGCGGCCTCGATCTTCTCCTTCAGGGCCACGGCGCCCGTCGCGGCATCGACCCGCACGCGCACACCGCTGAGCGAGCCGAGCCCGTCATCGAGGTCGGCTCGCGACAGGATCTCGGCGACCGGCGCCAGCGCCGTGCGCAGGGCCGGATCGACCTTGGGCGAGACCAGGAACAGCCGCGCCCGCCCTTCGCGTGGCAGGATCGCGTAGCCCAGCGCCAGCGGCGTATGGCCGACATCGGAGCCGCGCAGGTTGAACGCCCAGGCGAGATTGTGCGGGTCGGAGATCACCAGGGCATCGCAGCCGCCCTCAGCCAGGGCCGTGCGCACACGGGTGAGCTTGTCGGCGACCGACTCACCCGCGAACGCCTCGGGATGGGGAACCACCGGCCCGGCCGGCGGCTTCGGACGGCCGGCCCAGACGGCGTCGACGAGGTTCGGCATGGGCCCTAGCGATCCGCCGGCCTTGACCGCGGCCCGTTCCAGGCGGGCGACGCCGTCCGGCGTGTGCAGCCAGGGATCATAGCCGAGAACCTGATCGCGCTTGAGGTTGTCGGCGATCCAGGCCTCCGCGGTCGATTCGGCCAGCGGCACCACGGTGACGATCCCGGTATCGACCTGCTCCGGCGCCTGCAGGGTGTAGCGCCCATCGACGACCAGGGCCGCCGACTCGATCAGGATCAGGGCGGTTCCGGCCGAGCCCGTGAAGCCGGTGAGCCAGGCCAGCCGCTCCGCGTCGGCCGGCACGTACTCCGACTGGTGCTCGTCGGCCCGGGGCACCACGAAACCATCGACGGCGGTCTCGCGCAGGGCCGCGCGCAAGGCCTCGATCCGCTCCACGCCCTTGCGATGGCTCGGATCGTCGAAGGTCTGGAACCGGTGGCGGGGCGGACTTGGCTCTGTCATGCGCGGACCCTATCGCCGGGCGGTCCCTCGTCGCAACCGGGCGGAATCGACGCGTGGACCGCGCGCAGCGCGGTTTTTCGAGCCATCCGCCCACCTTTCGGATGATGCTCGCGGGCGTAACCTATGGTTTAGAGTCGCGCGCAATCTTATCACGCCAGATCTTTGCCCTATCTCCCAGGTCATGCCACGCCGCGTCTTCTACCGAATCAGCGACAGAGCCGACGGTCTCTTCGACGCCATCACCACGATCGAGCCGGATACGGTGATCCGGCGCGACGGCTTCGCTTCGCTTGCGGAGGCGGAGGAGTGGGTCGAGGGTCTGCGCGTCCTGATGGCTGCGCTCGGCGCCCCGGTCGCACACGCGGACGATGCGGAAAGCCCGGTCGTCGAGGCGTTGTCGGAAGGATCGACGGGGCCTGGACGGCTCCGGACCGCGCGTTAGTACACGGACGGTTTGGGATTCCCGGCGGTACGACGGAATCAGGCGTCGGCGATCGGCAGATCCGGGGCTTTGCCGGATGGCACGCCATCATAACCCTCGAGCCAGGCGATGCGGTCGGGTGAGTCGGCCGGATAGGGACAGGAATCCTTGGGACGGCCCCGGGCCCGGGCCTGCGCGCCCTCGGTGATGGGATCGGACGGCGGATTGGGGCGCGGCGTCTGGCTCATGCCCGGGCAATGCGCGGCCCGGGTCCCGGTTCAGCGCCGGGGCCGCTTCGCCGCACCGCCGCGGGCCAGCACCAAGGCGACCCAGCCCTCGATCAAGCCGCTTCTCACGAGATGGAAGCCCTGGTGGCGGTAGGCTGAGAGCACACCCGCCACGTCACGCTCGATCAGGCCTGACAGGACCAGCACGCCCGCAGGCGCGACCACGCGCGACAGGGTCGGAGCGAGGCGGCGCAGGGGCCGCGCGAGGATGTTGGCGAAGACGAGGTCGAAGTGCCGCGTCCGGTCCGCGAGCCGGTGGCGTACGCCGGGACCCTCGTAGAGTTTGAGATAGGGCCCAAGGCCGTTGAGGCGGGCGTTCTCCCGGGCGGTCCGGACCGCCTCGCCGTCGAGGTCGCCCGCCACAACCGGCTGCCGCAAAACCTTGGCGGCCGCGAAGGCCAGGATTCCGGTTCCGGTGCCCACATCCAGCACATGCGCCGGACGCCGTCGCTTCAACTCCGAGACCAGCGCCCGCAGGCAGCCGAGGGTCGTACCGTGATGGCCCGTGCCGAACGCCAGGGCCGCCTCGATCTCGATCGGCAGATCGTTGCCGCGCACCGCGTCGCGGTCATGTGCGCCGTGCACGAGGAAGCGGCCGGCCCGGACCGGCTTCAGCCCCTCCAGGGAGGTGCGGACCCAATCCTGCTGCTCGATGGTGCGGAACTCGGCGACGTCGGCCTCGTCTCCGATCACCGGGCGGATCAGGTCGCGGACGTACGCCTCGTCCGGCGCGTCGGCGAAGTAGGCCTCGAGCCGCCAGGTGAAGCCATCCGCATCCTCGAACGCCGCCACGGCGGTCTCGGTGGGATCGAACATCTCGCCCAGCAGATCCGTCATGGCCCGGGCCGACCGCTCATCGGTCGTCAGGCGCAGGATGTGAGTCGGGCGGTGGGGCGGCAGACCTTCGAGCATGGTGCCGGGCTGTAGCCCCGGAGCGCGCCGCATTACAGGGGCAGATGCGAAAAAACCGTATCCGACGCTACGATCTCATCGCGTCGGAGACCAGGATTGCCGATTTGTTGCTGCTTCGACACATCTGACAATCACCGGACAGAAATCGATTTAAATCAGTTTCCGCGCAGGATTTCGCTGATTACAACAGTCTCGGCTTTCCCAAGGCCAGACCCTCAACTCTGGCGCGCCGCGCTTCGTGAGCCGGCGCGCCCGTTTTGACAGATGACAGCGTCGCCATGAACTCACCCCTGCTCGTCAGCGTCGCCGTCACGCTCGCGACGACCCTTGTGGCCACGCTGTGGGCCATCCTGGTCGCGGCCGGGATGGGTCCGGTGCCCGAGGGCGAGCAGCACGAGCGGCGCGACATTCGGACCTGGTGAGACGGAGCGCGCAGCTGGATTCGCAGCGGATCGCGCCCAGGAATGCGGCACGGTGTCTAAGCGTTAACCACAGAATCCATGGATCGCCCGCGGAACTGGCGACGTGTGCCGACGTTTTTGCCAGCTTTCGCCAGACGCGTGACCAAGCAGGGTGCGTACAGCGTGACCAAGTCCAGGCGTTCCGGACCGCGCAGCCCCGCCATCGTCAACGATGGGGCTGTCCCTCCCTCACCCCGTGAACGGATCTTCGGCGGGCCGGCGCCGGACGGCCCGCTTCCAGGTCATCTCCTGGTCCTGCTGAGCCGGCTGCACCGGGCCGAGGCGGCGCCACGGGAGCGCCGGGACACACCGCGCGGCTGAACGGCGCTTGGCCCGCCGGGGCACCGCATTTAAGGTCCCGGGCGCAGGCGGCCGGTTCACGGGGCCCGCCACGGGATCCCCGAGCCGATGCGACCCACAAGACGGATCTTGACGCTCATCGCCGTGCTGGCCGTCGTCCCGGTTGCCGGGACGGCGAGGGCCGCCGATCCGGTGGTCGTCTTCGCCGCGGCGAGCCTGAAGAACGCGCTGGACGACGCGGCGGCAGGCTGGACGAAGGAAACCGGCACGATCACCCGGATCTCGTATGCCGGCTCGAATGCCCTGGCCAAGCAGATCGAGGCGGGGGCGCCGGCCGACCTGTTCATTTCAGCCGACCAGGCCTGGATGGACTACGCCGAGAAGGCCGGCAGCTTGAAGCCCGACACGCGCGTCGATCTCCTGCGCAACGCCCTGGTGCTGATCGCGTCCGGGCCGAAAGAGGGCGGGTCCGACCCGGAGGTCGCCCTGGCGCCGGATCTCGGTTCTACGCTCACCCGGATCCTCAACGGTGGCAAGCTGGCGATGGCGACCATCGACGCCGTCCCGGCCGGCAAGTATGGCAAGGCCGCCCTCGAGAAGCTCGGGGCCTGGGACGCCGTGAAGGGGCAGGTTGCCCAGGCCGAGAACGTGCGCGCGGCGCTGCTGCTGGTGGCCCGCGGCGAGGCGCCGCTGGGCATCGTCTACGCCACGGACGCGGCCGCCGAGCCGGGCGTCCACGTGGTCGCGACCTTCCCGTCCGACAGCCATCCGCCGATCGTCTATCCAGCCGCACTGATCAAGGATTCGCGCAACCCCGATGCCGCCACCCTGCTGGCGTATCTGCGCGGCCCGGCGGCAAGGGCCTCCTTCGAGCGCCAGGGCTTCAGGGTGGTGGGCAAGCCTGGCGCGAGCCGGTAGCCGTCCGCGCCCGCGGCCGTGTTCGGCCTCCCCCCCGACGCCTGGAACGCCGTCACGTTGAGCCTGCGGGTGGCCAGCGTGGCGACCCTCGCGAGCCTGCTGCCGGGGCTCGCGGTGGCGTGGCTGCTGGCGCGACGCCGGTTCCCCGGGCGTGCGCTGCTCGACGGTCTGGTCCACCTTCCGCTGATCCTGCCGCCGGTGGTGACCGGATACCTGCTGCTGCTGGCGCTCGGCCGGCGCGGCTTCCTCGGCAGCGCCCTTGCGGAGATCGGCATCGTCTTCGCCTTCCGCTGGACCGGGGCGGCACTCGCCTGCGCGGTGATGGGGTTCCCCCTGATGGTGCGGGCGATGCGGCTGTCGATCGAGGCGGTCGATCCCAGGCTCGAGCAGGCGGCCGGCACCCTCGGGGCGAGCCCGCTCGCGGTATTCCTCACCGTCACGCTGCCCCTCAGCCTGCCGGGCTGCATCGCGGGTGCCGTGCTGGCCTTCGCCAAGGCGATGGGCGAGTTCGGGGCGACGATCACCTTCGTGTCAAACATCCCCGGGGAGACCCAGACCCTGCCCTCGGCGATCTACACGCTGACCCAGGTCCCGGGCGGGGAGGGGCCGGCGCTGCGCCTCACCCTGATCTCGGTCGCCCTGTCGGTGGCGGCCCTGCTGGTTTCGGAGTTCCTGGCGTCCCGCGCCGCGCGCCGGTTGCAGGCGGGCTGATGGCGGGACGCCCCACCGTCGCCCGATGCGACCGCCGCTCAGGCGTACGCGTAGGGACCACCCCGCTCCAACGCCGCGGCGTAGGCCGGGCGGGCATGGATGCGCGCGAGCCAGGCCGTGACCCGCGGCCCGGTCCCGGTTCCGCGGGCCGCGAAGGCCTCCAGCGGGAAGCTCATCATGATGTCGGCCGCGGTGAACTCCGCGCCGCAGAAGAACGGCCTGTCGGCAAGCTCCCCCTCCCAGAACGCCGCGTGCCGCCGCAGATCCGGATCGACGAAACTCTTGAGCACCGTGTCGGCGATCCCGCGGACCAGGGGCCGCAAGGCCCAGGGACTCTGCGGAGCCAAGCGACCGAAGACCAACTTCAGCAGCAGCGGCGGCATGGCCGAGCCCTCGGCGTAGTGCAGCCAATAGGTGTAGCGCGCGCGCTCGGGCGTTCCCGGAGCGGGCACCAGGGCGCCGCCGGCCCGGTCGGTCAGGTAGGTGACGATGGCGCCGGTCTCGGCCACCACCGTTTCGTCCTCCGTGATGATCGGCGCCTTGCCCAGGGGATGGATAGCGATGAGGTCCGGGGGCGCCCGCATGGTTTGCGGATCCCGATCGTACCGCTTCACCGTATAGGGGAGGGCAAGTTCCTCCAGCAGCCACAGCACGCGCTGCGAACGGCTGTTCTCGAGGTGGTGGACCGTGATCATCGTGGAGGCTCCGTGGCGGGTGCCAACGCGCCGCGCCGCCGCCCGTGCCACGGCGGGTATGCGCCATGAGCATCGCCGTCGACGTCCAGCTCCGGCGGGGCGCCTTCGCGCTCGATGCGGCGTTCACGGCGGGCCCGGGACTGACCGCTTTGTTCGGGCGCTCGGGATCGGGGAAGACGACGCTGATCGACCTGATCGCCGGGCTGGCCCGGCCGGATCGCGGCCGGATCGACGCCGGCGGGGCGACGCTGGTCGATACCGCGGCGGGCATCTTCCTGCCGCCCCACCGGCGGCGGGTCGGTGTGGTGTTCCAGGACGCGCGGCTGTTCCCGCATCTCAGCGTGCGGAGCAATCTCGGCTACGGTCGCGTGTTCGGGCGCCGGCCCGCCGACCCGGCCGGCTTCGCGGCGGTGACCGAGATGCTGGGGATCGGCCACCTCCTCGACCGCCGCCCCGCCGGCCTGTCGGGGGGCGAGCGCCAGCGGGTGGCGATCGGGCGGGCGCTGCTCGCCAAGCCGCGCTTGCTGCTGATGGACGAACCACTGGCGGCCCTCGATGAGGCCCGGAAGGCCGAGATCCTCCCGTATATCGAGCGCCTGCGTGACGAGGCCGGCGTGCCGGTCGTCTACGTCAGCCACGCGGTGGCCGAGGTGGCACGGCTCGCGACCACGGTGATCGTGCTGGAGGAGGGGAGCGTGGCCGCGTCCGGTCCCGCCGAGGCGATTCTGCGCCGGGCCGATCTGGTGCCTGTCCACGAGGCGGAAGCCGGCGCGCTCCTCGACATGGTCGTAGAGGGGACTGATCCGGAGACCGGGCTGACCCGCCTGACCGGCACGGCCGGTCAGCTGCTGGTACCCGGCCTGGCGGCGCGCCCGCCCGGAACGCGGCTGCGCGTGCGGATCCCGGCCCGTGACGTGCTGGTGGCGACCGAGCGGCCCCGGGGCCTGAGCGCCCGCAATATCCTCCCCGGCCAGGTCGCGACCGTGACCATGAGCGGCGCCGAGGTCGCGGTGGAGATCGATTGCAACGGCGCACTGGTGGCCGCGCGGGTCACCGCGGCGGCATACCGCGAACTGGGGTTAACCCCCGGACGCCCCGTTCACGTCGTGATCAAAAGTGCAGCGTTCGACCCGTCGGGAATTGGAACGCTGCGACCGACGGTAGAAATCTAATCGACCGTATTCGCCTGGAAACACTGGAATTCGGATGGTGATCACAACCTTTGATTAGAGGATCGATGCCACCATGGGTTGTGCAGCCGCCGCGGCGGCTCGGCACCCGGAGGGCGTTTCGATGGGCTGGGTCCAGAGGCTTCGGTGTGGCGGTCGGCCCGGTCTGGCCTGCCGGAGCGGCAGTTCGGCGGTGGAGTTCGCGCTCGTCGCGCCGCTGCTGCTGATGCTGTTTGCCGGCATTACCGCCTTCGGCATTTGTCTGGGCGCCATCCACAACCTGCGCCAGATTGCGGCCGAGGCGGCCCGCGCCTCCATCGCGGGCGTCACAGACGTCGAGCGCGCGACCCTGGCGCAGACCATGGTGAACCGCAGCCTCAGCGGCGGCGCGATGTTCCGACCTGAGACCATCAAGGTCCTGGTCGGCCCCGATCCGAGCGATGCCACGCTCTACACGGTCACCGTCACGCTGGACGCCAACGCACTGGGGATCAACGTCTTCTCCAAGCTGATCCCGATGCTGCCCAGCGTCCTGCGCAGCAGCATCAGCGTCCGGAAGGGCGGCCTGTGAGCCGATGGCCGGTGGCCAACCAGGCGCGGCGCTTCGGCCGGGCCCGGGGTGGCAATGTGGTGATCCTTGTGGCGCTCGGCAGTTCCCTGCTGATGGGCGCCGGCGCCGTCGGGATCGATCTCGGCCAGGTGTTCCAGGCCCGCCGCAAGGCGCAGGGCGCGGCCGACATCGCCGCGATGCTCGCCGCCGTGGACCCGGCCAAGGCGGACACCGTGGCGCGCCGTTCGCTGGGTGACAACGGCTACGGCACCGCGCAGGCGACGGTGGCGACCGGCGGTTACGACGCCAGCGCGCCCAACGTCGCTCCCGGCAGCCGGTTCAACCCCGGCGTGAGCCCGGCCAACGCCGTGCGGGTCGGGCTCGCGACCACGGTCCCGGTGACCTTCGGCCGGGCGATCGGGCTGCCCGGCAGCGTGCCGATCCGGGTCACCGGCACGGCGGCCAGCGCGCAATTCGCGGCCTTCACGATTGGCTCGGGCACCTTGGGCCTCAGCGGCGGGATCGCCAACGCCGTCCTCGGAGCCCTGCTCGGGGCCAAGCTGACGCTGGGCGTGAGCGATTACAACGCGTTGGCCAGCGCCAAGGTCGACGGCCTGCGCGTCCTCGACGCACTGGCGGCAAGCCTCAACCTGCAGGCGGCCAACTACACCGATATCGTGAAGGCCAACGCCAGCGTCGGGCAGATCCTGATGGCGATCCGGGTTGCCGCGCAGGGCAGTTCTGCCACCGTTGCGGCCCTCTCGAGCATCCTCAACGCGCTGCCGAACGCCGGCAACCTCGTGCCGCTCGGCCAAGTCGATGCGCTGGGCGACGTGGCGGCCCTCGCCCCCGGACGCGGCTTGGCCGGCCCGTCCTTGCAGGTGATGGACATCCTGGCCGCCACCGCGTCCCTGGCCAACGGCCAGAACCAGGTGGCGATCGATCTCGGCGCCACCGTGCCGGGGCTGCTCTCGACCCGGCTGACCCTGGCGATCGGCGAACGCCGCCGCAGCTCCGGCTGGGTCCGGCCGGGAAGCCCGAACGCCACGGTAAAGACGGCCCAGACCCGGCTACTGATCGAGGCCACGGTCTCGGCCCCGCTCGGTCTCGGAACCGTCTATCTGCCGGTCTATGCCGAGGTTGCGTCCGCCCAGGGGACGCTGCGCACGCTCACCTGCTCGGGAGCCAACGGCGGACGCCAGGCCACCATCGAGGTGCAGACCGGCGTCGCGACCCTGGCGATCGCGGCGGTGAACCGGGCTTCGATCAACGGGGGCACCACAAGCCCGGACCTGTCGCAGCCGGCCGTGCTGATTGGGCTGCCGCTGATCAATATCGGCGGCCGGACAGTCACCAATATCGGCGCGACGACTCAGACGCTGACCTTCACGGAGGCCGATATCGCTAACAACACCGTACGCACCGTGTCGTCCGGCAATATCGCGCAATCGCTGACCGGCAGCCTGCTGAGCAATCTCAGCCTGAACCTGAACGGCTTCGGCCTGACCCCGCTGCTCCAGACCTCGCTGGCCACGACGCTCAGCCTCGCCGCTGCGCCCCTCGATCTGGTGCTCGATCAGGTCCTGCGCAGCCTCGGCGTGCGGATCGGCTACGCGGATGTCGAGATGGACGGTACCCTCTGCAGCCAGGCCGTACTGGTGCAGTGACGATCAGGAGTGACGGCGAACCGCGTAGCGGTAGCGGCGCCCCTGCTCATCGAGCAGTTCGCTGTCCGAGCCTTCCTGCCAGACGACCTCGTCCTCCGGCGCCTTGGCGTTCGTGAGTGTCGCGCCGCGGACGATGTCGAGGTTCAGGCCGAAGCCGTAATTGGTCGCCGCGGCCTCGGTGATCGCGGCCGAGATGTCGGCCTCGTCGGGCAGGCAGGCGAACAGCACGCCGTCGGCAATCGCGAGGGTATAGGTTTGCACGGAGGGGCTCCGGGGATCGACACGAGTGGGGGCCGGCACGCGAGCGCTCCAACCTAGGAGGCCCGCTCGGAACGAGAAGCGCGTTCTCTGAAATGCTGCATTGCAACATGGGGAGAGCGTTGCTCACCACAAGGTGCCGAGCCCCGGGCTCTCAGCGGGCCAGATGCGCGTCCGGGAGCCGGGCCATCGCGCCGATCATCGTCTTGGCTTCCGGAGCACCCGGGGCCGTGAGGTGCTGGGCTTGCAACGTGCCGTCGATCCGCTGAAGACCGGCCTCGATCCCGGCTGCACGCATTCCGCGGTGACGGCGTAGGCTTCCGCAAGCCCGGAAAAATCCCCTCATCTTCCCCTAAATCATCACACCGTCGCCCGGGGCAGGGAGGCCGGGCATTCCGGCTCCACGACGACGGTGGCCGGCGCGGTTCCGTCGCCGACCAGGGCATCCGCCACGGCGTCGGGCGAGATCGCGGCCTCGGTGGTGGTTCCGCCGGGCTCGGCGGTGATCCTTGCGGTCTCGCGGCGCGGTGGGGTGTCGGCGCCGGCATGCTCGTCGGCGACCCGGGCGACCGCGTCCGCGGTGATCAGCCCAATCCCGGCCGCGTGCTCCGCCATGGCGACGCTGTCGGCGGCGAGCACGAGGCTGGAGCCCGCCCGGGCCACGGCGCCGGCCAGCCGGACGATCTCCTCGACCCGGGTGGCACCGTTGGAGACGTTGCGGATGTAGACCGCCAGCACCCGCCCGGGATGCTCCTCGACGATCTGCGCATAGACCTCCGGATCGTGCTGGCCGCTGTCGCCGATCAGCACGAAAGGCAGGTCGCGGTAGAGCGACAGCATGTGCCGGATCAGCGCCTGCTTGTGGTCGGTGGCCCGGCGCGGCAGCGGGTGCGTCCAGGACAGGCCCCATTCCCGCAGGAACAGCACCGGGCCAATGGGGATGCCGTGCCGCTGGAAGAACTCCGACAGCATCTCGTAGAGGCCCCAGGGCGCACGGGAGACGTAGAGCATCGGGTTGCCCTCGGCTCCGCCGGCACCCGCGTGCAGGGCCCGGTACAGGGCGGCGACACCCGGGAACGCAACCCGGCTGTCGGCATCCTCCACAAACAGCCGCCAGAGCATCTTCAGTTTGTTGGCGACGCCGGTGTGCATCACCGTGTCGTCGATGTCGCTGATCACCACGCAGCGGCAGCCGTCTGGCGGGATGAACACCGCGCCCTCGGCGGGGATCGGTGTCGTATCTTCGAGGACGAGGTCCACCGGATGCCATGCGCCAGGCTGCCCCGGCAGGTCGCGCGGTTGGAGACGCAGGCGGAAATAGCCATCGCGGTCGGTCTCGACCCGGGTCGCGTCCCCGCCGAACCGGGCCGTGATCGCAGCGCCCGCCACCGTGCGCCGGGCGATGCGGCGGCGCAGGTCGCGCCACTGGGCCCTGAAGGAATCCGGGTCCTCTCCGGGGATGCCGGGCGATTGCCGGAACACCCGGCCGATCATGAAGATCTCATCGCGCGAGCCGTAGCCGCGATAAGGCTCGACCACGAGCCCGCCGAGGCCGGCGCCGCCGTGCCCCTGGGCGCGACGGACCGGGCGGGTGAGGACCCGCAGCGCCTTGGTGGCGCCGCGGCGAACCCGTGAAGCCATGGGGCCGGTCTCCGTCGAGCGGCTCAGGCTTGCGGCAATTCGGGGGTCAGCCCCATCGCGTCGAGCCCCTCCTCCAGGAGGTCGCCGGCATCGGGCGCTCCCAGCAATTCCTTCACGGCGCCTTCGCCCGCGGCCTCGCGCTCGCGGGCGAAGCGGACCGCCTCGCCCCACTCCTCCGGCTCCATGTCGCCGCGGCCGACATACAGGAGGGCGAGCAGTTCGGCCCGGGCGTCGTCGTCGAGGCCCGCGATGGCGCCGCGGACCTCGGATTCCGTTGCGTCGTCGGTGCCCGAGATGAGTACGTCGGTGGAGCCGTCATCGATCGGGTTCGAGCCCGAATCCGGATCGGTGTTGCCCTCCTTCACCTCGATGGCGCGCAGCCGCAGAACGATGTCGGTGACGGTCTCGACGGCGATATCCATGCGCTGGTCTCCGGACGCTGACTGGGTCGGACGTTTCCGCCCTCAAGCCGCGACAACGGGCGAGTGGCCGCCGGGTTCGCCTCGCCGAACGCGACAGGTGCGACGCCGGCCCCGGCATGCGTGGTCCACGCCACTTTCCGCTTGCCGGACCATAGGCTAGAGGCTGCCGATCCTTTCCAACAACCCGAATGACAGCGGCGATAGACGTGACATCTTTGAACGCCGCCGCGACGACGCCTGCCGATACCGTGGATTGTCAGTCTAACAACCACGACAAGCCCTGGTGTTTGCCGTCGCGGACCGCGGCGCTGCTCGGTGCCCTGGTGCTCGGCTTCGTCGCAGCACCGCCTCCGGCCGAGGCTCGGGCCGCCGAGGCCAGCGCGCCGAGCTGCTACGTGACCGGGGGCGGCGGCCTGGAGATCTGCCGCGACGGGACCGAGGCAGAGGGCGTGCTGATCGCGCCGGCGCCCTGCGCATTCGTGCGCGGCGTCCAGATCCTGCGGCTGCCGCGCGCGGAGACGCCGGGGCCGCTGCAGATGATCTTTCAGGGCCAGAGCCCGCTGGCGTCGCGCCGGCGGGACGAGCCCTGCCCGGAGCGGCGCGCCACCGACAGCCGCGACGGTGGGTCCCTTCGCACCGGGCGCAGCCCGGAGGCGCTGGCCACGACGCTGCCGCCCTCGGCCGACCGGTTCTGGGTCGATCTCCCCGAGGAGCGTGCGCGGGGCCGCGGCTGGTCCGAGCCACTTCCGACCGCCGAGGGTATCGGCCCCCGCGACCCGATCGCGGTCTCGGGCCGCGATTGGGCCGGGGAGGCCTACAGCTACGTCTTCCTGCTCGGGCAGGAGCGGGTGAATGTCGGCGGCGACCCGGAACCCGAGTCGGCGGGCCGGCGGCGCGGGCGCCGCAAATCCGCGCGGGACGAGGCCGCCGACCAGCCGGCCGACATCAGGCGACGGGTGCAGATCGCGGCCCGCACCCTCGACTTCCAGACCTTCGAGATCCGCACGCGCAGCCCGGACGGCTACGGGCTGGCCTGGACGCCGTTCACCCCCGGCGGTCGCGGCACGCCGCCGACCCCCGCCCCGGTGGCCGACGAGGCCGGCAAGCCGATCGCCTCGTCCTGCCCGGCGCCGGCCTTCGAGACCCACGGGCTCGCGGGCTCGATTAGCGTGGTCGACCGCACCTACCACTACGTCTACACGGACGTACTGCCCGAGGATTGCGGGCTCGCCCCCGAGAAGCGCCGCACAGCGCTCTACCTGCGCACCTCGAAGGACCTCTCGGCCGCGAAGGTTTGGTCGGCGGCGAAAAGTCTCGCCGGGCCGCTGCCGCCCGGGAGCCTCGTCCGGGTAGCGCGCGCCAAGGGCATGCAGCGCTGGGCAGTGTCCTACACCTGCCAACGCCCGGCCAACGCCCCGGGGGGGCCCGTGGCCGATATCTGCCTGCAATACACGCCCGACATGAACCTCGACGGGATCGGGGCACTCACCCTCTACGCTGACCCGGTGGCGGCCGGCCGCTCGCCGGCTTATCTCGGGCTCCGCTCAGGGGGCGACGGCACCGGCCGCTACGACCGCAGCGCGCATTTCTGGATGACGGATGCGCAGGGCAATCTCGACACCCCGGCGATCTATCCGGGCAAGGCCGGGTTCCTGACTTGGCTCGACCGGCTGGCACCGACGGCCTCAGGTCGCGACGCCTCGACCCTGTACGGGCGGCCGGTCTACTGGGCGACGTGGACGGTGCGCCGGATCGGCGCGCAATAACCCGAACGAGACGCTATATGGGCGGCCTTCCTGCCGCCCGAGTCGTGCCTCTTGGAACCGATGGACACCCATATCGACCTGTGGTTCGCCGCGAGCATCGTGGTGATCTCACTGCTGCTCTCGGCCTTCTTTGCGGGCGCCGAGACCGCTTTCACGGCCGCCTCCCGGGCGCGGATGCACGCCCTCGAACAGTCGGGCGACCCGCGGGCGGCGATCGTCAACCGCATCCTGGCGATCCGGGAGCGCTTCATCGGCGCGATGCTGATCGGCTACAACATCGTAGCGATCGGCGCCTCGGCCTTCACCACCAGCGTGCTCACCGCCCTGTTCGGCAAGAACGGCGTGATCTACGCGACCGTCGGCATGTCGGTGCTGGTCATCGTCTTCGCCGAGGTACTGCCGAAGACGCTGGCCATCTCCAAGCCCGACAAGGCGGCCCTGCTGATGGCCCGGCCGGTAGCCTTCGCGGTCGCCATCATGGGCCCGGCGGCGATCTCCATCGAGCACTTGGTTCGGCTGATGCTGAAGCCGTTCGGCATCACCATCGGCGAGCACCAGTCGATCCTCACCGCCTCCGAGGAGCTGCGTGGGCAGGTGGCGCTGATGCACCGGGAGGGTGGCGTCGCCAAGGCCGAGCGCGACATGCTCGGCGGTCTGCTCGACCTATCGAACCTGTCGGTCTCGGACGTGATGGTCCACCGCACCAAGATGCGGGCGATCGACGCCGACCAGCCCTCCGAGGACATCGTCCGGGCGGTGCTGGCCTCGCCCTATACCCGCATGCCCCTCTGGCGCGGCACGCTCGAAAACATCGTGGGCGTGCTCCACGCCAAGGATCTGCTGCGGGCCCTCGACGCGGCGGGCGGCGACGCCTCGGGGCTGAAGGTCGAGGCCCTGGCGCTGGAGACCTGGTTCGTGCCGGGAACGACGTCGCTGCGCGCCCAGCTCAAGGCGTTCCTGACCAAGAAGACCCACTTCGCCCTGGTGGTCGACGAGTACGGCGAGGTCATGGGCCTCGTGACCCTGGAGGACATCCTGGAGGAGATCGTCGGAGAGATCGCCGACGAGCACGATGTCACCGTCTCGGGCGTGCGCCCGCAGGGCGACGGATCGGTCAATGTCGATGGCGGCGTCCCGATTCGCGACCTCAACCGGGCGATGGACTGGAACCTGCCCGACGACGAGGCCACCACCATCGCGGGCCTGGTCATCCACGAAGCCCGGACCATCCCCGACCAGGGCACCGCCTTCAACTTTCACGGATTCCGCTTCCAAGTGATCCGAAAGGCCAAGAACCGGATCACCACCCTGCGGATCACGCCGTTGACCGCCACGGGCATCCAGACCACCGCGCAGGCGGAGGCTCAGCGCGACCCGGTGTGAGGGGTCGTCGGAGGCATTCGATGAACACGCCTCCGCCGACAGCGGGGGAATCGAACGAACGACCAAGCCGTCGCCGCGTCATCCCGGGCCCGCCTGCGGCGCCCCGGGATGACGCGGCGGGTCACGGAAGCGCCGCTGCGAGGATCCCGGCGTCGCACGACAAGCGGGACAGGTCGCGCCAAACACCTCGATAAGGCTCGGTTCAGACCCTTAGCCTACCGCCTCCAGCCCCTCGGAGCGGATCCAGTCGCGGGTGCGGTCGAGCGCCCGGCCGAGCCGGTCGAACAGCGCGTCGATCTCGTCGGGGCTGATGATCAGCGGCGGGCAGACGGCGACCCGGTCGCCGGTGAGCGCCCGCACGATCAGGCCCTCGGCCTGCGCGAAGGCGACGCAGCGGGCGGCCACACCGGCCTTAGGCTCGTACTGGCGCTTGCTGGCCTTGTCGGCGACGATCTCCAGCCCGCCGATCAGCCCGATGCCGCCGGCCTCGCCGACGATGTCGTGCTCGGCCAGCGCCGAGAGCCGGCGCTGGAAGTGCGGCGCCTTCTCGGCCGCGCCCTCGATCACCCGGTCGCGCCGGTAGATCTCGATCGCCTTCAGCGCCACCGCGGCCGCGACGGGATGTCCGGAATAGGTGGTGCCGTGCCCGAAGGTGCCGAGCTTCTCGCTCTGGCCGATCATCGCCTCGTAGAGCGGCTCGTCGATGCTGACGCCGCCGAGCGGCATGTAGGCGGAGGTCAGTGCCTTGGCGAAGGAGATCGAATCGGGCCGGATCCCCAGCGCCTCGCTGCCGAACCATGTGCCGAGCCGGCCGAAGCCGCAGATCACCTCGTCGGCGATGAGCCGGACCTCGTATTTCGCCAGCACCGCCTGGATCGCCGCAAAGTAGCCGCGCGGCGGCACGATCGCCCCGCCGGCGCCCATCACCGGCTCGGCTATGAAGGCCGCGACCGTCTCGGGGCCCTCGCGCAGGATCGTCTGCTCCAACTCGTCGGCGAGGCGGGCCGAGTAAGCGTCCTCGGTCTCGCCCAGCTGGGCGCCCCGGTAGAA
This sequence comes from Methylobacterium sp. AC315, assembly GCF_979253755.1. Lineage (NCBI taxonomy): Bacteria > Pseudomonadati > Pseudomonadota > Alphaproteobacteria > Hyphomicrobiales > Methylobacteriaceae > Methylobacterium > Methylobacterium sp. AC315. The sequence continues at coordinate 111,100 of NZ_CEEDEA010000001.1, forward strand.
ATGCGGGCAAGCGACGTGCAGGAAACCGGGCAGCGGCAGGTCCCAGTCGGCGTGGTTCGCCGTGAGGCCGGTCATCGAGGCGCTGGCGACGGTGACGCCGTGATAGCCCTTCTGCCGCGCGATGATCTTCTTCTTCTTCGGCCGGCCCACCGCGTTGTTGTAGTACCAGGTCAGCTTCACCTGCGTGTCGTTCGCTTCCGACCCGGACGATGTGAAAAAGATCTTCGAGGTCGGGACCGGCATCAGCTCCTTGAGGGTCTCGGCCAACTCGATCCCCGGATCGTGGCTGCGACCGGAGAACAGGTGGGTGAAGGGCAGCCGGCCCATCTGGACCCGGGCCGCCTCCACCAGTTCCGCATTCGAGTAGCCCAGCGCGGTGCACCACAGCCCCGACATGCCCTCGATGTAGGACCGGCCCTCCGTGTCGTAGACGTGGACGCCGTCGCCGCGCTCCAGGACCAGCGGGCCGGTATGTCGGTGAGCCGACAGGTTGGTGTAGGGGTGGAGCAGGGTTTCGACGTCGCGGGTCGCGAGATTCGAGAGCATCGTTTGCACCGTCCTCATGCCCAGGGGATCCGCCACACTACCGACCCGATGCCCGTGCAGGTAGTCCCGCGGCCCTGCGCCCGGCCTTTGCCGGATGCATGCCCCCGTGTTTGACCCGCGCGACGCACGATTCATGCTCACTTCCGGTCCTTCACCCGTCCTCGCGCCCGAAACCTTCGTGGCGCAGCCGGCCCCAGGCCGCGCCTGCGGCGCCTGCACCCTGTGCTGCAAGGTTTACGACGTGCCGGCGGTGGAGAGCGTCGCGGGCCAGTGGTGCCGCCATACCAAGGCCGGCCAGGGCTGCGCGATCCACGCGACGCGCCCCGACCATTGCCGGGCGTTCCACTGCCTCTGGATGACCGAGAGCTGGCTGGGCCCGGAATGGAAGCCCGACCGCGCCAAGATGGTGCTTACCCTGGACCCCCTGTCCCGCAACATGAACGTGCAGGTCGATCCCGGCCAAGCGAACGTCTGGCGGCGGGAGCCCTATTACGGCCAGCTCAAGCGCTGGGCAGCGGCCTCGGTGCCCCTCCGGCGCCACGTGCTGGTGCACGTCAACAAGACCACCACGGTCGTCCTGCCCGACCGCGACGTCAGCCTCGGGGTGGTGGGGCCGGACGAGCGGATCGTCTCGCACGATCGGATGACCCCGCAAGGTCCGAGCTTCGACGTGCAGAAGGTGAAGGCCGCGTAACACCCTTGCGGCATCCGGCCATTTGCCCGACTGATCGGGCATGACGACGATCCACGATTTCACCGTGCCGGCGGCGGACGGCAGCCCTTATCCCCTCGCGCAACATCGCGGCGAGGTCCTGCTCATCGTCAACACCGCGTCGCGCTGCGGCTTCACCCCGCAATATGCCGGGCTGGAGGCCCTGTGGCGGGCCCATCGCGCCGAGGGTCTGACGGTATTGGGCTTCCCCTGCAACCAGTTCGGGGCCCAGGAGCCGGGAGACGCGGCCGAGATCGCGAGCTTCTGCGCGCTGACCTATGACGTCAGCTTCCCGGTGCTCGGCAAGGTCGCGGTGAACGGGACTGACGCCGACCCGCTGTTCGACCACCTGAAGCGGGCACGCTCGGGGCTGTTCGGCACCAGGGCGATCAAGTGGAATTTTACGAAATTCCTGATCGCGCGGAACGGCGAGGTGGTCGCCCGGTTCGCGCCGTCGGCCAAGCCCGCCTCGCTTGAGGGGAAGGTCCGGGCAGCGCTGGCGCAGCCGGCGGGGTGAGGATTTTCGAGACCGTTGCCGCCTTTCTGGGGTCTCGTCTCAAACCCGTATCCCGACGATATCTGCGTCCCTCACTCTGTCATCCCGAGTCGCTTCAGGCGAGCCCGAGATCCAAAGCCGCCTGTATTACAAAGGCTTGAGCCGTCGGCAGCTATCAATTTCGAGCTCCGTTTCGCGGCCCCGGGATGACAAGGGGGGTATCGAACACCTGGGACACTCTAAGATCCCAAGGCGCCTTGCATGTCTCCGGGATGGCGCAGCGGCCGGATTTGAACCCGGCCTCAGGCCGGGTCAGCCTCCGCGAGTGGTCGGGTCTCCCCCGCCAGCCGCAGCAGGCTCCGCAGGGGCGCGATCCGCGGCGGGCGCATCGCGTCGCGCAGGATGCCAACCAGGAATCGGGCCTCGGCGATCTTGTGCAGAGTGGTATCCGCGGCGCCGGCGATCAGGGCCTGCCGCTCCAGCCGTGACAGGGCCGCGAACAGCGCCTCGCGCACCGACGCGTCGTCGGAAGACTGCTTGTCGGAAAGCAGCGCCGTCAGTTCGCCTTCGAAACGACTGTCTTGGCAAGGATCGACGCGCATGGATGGTCCAAAGGCTGGAATATCCGGACTCTAAGTCACTCTTCGCAGCCTGTCAGCCGGTTCTGCGCCCTGGTGGCAGCGAGTCCGGGCATGTTGCGCAAGCGCATCTGCGCAATCCACCCGGGCCCTCCCTCAGACGCTGGCGATCAGTTCGGCCGCGGCCTCGAACTCCGCCCGGCGGATCGCCAGCCGCGCCTCGGCCTCAGCATCCCGGCCCCAGACGGCGGCTTGATAGGTCTCGTCCACGTGGGCTGCATCCCAGGCCTCGGCCGGGCTGAGGCGGCCGCGCAGGACTGCGAGCGCGATCAGCAGCGAGCCGGTCAGCGTGGTCAGCGTGTGCAGGCCGGCCAGCCGGAACGGGCTCTCCACCGCGGCGACCGCCTCGGATAGCGACCGGACCGTGTCGGGCGGCTGCTCGACATGCATCACGCCCTCGCTGAGGATCACGCGGGCGCCGAAGGTGTCGCGAGCCCAATCGAGCACAGGGTCCCACGCGGCGGCCTGCGCCGAAACCAGACGCTCCGGATCTCCGGCGCGATACGCGATCAGGTCGGTGCCCGCATAGGCGCAGAGATCCTCCACCACGGCCGCGTGCCGCGGGGCGACACCGTCGATGCTGGTATTGGCGATCCGAGTCAGCGGCATCTTGGCCGGATCGATCACCGTGTCCTGCGCCGCCCATTCGGCCGCGACCTTTTCAGCCAGCGCCCGCGTGGGCAGGCTCAACGGATTGCGGGCGGGCGTGTTGGCCGGACGGCCGTCGAGGGTCAACCGGAACCCGCCCGGCCCTTCCGCGAAGCCGGCCTCCTTGTAGAACCGGCGGGGGAGGGCGGGCTTGGCATGGCCGCGGGCCGCACGCACCGGGTCGGGACGTTCCCCATCGCCCGGTTCGCCGAGCCACTCGTTCGTCACATCGCTCATGGATGCCAGATAGGAGCTTTCCGGTGCGTCTGCGAGCCTCGTTGCAAGGCTAGGTCTCACCCCTGGAGAACAACCCCTCCAGCGCGCCCGCGCTCGACACGACCGTGACCGCCCCGGCCCCGTAAAGGGCGCCGGCCGGGTGGTAGCCCCAGCCGACCCCGATCGCCACGGCACCGGCCGCGACGCCCATGCCGATGTCGAAGGTCGTATCGCCGACCATGATGGTGGCGTCCGGGGTGCAGCCGGCCTCCGCCATCGCCTGCTGCAGCATGGTCGGGTCGGGCTTGGAGGGGGCGTCGTCCGCGCTCTGCGTGGTGGCGAACCAATCGGCCCAACCGTGATGGGCGATCAGGCGATCGACCCCGCGCCGGGACTTGCCGGTTGCGAGGCCGATCAGCACGTCGTCGCGGGCATGAAGCCGCGCCAGCAGATCGCCCATCCCGGGAAACAGCGGCTCCTCGTAGGCGGGGTCGATCCGAAGGCGGTTATAGGCCTGCTTGTAGCTCTCGGAGAGGTCCGCGATCGGCCCGTCCTCACCGACGAGGCGCCGGAACGCCTGCGGCAGCGACAGCCCGACCACCGAGAGCGCCTCGCGCCGTCCCGGGGCCGGCAGGCCGTTCTCCGCGAAGGCGAGCCCCTGGGCGGCGACGATCAGGTGCTGGCTGTCGACCAAGGTGCCGTCGACGTCGAACACGATGAGCTTCATCGCCGTGTCACGTCCGGCACGGGACGACCGGTCACGGCTTCCGGCCCGGCTGTACCGGTTGGCCGGGATTCTGCTGCGCCGGCTGGCCGTGCGTGCGCTCGTAGCCGAGCCGGCAGCGGATCAGGAACCGTCGGCGCTTGCCGCCGCGTAGGCCGCGCTGGTGGGAGGCGCGGTTGCAGGCCGCATAGGACCGCCGGCGGCGCTCGGCCCGGGCGCTCGAGGCCGGGCGCTGGGCGGCCTGCGGCGTGGTTGCGGATGGGGCGGCCGAAGGGGACATCGATGGGGACAATGGAGGAGCGGCCGGAGGCGCCGGCTGTGGGGCCTCGCCCACCGGCGCGGGCTGCGCCGACTTCGGCACGCTGGCCGCTGGGGCTGGGCTCGCCGGGACGGCCGGCTTGGGCGGATCGCCCGGCGCGGCGTAGGCGGCCGGCCCGACCAGGCAGAGGACAGCGAGGCAGGCCAGCGTCGCGAGCTTCATGCGTCAGGGTCTCGAACCGCGGGAAATCGGCCCCGCGGCGGAACGGCGGGTCGCGGATCAGCATATGAGGCGAGGCGGCCAATTGCCAAGGCGTGCCGGTCGGGAGACTTTCAGGCTGCGGTCCGCGCTTCACCGGGGAGGCGCGCGCCGCATCTCGAAAGAGGGGCGCCGCTCCGACACCGACGATGCGCCGGGCCACCGAGGATCACGACCGCGCCATGCCCCTCGTTCTGCTTCCCGGCTTCATGACCGATCCGGACCTGTGGGCCGACATGGCCCCGAGCCTCGCGCCGTTCGGGCCGATCCTGCACGGCGATCTGGGCCGGGACGACAGCATCGCGGCGATGGCGCGGCGGGTCGTCGAGGAGGCGCCGGACCGTTTCGCCCTCATCGGCTTCTCGATGGGCGGCTACGTGGCGCGCGAGATGGCCCGCATCACACCGGAGCGGGTCGGAGCGCTCGTATTGATCGCCACCTCGGCGCGGGCGGACACACCCGCCCAGGCGCGCCGGAAGGATGCGGCCGTCGGGCACGTGCGCCGCCAGAGTTTCACCGGGCTCAGCCGGTCCGCAATTCGTGGATCGGTGCATCCGGACCGGGCCGGTGACGACGCCCTGATCGCCCGCATCTGCCGCATGGGCGACCGGCTCGGGGGCGACGTGTTCCTGCGCCAGGCCGGACAGACGCGGGCGAGCGACCGGGACAGGCTCGGCGCGATCTCCTGCCCGACCCTTGTGGTGGCAGCAGCCCAGGACGGCCTGCGCAGCCTCGACGAGGCGCGGGAGCTGCGAGACGGCATCCCCGGCGCCGCCCTGATAGTGATCGACGGCTCCGGCCACATGCTTCCGATGGAGGCCCCCGAGGCGCTGGCAGAGGCCATCGTACCGTGGCTGCGCGATCAGCTCTCCGGCGCCTCGACGATCGGATCGTAGCGGGAGGCGTCGAAGCCCAGCAGGTTCCAGCTCTGGGCCATGTGCTGCGGCAGCGGCGCGCTGACATCCACGGGCCGGCCGGTGCGCGGATGCGGGATCACGATCCGCCGGGCGAGCAGGTGGAGCCGGTTCTGGATTCCGCCCGGAAGCTCCCAGTTCTCCACGGAAAAGTATTTCGGATCGCCGACGATGGGGTGGCCGATATGGGCCGCGTGGGCGCGCAGCTGATGGGTCCGCCCGGTGACGGGCTTGAACGACAGCCACGACAGCTTCTGGGCGGCCTGATCGACCATCGCGTAATAGGTCAGCGCGTGGCTGGCGCCCTCGTCGCCATGCTTGGCCACCCGCATCCGCGCATCGGCGTCGGTGGGCTCGTCCTTGGCCAGGTAGGTCGAGACCCGCCCCTGCCGCACCCGCGGCACGCCCGCGGTGAGCGCCCAGTAGATCTTGCGCGCCGCCCGCGAGCGGAAGCTCTTCGCCAGCGTCGCGGCCGCCAACCGGGTCTTGGCGATGATCAGGCAGCCGGCCGTGTCCTTGTCGAGACGGTGGACGAGGCGCGGCTTCTGGCCGTCCGGGCCGGTCAGCGCGGCGAGCAGCCCGTCGACGTGGCGGACGGTGCCCGACCCGCCCTGGACCGCGAGGCCGAACGGCTTGTTGAGCACCATCATGTCGGCATCCTCGTAGAGGATCAGCGAGCGCAGGAACTCGGCATCGTCCTGCTCCCGCGCGGCGCTGCGCGGGCGCTCGGTCGGCTGGTCGAGGCGCAGCGGCGGTACGCGCACGCTCATGCCCGGCTCCAGCCGGTCATTCGGCTTGGCGCGCTTGCCGTCGACCCGTAGCTCGCCCTTGCGGACGATGCTCTGCACCCGTGTGAAGGGCAGGAGTGGAAAGCGCGCGGTGAGGAAGCGGTCGATGCGCATGCCGGCCTCGTCCGCCTCGACCGTCAGGGTCTGCACCCCGGAGGCGAGGGTCGCGGAGGCGGCAGCACGCTGCTCGCGCCTTGTCGGGCCGGCCGGCGGGGCGGGGGGCGAAGGCTGGGCAGCCGGCCGCGTCTCGACGGGTTTGGCATACGCCTTCGCGGCCGGCCTGGCGCTCGGCCGGGGCGGGGCCTTGCGCGGGGGCGCGGCATCGTCGCGCTCGACCCGGGCAGGCCGCGGCCTCGGTTTCGCGGCGGCAGCGGCGGCGGCTGCAGCCGCAGCCGCCATAGCGTGGGGCGTGCCCGGTGCGGTCCAGGGATCGCGCGCGCCGGCATCGTCGCCGCGGTTGCGGGCCGCGCGCTCGGCCGCGTCGCGGGCGCTGGTGCGCGGGCCTGTGCGGGCGCGATCGCCATACGGCTGAAACTTACCGGACGGGGGCTTGCGTCCCTTCGGGCCGCCGCGGGGAGGTGGTCGTGTCGTCATGATTCCGCCAGCACCCGTCTCCGCTTCGGACGGAACGTCCGGGCGCATCGGCCGCGGCGTCGCGGAGGACCCGGACCGATGGGGTCACCCGGCTCTAGCATCGCGGGGGCGCAGCGGCAAAGGCGGCGATGGCCGACGCCACAACCATCAGTATTTGAGGCCGCTGTCGCATAGCACCGTCACGGCGACCGCGTCTGCCGGCAGGCGACCGGAAATGAGCAGGGCGGCGGCGACGCAGACATTGGCGGCGGCCGAGTAGCCGACATGCAGACCCTCCCGCGTCGCCAGCAACCGGCGCCATCGCACGACCTCGTCGTCGGTCACCGCGACGGCCAGATCCTTGAGCCCGGGATCCCAATGCGGCGGCACGCTGCCGTACCCCGTCCCCTGCAGGACATGACGCGGCTTGGTGACAAGCTCGCCCGCCAGCGGCCGGCAGCCGTCGGGCTCCACAGCCACACAGACGACGCGCGGATCGCGCGCCCGGAGCGCTGCGGCGACACCCAAAAACGTCGCGCCCGTCCCGACCGAGGCGACCCAGGCATCGACCCGCCCCTCGGATTGCGCCCAGATCTCCGGCCCGGTCGTATCCCGGTGGATCGCGACGCCCTCCGGGGCATGGAACTGATCGACATAGAAGCCGCCGCGTTTACCCGCCAGGCGTTGCGCCGACTCGACGGCAGCCGCGACATCGGCCCCGGTCACCTGCCCCGGCACCCCATCGACCTGCGGCACCAGCATGACCTCCGCGCCGAGCGCCTCAAGCATCCGTGCCCGCTGCGGGCTGTTCCCCGCCGACAGGGTGACGAGCAGCGGATGACCGAGCGCCGCGCAGGCCACGGCGAGGCCGGCCCCCATATTGCCGCTCGACATCTCCACCACCGGGGCCGCCGGTGCCAAACGGCCGTCCGCCCGCGCGGCGAGCAGGATGGCGCGGGCGGCACGATCCTTCACACTCCCGCCGGGCTGCATGAATTCGGCCTTGGCAAGGATGCGGCCCGGCCCGGGATGGACGCGATCGAGGGCGATCAACGGCGTGCCGCCGATCAGATCGAGGGCGGACGCGGCGATGGGGTAGGGCACGGACGCGGGCTCGGCGTGGGTGATTCCACCGCGGTCGTTTAGCAGCCGCACCGTGCGCCCGGCAGGGAAAGCGCCCTTCGGCACAGGTACGCGCGCCTACGATCGCCGCTCGGCCAATAGCCGCGCCTTCAGTCCGACCGGGTACAACACGGGACCGCCGTCGCGATCGAGGACGTCCAGATCGTACCAGCGGGCGACGCACGGCGTGCCGCAATCCTCGTGGAAGACGACGCATTCCCGCGTATCGAGCGGGCCCGGCGGCAGGCCAACCGGGAACAGAAACAGCGCCTCGTGGCCCGGGCTGCCCTCGTGGGTGTAGAGGTTCTCCGTCACGAACGGGACGCCGAGGATCCGCACCGTGAGACCAAGCTCGTCCCGGAATTCCCGCACGAGCGCCGCCTCGGCCGGCTCAACGAATTCGACGCTGCCCCCGAGCTGCCGCACGCCCTTGAGGCGCCCGTCGTCGGTATAGACCTCGGCGACGAGCAGCTGGCGCCCGCGCCAGGGCAAGCCCAGCGCCTTCATGCGAATCTCTGGTGGGGGGCGCTAAACATTCATGCGGCCTGGTATGCTGCGGCTCGTAAACCGACAACGGCCCGGGGTGCAGGGTCCGTGGCTCCCGGCGGCGGCGCGCAACGCCTCGTTGTCGGCCGTACACTCTACCAGATGGGTCCAACGTGCGGAAAGCTTCGTCGAGCGGGTGTTCTATTTCACCGCTGCTTCATCGAACGCCGACGCAGCGGGCGTCGCGAGCCCTTGGACCCCCTCCGGGCCTACCCGGGCCTATCGGCTGCTCGGACTATTCTGTCGAACAAGTGGAGGCTTTGCAGGGCGAGCATACAGTCCCGCCCTCGGCTGCGACAGCTTCGGTCTCCATGATCCCTAGATCTGCTCCCGAACACGTTGCGATCGGGAGCAGTTCTAAAGCCTTGATTTAACGCGCTCGCGTATGCCGAACCCGCCTCCGACTTCGGCGGCGATCGCTCGAGCCGAGATCCGATAGGTGCGAACGTTACGCGAAGGCGTGCTTCCGTTCGGACGTATGAGCCCGTGTCTGCGCAACCTGGAGCCGTGTCGCGGCGACCTGGGACCAGGCCTTGGACATTGACTCGTTTCGAACATTCCGCTCGCGCCTGCGCACGGCGGCGATGTCGAACTGCTTCTGCATCTCCATCATCATTTCCATGCTGTACCCGAACGCCTGCTCGATCTGGAAAGCCAGGTCGGCAGTCAAAGGGGTCTTCTCGGTGAGAAAGTCGGTGAGCGCGTGACGCGTGACGCCCAGAAGACCGGCAGCCTCCATGATGGTCAGGTTGCGCGGCTCGAAGACCTTGCGGCGAACAAACAGACCGGGATGACACGGATTTGCCGGTTGATGGACAGCGTTCACCTGGGACTCCTTCGTCGATTGACACAATCGTTTTCGGATGAGCGTTTTGATCGACTGATCGGAACTGCGGCAGACCTCACGGGCACATGGGCGCAAGCAGCGCTCCATCAGCAACATCAGAATCGCCGACTACCTCAGCCACCCACAGTCTTACTTTATTTTGCCGGTTATATATTTTATTGTCTTGCAGATCCGATCAAATCGTCGATATCAATCGGATTGCAGCATGTCAATCTCATCCAGATTTACAAATTTATTTCGAATAAATCAATAATTCGACTGTATTAATCTGCAAAACTTCAAAAATATGCATGATAATTTTGATCGCGATACAGCCTGAGCAAATGTCTCCGATGAAACACGATCAGGGTCGCGTGCGCGGTACCGTCCGATATGGAGAATGCCGATCGCCTTGGCCCGTGACGACGAACGATACCAAGGCATGGGGACTGGTCCCCCTGCGATCGTCACCCAGTCTCGCGCGGAAACGTGCCGAGGTGTTTTCCGGAGCCGTCCATCATGCGTCGCAAAGCGGTGCGTCCCGGCCAAGAAGCGACGACAAGGCGTGGAGGCCCGACCAATGCGCGTTCACCCCGCGTCGCGCAGGGGAGATCCGGTAACGGCCCGGCATCCCGGACAACCGGTCGCCACGAATTGAGCTCACCCAAACGCGTGAACGCGCTTGACGATTACCTGAGGCCTTTCGGTCGGGGTCTGGACGCCGGTCCGGCCCGCGAGTTCCCTCTCGACCTTCTGTTCGAGTTTCCGCGCGCGCGAGATATCGTAGTGGGTCTGCATCTCCATCAGCATCTCCATGCGGGCCCCGAACACCTTCTCGACCCGCAGAGCCAGTTCGGCCGTAAGAGCGATCTTCTCGTTCAAGAAGTCGGACAGCGTTTGGCGCGTCACGTTGAGCAGGCTGGCCGCAGCCATGACGGTTAGGTTACGCGGCTCAAGGATATTGCGGCTAACAAACCCGCCAGGATGACAGGGATTCTCTAATACATAAGGTGAATTCATAATGATTCTCCTACCAGGTTTTGCAAATTTGGCGAATAAGCGACAGAGCGGAAACCACTATTTTAGCCGATGCGCCGTCTTAAAACACCTCTGATTTCGGCTCGCAAATCTTACGCGACAGCTCAAAAAAAGTTCCTGAGTTGTCTAAAAGTAAAATAAGTAGATTTTAATTTGCTTATTTTCAAAATAACAACGCTGATATCTGGAAAAATAAGTTCAAATTCGTTAAGCAGCAAGTCATTTTAAAAAATACTATTACAGTGGAAATACAAAATTTTGCGCCATGCAGTCGGAGGCCCGTGATCCGTTAAGCATCGCGCGAGGCGATCGTGCGCCTGATCGCAGGCCGCCCACGCAGGGGGCCGGATATCCACACGCTTGACGTTCCACCGGCATACAGCCACGCTAGTCGGCGACGGTTCCCCTCGGGGATCAAAAGGGAACGCGGTGAGGGGCCTGCCCTGAAACCGCGGCTGTCCCCGCAACTGTGAGCGGCGAGTCCTTCACCACCACGTCACTGGGTCTCAAGCCCGGGAAGACGGTGCGAGGGCGGCGACCCGCGAGCCAGGAGACCTGCCGTCAGCCGTGGTCACACGCGAAACGCGTCAGGCGGGGTGTCCTGGCGGGTGTCGAGACGGCCGTGCGCGAGCGCGGTCGGCGAGGCCTCGTTCGCGGTGACGTGCCACAGCAAGCGCGCCCGCGTCCCGGTTCCCGATGCTTTCCCTTGTCGTGCCGATCCCGGCCGCGTTTGCACGCGGCCTGATCCTTCACCCGGGCCGCCGCGCGTGGACCGGACCGGATCAGACACGCATCCGCAATTGTAATGTTATTACATTGCTATTAGGGCATCTGAACCGGCGGCCGCCGCGCTCGGACCTATCCTCACCATGTCGCGATCCAAACTTCCTCGTCGCAGCCGGCGTAGACCGCTCTGCGGTGCCATGCTCACGCTCCTGGCAAGCCCGGCCGCAGCCCAGGAAACCGTGACCCTCGATCAGCTCTCCGTCGAGGGGGAGGGCGGCGTCAGCCTGACCCGCGCTGCGCCGACCGGGCTGAACCTGCGCACGCCCGACCGGACCGCGAGCCGGCTCGGGCTGACGCCGCTGGAGACGCCGGCGAGCGTCGATATCGTGTCGGGCGAGACCGCACGGCTGCGCGGCCAGGACACGATCGCCGAAGCTGTGACCCAGGACGCCACCGGCATCACCACGATCGCGGCGCCGGGCAACGGCAACGGCGCCTTCACGTCGCGCGGTTTCGCGGGCCCGAACTCGATCCAGCAGCTCTACGACGGCACACGCTTCTATGTCGGGGCCAACACGGTCACGTTCCCGTTCGACACCTGGAACGTCGAGCGTATCGAGGTGCTGCGCGGCCCGTCCTCGGTGCTCTACGGCGACGGCGCCATCGGCGGCGTGATCAACGTGGTGCCGAAGAAGCCGGTCTTCGTGCCGATCAACACCGCGCGCGCGGTGATCGGCACCGACGGCGTCGCGCGGCTGGCGCTGGATTCGGGCGGGGCGCTCGGGCGCGAGGAATTCGGCGACACCTTCGCGTACCGCCTCAACGTCAGCGGCAACCGCGCGGATGGCTGGATCCGGCCGGAGGGCGATTTCCGCAACCTCGCCGTCTCGGCCGCCCTGCTGTTCCAGCCGAGCCCGGACCTCGCCGTCACGGTGAGCCACGACCTCGGCTACCAGGAGCCGGCGCGCTACTGGGGCACGCCCCTGGTCGAGGGTAGGATCCCGGACCTGATCCGGTTCAACAACTACAACGTCCGCGACGCGAAGATTACCTGGTCGGATAACTGGACCCAGTTCAAGACCGAGTGGACGCCCTCGGACGACATCATCGTGCGCAATACGGCCTATCGGCTCACCAGCCGGCGGCATTGGCTCGATACCGAGCAATACACCTACAACCGCGGCACCGGGCTGGTCGACCGGGGCAGCTACACCGAGATCTACCACAGCCAGGAACAGGTCGGGAATCGCCTGGACGCGAGCGTCAAGGGCAACCTGTTCGGCCTGCCGAACGCGTTCGCGGTCGGGTTCGACGTGAACCACATCGACTTCCGCCACACGAACAATTTCACCTTCGACCAGACCACCAGCGTGCCGCTGATAGGCTACGATCCAGGATACTTCCCGCAGAACGGGCGGGCGCAGCCGGCCTACGCGACACAGACCAGCCAGGCCTCGGTCTTCGCCGAGGACCGGGTGATCCTGTCGGACAAGCTCTCGTTCCTCACCGGCGTGCGCCTGGACGTGCCGACGCTCCGTCGCGAGGATTTGCAGAGCGGATCACAGTTCGAGAAAACCTATCAGGCGCTCGGCTACCGGTTCGGGCTGGTCTACAACCCGACGCCGGACAACGCGCTCTACGCCCAGTACAGCTTCGCGACCGACCCGGTGAACAGCCTCATCACCCTGACGCAGTCGCTCTCAGGGTTCCAGCTCGCCACCGGCACGCAGGTCGAAATCGGCGCCAAGGGCCTCGCATTCGACGGCGCACTGGAATGGACGGTTGCCGGATACCGGATCGTCAAGGACAACCTGATCTCGACCGTGCCGGGTCAGCCGACCGTGTCGACCCAGGTCGGCCAGCAATCCTCGCAGGGCTTCGAGCTGGCGCTGGGCTGGCACCTCGCCCCGGGCTGGCGGCTGGACGGCAACCTCGCGCTCCTGCACGCGCAATACGATACGTTCAATCAGAGCGTGAACGGCGCGACCGTCTCGTATGCCGGCAACCAGCCGATCGACGTGCCCGAGCGGGTCGCCAACCTGTGGCTGACCTGGGACTTTGCCCGCGCCTGGACGGCACGCGTGGGGCTCCAGAACGTCGGCCAGGTCTACAGCGACTTCTCCAACACGGCCCGGCGCCCGGCCTACAACCTCGTCAACCTCGTGCTCGACCATCAGGTGACGGCGGATTCGCGCCTGAGCCTGCGGGTCTACAACCTGTTCGACAAGGTTTACGCAATCAGCGGCAATGCCGTGAACGGGGTCGGCACCAACTGGCTGCTCGGCCGGCCGCGCTCGATGGAAGTCGCCTACACGGTGACTTGGTGAGGCAGCGGGTCGGCAAAGCCGCGCGTCGCTGGCTGCTGCTGTTCCACCGCTGGGCCGGGATCGCCACGGCCCTGATCTTCGCCCTGTGGATCGGCTCCGGACTGGTGATGCTCTACGTGCCGTTCCCGGCACTCACAGCGGCCGAGCGCCTCGCGCGCCTCGCCCCGATCGTCTGGGAGACCGTCGCGGTCCCGCCGGACGCGGCGCTCGCCGCCGGCGACCTTGCGGGCGTGCCGGCGGCGTTCGCGCTGGAGATGCGCGGTGCCGAGCCGGTCTACCGGATCACAGGCCGCGACGGGGGGCGGGCGACCGTATCGGGCCGTACCGGCGCGCGGCTCGGCCCGGTTGGTGCGGAGGCGGCCTTGCGGCTCGCCGCCGGGGATCGGCCGGATGCCCGCGTCGATCCGGTCGAGCGGGACCAGTGGACTGTGACCGCTCGCTACGACCCGCTCCGGCCGTTCCACAAGGTCGTCTTCGATGACCCGGAGGGGACCGAGCTCTACGTCTCCGCGGTAACCGGGGAGATCGCCCTCGACACGACCCGGTTCGAGCGGGCCTGGAACTGGCTCGGTTCGGTGCCGCACTGGATCTACCTGACGCCGCTGCGCGCCCGGGCGGAGCTGTGGCGGACAGTGCTGCTCTGGCTCTCCGGATTCGCCGCCCTCGGGGCGGTCAGCGGCTTGGTCGTCGGGATCTGGCGCCTGCGCCTGCGCCGCCGCTATGCGCACGGCGCCGTCACGCCCTATCGCGGGCTGGCGCGCTGGCACCACCTGTTCGGCCTAGCGGGCGGGCTGGGGCTCGGGGCGTTCATCCTGAGCGGCTGGATCTCCATGAACCCGAACCGCTGGTTCGCATCGAGCGCGCCGCCGACCGCGCTGCGCAGCGCCTACGCTGGAACGCCGGGACCGCTCGGGCTCGATGTCGGGCGGCTGCGCGATCTCGCCGGCCCGGACACCCGGTCGCTGCGCTTCACCACGGTCGGCGGTCGCTGGTGGGTGGTCGCCGAGGCGGTGGACGGCCCCCGCGCTGTCGCACCGGACGGCGGCCCCGGTCCGGACGCGGCGGCCCTGGCCGCCGCCGCCGCGGACGCGATCCCCATGGGACATCTACGGGCAGCGGGCCTGCTCGGGGCGTACGATGCCTACTGGTATCCGCATGGGGTGGACCCGCGTCCCCTGCCGGTTCTGCGCCTGCGCTTCGACGATCCGGACGCAACCTGGCTCCATATCGACCCGCGCGACGGCACCATCCTGCAGCGCCTCGACCGCTCGGGTCGCATCAACCGTTGGCTGTTCGATGCGCCCCACCGCCTCGACTTCCCGTTTCTGAGCGGACGGGCCGCCCTGCGCAACGCGGCGCAGTGGCTCCTGAACCTGCTCGCCGCCGGGATCGCGGTCACCGGGATCGTCGCGGGCTGGCGGCGCCTCGGCCGGACTGTTTCGACGCGGGCTCGCTGAGCGGAATGGGGCAGCTCTTGGCAACCGCCCCGTCAGTCCAGGGCCGCGGAGCGGAGCCCGGATGACGGGGCGGTTGCTCGGTGGACGGCTGCCTAACGCTCTGCCGCCTCGAAGAACCGCGTCCAGGTGAACCGCCGCGACTTGCGTTCGCCTGCGCCCTTCGACCTCAGACGTGTGGCGATGCCAGGTCGTCCTCCGCGAACTGGGACGCGGATCGCTCCTCCGGCACGAGCGGCAGCGCCACCGTCGTCCCGGTCCGCGCCGAGGTCAAAGCCGCGTCGATGCAGGCCATCACCTGGAGGGCCTCCAGCGCCGGCGTATGGTCGACGGCGCCCCGGGAGATCCCGTGAGCCACGTCTTGGTAGAACCGGCGCTGGTCCCCGGCCAATGCGGGCAGGCACCTCACGCTGCCGCGCCCGTCATGGACCGCGATTCCGTCCGGATCCTGGCCCCAACCCGGGGCGCCCGGAGCCATGCCGGCGAGAAGCTGCTGCTCCTGTCCGTCGAGGTGTTGCTTGACGAGGCTGCCGCCCTCGCCGTGGACGACGAAACGGGGCGATCCACCGGCGACCACCATGCTGGCGTGCAGGACCACGCGCACGTCCGGATAGTCCAGCACCACGTGGGCCCAATCGTCGGACAGCGCACCTTTGCGCAGCCGAGCCAGGTTCGCGGTCACCCGGTCCGGCAGACCGAAGAGCTGGAGCGCCTGGTCGACGAGGTGCGGGCCGAGATCGTACCAGATCCCGCTTCCCGGTCCGGCCCCCTCCCGCCACCGGTCACGGACGCCGGGGCGGAACCGGTCGAAATGCGATTCGAAATGCCGGACCTTGCCGATGACCCCGTCCGCGATGGCGGTTCGGACGCTGAGGAAGTCGCTGTCCCAGCGCCGGTTGTGGAACACCGACAGCCTCCGGCCATGGCGGCGCGCCAGCGCGACCAGGCTGCGCGCCTCGGCGAGGTCGAGGGTGAAGGGCTTGTCGATGACGACGTGCTTGCCGGCTGCCAGGGCGATCCGAGCCAGGGGCGCGTGCGTGTCATTGGGGGATGCGATGACCACGAGATCGACGCTGTCCGAGGCGGCGACCGCACCGGGATCGGCGATGACGCGCATACCGGGAAGGTCGGCCTGGACCTTGGCCTTATCCCGCGAAGCGACCAATCGGAGGTCGAGCGCCGGAACCGCACGGATCAGCGGCGCGTGGAAGGTCTTGCCGGCATAGCCGTAGCCGATCAGGCCGACTCGGATCGGTGCAGTCACGCTCGCCATGCAGGTGTCGTCCGGTCGGAATCATCGGGGCCACGCGCTTATAGCCCCGCGGCCGACACCGGTTCACCACCTCCGGAGCGCGAAACCTCCGACGCTGTCCAGACGGAGGCCACCGTGAGCTTCCTTCACCGTCATCACGCGCGCAACGAAGCGACCCAGGGCAGCGCGGCACGTCCGAGGATGGCGCCTTACTGGGTTGCGTCGCTGCACTCGCGCAGACGGAAGCGCTCGCAGGCCATCGCGTGAAACCATATCCGGTGCGGCCGGCGTCTCAGCCCGCCCTCAGAACCGCGCGGTCAGGAACAATCGCACGTTCCGCCCCGGCAGCAGGATCTCGTCCTTCTTGAACGAGGTCGAGTTGCGGATGTCGGCGTCGAGCAGGTTCCGGCCCTGGACCCCGAGGGTGATCGCGCTCGCCCCGTAGACCGCCGGATCGACCGCCTTGGTGTAGCTCAGCTCGGCGCGCAGATCGTCGTAGCCGGGGGTGGGGGTCTCGAACAGGGCGGTCGCCTGGTGGTCGAAGGCATGGAGCAGGTTCACCCGGGCGAACCAGCCATCGGCCCGCAGGTAGACGCCGCCGCCGAGCCGGTAGGGCGGGATGCGCGGCACGTTGGTACCGTTGTCGAACTGCGCGCGCACGAAGTCGAATTGGGCCTCGATGCCGGCGAAGCCGTTGCCGACGGGCAGGATGTCGTACTGGCCGATGATCTCGGCACCGTAGAAGGTGGCGTTCTGCTGCTGGTAGACGATCTGCCGATTCTCGGTGCCGGTGCCGCAGGATGCGAAGTCGTCGTCGCAGGCGAGTCCGGTGAAGTTGCGGTAGATGAAGCCCGTGTAGCGCGTGTAGTAGCCGGTGGCGTCGAGGCGCAGCGGGCCCTCGGCCCGGCGGATGCTGGCCTCCACGGTTCGGGCGCGTTCCTTCTTGAGGTCCGGGTTGCCGATCTCGAAGGTCGCGGTGGCGTCGTGCGGCCCCTGCGAGAACAGCTCGTAGCCGGTGGGTCCGCGCTCGACATAGGAGCCGTTGAGGCTCGCCACGAAGCCGAGGGGCAGGTCCTGCAGGGCGCCGATGCTGGCGCTCTTCGGGGCGAAGCGCCGGGTCCGGGCGTACTGGAACGGATCCTGCCCGTCGACCGGGGCGTAGTCCGCGGGGAACTGCGCCGCGATGCTCGACAATCGGTCCACCTCGTAGCGGCCGGCCGCCTGCAGCCGCGTGCCGGGGCGCAGCTCCAGCTCCTCGAACAGGTAGACCGCGTTGGCCCGGGATTCGGTCTTGGGCAGGAACGATTCGAGCTGGGTGTTGATCACCCGCCGGTCCGACTGGAAGCCGAGCGCCCCGGTCAGCACGCCGAACGGAGTCTCGACCGGGACGTGCTGGAGTTCCAGCCGCCCCTCGGCCTCGCGGTTCTTGAAGATCGCCTGGACACCCTCGATCCCATCCTCGCCGATGCCGACCTCGTTGTGGCGGTAGACCGAGTATCCCGCCCAGTAGCGGATCACTTCGAACGGGCCGTCGAGGGGCCGGTACTCGCCCCGCGACAGGACCCGGTCCTGGTTCGGGGTCAGGCGGGTGCGGTTCTGCTCGGCGACGCCGCCCGGGATCGCGTAGATCGCGTCGTAGTGGCTGAACGAGATGCCGACGAAGCCGCGGTCGCCGATCGCCGAGATGCCGACCGCGCCGCCCTGCGACTCGTTGTAGGAGTTGCGCTGGATCCCGCCCGGGATCGCGTAGCTGTCGTTGGCGGTCCTGAAGCCGTCGGCGTGAACCGCAATCCCGTCGCCGCCCGCATCCACGGTGGCGGCGCCGAGCCGGCCGTTGTCGACGCTGGAGAAGCCCGTGGTGACCTGACCCTGCACGCCGTTCGCCGGGATGAAGGTCGGCACCCGGCTGTTGTCGGCCGAGACCACGCCGCCGATGGCACCGGAGCCGTAGCGCAGGGTCGCGGGTCCGCGGATCACCTCGATCCGGTCGGAGACCAGAGGGTTCACCGGGACCGCGTGGTCCTCGCCGAGATCCGAGACGCCGCCGTTGACGATACCGTTCTCCTGGATGCGCACGCGGGCATTGTCGAGGCCGCGGATGATCGGCCGCGAGGCTGCGCCCGGCGCGTAGGTGGTGGACGAGATACCCGGCCGGTCGAACAGGGCGTCCCCCAGGGTCCGGGGCTGGTCGCGGGCGATCTGGTCCTGGGTGACCACGGTGACCGGCGAGAACGTGTTGGTGGCCACCGGGAGAATGCCGGTCTGGAGCGGCGCCGCGGGTCCGGCCGCAGGCTGGCCGGTCTGGATCGGGCTCGGGCTGGTGACGCTGATCTCGTCGAGGGCCACGGCCTTCTGCGCCTGCGCCGGCACGGCGAACAGGACGGCGTAGACGGGCGCCGACAGAATCGTGCCGGCCAGGAAAGCAAGGCGTCGCGTCGAGGTCATCGAAACTCACACAGTGTATATCGTTTCATTCAGGCCTCGGAGCGGATCGATGCAAGGGCCGATCATGCGGCTTCTCGTGATCGTTCGGAAACGTTACATCGTTACAACACCCGGAACGGCGGGCTTCGACGGGACGATATGCCGAAGGTTGACAATGCAATGTTATAACGTTTTTCTCATGACATGGCCAAACTCCATCGACGCCTTCCCGTCACCGTTCTCTCCGGCTTTCTGGGAGCCGGCAAAACGACGCTGCTCAATCACGTGCTCAACAATCGCGACGGCCGGCGGGTCGCCGTCATCGTCAACGACATGAGCGAGGTGAACATCGACGCCAACCTCGTGCGGACCGGTGGCGCCGGCCTGTCTCGAACCGACGAGATCCTGGTCGAGATGACCAACGGCTGCATCTGCTGCACCCTGCGCGACGACCTGCTGGACGAAGTCCGGCGCCTGTCCGAGGCGGGACGATTCGACTACCTGCTGATCGAAGGCACCGGGATTGCCGAGCCGCTGCCGATCGCTTCGACCTTCGCGTTCCGGGACGAGGCCGGGCGCGCGCTCTCGGACGTCGCCCGCCTCGACACGATGGTGACGGTGGTCGATGCCGTGAACCTGCTGAAGGATTACCGCTCGGCCGCGTTCCTGCGCGAGCGCGGCGAAACGGCGGGGGCGGAGGATACCCGCACGCTCGTGGACCTGCTGGTGGAGCAGATCGAATTCGCCGACGTGGTGGTGATCAACAAGGCGCACGACGTCTCGGACGCGCACCTGGCCCTGGTCCGCTCGGTGGTGCGCGGGCTGAACGCGGATGCGCGCATCCTTGAAATCGATTACGGGCGCGCACCCCTCGACGCGATCCTCGATACCGGGCTGTTCGAGGAGGAGAAGGCGCAACAGCATCCGCTCTGGTTCAAGGCGCTGTACGGCGCGCACGAGCACGTGCCAGAAACCGAGGAATACGGGATCACGTCCTTCGTCTACCGAGCGCGGCGGCCGTTCGATCCGCAGCGCTTCAACGCTTTTGTCAACGAAACCTGGCCGGGGCTGATCCGGGCCAAGGGCCATTTCTGGCTGGCGACGCGGCCGGACTGGGTCGGGGATTTCTCGCTGGCCGGCGCCGTGGCGCGGGTCTCGGCCATGGGCTTCTGGTGGTCGGCAGTGCCGCGCCGACGCTGGCCGGAAGCGCCCGAGTTCCGGGAGCGCCTCGACGCGGTCTGGAGCGAGATCTGGGGCGACCGGCGCCAGGAATTGGTGTTCATCGGCACCGGGATGGACCGGGACGCACTCACCGAAGCCCTGGATGCATGCCTCGTAGCGACCGACCACGCGAAAACGTTTGACCCCAAAGCCTATCGCGACTTGCCGGACCCGTTCCCGGCCTGGCGCCGGGCGGCCTGAGCCGGCAGCCCGTCAGACCGGGATCGCCTCGACCTCGTCTTCGGCCTCTGCATCGATCTCCGCGTCGACATCGGTGAGCTGGCCGGAGGCGCCGGCCGCCTCGGCGAGGCCGCGGGCGGCCTTGCGGAGGAGCTTGCGGAGGCGGCGCCGGTCGGTCTTGTCGAGATGGTCGAGCAGCTCGGCCTCGACATCCTCCTGGATCCGCTCGATGGCCTCGGCCTTCGCCAGGCCGGCCTCGGTGAGTTGCACCCGCACGACGCGGCCGTCACCCGATTCGGCCCGGCGCTCCACGATGCCGAGAGCCGCGAGCCGGGTAACCGTCTTGGACGCGGTCGGCGGGCGGACCCGCAGGAGGGCGGCGAGGTCGCCCATCGTCATGGTGCCGGCGGCGGCGAGCGCCTGGACCACCTGTTCCTGCCCGGCGAACAGGCCGAGCTTGGCCAGCCGGTCACCGGTGCGCGCGCGGTGCAGGCGCGCGGCCTGCACCAGGGCCCAGCCGACGCTGCGCACGCCAGGTGGCCGCATCTTCTTGGACGATCCTTCGGACGCACCCGTGTCCTTGGTCTCGCGCTCACGTTTCTGCTTGTCGCCCACCGGAGCGCCCGCATCTATGCCGGCGGCCGCCGGACCATCCTGAACCTGCACCGTCCACTCCCGTCCCAAGGCCGCCCGGTTTCCTGTGGCGCGCGCGGGTGACGGTGCGATGACGGGGGCCGAAAACGCCCTGCACTCAACAGGGCATCAAGCGCTTCAGCCGGTCAAGGATGTCCTCGCCCGTGCACGGACGGGCGATGAAGTCGGCATGGGCGGGCATCCGGGCCGGATCGGGCGCGGCCCGCCCGGACACGATGAGAATCGGCAGTTGCGGGCGGGCCTCGGCCACCGCGCTCGCCAGGTCGAAGCCGTCGGTCTTTCCCGAGAGCTGGACGTCCGTCACCAGGCCACAGATGTCAGGCCGCGCCTGCAGGATGCTGAGCGCCCGCTCGGCGGAGGCACATTGCACCGTGTCGTAACCGCCATCCTCCAGCACGTCCCCGAGGTCCATGATCGTCAGCGCCTCGTCCTCGACGAGGAGGATCACCGGCCGATCGCCGCCCGAAACCGTCTGCTCGCTCGCCACTGTGTACTCCCTCCGGCAGCGTCCGACCGCGAGGGCCGCCGCACGCGTTGTCAGCGGTGAGCCAACGGCAGAAACGGTTCCAGGTTGCAGGGCGGCGTGGCGACGGCTCGCGGGATCGTGTGGCGGATGCGCTCAGGCGAGCGCCGCGGCCCGCTCGGAGACGACGCCGACGACGGCCTCGATCAGTCGGTCGAGATCGGCGTCCGGAATGGTCAGGGCGGGGGTGAGATAGACGATGTCGCCGAACGGCCGCACCCAGACATCCCGGTCGAGGAAGCCCGCCTTGAGGGCGGCGAGGTCGGGCGGCGCGGTGAACTGCACCGCCCCGAGGGCACCCAGGACCCGGACATCCGCCACGCCGGGCAGTCCCTTCAGGCCGGACAGCCCATCCGCGAGCCGGCGGGCGATGGCACCGGCCTGTTCGAGGCGCGGCTCGGTCGCGAACAGGTCGAGGCTGGCATTGGCCGCCGCGCAGGCCAGCGGATTGGCCATGAAGGTCGGGCCGTGCATCAACGCTGCCGCCGGATCCTCGGACCAGAACGCCTCGAACACCTCCGTCCGGGCGACCGTGGCCGCCAGCGCCATGGTGCCGCCGGTGAGCGCCTTCGACAGGCACAGGATGTCCGGCACGATCCCGGCCTGCTCGCAGGCGAACAGGCTGCCGGTGCGCCCGAATCCGGTGAAGATCTCGTCGGCGATCAACGGCAGGCCGTGCCGGCGAGCGAGGCGGGCGACGGTCGCCAGCACCTCCGGCGGGTGCAGGACCATCCCACCCGCACCCTGGACGAGGGGTTCGACGATCACGGCTACCAGCGTCTCGCGGTGGGCGGCCAGAGCCGCATCCAGCGCCTCCGTCTCGGCCAGGCTCCGCGGCAGGTCACAGAACACCTGGCTGGGCAGGTAGGCGCCGAAGCGGCGATGCATGCCCTCCTCGGGGTCGCAGACCGACATCGCGCCCATCGTGTCGCCGTGATAGCCGCCCCGGAAGGCCAGCACTTTCGTCCGGCCGCTCACCCCGCGATTGAGCCACATTTGGGCGGACATCTTCAACGCGACCTCGACGGCGACCGAGCCCGAATCGCTCAGGAACACGTGGTCGAGATCCCCCGGCAACAGCGCGGAGAGCCGTGACGCCAGCCGCTCCGCCGGGGCATGGGTCAGGCCGCCGAACATCACGTGCGGCATCCGCGCCAGCTGGTCGGCCACGGACCGGGCGATGTGGGGATGGTTGTAGCCATGCACGGCCGTCCACCAGGACGCGATCCCATCCACCAGCTCGCGGCCATCGGCCAGCACGATGCGGCTGCCATGCGTCGCCACCGCCTCCAGGGGCGGAGCGGCCACGCCCATCTGCGTGTAGGGGCGCCAGAGAGTCTGTTTCAACGGTCGATCGGACGTCATGGCGGAGGGATGGGCGGCAAGGCCGGAGTGGTCAAGCAGACGCGCGATCCGGCGTGTGAACGGACTGAAGCCGCTATGTCCGCCGGCGACGGTAAGACAGGCGAATCGCGAGCAGTATTTGTTCTGTGCCGACGAGGGACGCCACGCCGGGGCGCTCGGAATACCCCACGCGTAACTTCCGCAGCTCCGCGCCGGTCGCCACCTTGACATCCACCGCCCCCGCGGCCCCATCACGCACCTGATGGACAGCCTCGACGCCTTCGCCCGCACCAAACTCGACGCGCTGGAAGCCGGCAGCCTGCGGCGGCGGCTCACGCCAACCGAGCGCGGCACCGGAGCCGCGGCGTCGCGCCGGGGCAGGGCGCTCGTCTCGTTCTCATGCAACGACTATCTCGGACTGTCGCATCACCCGCGGGTGATCGCCGCCGCGCAAGAGGCGGCCGGCCGCTATGGGGCCGGGGCGGGCGGCTCGCGCCTCGTCACCGGCGACCACCCCTATCTGGGCGCCCTGGAGGAGGGACTCGCCCGCCACAAGGGCGCCGAAGCCGCCCTGGTGTTCGGCAGCGGCTATCTCGCCAATCTCGGCATCACCCCGGCGCTGGCCGGGCGCGGCGACGTCGTGGTGCTTGATGAACTCTCCCATGCCTGCATGTGGGCGGGGGCGCGGCTGTCGGGCGCCGCAGTGCTGACATTTCGACACAACGATCCGGCCGACCTCGCGGACAAGCTCGCGGCGCACCGCCCGCACCACGCCCGCGCCCTCGTCTTGACCGAGCGGGTGTTCAGCATGGATGGCGACCGGGCGCCGCTCGGCGATCTGCTGGGTGTCGCGGAAGCCTTCGACGCCTGGACGCTGGTCGACGACGCCCACGGGATCGGGGTGGTCGAGGACGGGCCGCGGGCACCGCTGGAAATGGGCACGCTGTCGAAGGCGCTCGGCTCTTACGGCGGCTATCTCTGCGCCTCGCGGCCGGTGATCGACCTGATGACGAGCCGCGCCCGGAGCTTCGTCTACACCACCGGCCTACCCCCGGCCTCGGCCGCTGCAGCCCTGGAAGCGCTGGCGATCCTGGAGGAGGAACCGGCCCGGCGCGCCCGGCCGCTGGCGCTGGCCCAACGCTTCACCGCCCGCCTCGGCTTGCCCGAAGCCGAGAGCGCCGTGGTGCCGGTCCTGGTCGGCGACGCGCAGGCGGCGCTCGAAATCTCTACGGCCCTGGAGGCTGCCGGCTTCCTGGTCGTGGCCATCCGCCCCCCGACCGTACCGGCCGGGACCGCGCGGCTGCGGGTCGCGTTCTCGGCGGCCCACACGGATGCGCAGGTCGACGCCCTGGCCGACGCGGTAGCGGCGCTGACCGGCCGCGCTTCCCGTCCCTGAGCGCCGACCCTATACCTCGTCGCCGACGCTCCCGCACAAGAGGAGCCGGCCGGCACAGATCAACCCTGAGGACGACGCCATGGACGCCACCGCTCTGCGAGCCCTCCAGGCTCCGATCAAGGACCAGTACCGCACGGCGCCGGATTCGGCGGTGATCACCCTGAAGGCGCGGGGTACCCTCGACGACACCAAGATCGCCTGCAAGGTCGAGACCGGCCGCGCCATCGCGGAAGCCGGGCTCCACCCGGCGACCGGCGGCTCCGGCCTCGAACTGTGCTCCGGGGACATGCTGCTCGAAGCGCTGGTCGCGTGCGCGGGCGTGACCCTCAAGGCAGTGGCGACAGCGCTCGCGATTCCGCTGCGCTCCGGCACGGTGAGTGCGGAGGGCGACCTCGATTTTCGCGGAACGCTCGGCGTCGACAAGGAAGCGCCTGTGGGCTTTCGCAGCATCCGGCTGTTCTTCACTCTGGATACCGACGCCTCGGAGGACAAACTCGCAGACCTGCTCAAGCTGACCGAGCGCTACTGCGTCGTGTTCCAGACCCTGAACCACAAACCCGCGCTGTCGGTCGCCGTCACGTCGGCCTGAGGGAACACGACGATGGCCGGCGACATCACCCAGACGGAGTATTGGAACGGCGAGGTCGGCACCCGCTGGGCCCGCAATCAGGCGGTGCTCGACGCGGTGTTCGCACCGCTCACCGAGGCGCTGTTCGCGCGCCTGACGCTCCAGCCCGGGCAATCCGTGCTCGATATCGGCTGCGGCTCGGGCACCACGACGCTGGAGGCCGCCCGCCGGGTCGGTCCGCAAGGGAGCGTGACCGGCGCGGACATCTCGGCGCCGCTGCTCGCGGTCGCCCAGGACCGGGCCGAGGCGGAACCACTCGGTGCCGCGCCGATCCGGTTCGTCGAGGCGGACGTGGAGAACGCCGCTCTCGGAACCTATCAGCAGGCCTTGTCACGGTTCGGCGTGATGTTCTTTCCGGAGTCGGCCCACGCCTTCGCCAACATCCGCCGGATGCTCCAGCCCGAGGGACGGCTGACCTTCCTGTGCTGGCGGGCGCTGCCGGAGAACCTTTGGGTGACGGTGCCGCGCGATGCGGTGCTGCCGCTCCTGCCCGAGATCCCGCCGCCGCCGCAACCGGATACGCCCGGCCCGTTCCGCTTCGCCGACCAAGAACGGCTGGTCGCGCTGCTGCGCGGCGCAGGTTTCGGGACCGTGACCTGTGACGCGATCGACCGGGACGTGGTGCTCGGCCGCGGCGCCAACGAGACCGAGGCGGCGGAGGCCGCCGCCCATGTCGCGCTCAATCTCGGGCCGACCGCGCGTCTCCTCCGCGAGGCCGAGCCAGATCTGCGTGCCCGGGCCGAGGCCGCCGTCACCGCGGCCCTGCACCCGCACGCGGAGGGCGGTATCGTCAGTCTGCGCGCCTCCTGCTGGCTGGTCCAGGCAAGCTGACGACCTGCACGATCACACGGGCTTCCTGTCGGAGTGCCTGCCGCGGCCTGCACCGTCCCCGGATGAAACGCGCCCCTTTTCCGGGCCGCCCGGAATGTCAGCGGACGGTGATCCGGGAGCCAGAGCCGCGGAGCGGCCCAATCGCGAAACGACGCGCTAACCCTCGGCCGCTTCGCGTCACCGCGTGCTGGATCCCGGGTCGCAGTCCTCTGCCGCAGAATCGGTTTCGATTCACAACCCCAACGCCCCGCCGTCGGAACGCGGGTCGTGCATCGCCTCGATCCGCCCATCGCGGGCCCGGCGGACGAGCATGCCGGCATGGCCCAGCGTGTCGCTGTAGGGCACGCCGACCGGCTCGATCTGGTGGCCCATGCGCTCCAGAGCCGACAGGATCGCCGGATCGAACCGATCCTCCACCTTCACGCTGAGCGAGGGCGCGCCCCAGGTCCGGCCGTAGAGCAGCCGGGGGGCATCGACCGCATCGGCGACGGAAAACCCGTAATCGGCGTAGCGGCAGAAGATCTGCGCCTGGAATTGCGGTTGGCCGTCGCCGCCCATCGCGCCGTAGGCCATGACCCGGCCGTCGTCGAAACAGGCCAGCGCCGGGATCAGGGTGTGGAACGGGCGCCGCCCGGGCTCCAGCGGGTTCACGGCGTCCGGGTCGAGGGAGAACGAGACGCCCCGGTTGAGCCAGTCGATGCCGGTGCGCGGCAGAACCACCCCGGAACCGTATTCCCAGTAGACCGACTGGATGTACGAGACCGCCAGCCCGTCGCGGTCGATCGCCCCCATCCAGACGGTGTCGCCGGGGGAATCGCGCAAGGGAATCGTTGCGGCGCGCTTCATGTCGATACGCGCGGCTTCCGTGGCGAGGAAAGCCGGCACCAGGAACTCCTCCATGTCGTGCCGCAGGCGGCCGAAATCGGTCACCACCCGGTCGCGGATCGCGAAGGCGCGCTTCGTCGCCTCGATCAGCCCGTGATAATGCGCCGTGCTCTCCGGGGTGGCGACATTCAGGCGGTCGAACAGGCCGAGGATGATCAAGGCCGCGAGCCCCTGGGTCGGGGGCGGGAAGTTGAACAGCGTGGCGTCGCGCCGACGCATCGCCAAGGGCCTGCGCTCGACCGCCTGGTAGGCCTTGAGGTCGGCCCGGGTCACCGGCGCGTCGAGGCGTTCCAGGTCGGCGCCGATCTCGTGGGCGACATCGCCTCGATAAAAGTCGTCCAGCCCGGCATGTGCGAGCTGCTCGAGGGTCGCCCCGAGGGCCGCGAGCTTGCGGATCTCGCCCGCCCGGTAGGGCTTGCCGTCGTTGAGAAAGGTCGCGGCGAAGTTCGGGGCCTCATGCAGGGTGTCGCCCGGTTGCGGCTTGTAGCGCTCCTCGCTGGGTGAGACCGGGACACCGTCGCGGGCCTGGGTGATCGCGTCGGCGAGCAACACGTCCAGGGGCAGGCGGCCGCCGAGCGCCTTGGACAGCGCCAGAGCGAGGTCCCAGCCGCCGACCGCGCCGGCCACCGTCACCATGGCGTCGGGGCCGCGCGACGGGATCGTATCGTAGCCCTTTTCACGGTAGCGCTGGATCGTCGCGAGGCGCCCGGCCGGCCCGCATGCCTCGATGCCGCGCACCCGGCCGCCGCGCTCGCGAACCAGCCAGAATCCATCGCCGCCGATGCTGTTCATGTGCGGGTAGACCACGGCGATCGAGGCCGCCATCGCCACCATCGCCTCGATGGCGTTGCCGCCCTGTGCCAGCACGGTCCGGCCGGCCGAGGCCGCGAGATGGTGAGGGGCCGCAACAGCGCTGTCGGAGAAGACGGGGGTCTCGAGCATCGAAGATCCTGTGGTGTTCCAGCCGCAGCGTTAGGCAAGTCTGCGGCCGCTGCAAGGGACCACGGTTCGCCACGCCCGTCCCATGCTAGGAACGCCGATGCCCATCGCGCAGAAGCGGCCGATGTCGTTCAAGAGTTTACCTCCGTTGGCCCTCGGCCTCACCTTGGCCGCCCTGCCGGCCGCGGCGCAGCAGCGGGTGCGGACCGTCTACGAGGGTGCGGGCGCCGATCCGCGGATCTCGGTCTCGCAGCCGGAGAGCACCAGCCAGGCGTCCGGCGGCTATGTCCGGTCGATCGAGCCGTCGTTGGGCGCGCTTGGCGATCCCCTGGGGTTGCGCCCGGTGCTGAAAGCGCGTGGCATCGAGTACAGCGTCACCTACATCGCCGACCTATTGGGCAACCCGACCGGCGGTCTTCGTCAGGGGGCGATCGTCGAGGATCGCCTGAACCTGCGGCTCAACCTCGATCTCGACCGGCTGGCCGGCTGGGAGGGCGCGACGATCCACGCCAACGCCTACTTCATCCACGGCACCGGCTTGTCGCGCTACTATGTCGGCGACCTGCTCACCACGAGCGTGATCGAGGCGCTTCCGTCGAGCCGGCTGTACGTGCTGTGGTTCGATCAGAGCCTGATGGACGGGCAGCTCGGCCTCCGGATCGGCCAGCAGGCGGCCGACACCGAGTTCTTCGTCAGCCAGACCGCGACTTTGTTCGTGAACTCCACCTTCGGCTGGCCGGCGATCACCGGGCTCGACCTGCCGAGCGGCGGTCCGGCCTATCCGCTCTCGGCGCCCGCGATCCGCGCGAAGTACGCGCCGGGCAATGGTTTCTCCCTTCAGGTCGGGCTCTACGATGGCGATCCCGCGGGGGCGAACCGGCCAGGCCCGGATCCGGAGGCGCAGCGACTGAACCGTACCGGCACGAACTTCCGGACCAACGACCCGGCCCTGATCGTCGCCGAGGCGACCTACGCGTTCAATATCGAGCCGGGAGCCGAAGGCCTGCCCGGCGACATCACGTTCGGCGGCTGGCAGCATTTCGGCCGGTTCGACAGCCTGCGCTTTGACATCACCGGGGTGCCGCTGGCCGACCCGAACGCCACCGGCATCGGCCGCCCCCTGCGCGGCAATGCCGGATTCTACGGCATCTACGACCAGACCCTGTACCGGGAATCCGGCAAGGACGATGAGGGCCTCGGCTTCTTCGTGCGCACCGCCTACTCGCCGACCCGCTCAAGCCTGATCGACGCCTACGTCGATGCCGGCCTCGCCTACAAGGGCCTGTTCGACGGCCGCGACGACGACACCGTCGGGGTCAGCCTCGCTCATGCCCGGATCAGCGACGACGCCCACCGGGCCGACCGGGACACGATCCTCTACACCGGCGTCCCGACGCCGCGGCGACGGGCCGAGACGGTGCTGGAGGCGACCTACCAAGCCGTGGTGGTTCCGGGCTTCACGGTGCAGCCCGACCTCCAATACGTCTTCCATCCGGGTGCCGGCATAGCCGGCCCGGATGGACGCCGCTTGCGCAACGCGGTGGTGCTCGGGGTGCGCGCCAGCGTGCAGTACTGAGCCGTCCGGCCTGGAACGCGCGCGGACCTGCCCTCTTTCAGGGCTATGGTAATCTTCGAGTGGGTTGTCGGCGTCCTGTTCGGCGCCGTCCTTTTGGCCGCGCTGGCGCGTCGGCTGGGTGCGCCTTACCCGGCGTTCCTGGCGCTCGGCGGCGTCGCGCTGGCCTTCGTGCCCGGGGTACCGAACCTGCGGCTCGATCCCGAACTGGCGCTCGCCCTGTTCCTCGCCCCCGTCCTGCTCGATGCCGGCTTCGACGCGTCCCTGCGGGACATGCGCGAGAACTGGCGCGCGGTGTTCGGGTTGGCGGTGGGCGCGGTGGCGGTCACGACGCTCGCCGTCGCGCTCGTGGCCCATCTCATCGTGCCCGACATGCCGATCGCGGCCTGCATCGTGCTTGGCGCCGTGGTCGCGCCGCCCGACGCCGTGGCGGCCCTGGCGGTGCTGAAGCACGCGCCGATGCCACACCGGCTCGCCACGATCCTGCGCGGCGAGAGCCTTCTGAACGACGCCGCATCGCTGATCATCTACCGCCTGGCGGTGACGGCTGCGATGGCGGACGGCTTTCATCCGGCCGAGGTCGCCCCGGCCTTCATGCTCGGCGTGGTGGCCAGTTTGGCCGCCGGACCCTGCCTGGGCCTGGCCTTCGTCGCCCTGACGAAGCGCGTGACCGACCCGGCGAGCACCATCGTGATGCAGTTCGTCGCCGCGTTCGGGATCTGGCTCGCCGCGGAGCGTCTGGAGATGTCGGGGGTGCTGACCATCGTCACCTTCGCGGTCACGGTCGCCCGCCGGGCGCCCGGCATCACGGCCCCGCGCACCCGGGTGATCTCCTACGCGGTGTGGGACACGGCGGTATTCGTCCTCAACGTCCTAGCTTTCATCCTGATCGGCATTCAGATCGATCCGATCCAGGACCGCCTGACCGGTGCAGATTCCTGGCAGGCGATGTTCCTCGCCGCCGCGATCTTCGCCACCGTCGTGGTGACCCGTCTGGCCTGGGTCCTGCCCACGACCGGCCTCAAGGGCCTCGGCCTGCGTCAGGCCGGTGCCCGCGCGAAGTTCGGGCCGGGGCTCGCTCTGTCCTGGGCCGGGATGCGCGGCATCGTCACGGTCGCGGCCGCCCTGGCGCTGCCGATGGAGTTCCCGCACCGGGACCTCGTGGTGTTCACCGCCTTCTTCACGGTTTTGGGCACGCTAATCGTTCAGGGCCTGACCCTGCGTCCGCTGCTCGCGCACCTGAAGCTGGAGGATGACGATCCGGTTGGCCGGGAAGTGGGCTGGGCGCGCGCCGCCGCCTACAAGGCGGCCCTCGAGAGCCTTGCCGAATCCGGTGACGAGCCGGCGATCGATTCCCTGCGCGCCGAGTTCCGCTCGGCCCTCGAAGAGGCCGAGGCCCACGAGGAGGGCCTTGCTCCCGAGAGTCTCCCCTCGGATGCCGCCCGCCGCCGGTCGGTGGCGGCTGCGCGCAATGCGGTTCTCTCGCTGCGGCGGCAGGGCCGCATCGGAGACGATGCCTATTTCCTGCTGGAGGAGGAGTTCGACTGGGCCGAACTCAACGCCACGCCGAAGGCGGAGACCTGAGTCACAGCCTTCCTACGGCACCCGTTCAGACACCCTTGCGCGCTGCGACCCGGGATTCGATCGCGTCCCAGACTGCCACCGAGAGGTCCGGGCCGCCGAGCCGCTGGATGGCCCGGATGCCGGTGGGGGAGGTGACGTTGATCTCGGTGAGATGTCCGTCGATCACGTCGATCCCGACCAGGATCAGGCCGCGCCGGGCTAGCTCCGGACCGATCGTCGCGCAGATCTCGCGCTCGCGCTCGGTCAGCTCCGAAGCCGAGGCGGCCCCGCCGCGCACCATGTTCGACCGGATGTCGTTGGCCGCCGGCACCCGGTTGACCGCGCCCATCGCCAAGCCGTCCACCAGAATGATGCGCTTGTCGCCCTCGGTCACCCGGTCGAGGTAGCGCTGGATCACCCAGGCCTCCCGGAAGGTGGTGGCGAACAGATCGAACATCGAGCCGAAGTTCGGGTCCGTTTCGGTGACCTTGAAGACGGCAGCGCCACCGTGCCCGTGCAACGGCTTCATCGCGACGGTGCCGTGCTCCAACCGGAAGGCCTCGATCTCGGCCTTGTCGCGG
This sequence comes from Methylobacterium sp. AC315, assembly GCF_979253755.1. Lineage (NCBI taxonomy): Bacteria > Pseudomonadati > Pseudomonadota > Alphaproteobacteria > Hyphomicrobiales > Methylobacteriaceae > Methylobacterium > Methylobacterium sp. AC315. The sequence continues at coordinate 141,905 of NZ_CEEDEA010000001.1, forward strand.
CTGATCAGGGTCGGGGGCATCAGCTCGGGAAAATCAAGCACGAACAGCTTCTCGGGCGCATTGCGCACCTCGAAGGGATCGTTGACCACCAGCGTCTCCGGATGGATCCGCTGCAGCATGTGGGTGGCCGTGATGTAGGCCATGTCGAACGGCGGATCCTGGCGCATCAGCACCACGTCCGCCTCGGCGAGGTCGATCCGCTCCGGCGGCGTGAGCGTGAAATGCGCGCCCTCGACGTCCTGGACCGTCAGACGCTCGACCCGAGCCGTGACCCGCCGGCCCTGCATCGAGAGCCGGTCGGGCGTGTAGTAGATCAAGTCATGACCCCGCCGCTGCGCCTCGAGCAGTAGAGCGAAGGTCGTGTCCCCGGCGATCCGGATGTTCTGGATCGGGTCCATCTGGACGGCGACAGTCAGGCCCATCGAAAATGCCCTTCGCCTGCGGCGCGTATCTGGACCGGTGAAATGCTCAATCGTCCGACAGCGACTTGCTGCCGGTGCGCTTGTCGTAGTCGCCGATCGCCGAGCGGCACTCGGGCGATAGGCGCTTGCGGTTGCGCGTCATGCACCGGTCGGCGTCCTGGCTGTTCGGATCGACGCCGGCGCAGAGACGGAAATAGTCGTTGGCGCAGCCGAGTTGCAGGCCCTGGTCCTCACGCTGGGCGTAGGCCGGGCCGGTGGCGAGCGCGAACAGCACGAGCGCACCCGTCGCCAGGCCGCAGCGGCGGTTGGAGCGCAGGAATCGTTCCGGAACGAGTCGCATTCAGCGGTGTCCTCAAATCTCGGTCGCGCGGAAAATCGGTGCGGCGGTCAGCTCGTCCGCTTGCGCCCGGCATATCGGTCGCGCTGGGCGGTAGGCAAGCGGCACGGCTCTGCATGGGTTCCCCGCGCGCAACGCCGCGCCCACGCTTCGCCGCTGTGTGGCGCCCGGGCCGCATCGTCGGCCAAGAAAAAGGGCCCCGTCCAAGAACGGACAGGGCCCCAGTCAAAGGGAGGAAACGCCCGCCATGGGCGAAACCCGCATCGCAATTCGCGCGCCAGACCAGCCAAAATGCCGCCCCGATCCGGGCCGGGATCCGGCAAGACTCCGTTAACCACGTCATGCTGAATGGGTTCTGTAGCCCTTGCCGACCCCCTCTGCAGGGCCCGGGCACTGCCGCTCGAGCCGCCGACAGGAGCCGGAGACCATGACCCCATTCAAGCCGCAGGTGACTGGCCAGACCCGCCTGCCAATGCCCGCCAACGATGCGGCGCGCGACGCACGGCGGGATCCGCCCGCGGTCCTGCTACCGTTCCCCGGGCCCGACGCGCGCCGGACCCGCCAATTGCCGCGCACCGACGAGCAGCGCGGCGAGATCCTGTTCTTCCTGGGCGTTCGTTACGAGCGCCTTGCCTCCTGAACGCAGCGATAGCCGCCGACCGGCCCGGCCAGGCGACGTTTCCGACGGTTTGATCATGCCTGTTCCGGACCGCCATCGGCCGAGCGTCGCACCCGTTGGAGACAGGCGCGCGAGCCGCGCGCACAGGGCCACCATCGTCCTGGCCGCCGGCACCGCGCTGGCGCTGCTCGCCGCCTGCACGCAGAGCGGCGATTTCGGCCGCCCCCGCACCGGCGTTTGGAATGGACTGATCGACACCACCGGCAGCTTCTCGTCGCGGGATCGCGGCCGGCTGATCCTCGATTCCGGCCTGACCGACGACGAGCAGGCGCTGCGCGACCGCGCCTGGCGCTTCGTCCAGCCGGCCAGCACCCTCACGGCATTCCAGGATGCCCTCTTCGGACTGGCCAGCGCGCACGCGACGCCGACTTGGCGGTTCGACGAGGTCGGCGCCTATTACGACACGCTGACCGCAGAGCCGTCGCGCTCCCCGGTCTCCCGCTACCGCCAGCTCGCCGACGACGCCACGGCCGATGCCCGCCTGATCCCGATCTTCACGGCGCTCGCCGCGCGGGTGATCGACGCGGATGCCGCGCGGCTGCGCAGCTTGCCCTTTGCCAAAACCCTCGACGACGCGGATATCCGCCTCGCAGCCCAGCATGTCGCCGAGAACCGCTGCCTGATCGCCTGGGTGCGGATCGAGGCCGGCCTGCGGCTGGCGCGCTACCGCTATGCCCTGGAGCATCTCTTCGCCCAGGCTCCGGCCAAGGAGTCGGTCGCGGCCGAGCGCTCGCTGGCCATGCTCGCCGCGCGCCGCAACCTGCTCGACCCGCTGCTGCCACCGGACGCCGCGGCCCGATGCGGCCTCGAAGCCGCCATCGTGCCGGTCGCCGAGGCGCCGCCACTGGTCGTCAAATATTGAGTTGACCCGGCGTTACCGCCCAGCGGGCTTACCGCCGGCATCCTTGCCGCCGGCATCCTTGCCGCCGGACTCATCCGCAGGCATGTCGGTGGTGCACGAGACGGCTTGGACGGCGGCGTTAGCGCCGGGTCGCTGGCTCGGCAGGCCGGCGATCACCCGCACGACCACGACGCCCCGCGTGTCCGGCGCGACGATGCGCACGTCACGGCTCGGGTCATTCTCGTCGTCGTCGGCCAGAGCCTCGTCGTACTGTGCCCGGGTGAGGATCACGAGATCGAGGGCGCCGCGCACGGCGGCCTGATCGGTCACCGCGTAGAAGGCCCCCCGCCGGGCATGCGCGGCGAGCGACAACGACAGCGGCCCGGTCCGCGCAGAGACGCGCATCGGCCCGTCGGCGAGATCGTAAGCGCAGACGCCCACCGCCACGGCCGGATCCGGGATCGGCAGCCACGCCTCGGGCGGAGAGGGGTCGTCGCCGGTGGCGACCGTGTAGATCGGCTGCGGGTGGTCGAGGTTCTCGCTGGTCCGGGCGCGCGAGACGGCGTCCGTCTCGGACAGACGCGGGATCGCCAGCACCGCCGCGATGTGCACGATCCCGGCGAGCACCAAGCCGATCAGCGTGGCGAAGACGAAGCGCGGACTCACGAGGCGCATCCCAGGCGGGTGATGGCCGGCACCGAGGCTCGGTCGAGGGATCCGACGCTGGCGGCGACCGGCGTGTCGTAAAGGCGCAGGGCCAGGCGCACAGGCCCGCTGTCCCGGGGGCTCGGCAACCAGTTCCCGGGCTGGACGTCGGGGGCGAGGATCACCGAGAACCGCCCGTCGGCCGAGCGCAGGACCTCCGTGGAGGTGAAACCCTCGCGCATGGCCGGACGCCCGGGATCGCGCGCACCGCGACCCGCGACCGTGAGGGTCCAGGCCCTGGCCGGCGGCGTCCCGCCGCCGATGCGATAGGCGCAGGTCGCGTCGAGCGCCTGGCCCTGGTCGTCGGCCGCCGCGGTCAGCAGCAGGCCCTCACCCACAGCCAGGGGGATCTCCCCCCGGCGGGCGTTGACGGCACGGGTATAGGGATCGGCATTCCCGGCCCCCGCCCGGGGCCAGGCCGTCCAGGCGCCGACCGGCACGCCGCCGAACGGATAGCCGCCCCGCGTCGCCCAATCGGCGCTGGCGAGGCCGAGCACCCCGCCGAGCGCCAGGGCGTAGACCGCGAGGCCGGCGACCGAGCTCTTGCGCCAGACACGGGCGAGGAACCGGCCGGCGCCGCCGAGGGACCGGACCTTCGGCGCGGGACGGCGTTCTCCAGCCGCAGCGCTGTGGCCGGGGCTAGCGGGGATTGCGAACCTCATTGGGTCACCGCAGCTCGATGCGGCCGCCGACGGACCGTGCGCCCTCGGCGACCTCGCGCGGCTGGGCCGGGGGTGCCGCGGCCCGGTCGCCGGGCTTCCGGTCGGTCTTCTGGGTCGCCTTGTCGACGCCACCAGCGGCATCCGGCCGCGCGTCGCCCGAAGGCGGGCGCTCGACGGTGCGGAACAGGCCGTTCAAGCCGCCGATCACCTCGAAGGAGCGACGCGAGAGCTTGCCGTAGGCGCTGGCATTCGGATCGATCGGTGCGGTCGGACCGCCGGACGCCTGCTGCTGGGCGGCCCGCGGGCTTTCCTTCAGGCCGGGCAAACCCTTGATCTCGATGCCCTGGTGGGCCGGCTCCATCACGTCGTGCCAGAGCTGGGCGGGGAGCGAACCGCCGGTCAGCTTGTTGGTCGAGGTGTGGTCGTCGTTCCCGAACCAGACCGCGCCGACGTAATTGCCGGTGTAGCCGACGAACCACGCATCCCGGTAGGCGTTCGTGGTGCCGGACTTACCGGCGACCTTCACGCCCTCGAGCTGAGCGCGCTTGCCGGTCCCCTCCTCGACCACCTTGTTGAGCATGAAGTTCATGTCGGCGACGACCTGGGACGGGAGCACCCGATCGGGCGCCTCGTCGGCGTGGCGGTAGATCACCTCGCCGGACGAGTTCTTGACCTCCATGGCGGCGTAGGGCTTGGCCTTGTAGCCGCCGTTGGCGAACACCGCGTAGCCGGCGGCCTGGTCGATCACCGTCACCTCGTCGGAGCCGATCGGCATCGAGACCGTGTCGATCAGGTTCGAGGTGATGCCCATCTTGTGGGCCAGATCGGTGATCTTCGCGCGGCCGGCCTTCGCGGCGCGCGCCTCATGGCTGATACCCATGGCCTTGCCGAGCGAGATCGAGATCTTGATCGGGATCGTGTTGATCGATTTCGCCACGGCGAGCCACATCGGCACCCGGCCGGCATAGGACCGGCCGTAATTCTGTGGGCACCAGTTGCCGATGCAGACCGGGCTGTCGACCACCGTGGTCTCTGGCTTGAACAACCCCGATAGGAGGGCAGCGGAGTAGACGTAGGGCTTGAACGACGAGCCGGGCTGGCGCAGCGCGTCGGTGGCGCGGTTGAACTGGCTCTCGCCGTAATCGGCGCCGCCGACCATGGCGCGCAGTGCCCCGTCGGGATCAAGGATGACCATGGCGGCCTCGTCGACGTCGAAGGCGTCGCCGGACTTGCGCAGGATGTCGGCCACAGCCTCGTCGGCCCGCTTCTGGATCGCGAGGTCGAGGGGTGTCTTGACCGTCAGGACGCGGTCGTTGCGGAGCTTGCCCGCATCGGCCATGGCCTTGATCTCGCCGAATGCCCAATCGAGGTAATAATCGGCGGTGATGTCGCGGGTGCGAGTCACGGGGGTCGCCGGGTTGCGGAGGGCGGTCTGGATCTGGCCTTCCGTGACGAAGCCGGCTTCCACCATGTTGTGGAGCACGTCCGCGGCGCGGGCGCGGGCGGCGGGCAGGTTGACGTGCGGGGCGTATTTCGTCGGCGCCTTGAACAATCCCGCCAGCATGGCTGCCTCGGCCAGGCTGATGTCTTTCAACGGCTTGCCGAAATAGTAATCCGCCGCCGCCACGGCGCCGAACGTCCCGCCGCCCATGTAGGCCCGGTCGAGGTAGAGCTTCAGGATCTCGTTCTTGGTCAGGTGGCTCTCCAGCCACAGGGCCAGGAATGCCTCGTTGATCTTGCGCTCCAGCGACCGCTCGTTGGTCAGAAACAGGTTCTTGGCCAGCTGCTGCGTGATCGAGGAGCCGCCCTGCGTGCCGCCGCCGCCGCGCGAGTTGTTGACCAGGGCCCGCAGGGTGCCGATCGGGTCGATGCCCCAGTGCTCGTAGAAGCGCCGGTCCTCGGTGGAGACCAGCGCCTTGATCATGATGTCGGGAAACTCGTCGAGCTTGAGCGAGTCGTCGTGCTTGATGCCGCGCCGGCCGACCTCGGTGCCGTACCGGTCCAGGAACGTGACGGCGAGGTCCTGCTGCTTCAGCCAGTTCTCGCTGGTCAGCTGGAACGCGGGCTGCGCGAAGGCGAGCAGCAGAACCGCGCCACCGGCCCCCAGGGTGACGGCCTCGCTGGTCAGGTCGAGGGCGATCCGCTTCCAGCCGTGGACGGCGAACCGGCCCATGACCCGCTGGAAGCGTTCGTAGGCCGCGCCGGTCGAGCGACCGCTGTCGTAGAGGCCGGCATTGACCCAGGCATCGAACGCCAGCGCGGCGCGCTCGATGCGGATCTTGATCTCGGTGAGCGTCGGCAGGCGCACGTTGTCGGACCCGGCTTGTCGAGCGCCTTCGCGGCGGAGGATCGAGCGCCCGCGCCGCGGGCATGGCACCGCGCGGCCGAGACACCGCGCGGCGTATCCATCCTTAGCAGGATCCGGAACGGTCGGCGAGGCTCTGCGCGGTCCCGTGATTCGCCGCAGGTGCAGCGCCTTGCCCCGCGGCACCAGCTCGGGCAGAGACAGACACTTCCCGATCGCGAGATTGACCGATGTCCAAGCCCGAGGCGCTGCGCCACGGGGTCGCCGAGCCGTTCTGGCGGACCAAGACCCTCGAAGCCATGACGCCGTCCGAGTGGGAGAGCCTGTGCGACGGGTGCGGTCGGTGCTGCCTGATCAAGCTCGAGGATGACGAGACCGGCGAGGTCCATCATACCGATATCGGCTGCACCCTGCTCGACGGCCTGACCTGCCGCTGCCGCGATTATGCCCGCCGGCAGAAGCGCGTGCCCGACTGCGTCCGCCTCACCCCGGAGGCGGTGCGGACGATCCCGTGGCTGCCGCCGACCTGCGGCTATCGGCTCGTGCGCGACGGCGAACCGCTCTATCCGTGGCATCCCCTTGTCTCAGGCCGGGCCTCCAGCGTGCACGAGGCCGGCATCTCCATCCGCGGCCGGCTCGCCGGCAACGAGGAGGAGTTCTCCGACGACGAGTTGCCGGACCGGATCGTGGCTTGGCCGGGGGCGGATCCGGACGAGCGCTGACGCTCAGCTCGAGTTGACCCGGCTGCCGAGCAGCCGGCCGCCCGCGAGGCCATTGAGCCCGATCACACCGAGCACGGCGACGGCGTGGATCAGCAGATCCGACGCGGTGGCGTCGTGCGGATGGAACGGCATCAGCAACGCCGCCGCCGCCGCTGCGGCCGCAAGTCCGCCGAGCGCTGCCGTCAGGTTCGGCCGCAGCGGGCAGGCGCGGCGCAGCATCACGACGATCAGCACGGACAGCGGGACCGAGACGCAGACGAGGAAACTGAAGCAGCCGGCGACCTCCTGGGGATTCGGCCGGTCGGTGCCGGGGGCGATCCAATCGCGCAGGCAGCCGAAACCGCTCGCCCCGATCCAGAGGGCCAGGGCCGGGAGCGGCAGCAACGCCCAAGCCCGGGAGCGGCCCGGCACGCTCGTGGCGAAGGCCGCGAAGGCGGCGCCGACCGCCGTCAGCACCGCCCCGAGTGCGGCGCAGACGAGATCCGGCACCTGCATCCGCTGCATGAAGCCGGTGCTATCGATCCGGCTCGCCAGGACCAGCCCGACGATCAGCGCCGCACCCAGCCACAGGGCTGCACGCAGGGCCGGGGAGGGCAGCGGCCGCACCGGCTCCAGGCCGAAGGCGAGATCCTCGACCAGCCGATCGTGGCGGCTGAAGGCCTGCGGACCCGGGTCATGGCCGGCCAAATCGGCCATCAGCGCCGCTCCTGCATCAGGTTGGCGCGCAGGGCCTTGAGCGCCCGGTGAAGGTTGACCTTGAGCGCGCCCTTGCTGCGCCCGGTCAGGGCCGCGGTCTCATCCAACGACAGCTCCCGCAGGCCGAGATGTTCGACGGCCTGCCGTTGCCCGTCCGGCAGCGAGGCGACCGCACGCGCAAGGGCGGCGGAGCGGTCGCGCGCCTCCAGACCCTGGCCCGGCGCGGGACCGGGATCGGCCTCCGCCTCGTAGGCGATCGGATCGTGAACCTCGCGGGGCCGGCGCCCGGTCCGGCGCAGGCGATCGATCGCCCGGCGCTGGGTGATGGCGCGCAGCCACGGCAGGAACGGCCGCGCGGGATCGTAGCTGGCCCGAGCCCGATGCACGGTCATCAGCGCGTCCTGGACGACGTCGTCCACGGCCTCGCCGCGCACGCCCTGCGCACGGGCGATCGACGAGACCACCGGCAGGCACGCCTTGAGCAAGGCGCGATATGCGGCCGCGTCGCCACCCTGCGCCGCCGCCATCAGAGCGGCCAATTCACCTTCGAGCGCCATCCGGGCTCCGCCGCCGATCCATTCCCCGGCACGGCCGGAGTCTAGCGCGGGGTTGGAGTCGGGCGCCAGGGCCCATCCGCATCCCGCGACGCCGGGCATCGCCAGCATCATTGCGGCATCTCCGCGGCGCTGGCGACGCGTTCGCCCAGGCGGGCCGCGCCCAGGATACGGCCGTCGGTCGCTTGCACCAGGAGGGCCGCCGTCTCACCCGCAGGTGCAGCGGCCTCGAACATCATGGCGGCGCCGGACCACGCTCCGAGATCCCGGATCGAGCGGACGACGTTCGCCTGTTCGAGCGTGCGGCCGGCATTCTCGCCGCGCAAGACCCGGCTGGTATGGCTCGGATCGAAGCCAATTAGCAGGACCCGGCCTGTTCCGCTTCCGGCTCCGACCCGGGCGGCGAGGCCGGCACCGTCGCGGGACAGCGTAACTCCGACCGCCATCCCGGCACGCCGGGCCTGTGCCACGGCGGCCCGCAGGCCGGCCTCGTCGGAGCCGACAACGGCCGTGCGTCCGTCGATGACGGCCTGCGGGGTGTAGTTCGAACTGCCCAACCGGGCTGCGTAATCAGCCCGCCGCTCGGTGGCGGCGGGCAGGGAGTAGGGATCGCGCCAGTCGAGGTGGTTCCAGTAGGTGATGTGGAAGGCCAGCGGCAGCACGTCCGCACCTTCATGCGCGAGCCGCCCGATCAGCGCTTCGGCGGGCGGGCAGGAGGAGCAGCTCTGCGAGGTGAAGAGTTCGACGACGACGGGCCGCTCGAGCGCCGCGGCCGGACGTCCGGCGGCGAGCAACAGGGCGACGGAGATCAACGCGACGACTTTCATGGCCGGGCCTCTCGGCGCCGGCATATGCTGCACGGCGCGTAACGGACCTTTCGGCGGCACGTCCGCGCCGGTTACGCCGGATCCAGCTCGAACCGCGCCACGTCCCGCAGTAGTTCCACGAAAGCGGCGGCGCCGTGATCGAGGGCAACGTGACCGGCCTCGGCACTGCCGAGCCGGGCATCCCCCATGGCTCCGGACGGGTGCAGGTCGCCTGCCTTCCAGGCGAAGGCGGCTGGCCGGCCGGCGCGGAGATGGGTGAAATCCCGGATCATCGCGCGGCTGCGAGGTGGAAAATCCGCGATCCGGTCAGTCCGCACCAGATCCGGCCGCAGCGCCAACATCAGTGCGGTCTCGATGCCACCGGCATGGATGCCGTGGGCGATCTCGTCAGCGGGAAACAGGCCGTCGGGATAGCCGAACCGGGCCCAGGACGTCGTGACCGCGACCATGGCGAATCGCGCGCGCAGATCACTGGTCACGAGATCAATGAGGGCGCTGTTGCCGCCGTGGCTCGTGACGATCACCAGCTTGCGGCAGCCGGCGCGATGGATGGCGGTGCCGATCCCGGTCCAGGCCGCCAGGGCCGTCCCGGTATCGAGCGAGAGCGTGCCGGGAAACGCGTCGTGTTCGTCGGACTTGCCGATGGCCTGCACCGGCAGCAGCAGCACGTCGAGGTCGTGCGGCACACGCGTGCGCACACGGTCGAGGTAGCCGTCGGCGATGATCGCGTCGGTGCCGAGCGGGAGGTGCGGCCCATGCTGCTCGATGGCGGCCACCGGCAGCACCGCGATCACCCGCCGCATGTCGCGCCGGTTGAGGTCGTCCGTCGTCAGCTCGGACCAGTTTTGCGCCGCCATGCCTTGGCCGGAACTTTCCTTCGACACCGCCCTCGGCATCAGGTTGCCGAGGGCGATCTAACCCGCCCGACCGACACGCGTCGATGGGCGCCGGACCGACCGGTGCCGGAGCCGGTCAGGCGAACAGGGCGTCGATGTCGTTCTGGGACGGAGTTTCCTCGACGGCCTGGGGGCCGTTGAGAAGGAGGTCCTCCGCGCGGGCGCGGCGAGCCGTTTCGGCCGGGTCGGTGGAGGATGCATCCCGGGCCTTCACGGCGCCGACAAAGCGGGCGAGCCGCTGTTCGAACAGCCGCAGGGCCTCCACGACCTTGGCGATGCGCTGGCCGGTGATGTCCTGGAAGGCGCAGGCTTCGAAGATCGTGTTGATTCGCTCTTCGACGGCATCCCGGTAGCCGGGCCCGTCCGGGAGGCCGAGCATCGCCTCCGCGGCCTCCATGATCGTGTTGGTGGCCCCGGCGGTCGCGACCACGACGCTGCCGAGTTCCTCATGCGCCATGGGAATCCGGTCGCGGCTCATCTCGTTCGCCCGGAGCGCACCGATCTCTTCGCGCAAATGGGCGATGTAATCCGCGATCTCGATTAACTCGGAGATCACGGCGTGCGGTTCACGGAACCGCATATCGGGCTGTCGCGCGGCGGCTGACGACATGCTCTCCTCCTGGGATCGGCGAGCAGCGATGCCGGCGGCATCGCTCTTGGGCGCCTTCCGGCGTGCCGGCGGCTTTGCCGGAGGGCGCGTTGGACGTGCCACGGAAATCATCAGTTCCCGCAGACCGCCTCGATCTTGGACTTGAGCGTCGCCGCGTTGAACGGCTTGACGATATAATTGTTCACGCCAGCCTTCTTGGCGGCGATGACGTTCTCGGTCTTCGATTCGGCGGTCACCATGATGAACGGCGTCGTCCGAAGATTTTCGTCGGCCCGCACGTGCCGGAGCAGCTCGTAGCCGGTCATTGGCTCCATGTTCCAGTCGGAGATGACCAGGCCGTACTTGCGGTCCTTGAGGCGAGCCAGTGCCGCCGTACCATCCGATGCGTCATCGACCTCTTCGAAGCCAAGCTGCTTCAATAGATTCCGAATGATTCGGACCATCGTCTGGTAATCGTCGACAACGAGGATCGGCATGCTCAGATCGAGAGCCATAGACCAACTGCTCCGTATTGCCCGGCGGGAAGCCGCGGCGGCTCCCGGAAAGATGAACGCTTCACTAACGCCGCAAAATAGCCGCGCTGCACAGCATTTAAAATAGGCCCGCCGCATTGCGAAGCCGTTAATCTGCGGGTGTGTCTTTCGCAGACCGCCCCTGCGTCGTCACAGGGCGGGGAGGTCGCTTGACCCTCCGGACGGCTTTCGGCAGGGTCCGGCGCTGTCGGGCCTGACGCGAACCGCGCAGGCGCCTCTTTCTCATCCGACCCTTCCGAGTCTCCGACCCCGAATCGATGGCCTCAGGCGACAAACCGGCCATGCGGCCTTTCACGATTTGCGGCATCGATACGCCGATCCCACCGGCCCTCGCCGGAGCGGTCGCGGCGATCGGCAATTTCGACGGCGTCCATCGTGGCCACCGCGTGCTGGTCGAGAACGTCCGGGCGGCGGCGCGCGAGGTGGGCCGGCCGTCCGCGGTGCTGACCTTCGAGCCGCATCCGCGCGCCTATTTCGCGCCCGATGCGCCGATGTTCCGCCTCACCGCGCTGGCGGCCAAGGAGATCGTGTTCGCGCATCTCGGTCTCGACGGGCTGGTGGTGCGCCGCTTCGACGGGGCGCTTGCCGCCACGGGCGCCCGCGCCTTCGTGTTCGACTTCCTGAGAGGGTCTCTGGGGCTGTCCGGCGTGGTGGTCGGCCACGATTTCCATTTCGGGCGCAACCGCGAGGGCACGCCGGCGATCCTGGCCGAACTCTGTGGCGAGGCCGGCCTGTGCTGCCGGATCGTCGAGCCCGTCGCCCTGGCGGGCGAGACCGAGCCGGTCTCGTCCAGCGCGATCCGGGCTGCCCTGGCCGCCGGCGACGTCGCCCGGGCCAACGCGCTGCTCGGCTACCGCTGGTTCGTGCTCGGCCAGGTCCGTCACGGCGACAAACGTGGGCGCCAGCTCGGCTTCCCGACCGCCAACGTGATGCTTCCCGATTGCGGGCTGGCCCACGGCATCTACGCGGTGCGCGTCCGCCTCGGCCCCGGCGAGATCCGCGACGGCGTGGCGAGCTACGGGCGCCGTCCGACCTTCGACGACGGCGCGCCGCTCCTGGAAGTCTACGTGTTCGATTTCGCCGGGGACCTCTACGGACGGGAGATCGCCATCGAATGCGTCGGCTACATCCGCGGCGAGGAGCGCTTCGACAGCGCCGACGCGTTGATCGCGCGCATGCACGTCGATTCCGACGCGGCGCGGGCCCTGCTGGCCACCGATACCGCCCCGTCGATGCTGACCTGAATCCGCGGCCAGCGTGCACCATTCCGGGCGATGCTTGCCGGCGTTCGGGAAAATGTGATGCGGATCAGACCGCTAGACCCCTGTCGCGGATCCGATATCTAGGGCGGCAGGATCGATCAGGAGGCGGATGTGCTGGGTCGCTACGAGCGCGGACATAACGGCGAGGCGGTCGTCCAGTATGGGGACGGCACGATGCGGGTGGTCAAGCCGGGCAGCTTCGTGCGCTGCGCGGTCACAGGCGACCCGATCCCGCTGGACGAATTGCGCTACTGGAGCGCCGCCCGGCAAGAGGCCTACGTATCACCCGAGGCGATCCTGACGCGGCTCAAGGAAACCGGGCGCCCGTAGCGTCACAGGGCCCGGCGGATTTGCTCGCGCAGGGACTCGGGATCGTCCGGCACGAGGCGCACGGGCTGGACGTGGACCCGCGCCACGAACGCGCCGGGCAGGCGGACCGCGTCCTTCTCGGTGGTCACGAGTTCCGCACCGAGACGGTCCGCCTCGGCCGCCAGGGCGGCGAGTTCCGCCTCGCGGTAGGGATGATGATCCGGAAACGGCCAAGCAGCCGCGATGACGGCCCCGGTCCCGCGCAGCGTCGCGAAGAATTTCTCAGGCCGACCGATTCCCGCGAAGGCGAGACAACGCCGGCCGGTCAGGCCGACCGGATCCGGAACCAGCCGCGCCCGGTGGACGGGCAGCCCCCGCCGCGCCGCGGCCAGCGCCATCGCGACGCCGGGAGCCCCGTCTCCGACCAGGATCAGACCGGCGACATGGGACCATTGTCCTTCGAGCGGTGCCCGCAGGGGCCCCGCCGGGAACGGCCGGCCGTTGCCGATGCCGGCACCCCCATCGATCACCGCCCAGGCTAGGTCCTTGGCGAGCGTCGGATTCTGCAACCCGTCATCCATCACGATCACATCGGCACCGAGCGACAGGCACAGCGATGCTCCGGCGGGGCGGTCCCGGGACACGATCGTCGGCGCATGACGGGCGAGGAGCAGCGGTTCGTCGCCGACATCCGCGGCCCCGTGGCTGGTCGGATCGACCCGGACGGGCCCAGCCAGGCGCCCGCCATAGCCCCGGGACAGGAAGGCCGGCCTGCGGCCGAGTTCGATGAGCAGGGTCGCGACCGTGATCGCGGCAGGCGTCTTGCCGGCTCCGCCGAGCGTGAAATTCCCGAGGCACAGGACCGGGCAGCCCGCCTGGATGCCAGGGCGGTTCATGCGCCGGGCGCTCAGCGCTCCATAGGCCGCGCCGAACGGCGCGAGGGCGCGCGCGGCTGGATGGTCGGCCCCCGCCGTCCAGAAACGCGGTGGCCGCATCAGGCCCGCATGAGCGGGCGCGCGAGGTCGCCGCGGTCGAGCCGCTGAAGCTTCATCTGCGCCACGAACGGCTCCAGCACCGCCAGCGTTCGGCCGACCGCACCCTCGAACGGCTCCAACGCCCGGGGGCCGGCCTGCACCATGCCGGCCAGACGCGCCGGATCCCCCAAGAGTTCGCCGACTAGGACGGCCAACTCGACCCCGTCTCGCACCGGCAGGGCGGCGCCGGCACGGTCGAGCGCGCGATAGACCACATCGAAATTGGCGGTGTGTGCGCCGTGCAGGATCGCCGTATCGAGGCGAACCGGCTCGATGGGGTTCTGGCCGCCATGTGGAACCAGGGAGCCGCCGAGGAACGCCAGCGGGGCAAGGCGGTAGAACAAGCCCATCTCACCGATCGTGTCGGCGACGTACACTTCGACGGACGGATGCGGACGTCCGCCGCTGGAGCGCCGGGCGCTACGCAGGCCGTAGGTGGCCGCGGCTTCGGCCGCATCCGTACCGCGGCTCGGATGCCGGGGCGCGAGGATCGTCAGGAGTCTCGGAAATTGCGACTTCAGCACGGCATGGGCGTAGGCGACGATGCTGTCCTCGCCCTCATGGGTGCTCGCAGCGACCCAGACCGGTCGGTCGGCGACCATGCCGTCGAGATAAGCCAGTTGCTGGCGATCGACCGGCGGCACCTGGGAGTCGAATTTCAGGTTGCCGGCGACGCTGACCCGGGGTGCGCCGAGCTTGGCGTAGCGCGTGCCGTCCTCCTGGGTCTGCGTCAGGCAGATTGCGATCCGGGAGAGCAGCGCCTTGGCGGTGCGCGGGCACCGCTCCCAACCCTTGAACGAGCGCTCCGACATCCGGCCGTTGACCAGGATGAGCGGGATCTCGCGGGCGTCCAATTCCAAGATCGTGTTCGGCCAGATCTCTGATTCGGCCACGATGGCGAGATCGGGCTGCCAATGGTCCAGGAACCGCGCGACCCAGCGCGGCGCATCGAGCGGCACGTATTGGTGCACGGCACCCGGAGGCAGGCGGGCACCGATCAATTCGGCGGCCGAACGCGTCCCCGTGGTCACCAGCACCGAGAAGCCGCGGGCGATCATGCCCTCGACAAGCCCGATCAGCGACAGGACTTCGCCGACGCTGGCGCCGTGCATCCAGGCGAGCGGTCCGACTGGGCGAGCCCGGCCGGGCAGCCCGCGCCGCTCGGGCAGCCGCAGCGGATCCTCCTTGCCGTGATGCGCGCGCCACGCGAGGAGCCCGGCCAGCGCCGGCTCACCGACGCGCAGGCCGGCCCGGTAGGCCAGCAGCGGCAGGGTCACGGACGGCAGCTTCACGCGGGGTCTCCCACCGGGGCGGCCGCCGCGGCCGGAGACCCGTTGCGATAGAGCGCCGCCCGGTCGGCACGCCCGACCAGCGCGTAGGCCCGGGCGTGCACGCGGTCCATTTCGGCTTCGAGGTGGCGCCGGAGCGATTCGAACTCCTCGCCGGCGCAGTCGCGGGCGACGTAGATCGGCTCGCCGAGCACCACCGCGCCCCGGCCGAAGGGCAGACCGAGACAGGCCCTGTCCCAGGATCCGAAGCGCAGGTGCCGGCTCGTGACCACGGCAGCCGGGACGATCGGGCGTCCGGAGAACCGCGCGAGGGTCAGGATCCCGGCATCGCAACGCCTGGACACTTTCGGTACGTCGGCGCTGAACGCCACCGACTCGCCGGCCTTCAGGGCCCGCAGCATCGCCCGCAACCCTTCCGCACCGCCCTTGGCGCGCAGGTCGGTCGCCCGGTCCCGGCCGCGAGCGCCGGACGCCCGGATCACGCGCACGCCGAGATGCTCCAGCGCGATGGTGTTGATGTTGCCGTCCGGATTCTTAGAGATGATCGTCGCGACCCGATCGCTCGGCCGTCGCATGAACGGCATCATGATATGCTGCCCGTGCCACATGCCGGCGATGAGCGGCACATGTGCGCCGATCCATTCGTCGGAGCTCCCGTTTGCCGCCGCGCCGGCCTGCACCTCGAAGCGATTCGTCGCCTGCACGAGCCGCAGATAGCCGGCCGCGAGGCGCCCGAGGGCGCGCTGAACGACGGGATGGCGTAGGATGCGCTTGCCGAGACTCATGAAACGCTTTTGGCGACCGGAGCGGCGCAGCCCGATTGGGGCGAGCGCGGATTAGTCCGGCCATGGTCTAGTCCCCGCGCCTCGGCCAACGCAACTCGATCGGCCATCGGACAGACGCGATCGCACGCCCGGCACCGGAGCGGCCCAGGCGAAAGCGCGGCCATCGCAGCGAAAATCCGTCCGCGCGCTTGTTTATATCAATTCTAAACAGTAGATTAGAACAAATCCAAACAGGAGTGCCGAGCATGGCTGCCGCCTTCGAATCCGTGATCGACGCCGCCGAAGCGCGGCGGAATTTCGCGCTGCGCTACGTCCAGCCTGGGCTCGCCGGCCTGATCGACGGTTCGGTCTCGACCCTCGCGCCGATCTTCGCCGCCGCCTTCGCCACCGGCCATAACGGCGCGACCTTCCTGGTCGGGCTGGCGGCCTCCGTGGGGGCGGGCATCAGCATGGGCTTCACGGAGGCGCTGTCGGACGACGGCAGCGTCACCGGACGGGGCGATCCGTGGATGCGCGGCCTGGTCTGCGGGGTCATGACGACGCTGGGGGGCCTCGGCCATACGCTGCCCTACGCGATCCCGGACCGGCTGCCGCCCGGCTGGCCGAACCCGTTCCTGCTCGCCACGAGCCTCGCCGTCGTGGTCGTGATCGTCGAGCTGGTCGCCATCGCGGCGATCCGGACGCGCTTCATGGCGACGCCGTTCTGGCGCGCGGCACTCCAGGTGATGCTGGGCGGCGCGCTGGTGCTGGCCGCCGGGATGCTGATCGGCAGCGCTTGACGCGGGAGCCCGCGACCGCGATGCCGGGCGCGTTCCGTGCCCTCCTTCAGCGTTGATCGTCGGCCTTGATCTTCCGCCTGGCCCATCTCAGTGACCCCCATGTCGGCCCACTGGGCCGCGTGCGCCTGCACCAGCTCATCGGCAAGCGCGCTACCGGCTACGCCAACTGGCGGCGTGGTCGCTCGCGCAGCCACGACATGACCGTGCTCGAAACCCTGGTGGCCGACCTGAAGCAGCAGGGTGCCGCGCATGTCGCCTGCACCGGCGACCTGTGCAACATCGGCCTGCCGAGCGAGTGGGAGACGGCGCGCACCTTCCTGGAGGCCCTGGGGCCCCCCGAGACCGTGAGCTTCGTGCCGGGGAATCACGACGCCTACGTGCGTGGCTCCCTGGAGGGGTTGCTGGCGGCCTGCCATGGCTACACCGGGGACGATTCGGGCTCGTCGGGACGCTTTCCCTACCTGAGGCGGCGCGGCCCCGTGGCCCTGATCGGCCTCTCGAGCGCGATCCCCACGAAGCCGTTCGTGGCCACCGGCCGCCTCGGACCGCCGCAACTCGCCGCGGCCGAAGCTTTATTGCGCGCGCTGGCGACCGAACCGGGCAAACCGTTCCGAGTGGTGATGATTCACCACCCGCCCCAACCGGGGGGCGCGTCGTCGGGGCGGGAGTTGAAGGACGCCGCCGCCTTCACGGCGATGATCGCGCGGGCGGGCGCCGACCTGATCCTCCACGGCCACAACCACACCACCACCTGCGCCCTTGTACCGGGGCCGGACGGCCGTTCCGTACCGGTAATCGGCGCGCCATCGGCGTCCGCGCGCCCGGATGGGCATGGCGGGCTCGCGGCGCGGCGGGCGTCCTATCTGATGTACGAGATCGCACGCTCGGGCGAAGGTTTCGCGGTCAGCGCGCGGCGGCGCGGCCTGGACGCAGCTGGTGTTGTCTGCGACCTCGGACCGATCAGCTTGACCTGAACGCCCGGGGCGTCGTCGAAACCGAGACCGGCCTGCCCGTCTGGCGGCCGGCCTCGGCCCAGGTCATCAATGGCTCGCAGCGGCGAGCTCGGACCGTCGCTGTTGGCTGATACTGGCCTCATAGCGCTCCGCCTGCAGGCGGGTCAGCCCGCTGATCAACGCGAGAGTCCCGCGATAGACCGTATAGGTGCCGTCGTGAGTCGGCTTGACGCGAATCATCTCTGCCATGGAAGCCTGCCTTGCTCTGGAGGTTGTCCGTCTTCGTCGGAGGAGATTGATCCTTCCCGCAGATTTGGCCGGTTGAACGGGCGAACTCTGGCGAGGTTATCAATCAGTCCATGCTTGGCAAGGGTCGGCTACCGCAAAATGCTTAGGTTCCTCTGCTGCGATGCGGCAAGCCGTTGCCGATACTCGCGATCGGCCAATGCTTAAAAAAACGGCCGCGCGCTTGCATAATGAATAAGGCCGTGACGGACGGTGTCGCGCCTCGACCCGGCGCGTGTCCGAAGCGAATCTCGCCCTGCGGGGCTCGGCAAAGGGACATCACATGCAGCTCTGGCGTCTGACCGCGACCGACCTGTCGGCTCTGATTCGCAGCGGCCAGGTCTCGGCCCGGGAGGTCGCACAGGCCGCCCTCGATCGCCTCGACGCGGTCAATGGGCGGATCAACGCCGTGGTCGAGCATCGCCCCGACGAGGTGCTGTCGCAGGCCGATGCGGTCGACGCCGCCCGCGCTCGAGGCGATACGCTCGGGCCGCTCGCGGGCGTGCCGGTGACGATCAAGGTCAATGTCGACCAGCGGGGCTTCGCGACCACGAACGGCCTGCGCCTCCAGCGCGATCTCATGGCTACCGACGACAACCCCGTCGTGGCGAATTTCCGGCGTGCCGGAGCGATGCTGCTCGGACGCACCAACACGCCCGCCTTCTCGCTGCGCTGGTTCACCACCAATCAGTTGCACGGCGAGACCAGGAATCCCCGCGATCCCGGCTTGACGCCAGGGGGCTCGTCCGGCGGCGCAGGCGCAGCCGTGGCGGCCGGGATCGGGGCCGTCGCCCACGGGACCGACATCGCCGGCTCCGTTCGCTACCCAGCCTATGCCTGCGGCGTTCACGGGCTCCGTCCGAGCCTGGGGCGGATCCCAGCCTGGAACGCCTCGTCGCCGGAGCGCGGGATCGGGCCGCAATTGATGGCGGTATCGGGTCCGCTGGCCCGCAGCATCGCGGATGTGCGCCTCGCTTTCCACGCGATGGCGGCCCCGGACCCGCGCGATCCTTGGTGGGTGCCGGCGCCGCTGGAGGGTCCCGCGGTGCCGCGCCGGGCTGCGCTCTGCGTGCGGCCCGGCGGCCTCGCGGTGGTGCCCGAGGTCGAGGCCGCGCTGCGCGAGGCCGCCCGGCGCCTGGCCGAGGCCGGGTGGGCGGTGACCGAGATCGCCGACACGCCGCCGATCCGTGAGGCGAGCGCCTTGCAGCTTCAGCTCTGGCTCGGCGACGGCTACGAGGCGGCCCGGGCGGCGGCCGAGCGCGAAGGCGACCCGGCAGCCATCGACCTGCTGGAACACTTCCGTACGCGCGCGGAAGCGATGGCCCCCGACGCCATCGCCAAGGCACTGACGCGTCGCGCGACGCTCGTGCGCGACTGGTCGTTGTTCCTCACCGAGCATTCCGTGTTGCTGGTGCCGGTCTCCGCCGAGCTGCCGTTCCCGGACGGGCTCGACCGGACCGGCGAGGTCGGGATCGCACGCGCCTTCGAGGCGAACCTCCTGCAGGTCGGCCTGGCGCCGATTGGAGTTCCGGCGCTCACCGTCACAACCGGGCTGGTCGGGCGCACGCCCGTCGGCGTCCAGCTCGTCGCCGCGCGCTACCGGGAGGATCTCTGCCTCGCGGCAGGTGCGGCCATCGAGGCTGCCGGCGTTCCGGAGATGCCCGTCGACCCAGTCTGACCCAGCGCCTCCCCGCAGGCGGGAACCTGATGGAAACAGCCCCGGTTATACAACCGATAGTTGCATGAGGTTCCCGATGTCCGTGATCGCCACCGCAGGCTGCGTCGGAAGCTCCCTGGTCTTCGCGCTGGCGGCGCCCTCGGGTCCGCTGCTGGCCATGGCGGGCTTCTTCGGGGGCGGCACGATCGGGGGGATGATCGGCGCCGTGGCGGTGGCCACCCTGGGCTGGGGCCGCGCCTGACCGCGACGCGGCGTCGGCTACCGGCCCCGTCGCCGCGCGGCCTCCGTCAGAAAGGCCTGGACCGTGGTCCAGCGCAGGTCCGGGTAGCGGGCGTTGTCGAGCGGCGTGAGCCGCGCCCGCCCCTCGAACATGTCGCGCAGGTACTGCATGCCCTGCCAGGGCGGGAACACCGCGCCCCGCCCCGGCGCCAGGGTGCGGGCGACCCGGATCATCAAGCTCAAGGTCCCGAGCCCACCGGCGCGCAGGGGCCGGAAGCGGGTGCCGAAAACATCGCCCGCCGTCTCGGCCAACGTGCGGGCGCTGAGGCTGTCGCCGGCGACGCGCAGCCAGCGCGGCGCCTCGGGGTCCAGGGCTGCCCGGGCCGTGAAGCCGGCGGTGTCGTCCTTCGTGGTGAAATCGAGGATCTGGTCGGCGCTGCCCCAGCAGAGCACCCGGTGCGGACGATGGAGGATCAGCGGGGCCTGCCCGTCGAGCAGTTCCATGAATGCGCCGCTGAGCACCGAGGTGGCCTGGATCGGCGCGGCGTCGAGCCGGGCCTGAAAGGCTCGGCGGAGGTCGAGGTTGCGGTTTCCGCCGGGCGCGGTTTTCGCATAATCGATCGCGAAGTCGGACGGGATGAAGCGCGGGACGCCGGCCCGGACCGCGCCCTCGAGCAGGGCGGTCTGCGCGTCGATCACCGTGCCGCTCAGACCGTTGAGCGCCGAAACCACGCAGCCGGCGCCAACGCAGGCTGCCTGCCAGCTGCCCGGGCGTCCGGGGCCGGCCTCCACGATGCGCGCGCCGAGGGCCGTGAGCGGTGCCGTCCGGGCGAGATCGGTCCCGGGCCGGACGATGGCGGTCACAGGCGCACCCTCGCGCCGAAGGGCCCGCACGATCCGCAGTCCGAGGTCGCCGGTCGCGCCGGCGACGACGACCGTCACGGGGTCCGCGCTCACGGCTGTCCCACGGCGCCGAGATTGGCCAGCAGAGCCGCGAACAGGCGCGCCCGCCGGGGCAGCGTCTCGATCAGCACATGCTCGTCGAAGGTGTGGTAGCCCTGGCCGAGCGGCCCGAGACCGTCGAGAGTCGGGATGCCGTTGGCGCCCGTGAAGTTGCCGTCGGAGCCGCCTCCGGCGCTGCGGTGGGGCAGGGCCTGGCCGAGAGATTCGCTCAAGGTAAGCGCCTGCTCGTAGAGGGCCATGCAGCCGGCATCCGGCTCCCAGACCGGCCGGGTGACGCCCCGGGTGACCGAGAAGTGGACGCCGTCCTGCTCGCCCGTCAGCGCCAGCATCCGCTCGACCCCCCGGTCGAGGTCCACCTGGCGCTTGGCCATGCTCAGCGCTTGGCCGCGGCACAGGGTCGGGACGCAGTTGACCCATTGCCCGCCCGAGACGATCCCGGTGGAGAAGGTACAGTCGGCGTCCGACATGGCGTCGATCGCCAGGATCATCCGCGCCATGGCGCGGATCGCCGAGCGGCCCTCAAGCGGGGACGCGCCAGCATGGCTCGGGCGGCCGAACGCTTCGAGGTCGAAGCGCGCGATGGCGTAGCGCCCGGTGACGACGCCGTTGTCGGCTTGGCCGGGCTCGGGCACCAGCACGATTGCGTGGCGGGCAGCCTCGGCCTCGATCAGGTCCCGGGTCGAGGGGCTGCCGACCTCCTCGTCGCCGGTGAACAGGAACGTCACCGGCAACGGCGTCTCGATCCGGGACGCCGCCAGGGCCCGGATCGCCGCGAGCGCGATCACGTTGCCGCCCTTCATGTCGAGGATGCCCGGCCCATAGGCACGGTTGCCCTCGATCCGCCAGGGCAGGCTCCCGAGGGTGCCGACGGGATGCACGGTGTCGAGATGCCCGAGCACCAGGATGCCGGGCCGGTCAGGATGCCTGTGCGGGAACCGGGCGCGGACGCAATCGCTCAAGCCCATCGATCCAGGAATGGTCTCGACCGCGGCCCCGGCGACCGCGAGGTCGCGCGCGGCCAGGCCCATCATGCGGTTGACCGCGGCCGCGTCGTGGGTCGGGCTCTCGCATTCCACCCAAGGACGCAGCGTCGCCAGGATCGCGTTGGCATCGAAAGACAGGTCCGGGGTCATCGGGCGCCCTCGGCGAAGGGATCGGCAACCTTGGGCCAGTAGCGGTCCGAGCGCTTCGTGTAGGGAATCGCACCGTAATCGGGCGGGACCGCGCCAGGGGCCGCGACATAGCGGACCTCGCTCGCGATCGGTGCGAAGGCGGCATAGAAATGCTGCATCGATTTCACCACCACGATCCGCTTGTCGTCGAGGGTCAGCCCCAGCCCCGTGAAGGCGTCGGGCGCGAAGGCCTGCTGGCGGATATGGGTCAGGACCACGTGGATCCCGTCGGCCTCGACCCAGGCGGCGGGGCCGAGGTGGGCCCGGCCGCCGCTGAGGCCGCCCTGGCTGTGATCCTCGGAGAGGCCGCGCACGGTGATGCGCAGGTCCACGGGATCGCCCGAGGTCACGCCGCACTTGCCGCCGATGCGCAGCACGAAGGACGCGCCGAGCCCGGCCTCGTGGCAGATCCCGACCGCGCCCGGATCCCAGATCAGCCCGAGTGCCACATCTTTGATACCGCGCTCGGCCAGCCGCGCCAGGATCGCGGTGTTGTCCGAGGGCGCTCCGGCGCCGGCATTATCCGCGAAGTCGGCCAGCACCATCGGGCGCGGATCGCCGGAGGCGAGCGCGGCGTCGATGGCGGCATCGATCGTATCGCAGCGGCTCGCCGCCGCCTCGCGCATCGCCCAGACTGCGCCGGCGAGTTCGTTCGCGAGCGCCTGCGCCTTGGCGGCATCGCCGTCGGCGACGACCAGCATCTTGGCGCCGACATCCGGCACGTCGCCCCATGGGAAGCCGTGCCCGAAGGAGACCGACAGGATGCCGTCCCGGCCCTCCAGGGCCTCCATCCGGCGCACGAAGCCCGCGACCGGCTCGCGGGTGGTGCGCCACATGTTGACCATCCGGCAATCGGCATACGCCATCACCGGGCGGATGTTCTTCGCCACCGTGCGCATCACCAGCGGGTAGAGGTCGCGGGCGCGGTCCACGATGTCGGTGTGGGGGTATTCCTTGTAGATCACGATGATGTCGGCGCTCCGCCGCATCGTCTCGGTCAGGTGGCAGTGCAGGTCCAGCTCGAGGCCGATCGTGACGTCGGGCCCGACGATGGCGCGGACCCGCTCCAGGGTGTCGCCCTCGCAATCGTCATAGCCCTCGGCGACCATGGCGCCGTGCATGAACAAGAGAACGGCATCCACCGGCATCGCGGTCCGGAGATCGTCCAGCAGCGCGTCGCGCAGCTCCTCGTAAACGGCGCGCAGGGTGATCCCCCCCGGCTGCGCGAAGGTCGAGACGCTCTCGACCACCTCGTGCCCGTCCGCCTCGGCCAGCTCGCGCCAGGCCTTGAGGCCGATATTGCTGAGGCGGGGCGGGTTTTTGCTGCCGTCGCGGCGGGCATAATCGGCCAAAAAGGCCGCCCGGCCAGTGGGCAGCGGCGCGAAGGTGTTGGTCTCGGTGGCCAATCCGGCGATGAAGATCTTCAAGGTTTTTCGGTCCCCGTCTTCGACCCGCCGCCGGTCAGGCGGCGGCCGGGCTCAGCGTGATGATCGTCTCGGTGGCCGCCTCCACGGACGCGCGTCCGTAGAGCATCGGCACATGGTGCTGGCGCCCCCAGACGGGAGCCAGGTCGCCGTAATGCGGGCTGCCCGGGTCCCCTGACTGTCCGGGCACGTTGATGAAGACCGAACGGTCCCAGTCCCCCACATCCACGACCATGCGGAACGAGGCACCGTGGGTCAGCCGGAACGTGTCGGTCCGGTACTCCGCGTGCATGACCGATGCCGCGGCGCCGCCGATGGGCAACGGACCGACATCCCAGTCCAAATTCGGCCGCAGCGGCGAGAGCGGATGCGCGAACAGGGCCTGGTGCAGGCGGCCCCAGGACCAGGTTTCCGGGTCCTGACCCATGCGAACACGGCAATCCCGGAACGCGGCGCCTAAGGTCTTGATGAGGAGAGCGTCGCGCGTGGCCGGCTCAAGGCCCGTCTCCAGCCGCTCGATCAGGCTCTGCGTGTCGCCGGGCGGCAGCAGGCGCTGCGTCTCGGCATCCGGCACCAGTGCCTTCAGCAGCGCCGGGCGCAGGTGGCGGGCCCAGACCACCTCGATAAGAGCAGCCGCCGCGGAGTTCTCGTGCAGCGTCCCGTCGAACGCGGCCAGCAGGGCCCGGGCCGCGGCGACGTCGGGATCCGACACCGCCGGAAGCGCGCGGACCAGCCCGGCGAGCCGTAGGGCCGGCTCGGATAGCGCGTCGCCCTGAAGGGCCTGGGAATCCGCCAGGCTGTGACGGGTCTGCCCGTCGAGCACCGCCCGGACGCGGCGGGCGCGCCAGGGCTCGGCCCACTCGAAACCGACCTTGCGGGTCTCGGCGGGAAAGTCCGGCGGCAGGTTCATCTCGTTGGCGGTGGCAAGGTAGCCCTCCGGCGGGTCGATGCGAGAGGGCAGGGTGGCCGGATCGTGGAATCCGGCCCAGTCGTAGCGGCCGTCGCCCGGCACCGGCAGCAGCCCGTCATGGGACGGCCGAACCGGTGCCTTGCCGGCCATGAACCAGGCGATCCGCCCGGTCGCGTCGGCGTAGAGCTGGTTGACGGAGGGGGCCGACCAGTGGCGCAGGGCCTGCCCGAACGCCTCCGGGGTCGTGGCGCCGAGATAGGCGAGACTGCCGAGATAGGCGGCAGCGCCCGGATCGGACCAGACCGTGCGCAGCGCAAAGGCGCGTCCGCCCGCCTCGCGGAGCACCGGACCATGCCGGGTGAAGCCGAGCACCGAGGTCTCGTCCGGGCCGCCACGCACCGGGATCGTCTCGATGACCCGCTCGATCCGCTCCCAGCCACCCTCGTACTTGTAGCGGTCGGCGTCATCGGGATCGGTCTCGCAGACGAAGAGATCCTCCTGGTCCATCGGCGCGATGGTCAGGCTGAAGGCCGCATGGCCGTTATGGCCGATCGAGATACCCGGCAGCGCCGGCTCGCCGGCCCCGATCACGTCGAGCCCCGGCGCGGTGAGGTGGACCGCGTAGCGCAGCGAGGGCTGCAGATAGATCCTGTGCGGGTCGCTCGCCAGGATCGGGCGGCCGGTCTCGGTGCGGGAGGGCGCCACCACCCAGTTGTTCGAGCCTTCGGCCGGCTCCCTCGGGGCGGCGCGCGGCCCTCGCGTGACGGCGCCGTGCGCATCGACCCTGGTCCAGTCCCAGGCTTCTTCGCGCGTCGCCGCCATCCGCTCGGGCGTGAACCCGACCGGGGCGGTGGCCAACCGGAAAGCGTCGAGGAGATCGTCAGGCCAGCCGGCGGCGTCGATCCCGTCCGGGATGACCGGATCGTGCGGCGGGCTCATCCGCTTGCGCAGGTCGTCGGCGGCCAAGCCGGCCTCGCGGGTCTCGGCCCTGGCCAGCACACGCGCGCGGGCGACTTCGGACAGGACGTTACGCACCAGCCCATGGCTGCGGATTCGGACCACGTCTTCCGGAAGCCATCGCGCCGGGCGCGTGTCCGTCAGGGCGAATTCCGGCGGCAGCAGCGCCGGCCGCGCCTCGGCCAGCGCCACGAAGGCGTTGATCCCGTCCGCGAAGGCCGTGACGATCGCTTGCGTGTCCTGCGGCCCGTAGGCGGCCCACTCGTCCGCCATGTCGCCGCGATACAGGAACAGCCGGGCGGCGCGGTCCTGGGCGAGGTAGCCCGGCCCAAAATCCGCCGCCAGCAAGCCGAGGCCGCGCTTGCGCCAGAGGTCGAGCTGCCACAGCCGGTCCCGGGCGGCGTTGAAGCCCTGGGCCCGGAACGCGTCGAGCGTCGTTCCGGCCCGGATATGTGCCAATCCCCAGCGGTCGACCCGGATTTCCACCGGGCCTTCCAGCCCGGTGAGCGGGTAGGTGGTGCGGCTCACAGAGCCACTTCGATCAGGTGCGGGCCGGGATTTGACAGGGCGTGCTGGAACGCCGCGATGAAGTCCTCCAGCGTTTCCACCCGCCGGCCCTCCACCCCGAAGCCCTTGGCGAGACTGACCCAATCCAGGGCGGGATCGTCCAGGCTCAGCATGCCGATCGCCTTGGGGCCGGGATTGAGCGCGCCGACATTGGTGAGTTCCGCCCGCAGGATCGCGTATGAGCGGTTCGACCAGACCAGAGTCACGACATCGAGCCGCTCGCGGGCCTGGGTCCAGAGCGCCTGCACGGTGTAGAGCCCGCTGCCGTCGGCCTGGAGGTTGATCACCTTGCGGCCCGGGCAGGCGATCGCCGCCCCGGTGGCCATCGGGATGCCCAGCCCGATCGACCCGCCGCTGAGCTGCAGCCAGGAATGCGGCACCGCATCCCGGGTCAGGGCGAAGAAGTTGCGGCCCGTGGTGATCGACTCGTCGCAGATCACCGCGCCCTCCGGGATCAGCGCGCCCAGGACCTGGCCGATCGTGTCCTGGTCGAGGGGCCCGGAGGTGGGAAGCTTCGGACGCGAGTTCACGGCGACAGGCGCGGCCGGCGGGGCTTCCACCGCCTCGGCCAGCCGCTCCAGTGCGTCGATCTGGTCCTCCTCGGGGGCGGCGAGGGTGATGGTCGAGGCTCCCTCCGGCGCGAGAAGGCTCGGCTTGCCCGGATAGGCGAAGAAGCCGACCGGCTGGGTAGCGCCGATCAGGATGATGTGGCGGAAGCCCTTGAGGGCCTCGATCGCCTGATCGATCGGGTAGGGCAGGCGCTCGATCGGTACGGTGCCGGCGCCCCGGTCGATCCGGGCGTTCGAGGTCATCGCCATCAGCGTCGCGCCGGTCTTGCGGGCGATCCGGTCGGCGATGACCCGGCCCTCGCCTCGCACCGCCCGGTCGCCGAGATGCAGGAGCACCGGTTCGCCGCTGGAGAGCACGGCGACGGCGGCCGCGATCGCGGCCTCCTCGGCCTTGGCCGGCTCGGGGATCGCCGGCACAGGCGCGATACCGGTCCCGGGGTCCCACGCGGTGTTGGCCGGCAGGACCAGGGTCGCGACCTGCCCCGGCGCGGTGCGGGCGGCAGCGATGGCGGCGGCGCCGTCCGCGCCGATCTCGGCCGCGCTCATGCCGGTGTGAACCCAGGACGACATCGGCCGGGCCAGCCCCTCGATGTCCGAGGTCAGCGGCGCGTTGTACTCGCGGTGGTAGGTGGCGTGCTCGCCGACGATGTTGACGACGGGGGTGCGCGCCTTCTTGGCGTTGTGCAGGTTGGCCAGCCCGTTGGCGAGACCCGGCCCGAGATGCAGCAGGGTCGACGCCGGCTTGTCGGTCATGCGGGCATAGCCGTCCGCGGCGCCGGTGGCCCCGCCCTCGAACAGGAACAGCACGCAGCGCATGCCCTCGACCCGGTCGAGCGCCGCCACAAAATGCATCTCGGACGTGCCGGGATTGGTGAAGCAGACCTCGACCCCGCCGGCGACGAGGGTCCGAACCAGGCTCTCGGCCCCGTTCATCGTGGTTGGCGTCCCATCACTCACGGGCAGCTCCCTTCCGGTCCGGCTCGAGCGTCCGGCGAATCGCATTCTTTATTATCGTGGCGCAGCCCGTGCCGAGCGCAAGGGCCGAAACGCGCGTTGCCCGGTCATCGGGCGCCTGGACTATCGCACGATCTGGCGCAAGATTTGCCGCTGGCGTCCCGCAACTTCGACGAACGGGATCCGATGAAACTTCGCCGCCTGATTGCCGCCTCCCTGGCTGGTTCCTTCGCCCTGGTCCCTGCGGCCCGGGCCGAGAGCGTGCTGCGCATCGCCATGACGGCCTCCGACATCCCCACGGCCACCGGGATGCCCAACAACGGCTTCGAGGGCATGCGCTTCCTCGGCTACCCGATCTTCGAGGGTTTGGTGCAATGGGACCTGAAGAGCACCGACAAACTCGCCGGCATCATCCCGGCTCTGGCCGAGCGCTGGGAGCAGGATCCCAACGACAAGACGATCTGGACCTTCCACCTGCGACAGGGCGTCAGCTTCCATGACGGCACCCCGTTCAATGCCGACGCGGTGGTCTGGAACCTCGACCGCTACTTCAAGAACGACAGTCCGCAATTCGAGCCGCAGGGGGCCGGCATCTCCCGGGCCCGGGCGCCCCTGGTCGGGACCTACAAGAAGATCGACGAGTCCACCGTGCAGATCACGACCACGCAGGTCGCGTCGTACTTCCCCGACATGGTCGTCTACCTGCTGTTCACCTCGCCCCAATCGTTCGAGAAGGCGGGCCGCGACTGGGCCAAGGTCGCGGCGCTGCCGGCGGCCGGCACCGGCCCGTTCAAGATCACCCGCGTAGCCCCGCGGGAATCGGTCGATCTGGCCAAGTTCGACGGTTACTGGGATCAGAACCGGATGGCCAAGGTCGACAAGGTCCGGCTGATGCCCATCCCCGAGGCGAATGCCCGGGTCGCCGCCCTGCGGTCGGGGCAGGTCGACTGGATCGAGGTGCCGGCGCCCGATGCGATCCCGTCCCTGAAGCAGGCGGGCTTCGCCATCACTACGGGCTCCTACCCGCATGTCTGGCCGTACATCTTCAACATCGGCGCCAAAGACAGCCCGCTGAAGGACGTGCGCGTCCGCCAGGCGCTGAACTACTGCGTCGACCGGGCCGCCATCGTCGAGCTGCTCAACGGCACGGCCGAGCCGGCCTCGGGCTGGCTCAACGACAAGGACCCGAATTTCGGCGCGCCGAAGAACCGCTACGGGTTCGACGCCGCCAAGGGCAAGGCGCTGCTGGCCGAGGCGGGGTACTCGGAGAAGAAGCCGCTCAGCCTCAAGGTGATGATCTCGTCCTCGGGCTCCGGCCAGATGCTGCCGATGCCGATGAACGAGTACCTTCAGGAGAACCTGAAGCAGGCCTGCAACGTCGAGCTGAGCTTCAACGTGGTCGAGTGGCAGGTGCTGCTGAATTCGAGCCGGGCGCTGCCGGACGCCCCGAGCCTGCAGGGCTCGATGGCCCTCAACGTCTCCTCTCCCTCGTCCGACCCCAGCGTGATGGCGCGCTACTTCGCGGGCGACCGGTTCCCGCCCGGCGGCTTCAACTTCCCGAACTGGAAGGACGATGCGTTCGACGCCGCCCTGAAGGCGCTCGCCGAGACCGACGACGCGAAGGTGATCGATGCGCAGACGGCGCTCGCCCACGAACGGCTGGTGGACAACCCGCCCTGGCTGTTCATCGTGCATGACCTCAACCCACGCGGGATGTCGAAGAAGATTCACGGCTTCGTCTCCCCGCAATCCTGGTTCGTCGACCTCACCCTCGTCAGCGTGCAGTGATCCCGATGGCAGATCTGAATCCCGTCGATGCGTCCGCGGCCGAACTCGCCCGGGCCATCGGTTCGAAGTCCTTGTCCCCGGTCGACGCGGTCGATGCGCTGCTCGGCCAGATCGAGCAAATGGAGCCCAAACTCCAGGCCTTCACGGAGGTGTTCGCCGCCGATGCACGCCTGGCTGCCGAGGGCGCCGAACGGGCGATCCGGTCGGGCCACGCGGTTGGACCGCTCCACGGCGTGCCGGTGGTGCTCAAGGATTTGATCGACCTTGAGGGCCGGATCACCATGGGCGGCTCGGCCGCCCACCGGGCGCGCCGGGCCGAGCGCACCGCGACCATCGCCCGCCGACTGATCGCACAGGGCATGATCGTGCTGGGCAAGACCCACACGGTGGAGTTCGCCTATGGCGGCTGGGGCACCAACCAGCATCTCGGCACCCCCTGGAACCCCTGGGATCTCGAGACGCCGCGCACCCCCGGCGGGTCGAGCAGCGGTACCGGCGTCGCGGTGGCGGCCCGGATGGCGCCCTGGGGCATCGGCACAGACACGGGCGGATCGGTGCGCCTGCCCGCCTCCTTCTGCGGGCTCACGGGCCTGAAGGTCACAGTTGGACGCGTCTCAACCTGGGGGATCGTGCCGCTGTCGACCACGCTGGACACGCCGGGCCCGCTCGCCCGCACCGTCGAGGACACCGCGCTCCTCTACGAAGCCATCTCGGGTCCCGACCCGCTCGATCCCACGACCCGGGGGATCGCCCCGGACGCGCCCTGGTCGATCCTGAACCGCGGCGTGCGCGGCCTTCGGCTCGGGCGCATGCCGGACGCCGAGCGGGACGGTGTCGCCCCCGACATGCTGCAGGCCTACGATGCGGCCCTCGATCTGCTGGCTCGGCAGGGAGCCGAGATCGTCGACGTCGTCCTGCCGTTCCGGTTCAGCGAATGCGTCGCCATGAGCGGCATCACCAACGCCGAGGCTTATTTCGTCAACGGCGCCCTCGCGGAAGACCCGGCCTCGCAGCTTGGCGACGCCGTGCGGGCCCGGATCCTGGCCGGCGCGAAGGTTACGGCCCAGGAGTATCTCAGCACGCTCCAGCGCCGGGCCGCGATGAAGCACGCCTACGCCGCCGCCCTCGACGGGATCGATGCCCTGCTGACGCCGACGACGGAATGCGCCGCCGTAGCCCTCGCCGAGGTCGACGAGGCGCACCTGCCGTCCCGGTTCACCCGCTTCGGCAACCTCCTCGACCTCTGCGCCCTGGCGCTGCCCGACGGCTTCACCGCCGCCGGTCTGCCGCTCTCGCTGCAGATCGTCTGCCGGGGTTACGACGAGGCGACGGCGCTACGGATCGGCCAAGCCTATCAGCGGGCGACCGACTGGCACCTGCGCCGTCCGCCGGTGTGAGGCCACGAACGATCGGCGCCTCATCGCTCTCCGGCTCCGCGGAGGAGCGCCATGCGGCAGGACAGCGTGAGGGCAGCGCGGCCGCACCGCGCTGAACTGACGATGCAGCACCAAGCGGCGCCGCGCACAATCTATCGAGGCAACCCCGAGTCCATCCGGTCCGGGCCGCAAGCGTTCTGACGGTCGGGATCTGCGGCTGGAGCCGCACGTGCAGAAAACCGATCTCACCGACGATACATAGACAGCCGGCCACGCGTGCCGGACCCTCTGCGAGGAGACCGAGCCACCACGTCGCCGCCACGCAAGCGAAGGCGAGGAAGCAGGCGGAAAGCGCAGCACGCGCGGGGTGCTTCCACCGCCCCTGCGCTGATCCGTCGTCGTCCTGGGATGTCGGAGCCATCTGCGGCTCCCGATAATGGAACCGCAACGATCCTGTACGATGAAATTTGGCAATGACCTGAGCACCCAGGCCCATTCCGGGCGGGTCGCCGCTTGGTCGGCGCGGATGGTGACACGGCCCTTCGCGATACGGCCCCTCAAGCGGAGCGAACCCGCGCGCTCAGGCAGCCGGCGCCTGGCCCGACACCACGACGCCGAGTGTATCGAGCAGAGACGACCGCGCCCGGCTGACGCGGCTCTTCACGGTGCCGACCTGGCAACCGAGCTTGCTCGCGGCCTCCTCGTAGGTGTGGCCCTCGGCGCCGACCAAGAGTAGCGCCTGCCGCTGCGCCGCCGGGAGGGTCCCGAGCTGCTTCCAGACGACCTTGAGAGTGCTGGCATCCTCCTGGTCGGACAGGCTGGTCATCTGGCTCGCGTGGGTGCCGTCCACGTCCTCGACCTCGCGCCGGTTCTTGCGCAGCTCCGAGTAGAACTGGTTGCGCAGGATCGTGAACAGCCAGGCGGTGAAGTTCGTCCCGGGCCGGAACCGGGCCTGGTTGGCCCAGGCCTTCACGAAGGTCTCCTGCACGAGGTCGTCGGCCCGGCTGACGTCGCCGACCAGCGACAGCGCGAACGTGCGCAGCGCGGGAAGCGCCTTGATGATGTCGCTGCGGAAATCGAACGCCACGACCTGGCCGTGCGCCGCCACGGCCGCCTCGAAGCGCTCCATGAGAACGGCGAGCTGGGGTGGCAGCGGCTCCTGCTCGACGACCTGGAAATAGTCCCGGATCGGCAAGGCGAGATGCTGGCCGAGGATCGTTGCGTATCGAGGCGGGGTGCTGCCCGAGGGGTTCGATCCATCATCGATCATGCGCGTTCCCTGCGGTCGAAGACTTGGTATACTGGAATGGCTCTAACCCGGTATCTCGGCAATCCTGAACCGTTACCAAACGCTCCCGACAGCATCGGGAAATTTACGCAGACTTGCTGAATGCCGAAGACGGTCGTCGCACCCTCCCTGTGGCGGCCGGGCGCGCAACGATGCAGAATGCGGGTCGCCAGGAGAGCGGGATGAGCCAGGACGACCACGACCACCACCACGCCCACGACCATGAACATCCGCACGGCAGCGAGCTGTCGCCGCTCGAGGCGCGAGTCCGCGCCCTCGAGTCCCTGCTGACAGAGAAGGGCTACATCGAGCCCGCCGCCCTCGACACCCTGGTCGAGCTCTACGAGACGAAGGTCGGGCCCCACGCGGGAGCACGGGTGGTGGCCCGGGCCTGGGTCGATCCCGATTATCGCGCCCGGCTGCTGGCCGACGCCACCCCGACGATCGCCGAGCTTGGTATCGGCGGTCGTGGCGGCGAGCACATGGTGGTGGTGGCCAACACCCCCGAGACCCACAACCTCGTCGTGTGCACGCTCTGCTCCTGCTATCCGTGGCCGGTGCTGGGCCTGCCGCCGGTCTGGTACAAGGCGCCGCCATATCGAGCGCGGGCGGTGATCGATCCGCGCGGCGTGCTGGCCGAGTTCGGCGTTACCATTCCCGAGACCACGCGGATCACCGTTTGGGATTCCACCGCAGAGACCCGCTACATGGTCCTGCCAATGCGCCCTGCCGACACAGAGGGCCTTTCCGAGGAGGCTCTCGCCGCCCTCGTCACCCGCGATGCGATGATCGGCACGGGCCTGCCCGGGCTGCTTCCAGCGGAGATGCCCCTATGAACGGCGCCCAGGACCTCGGCGGCGCGCACGGCTTCGGGCCGGTGGTGCCCGAGCCCGACGAGCCGGTGTTTCACGCCGCATGGGAGCGCCGCGTCTTCGCGATGGCGATGGCCATGGGCTACACCGGCGCCTGGAACCTCGACGGCAGCCGTGCCAACCGCGAGTCGCTGCCGCCGGCGCACTATCTCGCGTCGAGCTACTATGAGATCTGGCTGGCGGCCCTGGAGAAGCAGATCGCCGCCACAGGCCTCGCCACGCCGGAGGAAATCACAGCGGGCCGGGCCTCCGCACCGGCCAAGCCGGTGGCACGGGTGCTCGCCCGGGACGGGCTGGAGGCCCGCTTCCGGGCCGGCTTCCCGAGCAGCCGCGACCCCGCCGCGCCCGCCCGCTTCACGGTCGGCGACGCCGTCCTGGCCCGGAACATCCATCCGACCGGGCATACGCGCCTGCCGCGCTACGTCCGCGGGCGGCGGGGCCGGATCGAGCGCATCGACGGCGCCTTCGTGTATCCCGATACCAACGCCTACGGCGCGGGCGAGAACCCGACTTGGTTGTACACCGTCAGCTTCACGGCTCGGGAATTGTGGGGCGAGAGCGGCGACCCGGGCGGGATCGTCACGGTGGCGGCGTTCGAACCCTACCTGGAGGCGGCGTGAGCGTCCCATCGCCCAAAGCCTTCGCGGCCCCCTGGGAAGCGCAGGTCTTCGCCCTGGTGGTGTCCCTGCAGGAGGCCGGGCTGTTCACCTGGGCCGAATGGGCCGAGCGGATCGGCCGGGAGATCCGGCCGGACGACGGGCCCGAGCGGGCCGCCGATTACGGTGCGTGGCTCGCGACCCTGGAACAGATCCTCGCGCAGCGCGGGGTTGCCCATCCCAGCAGCGTGGCCGCGCGGGCCGAGGCGTTCCTCCGCGCCGCCGCGGCCACGCCCCATGGCCAGCCGATCCGCTTGGAGAACGATCCGCTCTATCGGTCGTGATCCGTGAGGCCCTCGAGGGGCACCGGGGCGGCGTGGGGCCGGCCGGCCAATTGCGCGTCGATCAGCGCCAGAACCTCGCGCCGTCCGCAATTCTTCGCGGCTTCGAAGGGCGTCCAGGTCTGATCGAATTCGAACTGCGCGAAGACGGCGCGGTAGCGTTCCAGTTCCTTCGGCGTGAGCGGCACGCCGCGGACGAAGGCCTTGTGCGCCGAGATCGTCGTGGCCCGGCGCGGGTCGGCGGGGTCGAGCTCGAACTTCAGCGCGTCGCCGCAGAAACAGATCTTTCGGGCCCGGTCGAACAGGACGGCGTGGCCGTCGAAATGGCCGGCGGTGCGGTGCAGTTCCAGGCCCGGCAGCGGCTCCAGGACGTCGTCGTAGGGCCAGCTCACCTGCAGCGCCGCGCTCCAGGTGAAGTCGGCCGCGGGCAAGCACAACTCGGGGTCGAACCGGTCCTGCAGTTGCACGAGGGCGCCATAGGCATGCGGGTGTGAGGACGAGAGCACCTGCATGCCGCCGAGCGTCTCGATCTGGTCCAGGGCGGCCTCGCTGAAAACCGGGCAGCCCTCGAAGCCCATATTCCCGTTCTCGGTGCGGATCAGGTAGGCCGAGGGGCCGATGCCGGAGACGGGCTCGTTCCAGAACCGCCACACGCCAGGCTCCAGTTCCTGCCAGTGGCAGGGAAAGGCATCCTGCGCCTCCCGCGTCGTGCGGAATCGCCAGCCGTCCTGCGGCACCACGTGGCGGGCGTCGAGGCACATCGGGCAGGACGGGGGCGCCTCGAAATGGCGCTGCCAGAACCCGCAATTGTCGCAGGTGTAGGCGGGCAGGTTCAGGGCGCCCGCGAAGGGCAGATAGCCGGGCATCGTCTCGAGCCTCTCCTGGCGAATGGTCCCGGATTCCCAAAGGGCTCAGCCCTTTGGCCGGCTTCGGGGGTGGAACCGCCCGAAGCATCGGGCGAAGCCCGACACCAGGGGTACGCCCTGGACCTGCAAAAGGTCTCAGACCTTTTGAAACCAGGACGTGTCTAGTGGGTCCGGTCAGGTAGCGCAGCGCGCCGCGAGCGGGAGGCCGCCACGGCGGCGCCGGCGAGACCCAGCAGCGCGAGCCCGGCCAAGCCGCCCACCACCGCGTCGCGGGTGCGGCTGGTGACGAACTCGCTGCGGGTCGATTTCATCCGATCGTTGAACCGCCCATCGATGCCGACATCGCCGGGCACCGGGTCGAACAGGTTGCCCGCCATGTCCGGGATCGTCGTGTCGGACAGCTGCGCCGACCACATCGTGGCCGCCTTGCGGTCCGCCAGCGCGGGGGCGAGCGCCTGGGCGGCAGCCATCATCATCGACGAGCGCCCGACCCAGACTTCCCGGCGCGGGTGCTCGGCGGCGTATACGATCGCCTCCGCGCAGAGCCGCGGATCGAACACCGGATCCGGGGCATACTGGCGGTGGCCGGTACGGTTGCGCGCCCAGTTGAACTGCGGCGTGTTGACGGCCGGCAGGTAGACCACGCTGAGGCTCACGGCGACGTTGTCGTGGAGCAGTTCGCAGCGCAGGGCGTCGGTGAAGCCGGAGACGGCGAACTTGGCCGCACAATAGGGCGCCTGGAGCGGCGCCGCCCGGATCGCCAGACCCGAGGAGACCTGGATGATCGCGCCGCGGTTGCGCCGCTTCATGTAGCGAAGCGCCGCGAGCGTACCGTAAACCTGGCTCAGGTAGGTGGTCTCGGTGACCCGCCGGTACTCATCCGGCGTGATCTGGTCGGCCGGGTTCACCACGGTCGCCATGGCGTTGTTCACCCAGGCCCGGATCGGGCCGAGCTCGGCCTCGATCCGGGCTGCGGCCGCATCGACGGCCTCGGCATCGGCGACGTCCGCCGCGATCGCCAGGACCGGCTGGCCGTAGGCAGCGAGCGCCCGCTCGGCGGCGGCGAGCCGCCCGGGATCGCGCGCCACCACCGCCACCGACCATCCGCCGGCGGCGAAGCGATGCGCGGTCGCGAGCCCGATTCCGGCGGTCCCTCCGGTAACGACTGCAACCCGTGCCATCCTGGCCTCGCCTGAGTGGAGAAAATCGCAGCGGCAACGGGTGCCGACGCCCACGGTTGCGCCGCACCGCCGTGCCGGAACGTCACGGCCACCGGTCTTTTTGGAACCCGGCGCGCAACGTCCGCCGACGAGCGCTGTTGATCCTGCGTAGTCGCGCGCTCTCGGCGTGCAGCCGGCCAAAGGATCGCAGCCATGCGCTACGGACGACGGTTCTCCCTGCCGATCGATCCCTGGCCGCAAGCCTCGCTGGGTGAGCGGATGTCGGTCGGCCTGGTCCTGACCTTGCTGCTGCTGGTGCCGTTCTGCGCTGCCAGCGCCGTGATGGTCGTGAGCGCGGCCATCGGAACTTACATCGCCTGGTCCTACGATCTCGGCGCCTCCCTGCGGAGCGCCATTGAGCGCCAAGTCGGCAAGCTCGCAGACAGGCATGGCCGGATCGTCCGGAAAGCTTGACCCGAATCGC
Source organism: Methylobacterium sp. AC315 (assembly GCF_979253755.1). Taxonomy (NCBI): domain Bacteria; kingdom Pseudomonadati; phylum Pseudomonadota; class Alphaproteobacteria; order Hyphomicrobiales; family Methylobacteriaceae; genus Methylobacterium; species Methylobacterium sp. AC315. Next base: position 177,574 of record NZ_CEEDEA010000001.1, read on the forward strand.
GACAGCAATCGGGCTCGGATGTTGGCTGGCCTCGTGCGCCTGCATCGACCCGATGAGATATCAAGACCGAACCGGAGCCGGCTTGCAAAGCTTGACCCCGTCATCGGTCGGATTGGGTCACCTGCACTGAAGCCCCGCTCCGTCTTTGCAAGCAAAGCGCGCTGAGGCAGCGGGCGATCTCCCAACCTTGACGCAGCACCGGCACGATTCCTCGCGCTCTCGAGGACGAAACTGTCGGGATGACGCGCAAACCGGTGTATGGCGACCCCACAACCACCGCGTCACGCAGGTCCGATTTGACCTCGACGCATCGAGTGGGCCAGTCAGGTTCGGAACCGAGAGATCGCCATGTTCCGTTCCCTGATGAGTGCCCGGCGCTTCGCGCCGCTGTTCTGGTGCCAGTTCTTCTCGGCGTTCAACGACAATTTCCTCAAGAACGCGCTGGCGTTCCTGATCCTGTTCGGGATCGGCGGACAGGCGGATGCCCATGCCGGTGTCCTCGTCACCTTGGCGAGCGCGGTGTTCATCGGGCCGTTCTTCATCCTGTCGGGCCTCGGCGGGCAATGGGCCGACCGGTACGACAAGGCGCTGATGGCCCGGCGGCTCAAGTTCGCCGAGATCTTCGCCGCCGGCACCGCGGTGATCGGCTTCCTGCTGCATTCGGTCCCGGTGCTGTTCGTGGCGCTGGGCCTGTTCGGGACGATCGCGGCCCTGTTCGGGCCGATCAAGTACGGGATCCTGCCGGACCATCTGCGCCGCGAGGAGCTGCCGGCCGGCAACGCGCTGGTCGAGGCCGCGACCTTCCTGGCGATCCTGCTGGGTACGATCGCGGCCGGCGCGGCCTCGGCGATGGGCGGCTCCGGCCTCGTGTTCGGTGCCCTGGTGATGGGCTTCGCGGTCCTGTGCTGGCTCTCGGCCCGGATGATCCCGCCGACCGGGGAGGGGGCGCCGGACCTGCACGTCGATCGCAACGTGGCGCGCTCGACCGCCTCGCTGCTGCGCGACCTCTGGGCCGACACGCGCCTGTGGCGCGGCTCCCTGACGGTGAGCTGGTTCTGGCTGGTCGGCGTCGTGGTGCTGTCGCTCCTGCCGGTCCTGGTGCGCGACGCCTTCAACGGCACCGAGACCGTGATCACCCTGCTGCTGGCACTGTTCTCCGTCGGCATCGCGGTGGGATCGGGGCTCGCCTCGTGGCTCGCCAGCGGCCGGATCGTGCTTCTGCCGACGCCGGTCGGGGCGGTTCTGATGGGCCTGTTCGGCCTCGACCTCGCCTGGACGATCGGACATCTTCCGCCGCCGTCCACGGCGGCGATCGGACCGTTGGACTTCCTGCGGACCGGCGACGGCCTGCGCACCGCCATCGGGTTCCTCGGCCTCGCCATGTCGGGGGGCCTCTACATCGTCCCGTCCTTCGCGGCCGTGCAGGCCTGGACCGAGAAGGCGATGCGGGCCCGGATCATCGGGGCGGTCAACGTCGTGACCGCGGCGTTCATGGTGGCCGGCACCCTGGCGCTGGCGGCCCTGCAGGGCGCGGGCCTGTCGATCGCCAGCCTGCTCGCGGTCGTGGCGGTGCTGAACCTGATCGTCGGCGCCGTGGTGTTTGCGACCCTGCCGACCAGCCCGTTCCGCGACGCGCTCTCGATCCTGTTCCGGGCCTTCTATCGGCTCGAGGTCCGCGGACTCGACAACGTCGCGGCGGCCGGGCCGAACTGCATCCTGGCGCTCAACCACGTCTCGTTCCTCGACGCGCCGCTGGCGCTGTCGCTGCTCGACCAGGAGCCGGTCTTCGCGGTCGACAGCGGAATCGCGCAGCGCTGGTGGGTGCGGCCGTTCCTGCGGGTCACAAGGGCGATGCCCCTCGACCCGACCCGGCCGCTCGCCACGCGGACGCTGATCAACGCGGTCAAGAATGGCGAGACCCTGATCATCTTCCCCGAGGGACGGCTCACCGTCACCGGCAGCCTGATGAAGGTCTACGACGGCGCCGGGCTGATCGCCGACAAGTCGGGCGCCATGGTGGTGCCGGTGAAGATCGACGGGTTGGAGCGTACCGCGTTCTCGCGCCTGTCCCGCGGGCAGGTCCGCCATCGCTGGTGGCCCAAGGTGACCGTGACGCTAATGCCGCCGGTGCGGCTCGCCGTGGATCCGGCGCTGCGCGGCAAGGCCCGGCGTCAGGCGGCCGGGGCAGCCCTCTACGGCATCATGTCCGACCTGCTGTTCCGCACGGCCGACACCGACCGGGGCCTGATGGCAGCGCTGATCGAGGCCGGGGACCGCCACGGCTGGCGCCGCACCGCCGTCGAGGATCCGGTCACGGGCCGCCTGTCCTACAGCCGCCTCGTCCTCGGCGCGAACGTGCTCGGCCGCAAGCTGATGCCGCTCGCCCCGGAAGGCGGCCGGATCGGCGTGATGCTGCCCAACGCCAACGGCGCAGCCGTAACCCTGTTCGGCCTGGCATCGGCGGGCCGGGTGCCGGCGATGATCAATTTCTCCGCCGGCGCGGCCAACGTGCTCTCGGCATGCCGGGCGGCGCAGGTCGACAAGATCCTGACCTCCCGGGCCTTCATCGAGAAGGGACGGCTCGGCACCCTGATCGAAGCGATCAAGGGACAGGTCGAGCTGATCTACCTGGAGGACGTGCGCGCCACCGTCACGACGCCGGACAAGATCCGCGCCCTGCTGGCCGGGCGCAAACCCCTGGTGCGGCGCACGGGCGAGGATCCGGCCGCGGTGCTGTTCACCTCGGGCAGCGAGGGTACGCCCAAGGGCGTGGTGCTGGCCAACCGCTGCATGCTCGCCAACGTGGCCCAGGTTGCGGCCCGGATCGATTTCGGCCCGACCGATAAGGTCTTCAACGTACTCCCGGTGTTCCACGCCTTCGGGCTGACCGCCGGGCTGGTCCTGCCGCTGGTCTCGGGGGTGCCGGTCTACCTGTACCCGTCGCCGCTGCACTACCGGATCGTCCCGGAGCTGATCTACGGCTCCAACAGCACGGTCCTGTTCGGCACCGACACGTTCCTCGCCGGCTACGCCCGGGCCGCGCACGCCTACGACCTGCGCTCGCTCCGCTACGTCGTGGCCGGGGCCGAGGCCGTGAAGGAAACGACCCGCAAGACCTGGGGCGAGAAGTTCGGGCTGCGGATCCTGGAGGGCTACGGCGTCACCGAGTGCGGACCCGTCGTCGCGCTGAACACGCCGATGTTCAACCGCTTCGGTACGGTCGGGCGGATCCTGCCCGGGATCGAGACCCGCCTCGAGCCGGTGCCCGGGATCGACGATGCCGGCCGCCTGTCGGTGCGAGGCCCCAACATCATGCTGGGCTACCTGCGGGCGGAGAAGCCCGGCGTCCTGGAGCCGCCGCCGGGTGGCTGGCACGACACCGGCGACATCGTAGCGATCGACGCCATGGGCTTCGTGACGATCAAGGGCCGGGCCAAGCGCTTCGCCAAGATCGCCGGCGAGATGGTGTCGCTCGCCGGCATCGAGGCGCTCGCGGCCGAGCTCTGGCCGAGCCAGCCGAGCGCGGTCGCGGCGGTGCCGGACGCGCGCAAGGGCGAGCGGCTGGTGCTGTTCACGCAGGAGAAGGGCGCGACGCGTCCCGCCTACCAGAGCTTCGCCAAGGAGCGCGGCGCCTCCGACGTGGCGATCCCCGCCGAGGTGGTGGTGCTGGACGCGATCCCGATGCTGGGCAGCGGCAAGGTCGACCAAGTCTCGGTGGTCAAGCTTGCGCACGAGCGGGCGAAAGAAACGGCGGCAGCCTGACCGGCCGTCCCATCCCACCCCCGCGCGTCCCCCAAACGGGGGATGCGGGCGGCATCGCGTTAGCATGGTATCACGAATACAGTCATGATTCGATCAATCTTGAGTGATCGAGATTCAGGGACTGAATTCCGCGATTCGCGCGTGTGTCGACGAGGGGTTGATCATGCAAAAGGGCAGGCGATTTCCGATCTGGCTGACTCGGCGGGCCTACTTCAAGCGTCTCGAACGCTGGGCGAAGCCCGGCAAGGCGCGCAAGCCCGCGCCGCCGAGCGCCGAGATCGCGCCTGCAATGCTGTCGTCCAACGTCGTGCCGTTCCCGATCCACCTGGCCCAGGCGAGCCGGCCGGCTTTCCCGGACCTGCGCGGCGTCGGCATCGGCTGAACCGCCGCCCCGGGCCTTGCCTGCCGCGGCGGATCGTTGAATCTGTGCGCCCTGGCAGACCCGGGATCTGGAGGATGCGTGCCGCACCATGGGCCTGATCCCGGCGCGGCCGCCGCGTCCAGGCTTCGCCGCGCGGCCCGCGCGGGCCGCGCGATGGCGGCACTTCTGGTCGTGCTGGTCTTGGCCGGCGCCGGGCTGGTCTGGTGCTACGCCGCTTCGCTGCCGCCCCTCGACCTGGCGGCGGCCTCAGCGCGCTCGACCGTGGTGCTCGACCGGTCCGACACGCTGCTGCGCCCCTTCGCCACCGCGGACGGCCGCTGGCGGCTTCCGGCCAGAGCGGCGACCGTCGATCCGCGCTACCGGGCGATGCTGCTGGCCTACGAGGATCGGCGCTTCGAGACCCATCCCGGCGTCGACCCGATGGCGATCCTGCGCGCCGCCGGTCAATGGCTGGGGCATGGCCGGATCCTGTCGGGCGGCTCGACCCTGTCGATGCAGGTCGCCCGCCTGGTCGAGCCGCGCCACGGGCGCTCGCTGGAGGCCAAGGTCCGTCAGATGGCGCGGGCTGTGACGCTGGAGCGGCAGCTCGGCAAGGCCGCGTTGCTCGACCTCTACCTGGCGCTCGCCCCCTATGGTGGCCCGCTCGAGGGCGTCCGGGCGGCGAGCCTGGCCTATTTCGGGCGCGAGCCGGCGCGGCTGACGGCGGCGCAGGCGGCCTTGCTCGTCGCCCTGCCGCAATCCCCAGAGACCCGCCGGCCGGACCGCTTCCCGGGCCGCGCCCGGGCCGCCCGCGACAGGGTGCTCGATCGGGTGGCCGGGCGCGGGCTGATCAGCGTGGCCGAGGCCGCTGCCGCCAAGGCCGAGCCGGTCCCGACCGGGCGGAAGCCGTTCCCGATGCTGGCCGCCCACGCCGCCGAGGAGGCGGTCGCGGCCGAGCCCGGGACGGCGGTGATCCGCCTGTCCATCGACGGGCGGCTGCAGGCGCGCCTCGAGGACCTGGCCGCCGAGCGTGCCGCCGCGACCGGACCGGCCCTCTCGGCGGCCATCGTCGTGCTGGACAACCGCGACGGCCGCGTGCTGGCCCAGGTCGGCAGCCCCGGCTACCTGGATCCGAGCCGTCGGGGCGCGATCGATATGACGCTGGCGGTGCGCTCGCCGGGCTCGGCACTGAAGCCGTTCATCTACGCCATGGCCTTCGAGGACGGCCTCGCTCATCCCGAGACGTTGCTGGAAGACCGCCCGGCCCGGTTCTCCGCGAGCTATGCGCCCGAGAACTTCGACCTGACCTTCCAGGGCACGGTCACGGCGCGGCGCGCCCTGCAGCTCTCGCTGAACGTGCCCGCGGTGGCGCTGATGGAGGCTGTTGGGCCCGCACGCTTCATCGCCCGGCTGCGGGCGGCCGGCGCCGGGATCCAGCTGCCCCGCGAGGCCGCCCCGGGCCTGCCGGTGGCGCTGGGCGGCCTCGGCATCACGCTCACCGACCTCGCCCGGCTCTATGCCGGCCTCGCCCGGGGCGGCGGAGTGCCCGACATCCTGCGCCGGGCCGGGGGAGCCGCCGGAGCGGGCACGGAGCGCCGGGTCACGGAGCCGGTCGCGGCGTGGTACGTCGCCGACATCCTGCGCGGGACGCCGCCGCCGGAGAACGCGCTGTCGAGCCGCATCGCCTACAAGACCGGCACGTCGTTCGGCTATCGCGACGCCTGGGCGGCGGGGTTCGACCGGCACGTCACCGTGGCGGTCTGGATCGGGCGGCCCGACGGTGCCGCGGTCCCCGGCCTCGTCGGGCGGGTGGCCGCGGCCCCGATCCTGTTCGATGCCTTCGCGCGCCTCGGGATCGAGCCAGAGCCGGTCCCACAGCCCCGCAACGCCCTGAGCGCCACCGAGGCCGGCGGCTTGCCGCCGCCGCTCCGGCGCCTGCGCCGCGACGGGGCGGAGACGGCCGGCCCCTCCCTCAAGATCGCCTATCCCCCGGACGGGGCCCGGATCGATCTTGGCCTCGCGGCCGATCCGGTCGGGCATGGGGACGGAGGTCCCAGCCTCGCCCTCAAGGCCCTCGGCGGCGTCCCGCCGCTGACCTGGCTGGTCGACGGCCAGCCGGTGGCCCAGACACCCCGCCGGCAGGCCGCGTGGGTCCCGAACGGCGCCGGATTCGCGCGGATCTCGGTTCTCGACGCCACCGGAGCGAGCGACAGCGTCTCCATCCGCCTGGAGTGAAGTGCCGCCTCAGCGTTGCCGACGATCAGAGGCGCCGGGACGCGACATTATGTGCGGGCTAATACGGTCACCAATGTCAGTCTTCATACGAAGATTCATCGGTCATCAACGAATACCGGCCTAATGCTGGCCAGTGAGGTCGGTGATGGCTTGGAAGGTCGGCGCCGCGATCGCGGGGCTTCTCGGTTTGGTGGGTGTGACGGCTGGACTCGGCGGCGGTGCTGATCCGCGCCGGGCCGGCTGGCGCGAGACCTATCGGCCGCCTGCCGAGATCCCGTTCCCGGACGAGAACCCCTACTCGGCCGCCAAGGCCGACCTGGGCCGGCGCCTGTTCTTCGATCCGATCCTGTCCGGCGATGGCACCCGGGCCTGCGCCACCTGTCATCTCCCCGATCTCGGCTGGGGTGACGGGCGCGCCCGCGCCGCGACGCGGATGCAGGGCGACATGGACCTGCGCACGCCGACGCTGATCAACATCGCCTGGCAGGACGGCCCGATGGGCTGGGACGGAAAGTTCAAGACCCTCGAATCCGTCGCGGCGATGCCAATGATCTCGCCGTCCAACATGAACCTGCCGATGGCCGATGCGCTCGCCCGGCTGTCCGCCGACTCGAGCTACGCGGTCGCCTTCGCCACCGCATTCAACGATCCCGCCATCACCCGGGACCGGCTGGAGGCGGCGCTGGCGACGTTCGAGCGCCTGATCGTGACCGGGACGAGCCCGTTCGACCGCTGGATCGCCGGCGACGAGGCCGCCATTGGCGAGCCGGCTAAGCGCGGCTTCGACCTGTTCAACGGCCGGGCCGATTGTGCCGGCTGCCATTCCGGCTGGTCGTTCACCGACAACTCGTTCCACGACATCGGAGTCGGCACCGGCAACGATATCGGCCGGGGCCGCTTCAAGCCCACATCGGTCGCCCTGCGCTATGCCTTCAAGACCCCGACCCTGCGGGAGATCGGCCGCCGGGCCCCCTACATGCACGACGGCTCGTTGGCGACCCTGGAGGCGGTGATCGATCTCTACGACCGCGGTGGGATCGAGCGCCCGAGCCGCTCCCGGGCGATCAAGCCGCTCCATCTCAGCGCGACGGAACGCGCGGACCTGCTGGCGTTCCTCAAGACGCTCTCGACCGAGGCGGCCCCCGACCTGACGACGGCATCATTCACCACCGCGGCCCCGGCACCGTGACGGCGGCAGCGCAGATCACCGCGTCATTCCAGGGCGCCGCAGGCGAGCCCGGAACGACGAGCGGGTTGGTTTGGCACGACGGCAACACCCAAGCCGCGGACACGCATCGCGTTGTCTGCCGCCCGACACCGAGCCCCGATAGGCTCGCGACGGCGACCGTCAGCGCGCCAGCCCCGGCTGCGGCGCTCCGATCGCGCGCCGCTCGGTCGCTTCCGGCGCGACGCCGACGCGAGCCTCGATGACCGCGTAGCGATGGGAGAGGTTCGCGAGGCTGACGATGATCCACACGCTGCCCAGCAGGCTCGCCGCCAGCACGCCGAGCAGGACGTAGACCGTGCGGGTGTTGCGCCGTACTTCGACCGACAGGTCCAAGGCGAGGTCCCGGTTGCCCTGGAACAAGGCGTCCCGCGCGGCGACCAACTCGTTGTGCATCTCGCTGATGACGTGGGTGGCGTTGTAGAGCAGCAGCAGGTGGACGACGAAATCGTCGTCTGTGGTGGTGTTGAGGGCGGCCGCGACGCGCACGGCGAGCTGCCGCTCCCAGGGCAGCAGCTCCCGGCCGTGGACCGTCCGGTAGAACCGCTCGAGGTTGTTCACGGACGGAAGGCCTCGCGCCAGGCCGTGTGGAAGTTGCGCCGCAGGCGCCGGCCCTCGACGCGCAGGCGCATCGGCGCGGTCGTCGCCAGTTCCAGCCAAGTCGTGTGCTGGATCCGCAGCGCCTCGATCAGGCGCTCGCCGATCCGCTCGATCTCGGTGGCGCGGAAGTTCGGTTGCGCCCGCAGCTGCCGCACCACGTCGGAGGCTTCCAGATAATCGAAGTTGGTCGCCTGGGCGGTGTTCTTGGCGAGGATCGCCCGGTCGCATTCGAGCAGCAGCGGACGGAGTTCCCGGAGCACGTCGAGGGCGGTGGGATCGACGGCACCGGCGGCCACGACCACGCAGAGGCGGATCTTCTCCTCGCGGCAACTCTCGACGATGATCTCGGTGCTGCGCCGGGTCGTCTCGGTGTCGCCCGCTGGGAAGTCGACCACGACGAAGCGCTCGGCGGCGTCCGACACGCGCTCGATCAGGTCCTGGACCAGGGTCGGATCGACGCGGCCGGTGGAATCCTCGGCCCGCAGGCGCTGCCGGAAGCAGGACACGCCCGGACGGCGCGGCATGAAGCTCTGGCTGCCCGGGTCGGTCTCACGCATCAGCGCCGTGTGGAAGTGCCGGTTGGCCGGGTCGGTGTCGACCGCAAGGACCGGCCCGACCTCGGCACAGAGATCCGCGATCTGCAACGCGATGGTCGTCTTGCCGACGCCGCCCTTGCCGCCCAGGCACAGGATCAGGACCTTGGTGTTGCCTGGGCCGAGCAGATCCTGCTGGATGTCCTGAAGCTCGGACGGGGTGTACCAGGCCGGAACCTTGAGCTGCGTGACGTCGGTCATGAAAGTCTCCTCGGGTTGAAGGGCGCAGGTCGGCGTCCGCGCGGGCGCTGCTGCGCCGGGCCGGGACGGTCCTGCAGGGGTTTCAGGGTCGGTATCGTCGATCCGGGCTCGTCCGGCGGGCAGCCGGGCCGCCTGTCTGCGCACGGTCGATCGCCGACCGGGACGCGGTGAACGGGCCTCGCGACGGCGGGAGAGCGGGGCCGCGATTTTGGGCGCTTGGGCCGGGCACGCTCAAGCCGGACGCCCGCCCAGGCATCGGCCGATCGCTCGCCCACCGCCCGATGGCCGGCGATCCCCGCACAGTGGCGCAGTGGACGCGGGATTGCGGAACCGGATGTGGCCCCGCCGTGGCATAGCGCCGTACAGGTCGGGACCCGAAATGTTTGCCCTCGTCACGCCTCGCACTCCGTTGCCGGCCCGGTGCCGCGGCGGGACCGCGTCAGTTCGTCGTCTGGCCAGCGTCGCGCAGGAGCGAGAGTTCGCCCAGCGCGGCGACAGAGGCAAGCCTATAATCCGAACTGTTGACAGCTTATCCGTACGTATGATCGCAATTTCTCAGACTCCGTTCGCAAAAAATGTCTCTTTCTTCGATAAAATTCCATCATCTCCGATTTTAAATACATATATATTCAAATATATACATCTAGCGCACATCAATATACGCGGGATCTAAGGCTAAATACCGCCAAATGCTCAGATGATACATCTTGGTCATCGAGGCGTATTGGGACGCCACCGCTGGCGGCGCGTCCTCAGATCCCGTCTCGAAACACGATTGCGGTTGCCGGTGAGGCTCAGGACAGCGGATGGCTTGCCGTTTCCGGATCCGGGATCAGGCCATCGCGGGACCGGCGCGCGGCTCGGCAACGCTTGAAATCCACAGCGTTAACCTTCCACTCATATTCGTTAATAAACCATTGGCGAGAAGCCTATTAACCTATCTAAATAGAGCGGTAACCACGGTGTCGACATGCACCGGTGAGGCTCCGATGCTACCAATCAAGACAAAGCGCACGTCAGCCGGATACGCTCTCACCGCCGCCGGAGCCGCGAGCCTCGCGGCCACCGGCGAGGCCCAGGCCCACGTCAAATGGTTCTGCGCCTACGACGTCGCCGGGCAGCCCCAGGGCCTCGAGCAGGTGCTGTGCGCCAACTTCGAGGGACTCACCGTCCTGGCTCTGGTGTGCCTGATGTTCGGGTGCCTGGCCGAGGGCACGCCGCTGGGCGGCGCCCTGCTCAACGCGCTGGATCGTGTGACCTCCCGGGTCCGGACCGACACCGAGCTGCTGGTCCGCGCCACGCTGGGTTTCTTCTTCGTCTCGCTCTGGGAACTCGGTGGCATCATCCTCACCCCCGAACTCAAGACCGACGTCGCCTGGATCCCGTGGTTCCAGCTCGCGCTGGCCGCCGGCCTGATCTGGCGCCGAACCATGCCGCTCACCGGCCTGGGCATCGTCTTCCTGTTCAGCTTCGCCACGGCGCAATACGGCGTCTTCCACTTGGCCGACTACCCGATCTTCCTGGGCGTGGCCGTCTACCTGATCTGCCGCGGCCTGGACCTCTCGCCCTTCGGCGTGCGCCCGCTCGACATCGTGCGCTGGACCGCCGCCATCACGCTGATGTGGGCGTCGATCGAGAAGTGGGCCTATCCGGAATGGACTGCGCCGCTAATCGCTGCCAAGCCGCAGATGACGCTCGGCGCCACCCCGGAACTGTTCATGCAGGCAGCCGGCGTCATCGAGTTCACCCTGGCCTTCGCGCTGCTCTGGACCCCGCTGGTGCGGCGCGCATCGGCGATCATTTTGGCCGCGATCTTCGTCTCGGCGGTGTTCGAGTTCGGCAAGGTCGATGCGATCGGGCATTCCGGGATCATCGTGGTGCTGATGGCAATCGCCGCCGACGATGTCCGGATCGCGGTCCGGGCCCGCCACGTGGTGCTGGCGCCGGCCTGGTACGGGGCCGCCCTGGCGCTCTTCCTCTTCCTCTACTACGCGGGCCACGCGGCCCTGTTCGGCGGGCTCGACACCCTGCCGGTGATCTGAGGCGCGGATCAGCGCGCTGCGAGGAGCGGCGCGAACACGTCGGTCAGGCCGGTGATCAGGATCTGGGTCCCGACGCAGAGCAGCAGGAACGCGAACAGGCGGCCGGTCACCCGCGCCCGGGCCGGGCCGATCAACGCCACCACCCGGTCGGCCGAGGCGTAGATCAGCGCCACCGCGAGCGCCACGACGAGAGCCGCCAAGGTGACGCCGAGATAGAAGCCGAACCGGTCCGCGTAGGCGGCGGGCCGGTTCGCGCCCAAGCTGATCGCCACCGCGATGGTGCCGGGCCCGGTGGTGAACGGCAGGGTCAGCGGGAAGAACGCGATCTCGGCCAACGGCGCCGGCGCCGGGTCGCGGCTCGCCTCGATCAGGGTCGTCGCCCCGCGGTCCTTCGAGCCGGACGCTTCGGCCTGCTTGCGGGCCTCGCGCGCCTCGGGGCGGTTGAGCTGGGTCCAGGCCGAGGACATCACCACCAGTCCGCCCGCGATCCGCAGGGCCGCCAGGGTCACTCCGAAGAAGTTGAGGATCGGTGTGCCGGCCCAGAGGGCGCCGAGCATCACCAGGGCGGCGTAGACGCCGATCTTGCGCGACAGCAGCACCCGCTCGGCATGGCTGTAGGCGGTGGTCACCTGCGCGAAGATGAAGGCCCCGCCGATCGGGTTCACGATCGCGATCAGGCCCGAGAAGGCGAGCAGGAACTGCTGGATTGTGAAATCGATGCTCATCAGGGCCGCCGCCTAGCCCAACAGGCCTCCGACGACCAGCCTATCGCTCTTCAGCCCGGCGACGGCGCGGGCACCAGCACCCGCGCGGGGGCGAGGCGGCGGGCGCGGCGCACCTGCTGGACCGCGATCGGTCGGTAGAGCTGCTTGGTCGCGTGGACCACGTGCAGGCCGGCGAAGGGCAGGGCCAAGCCTGAGCCAAGCCGCTCCCAGGCGGGACCGGTGCGCAGCATCAGCCGCGAGCGCACCGGCGGCATGTACAGGGTCTCGGCCCAGCCCTCGGGCGAGAACAGCGTGTCCCGCATCAACCGGCCGAGCTGCGAGCGGCTGTAGGGCTGGCCGTGGCCGAACGGCGTCGCCTCGCGCCGGGCCCAGACGCCGCGCCGGTTCGGCACCACCAGGATCATCCGGCCGCCCGGGGTGAGGGTGCGCCAGACCTCCTGCAGCAGTTCCGTCGGGCTCTCCACCGATTCGAGCGCGTGGACCAGGACGACCCGGTCGATGGCGGCCTCGGGCAGCGGCATCATGGTCGGGTCGGCCAAAGCCGTGCAGGACCGGCCGGTGCCGGGCCAGTTCACCACCCCTTGCGTCGCCGGCATGAACGCCAGAGTGCGCTCGGCGATGCAGTGGATCGGCCCGAGATACGGTGTCGCGTAGCCCAGTCCGAGGACCCGCAGGCCCGAGACCGAACCCAGGAACCCGTGAAGGGCGCGGGCGACGACGCGGTGCGTCTCGGCCCCCAGGGGGCTGGCATAGAAGGCGCGCAGGCCGTTGACGTCGAGACGCATGGACGAACAGGACACCGAGCCCGGGACAATGATCAACCTCAATGGTGAGACGCGATGCGCGCCGCAAGCGCCATCGATCCCCCCCGGCGAAGGAACCCGCTCGATCGCCGCCGGTTCACGGCTGACGTTTCGCGCTGCGACGCGCCGGTGCAGTGTCGCAGCCCCGGGAGAGGGAATCCGATGGCTGCCGAGACCGAGATCCGAACCTTCCTGTGCCGCAGCGACAATATCGGGGTCCTGATCCGAGATCCGGCCACCGGCGCCTGCGCGGCGATCGACGTGCCGGAGGCCGGCCCGGTCCTGAAGGCCCTCGACGAGACCGGCTGGCGCCTGACCGACATCCTCGTCACCCACCGGCACGGCGATCACATCGAGGGCATCCCGGCGGTGAAGCGGGCGACCGGAGCCCGGGTGGTGGCCCCCGCCAAGGCGGGCGGCGCGGTGCCGGATGTGGACATCACGGTCCGCGAGGGCGACACGGTGCAGGTCGGCGGGCTGAAGGCCCAGGTCTGGGAGACCCCCGGCCATTGCGCCGACCACGTCACCTACTGGTTCGCCGAGGCCGGCGTCGTCTGCTCCGGCGACACGCTGTTCACCCTCGGCTGCGGCCGAGTGATGGAGAGCCCGCCCGAGACCTTGTGGCGCTCCCTGCGCCGGTTCGAGCAACTGCCCGACGAGACCCGCGTCTTCAGCGGCCACGATTACGTCTTGTCGAATGCCCGATTCGCACTGGCGGCGGACCCGGAGAATCGCGACCTGATGGCGCGCAAAGTGGAGGCAGACCGTGCGAAGGCCGAAGGACGCTTCCTGATTCCCTCGACCATGGGCGCGGAGCGCGCGACCAATCCGTTCCTGCGCAGCAGCCTGCCTGCCCTGGCTAGATCAGTTGAACTCGGAGCCGGCACAGATCCGGAAGCGGTGTTTGTGGCACTGCGTGCGTGGAAGGACCGCTTCTAGAGGCGGTGATAACCAAGAAAATTTTGTTGCGTTCTCAAGCCGAACTGACCCATACCCTGTGCAAGCGGTACCAATCCGCTAAGTCAACGGGCTCCCGGGGGGAAGCCGTAACGTCAACGCGAAGCGCCGGGACGCTTTCGCCGGTCTGATGGGGGTCCGTCTCGCCCTACCACCTGTCCACCTCCCGCCTTCCGCTTCCGTTCCTTAAGCCAGAATCCGACGGGGCTAAGGACGAGGCGCTCAGCGCAAAGACCAAGATTCCTGCAAGCGACACGACCGCCAGTGACGCGCTTCGCGACACCGGCGAGGTGGCAACCCCGTCGCGTCCCCGCGCGCCGGTCGCGGCCGATGTGCGGCTGCTCGGCATCGCCACCGAACACCTCTCCCGCCTTGGGCCCAAGCGCGTGACGGTGGTGGCCGTGGCGGCGGAAGCCGGCATGACGCACGCCAACGTCTACCGCTACTTCCCGTCGAAGGACGCGCTCCTCGACGCGGTGGCAGGGCGCTGGCTGCGCGAGGTCGAAGCCCGACTCGCCGGCATCGCCGACGCACCCGACCCGGCCGACGACAAGATCGAGCGGCTGCTCACCGCCCTGGCCACGGTGCAGCGCGACGCGCTGTTCGACGAGCCGAACCTGTTTGCGGTCCATCTCGACGCCACGGTGTCGGCCCGGCCGATCGCCCGGCGGCACCGGGTCCGTTTGCGGAGCCTCGTCGAGCGGGTGGTCGAAGAGGGAATCACCTCGGGCATCTTTTCGGCCCGGGACCGGGAGCGGGCGATCGCCTACATCTTCGATGCGAGCTACCGCTTCACGCATCCGCTGGCGATTCAGCACGATGCCGACGTACCGCGGGACCTGATCGAGGCGCGATTCGGGGCGGTCATCCACGCGATCCAGCGGGTCCTCCGGTCTGGGATCCTCTGAGGACGGACCACACTCCAGTGTTGGTCGACAACGCTTCGAAAGGCCCGGACATCGCGTCCGGGCCTTTCGCGTTTTTGGCCATGATGGTGCATTATGGCTCAGCGAGTTCGACGGCCCTGAATTTCCTGAAATGACAGGATCTCGGATCTGTTATCTGAGCTTTGCCGCACCGGCGGGGCCGGGTGCAGTGCACCTAAAAGCCTCGTCGCATTGGCGTTTCGTCGCCCGGGCTTGCGCCCTCCACGTCAGGCCCGGGCCAGCCCGGCCAAGTCTGCAACGGTCCATCGGGTTGAAGCGACGAGGCTTTTCGGCCACACAACCGCGCAGATTCCAGAGCGGCGAATCCCGCGCCGGCACCGACCAGTGGACGGTCCCGGCGCCTCGCCGATCCCACCGAAGATGACACGCAGCGGAGGTTGATCCGACATGGCTCGCAACAAGATCGCGCTCATCGGTGCCGGCCAAATCGGCGGCACCCTGGCCCTCCTGGCTGGCCTGAAGGATCTCGGCGACGTGGTGCTGTTCGACATCGTCGACGGCGTGCCGCAGGGCAAGGCGCTCGACATCGCCGAGGCCGCCCCGGTCGAGGGTTTCGACGCGACCTACGCGGGCGCGAGCGACTATGCAGCCATCAAGGGCGCCGACGTGGTGATCGTCACCGCCGGCGTGCCGCGCAAGCCCGGGATGAGCCGCGACGACCTGATCGGCATCAACCTCAAGGTCATGCAGGCGGTGGGCGAGGGCATCAAGGCCTACGCCCCGGACGCCTTCGTGATCTGCATCACCAACCCGCTCGACGCGATGGTCTGGGCCCTGCAGAAGTTCTCGGGGCTCCCCACCAACAAGATCGTCGGCATGGCCGGCGTGCTCGACTCGGCCCGCTTCCGCCACTTCCTGGCCGAGGAATTCAAGGTCTCGGTCGAGGACGTCACCGCCTTCGTGCTGGGCGGCCACGGCGACGACATGGTGCCGCTCACCCGCTACTCGACGGTCGCGGGCGTGCCGCTCACGGATCTGGTCAAGCTCGGCTGGACCACCCAGGAGAAGCTCGACGCCATGGTCGACCGCACCCGCAAGGGCGGCGGCGAGATCGTCAACCTGCTCAAGACCGGCTCGGCCTTCTACGCGCCGGCCTCCTCCGCCATCGCCATGGCCGAGAGCTACCTGCGCGACAAGAAGCGGGTCCTGCCCTGTGCCGCCTATCTGGACGGCCAGTACGGCGTGACCGGCATGTTCATCGGCGTGCCGATCGTCATCGGCGCTGGCGGCGTGGAGCGCGTCCTCGAAGTCACGTTCGACCCGGCCGAGAAGGCGATGTTCGAGAAGTCCGTCGCCTCGGTGACCGGCCTGATCGAAGCCTGCAAGAGCGTCGACGGCAATCTCGCCTGATCACGGGGCGAATAGTGAATAGGGTTTGGCGATTGGTGACCCAGCCGAGGTCCTATCGCACTCTAGAAGCTACTCGCTATTCGCTACCCCCTACTCGCTCCTCCGTATGAGGTCCCGATGAACATCCATGAATACCAGGCCAAGGCCGTCTTGAAGGAGTTCGGCCTGCCGGTCTCCCGCGGCGTTCCGATCTTCGATCCGTCGGAGGCCGAGGCCGCCGCCAAGGAGCTCGGCGGCCCGGTCTGGGTCGTGAAGAGCCAGATTCACGCGGGCGGCCGCGGCAAGGGCACGTTCAAAGGCGCCCCGGAGGGTGCGAAGGGCGGCGTGCGCGTCACCAAGTCGATCGACGAGGTGAAGCTTTACGCCGGCGAGATGCTCGGCCAGACCCTGGTGACGATCCAGACCGGGCCGGCCGGCAAGCAGGTCAACCGCCTCTATATCGAGGAGGGCGCCCAGATCGCCGAGGAGTTCTACCTCTCGATGCTGGTCGACCGCGCCACCGGCGGCGTGGCCTTCGTGGTCTCCACCGAGGGCGGCATGGACATCGAGGCGGTCGCCCACGACACGCCCGAGAAGATCCACACGATCCCGGTCGATCCCGCCACGGGCGTGATGCCCCATCACGGCCGCGCGGTCGCCAAGGCGCTGGGCCTTTCCGGCGCTCAGGCCAAGGAAGCCGCCTCGCTCACCGAGAAGCTCTACGCGGCGTTCGTGTCCAAGGACATGAGCATGCTGGAGATCAACCCGCTGGTGCTCACCGCCGACGGCCACCTCAAGTGCCTCGACGCCAAGATCTCGTTCGACTCGAACGCGCTCTACAAGCATGCCGACATCGTCGCGCTGCGGGACGAGACCGAGGAGGACGCCAAGGAGATCGAGGCGTCGAAATACGACCTCGCCTACATCGCGCTGGACGGCACGATCGGCTGCATGGTCAACGGCGCCGGTCTGGCCATGGCCACCCTCGACATCATCAAGCTCTACGGCGAGAGCCCGGCCAACTTCCTTGACGTCGGCGGCGGCGCCTCCGAGGAGAAGGTGACCGCGGCGTTCAAGATCATCACCGCCGACCCGCAGGTGAAGGGCATCCTCGTCAACATCTTCGGCGGGATCATGAAGTGCGACGTCATCGCCCGCGGCGTCATCGCCGCCGTCAAGGCGGTGGGCCTGCAGGTGCCCCTGGTGGTGCGCCTGGAAGGCACCAACGTCGAAGAGGGCAAGGACATCATCCGGGGCTCCGGCCTCAACGTGATCCCGGCGGACGACCTCGACGACGCCGCCCAGAAGATCGTCGCCGCCGTGAAGGGAGCCTGATCATGTCGGTGATGATCGACGCGAACACCAAGGTCATCTGCCAGGGTTTCACCGGCAAGAACGGGACCTTCCACTCCGAGCAGGCCATCGCGTACGGGACCAAGATGGTCGGCGGCACCAGCCCCGGAAAGGGCGGCGCGAGCCATCTGGGCCTGCCCGTGTTCGACACGGTCGCCGAAGCCCGCGAGGCCACCGGCGCCGACGCCTCGGTGGTCTACGTGCCGCCGCCCGGCGCCGCCGACGCGATCTGCGAGGCGATCGCCGCCGAGATCCCGCTGATCGTGTGCATCACGGAGGGCATCCCGGTGCTCGACATGGTGCGGGTGAAGCGGGCGCTGACCGGGTCGAAGTCGCGCCTCGTCGGCCCGAACTGCCCCGGCATCGTCACAGCCGGCCAGTCGAAGATCGGCATCATGCCGGCCAACATCTTCCGCCAGGGCTCGGTCGGCATCGTCTCGCGCTCTGGCACGCTGACCTACGAGGCCGTGTTCCAGACCACCAACGCCGGCCTCGGCCAGACCACGGCCGTGGGTATCGGCGGCGACCCGGTGAAGGGCACCGAATTCATCGACGTACTGGAGCTGTTCCTGGCGGACCCGAAGACCGAGTCGATCGTGATGATCGGCGAGATCGGCGGCTCGGCCGAGGAGGAGGCTGCGCAGTTCCTGCGGGACGAAGCCAAGCGCGGGCGCAAGAAGCCGATGGTCGGCTTCATCGCCGGACGCACGGCGCCTCCGGGCCGCCGCATGGGCCATGCCGGCGCGATCATCTCGGGCGGCAAGGGCGGCGCCGAGGACAAGATCGCCGCCATGGAGGCGGCCGGCATCCGTGTCTCGCCGTCGCCGGCCCGGCTCGGCTCGACGCTCGTCGACGTCCTCAAGGGCTGAGGCCAGCGCGCCTGCGTTGCGGCCGGCGCAGGGCCGCGACACCCATATCGACCTCGTCGGGGCGCGTTTTTGGCCCCGGGTCAATTTCAGGGCGATCCGCACTGCGAGCGGGTCGCCGACAGGGCAGCTGGCCTGCCCGCGCGACAGGATGAACGGACCATGGCACGCCAGGACGTGAACGAAGCGCTTCTCGAAACCTCGTTCCTCTACGGCGCCAACGCCGCATACATCGAGGAATTGCAGGCGGCCTACGCCCGCAACCCGGCCTCGGTGGATCCGGAATGGCAGGCCTTCTTCAAGGGCCTGGGCGAGGACGAGACCCTCGTCGAGAAGAACGCCGCGGGCGCGTCCTGGGAGAAGCCGAACTGGCCGGTGCCGGCGAATGGCGAACTGGTTTCGGCGCTCGACGGCAATTGGGGCGCGCTCGAGAAGGCGATCGGCGACAAGATCGTCGCTCGGGACGCCAAGGAGCCCAAGCCCGGCAAGCCGGTCGACAGCGTCGCCGCCACCACGGGCGTGTCCGTCGAGCAGGCGGCCAAGGATTCGGTGCGGGCGATCATGCTGATCCGCTCCTACCGGATGCGCGGCCACCTGCATGCCAAGCTCGATCCGCTCGGCCTCGCCCCGCGCGGCGACCACGAGGAGCTGCACCCGCAGCATTACGGCTTCACCGAAGACGCCGACTGGGATCGCCCGATCTTCCTCGACAACGTGCTCGGCCTCCAGTTCGGGACGATCCGCGAGATCGTCGACATCCTTGAGCGGACCTATTGCCAGACGCTCGGCGTCGAGTTCATGCACATCTCCGATCCCGCCGAGAAGGCGTGGATCCAGGAGCGCATCGAGGGCAAGGACAAGGAGATTTCCTTCACGCCTGAAGGCCGTCGGGCGATCCTCAACAAGCTGATCGAGGCCGAGGGCTTCGAGAAGTTCCTGGACCTGAAGTACACCGGGACCAAGCGCTTCGGCCTCGATGGCAGCGAGTCGATGATTCCGGCGCTGGAGCAGATCATCAAGCGCGGTGGCGCGCTCGGCGTGCGCGAGATCGTGCTCGGCATGGCGCACCGGGGCCGGCTCAACGTGCTCACCAACGTGATGGCGAAGCCGTTCCGGGCGGTGTTCCACGAGTTCAAGGGCGGCTCCGCGTCGCCGGCCGAGGTCGAGGGCTCGGGCGACGTGAAGTACCACCTGGGCGCCTCGTCCGACCGCGCCTTCGACGGCAACAACGTCCACCTGTCGCTCACCGCCAACCCGTCCCACCTCGAGATCGTCGATCCGGTGGTGCTCGGTAAGGTGCGGGCCAAGCAGGACCAATGGGCCAAGCCGCATATCCAGCGCGCCAGCGTGCTGCCGCTGCTGATCCACGGCGATGCCGCCTTCGCCGGGCAGGGCGTGGTCGCGGAATGCTTCGGCCTGTCGGGGCTTAAGGGCCACCGCACCGGCGGCTCGGTGCACTTCATCATCAACAACCAGATCGGCTTCACCACCGACCCGCGGTTCTCCCGCTCCTCGCCTTATCCGTCGGACGTGGCGAAGATGGTCGAGGCGCCGATCTTCCACTGCAACGGCGACGACCCGGAGGCCGTGACCTTCGCGGCCAAGGTGGCGGTCGAGTACCGGCAGAAGTTCGGCAAGCCGGTCGTGATCGACATGCTGTGCTACCGCCGCTTCGGCCACAACGAGGGCGACGAGCCGGCCTTCACGCAGCCGAAGATGTACCAGCGGATCCGCAAGCATCCCTCGGTGCTGGAGACCTACGGCCGCCGGCTCGTGGACAACGGAACCCTCGACCAGCCGGCGCTGGACGCCCGCAAGGCCGAGTTCCGCCAGATGCTCGACAGCGAGCTCGACGTCGCCACCAACTACAAGGCCAACAAGGCCGACTGGCTCGACGGCCGCTGGTCCGGCTTCAAGGCCGTGCACGAGGACGTCGACGACCCGCGCCGCGGCCGCACCGCGGTGCCGGCCGAGACCCTGCAGGAGATCGGCCGCAAGATCACCCAGGCGCCCCCCGGCTTCCACCTGCACCGGACCATCCAGCGGTTCATGGACAACCGCGCCAAGGCGGTGGAGACCGGCGCCGGCATCGACTGGGCGACCGCCGAGGCCCTGGCCTTCGGGGCGACCCTGCTCGACGGCAACCGGGTCCGGCTCTCCGGCCAGGACGTCGAGCGCGGCACCTTCTCGCAGCGCCACGCCGTTGTGATCGACCAGGAGAACGAGCAGCGCTTCACGCCGCTCAACGCCATCCGCGACGGCCAGGCCTCGATCGAGATCATCAACTCGATGCTCTCCGAGGAGGCGGTGCTCGGCTTCGAGTACGGCTACTCGCTGGCCGAGCCGAACGCCCTGGTCCTGTGGGAGGCGCAGTTCGGCGACTTCGCCAACGGCGCCCAGGTGGTGATGGACCAGTTCATCGCGAGCGGCGAGCGCAAGTGGCTGCGCATGTCCGGCCTCGTGCTGCTGCTGCCGCACGGCTACGAGGGCCAGGGCCCCGAGCATTCCTCCGCCCGCCTGGAGCGCTACCTCCAGGCCTGCGCCGAGGACAACATGCAGGTGGCCAACGTCACCACCCCGGCCAACTACTTCCACATCCTGCGCCGGCAGCTGAAGCGGGACTTCCGGAAGCCGCTGGTGCTGATGACGCCGAAGTCGCTGCTGCGCCACAAGCGGGCGGTCTCGACGCTCGACGCGCTGGCCGAGGGTTCCACCTTCCACCGCGTCCTGTGGGACGATGCCGAGGAGGAGGGCGCGCCCAACAAGCTGGTGCGCGACGACAAGATCCGCCGCGTCGTCCTGTGCTCCGGCAAGGTCTATTACGACCTGCTGGAGGAGCGCGAGAAGCGCGGCCTGAACGACGTCTACCTGATGCGCGTCGAGCAGCTCTACCCGTTCCCGCTCAAGGCACTCGCCAACGAGATGGGCCGGTTCCGCAACGCGGACGTGGTCTGGTGCCAGGAGGAGCCCAAGAACATGGGCGCCTGGTCCTTCGTCGAGCCCTACCTCGAATGGGTGCTCGGCCAGGCCGGCTCCGCGGTGAAGCGCGCCCGCTACGTCGGCCGTCCGGCCTCCGCGTCCACGGCCGTGGGCCAGATGTCCAAGCACCAGGCCCAGCTCCAGGCGTTCCTCAACGAGGCGCTGGCGGTCTGATTTTATGGAGCCCGGCGGTCATCCGCCCGGGCGCCGCCGCCCTCAACAATTCCAGGCCGTCCGGCACGGCCCAACCGATCCGGAAGTGCGAAAGACCATGGCTACCGACATCCTCGTCCCGACGCTCGGCGAATCCGTGACCGAGGCCACCATCGGCCGCTGGT
Source organism: Methylobacterium sp. AC315 (assembly GCF_979253755.1). NCBI lineage: Bacteria > Pseudomonadati > Pseudomonadota > Alphaproteobacteria > Hyphomicrobiales > Methylobacteriaceae > Methylobacterium > Methylobacterium sp. AC315. The sequence goes on from NZ_CEEDEA010000001.1 coordinate 198,890, forward strand.
TCAAGAAGCCCGGCGACACGGTCGCGGTCGATGAGCCGATCGTCGAGCTCGAGACCGACAAGGTCACCCTGGAGGTCAACGCTCCGGCGGCCGGCCAGCTCGGCGAGATCCTGGTCAAGGACGGTGAGACGGTGGAGCCCGGCGCGCTGCTCGGCTCGATCGTTGAGGCCGGTGCCGCTGCGGGCTCCGGCGGCGGCAAGAAGGCCGCCGCCAAGGAGGCCCCGAAGGAGGCCGCCGAGACCAAGTCCGAGAGCCGCAGCGAGGCGCCGAAGCCGGCCGCCCCCGCGAAGTCCGAGGCGCCCGCCCGGGAATCGTCCGCCGGCTACGGCAACCACGGCGACGCCGGAGCCCCGGCCTCCCAGCGCCCGACCGGCGACAACGGCCCGGCGGTGGCCAAGCTCGCCCGCGAGAGCGGCGTCGATCCCTCCGGCATCAACGGCTCCGGCAAGGACGGCCGCGTGACCAAGGGCGACATGCTCGGCGCAATCTCCAAGGGCCCGAGCCCGGCCCCGGTCGCCCCCGCCAGGGAGGCCCGCCCGACCCCGCCGCGCGCGCCCTCGGCGCCGGACGATGCCGCGCGCGAGGAGCGCGTGCGCATGACGAAGCTGCGCCAGACCATCGCGCGCCGCCTCAAGGACGCGCAGGACACCGCTGCGATGCTGACGACGTTCAACGACGTCGACATGTCGGCCGTGATGGCGCTCCGCAGCCAATACAAGGACATCTTCGAGAAGAAGCACGGCACCAAGCTCGGCTTCATGGGCTTCTTCACCAAGGCGGTGATCGGCGCACTCAAGGACGTGCCCGCGGTCAATGCCGAGATCGACGGGCAGGACCTCGTCTACAAGAACTATTACCACATCGGCATCGCGGTCGGTACCGATAAGGGCCTGGTCGTGCCGGTGGTGCGCAACGCCGACGACCTGTCGATCGCCGGCGTCGAGAAGACGATCGCCGGCTTCGGCAAGAAGGCCCGCGACGGCAAGCTGTCCATCGAGGACATGCAGGGCGGCACCTTCACGATCACCAACGGCGGCATCTACGGCTCGCTGATGTCGACCCCGATCCTCAATGCCCCGCAATCGGGCATCCTCGGCATGCACCGCATCGAGGAGCGCCCGGTGGTCCGTGCCGGCAAGATCGAGGCGCGGCCGATGATGTACCTCGCACTGTCATACGATCACCGGATCGTGGACGGTAAGGAGGCCGTGACCTTCCTGGTGCGGGTCAAGGAGGCGCTGGAGGATCCGGCCCGGCTCGTGCTGGACCTGTGATCCGGTTTGGCGGGGGAATGATCGTGGCCTCGATTGGAAAGTCTCGCTGATCGCGGTCGACGATCGCCATCGTCGAGGGCGTTCGGATCACGATCTGTCTCAACGATCATCTGCCGCCACATCTGCACGCATTCTTGTCCGGCCAGGAGGCGAAGCATTCGATCATCACGGGCGAAGTCCTCAGCGGGGCTTTGCCGCGTGCGAAGGACAAGGACATCCGGGCGTGGCTGGATGCCAACCGCGAACAGGTTTCCTATGTCTGGCGAGAGATCCGGGCCGGTCGCTACAACGGGGGAATGATCGAATGACGTCGCATCGGATCGCCTCCGTGGAGCCTCTTCATTATCCGGCTCTCCGCGTCACGTTCGTTGACGGCATCGCGGGCATTCTGGACTTTTCGGACTCCATTACGACGGGCGCCATCTTCGCGCCGCTCGAGGACGAAGCCTTTTCCCGGACCGTCGCTGTCGGCGATCACGGACGGACCTTCGGCTGGAAACTCGACGCTGTCGGGCGCGAGATCGGTTTCTGCCCCGACGCCGCACGGATCCGGATCGAGACCCAGATCGTCGAGGTTCTCGCGAGCCGCTACGAGTCGGCCCACGCGGCAGCCGCATGAGTGAGCCCATGAACAGACCCAACGTCGCCATCGTCACGGGCGGCAGCCGCGGCATCGGTCGGGCGGTATCGCTGCTGCTCGTCGAGCGCGGCTACGCGATATGCCTGAGTTACGTGTCGGACACGGCCGCGGCACAGGCGGTGGTGGATGCGATCACCGCCAAGGGCGGCAAGGCGCTGGCCGTGCGCAGCGATGTCGGCGTCGAGGCCGACGTGCTGGCGCTGTTCCAGGCCGCGGACGGGCTCGGCCGGCTCGCGGCGCTCGTGAACAACGCGGGCGTGGTCGATATGAAATCCGACGTGGCCGACATGAGCGCGGCCCGGCTCCAGCGCATGATGACCACCAACGTGGTCGGGAGCTTCCTGTGTGCCCGCGAGGCCGTGCGGCGCATGTCGACCAGGCGTGGCGGGGCAGGGGGCGCCATCGTCAACCTGTCCTCCGTCGCGGCCCGGCTCGGTGGCCCCGGCCAGTTCGTCGACTACGCCGCCTCGAAGGGCGCCATTGACTCGCTGACCACCGGGCTCGCCCGCGAGGTGGCTGGGGAGGGCATCCGCGTCAACGCGGTGGCGCCCGGCATCATCGCCACCGAGATTCATGCGAGCGGCGGCGAGCCCGACCGGGTCGAGCGCCTCGGGCCCGGCGTCCCGATGGGCCGCGCCGGCACCGCCGAGGAGGTCGCCGCGCCGATCGCATGGCTGCTCTCGGAGGAGGCCGCCTACACCACGGGCGCCATCCTCGACGTCGCCGGCGGCCGCTAAGCCGCCCTCGATAACCCTTTCTCTTCGACCGCCCCAGGCGGCATGACCGACCGGAAGCGAATTCTCATGTCCTACGATCTCGTCGTCATCGGCACCGGCCCAGGCGGCTACGTCTGCGCGATCCGCGCGGCGCAGCTCGGCCTGCGGACCGCCGTGGTCGAGAAGCGGGCGACCCACGGCGGTACCTGCCTCAATGTCGGCTGCATCCCGTCGAAGGCACTGCTGCACGCCTCCGAGGCGTTCGAGGAGGCGACCAAGCATTTCGCCGATCTCGGCATCGAGGTGAGCGGCGTGAAGCTCGATCTCAAGAAGATGATGAGCTTCAAGGCTGAGGGCGTCGCCGGCAATACCAAGGGCGTCGAGTTCCTGCTCAAGAAGAACAAGGTCGACACCTTCCATGGCACCGGCAGGATCGCGGGCGCCGGCCGGGTCGAGGTCGTGTCCGAGGATGGCGGCAACCAGATGCTCGAAACCAAGAGCATCGTCATCGCCACCGGATCCGACGTGACGCGCCTTCCGGGCGTGACCATCGACGAGACGGTCGTGGTCTCCTCCACGGGCGCCTTGGAGCTCGACCGGGTGCCGAAGAAGCTCCTGGTCATCGGCGCCGGGGTGATCGGCCTGGAACTGGGCTCGGTCTGGCGCCGGCTCGGCGCCGAAGTCACCGTGGTGGAATACCTCGACCGGGTGCTGCCCGGTATGGACGGCGAGGTTGGCAAGCAGTTCCAGCGGATCCTGACCAAGCAGGGCATCCAGTTCAAGCTGTCGACCAAGGTGACCGGCGTCGAGGTCGGCAAGAAGGGCGCCAGCGTCAGCGTGGAGCCGGCAGCGGGCGGCGCGACCGAGACCGTGCAGGCGGACGTGGTCCTCGTGGCGATCGGCCGGGTGCCCTACACCGAGGGTCTCGGGCTGGACACCGTGGGCGTGCAGCGCGACGACAAGGGCCGGATCCTCACGGATTCCCACTACGCTACCAACGTCACGGGCATCTACGCGATCGGCGACGTGATCGCGGGGCCGATGCTGGCCCACAAGGCGGAGGACGAGGGCGTCGCCATCGCCGAGATGCTGGCCGGCCAGTCAGGCCACGTCAATTACGGCGTTATCCCGAACGTGGTCTACACGTTCCCGGAGGTGGCCTCCGTCGGCAAGACCGAGGAGGAGCTGACCAAGGACGGCATCGCCTACAATGCCGGCAAATTCCCGTTCACGGCCAACGGCCGCGCCAAGGCGAACGGCACCACGGACGGGTTCGTCAAGGTGCTGGCCGACGCGCAGACCGACCGGGTTCTCGGCGTGCACATCGTGGGCGCGGATGCCGGCAACCTGATCGCTGAGGTCGCGGTGGCGATGGAGTTCGGCGCCTCGTCCGAGGATATCGCCCGCACCTGCCACGCGCATCCCACGCTGACCGAGGCGGTCAAGGAGGCAGCCCTGGCCGTGTCCAAGCGCGCCATCCACGTCTGACAGGTCCAGCCGATCCGGCGCGGGATCAGGCGATCTTGCGCCGGGCGTTCGGGAGGTCCGCGATCCGCAGGAGCGCGCTTGGGGCCGGCGGCGCCGTCAGGGCGTTCAGGAGATACGGCCGGCGCAAGCCCAGGGCGTTGTGCAGCGCCAGGTCGATGTCGCGGGCGTAGAACGGCATCCGCAGCACCGCATCGACCCCGAAGTAGCGCCCGGCCTGTGCGATCGGCTCCAGCTCCGACGTGGTCAGCAGGGTGATCCGTGTCGGCAGCCCGAGGGGCTGGATCTGACAGGCGAGTTCCATCCCTTCGATGCCACCGAGCTTCACGTCGAGGAACGCGAAATCGTAGGCACGGAGCTTGAGCTGGCTCAGGGCATGGTGGCCGCAATTGGTCTCTTCGAGTTCGATTGCGAAGCCGCTGCGGGCCACCACCCGGCTGATCGCGGTCCGCCCGGCGGGGGACGAGCAGGCCAGCAGCGCCCGGGTCGGGGTGCGGCGGCGGGCATCGGCATGCAGCAATGGCTCGATATGGCCCGGGTCGAGCGGCGTCTTCAGCACCTCGTAGGCGCCGAGGCTCTGGGCGATCTCCTGCCAGTGCGGCAGCACCCGGTTGGCGACCAGGACCAGGCAGGGCGGCTCGGCACCGGCCCGGCGTGCGACCGCGACCGCCTCGGGCCCGCTCAGGTCGGCGAGCTGGAGCCCCACGAAGGCGAGGCTCGGGCGTTTCTTCAGAAGGATGTCGCACAGCGCCTGACCCGACGTGGCCTCGTCGATCACGGCGCGGGAGTCGAAGCGTTCGACGATTGCCCGCAGGGCGGCGCGGCGTCCCGCATCGCAATCCGCGATTGCGACACGCGCCGGCGACCCCGCCTGATCAAGCTCCATGGCCATGCCCCGACACTCGCATCCCCCAATCCGGATCATGGATGCAGGTGATGACGAAGCCCTTAAAAAGCAGCCTAATAAGCTCAGTCTACGGATTATTCGAACGGACAACCCATAAGAATAGCAACTTGCACTATCACCGACAGTCTAGATCACCGGCCCGCCCGCGGATGCGCCGCCGTGTAGGCGCTCATCAGCCGGGCGGCGTCGACCTGGGTATAGAGCTGCGTGGTCGACAGGGAGGCGTGGCCGAGCAGTTCCTGGATCGCCCGCAACTCGCCCTGGCGGGCGAGCAGATGCGTCGCGAAGGAGTGGCGCAGGGCATGGGGCGTCGCACTTTCGGGCAGGCCGAGCGCCCCCCGGGCGCGGGCCACCGTGTACTGGATGATGCGCGGCGAGAGCGGCCCGCCGCGGGCCCCCACGAAGAGCGGCCCCTCCGGCGGCAGCGGCAGCGGGCAGGCGGCGACGTAGTCGGCCACCGCCCGCGCCACCACTGGCAGGATCGGCACCATGCGCTGCTTGCCGCCCTTGCCGAGCACCGTGACCTGATCGCTGCCTGGGAGCGGGGCGTCGCGCCGGGTGAGGCCGAGGGCCTCGGAGATGCGCAGGCCGGCGCCGTAGAGCAAGGCGAGGACGGCGGCGTCCCGGGCCAGCACCCACGGCGCGCGCTCCTCGCCGGCCCGGATGGCCGTGTCGGTGAGCGCCACCGCGGCGGCGACGGGCATCGGCCGGGGCAGCCGGCGCGGGACCTTGGGCGCACGCACGCCGCCGAGCGCCGAGACGCTGCCGTAGCCCTCGCGCTCCAGGAAGCGCCCGAACGAGCGCAAGCCCGCCAGCATCCGCATCAGCGAGCGTCCGGATACCTCGTCGGCCCGGCGGGCGGCCATGAAGGCGCGGATGTCGCGGACCTTCAGGGCCACCAGCATCGGAATGGTCGGGGTGCCGAAGCGCGAGGCCAGGTGGACCAGGAACTGGCGCAGGTCCCGGCTGTAGGCCTCGACGGTGTTAGGCGACATCCGCCGCTCCCGCGCCAGCCCGTTGGCCCAGGCATGGACCACCTCGCGCAGGCGCGCGTCGCCGGGAATCAGGATCAGGTCGTCTGCCGTGTCGCGCGCGCTCATCGCCTCACTCGACCGGTATTTTATTGTCGGGGACTTAACGCCGCGCAGGGCCGCGCCTCAGTTCAGAATTCCATCCTTGCCCTGGAAACCCGCCAGCGGCGCGGTGAGGACGCAGAGCAGACCGGTCTCCCGGTACTCCAAGGCGACGTCCCCGGCGACCGTGCCCGCGAAGGCGCGCTCGATCAGGCGGGTTCCGAACCCCTTGCGCGACGGCGCGGTCACCGGAGGCCCACCGGACTCGGCCCAGCTGAGCCGAAGGTGCGGATTGTCGTCCCGGGTCTCGATCTGCCAGGTGACGCCGACAGCGCCGGCTGCCGCCGAGAGGGCCCCGAACTTCGCCGCGTTGGTCGCCAGCTCGTGGATCATCAGCGCCAGGGCGAGGGCCGCCTTCGGCCCGATGTCGAGGGGCGGCCCCTCGATCCGCAGCCGGCCGGCGCGGGCGTTGTCGTGGAGCGCCAGCGCGCCGCGGATCACCGCCTCCATGCCGGCCCGCTCGGCATTGCCGGCGAGCAGGATATCGTGCGCCTTGCCGAGCGCCAGCAGGCGCTGCAGCAGGGCGTCGCGGGCCGACGCGACGTCGGGGGCGTCGCGCAGGGTCTGCGAGGCAATTGCCTGGACCATCGCCAGGGTGTTCTTCAGCCGATGGCTGAGTTCCTGGCTGAGCATCTCGCGGTGGGCGTCGGCCTCGGCCTGCTGGGTCGCATCCAGCATCACGCCGGTCATTCGGGTGGCCCTGCCCTCCGAGCCCCGGACGATGATCGCCCGGTTGAGGACGGTGGCATAGCTCCCGTCGGCCCGCCGGAAACGGTATCCCTCGCTCCAGCGCAGGGGTGCGCCGTCGATGGCCGCCTGGACGCTGCGGCGAACGCGGTCGCGATCCTCGGGATGGATGTGCGCGTACCACCAGTCGTTGCTGGGTTCGATCTCGCCCGGCTGAAATCCGTACAGCGCCGACAACCCGTCATCCCAGTGGATCCGGCCCGTCTGCGGGTTCCAGTCCCAGATCAGGTCCGTGGTCGCCCGCGACGAGAGGCGGTAACGCTCCTCGGAGACCGCCAGGGCGTCGCGGACCAGGCGCTCGGCCGCCAGCGCCGCCTCCCGCTCCCGGACCGCGCGGCGCAGTTCGAGCTGCGCCATCACCTGCCGCGCCAGGGCCCGCAGTGCGAAGGCCTGATCCGGCTTCAGCCCGTCCGGCCGAGGTTTCGTGTCGATCACGCACAGGGTTCCGAGCGAGACGCCGTCATCGGTCCGCAGCACAGCCCCGGCATAGAACCGGATGAACGGCGTTTCCGTCACCAGCGTGTTCTCGCGGGTGCGCGGATCGGCCGTCAGGTCGGGGATCACCAGCAGCCCGTCCTCGGCGGTCAGCGCATGGGCGCAGACCGACTGGCTCAAGGGCGTCTCGCAGGATGGGAAGCCGCATTGAGCCTTGAACCATTGCCGGTCGGCCGCGACGAGGCTGACGAGGCCCACCGGCACCGCGCAGATCTGCGTCGCCAGCGTGACGATGTCGTCGAAGGCCGGCTCGCGCGGCGTATCGAGGATACCGTAGCTGTGGAGGACCTGGAGGCGGGCGGTCTCGATCGGGTCTGACATGGCCGGGGTGGTGGATCGGGCGGGGCCCGGGAAGCACGCGGAAGCGATCGGGACAGGTCTTAGCCGATCTTGCGCGCGTGAGCATCTTGCACTTCGGGGTAAGGTTTTCCGAGGATGCGGCGTCGCCCGCTTGTCCATCTCACCTCGCCCCTGGTCGATACCCATGCCAAGGCTCGTGCGATGACGCTCCTCGTCTATGCCGGCGCCGCCCTCGCGGAAATCGCTGGATGCTTCGCCTTCTGGGCCTGGCTTCGGCTCGGCCGCTCGGCCTGGTGGGCGCTGCCGGGGACCGCCTCCCTGGTGGCGTTCGCCGGCCTGCTGACCCTGGTGGACAGCCCGGCGGCGGGGCGCGCCTTCGCGGCTTATGGCGGAGTCTACGTGGCCGCCTCGGTGCTGTGGTTGTGGCTCGCGGAAGGGCAGCGGCCGGACCGCTGGGACCTCGCCGGCAGCGCCGTCTGCCTCGCCGGCACGGCAATCATTTTGCTCGGGCGGCGGGGGTGAGGGCGCCTCATCGCCCCATCGTGTAGAACTCGTCGTTGGGCCGCAGATCCGTCACGCTGGCCAGCCGGTTCGACAGGGCGAACAATGCGGTGATCGCGGCGACGTCCCAGATGTCGTCGGGGCTGAAGCCGTGGCCCGCCAGCACGTCATGGTCCTCGGCCTCGACCGTGTGGGCCGCCTGGGCCACCTTGAGCGCGAAGGCCAGCATCGCGCGCTGGCGCGGGGTGATGTCGGCCTTGGCGTAGGCGACCGCGACCTGGTCGGCGAGCAGCGGGTTCTTGGCGCGGACCCGCAGGATCGCCCCGTGGGCGATCACGCAGTAGAGGCAGTTGTTGGCCGCGCTGGTGGCGACCACGATCATCTCGCGCTCGGCCTTGGTCAGGCCGCCGGGCTTGTCCATCAGCGCGTCGTGATAGGCCATGAAGGCGCGGAACTCGTCCGGGCGGTGCGCCAACGCCAGGAAGATGTTGGGCACGAAGCCCGCCTTCTCCTGCACCAGGGCGATGCGGGCGCGCAGATCCTCGGGCATCTCGGACAGCTTCGGCACCGGAAAGCGGCTGATCGGTGCTGACGCGCTCATGGTCGGGCTCCCTGAATCCCGGTCCCTTGGTGAAACCGGGCGTTCACGATACGTACGGCACGCTCGGGCCGATCGTCGAGGGCGGACGGCCGATAGGATGCGGCCGCCTTTCGGAACACGACGATGGACGAGACAAAAAGCCCTGGAGCGTCATGAGCAGCATCGTCCGCATCCTGGGGATCGACCCGGGGCTCCGCCGCACCGGCTGGGGCCTGATCACCGCGCAGGGCAGCAAGCTGAGCTACGGCGATTGCGGGGTCGTCACCTCGGACGGCGACCTGCCGCTTGCGCTGCGCCTGCGCGAGCTGTTCGAAGGGATCGGGCGCATCGTGGCGGCGCAGACACCCGACGAGGTCGCCGTGGAGGAGACCTTCGTCAACAAGGACGCCCAGGCGACACTCAAGCTGGGCCATGCCCGGGCCATGGCGCTGGTGGTGCCGGCGCTCGCCGGCCTCCCGGTGTTCGAGTACGCCGCCAACCTGATCAAGAAGACCGTGGCGGGCTCCGGCCACGCCGAGAAGGTGCAGATCCAGGCGATGGTCCGCTTCCTGCTCCCGAAGGCCGAATTCCGTGTCGCCGACGCCGCCGACGCGCTGGCCATCGCGATCACTCATGCCAGCCACCGCGACGCGCACGCCCTGCGCAAGACGCACCTGCCGGAGGGCAAGCGGCGCAACCTCACCGGACAGGCGGCCGCTGGGCAAGGGCTGGCCGGAAAGGGATTCTCGGCCGCGGCCGCCGCGCGCATCGAGGCGGCCCTGGCGAAGCAGGTCTGATCGGGCAGGATCTTCAGAAAGCTTGGTGGGGGAAGTAGGACTCGAACCTACGAAGCTTACGCAGCGGATTTACAGTCCGCCCCCTTTGCCGCTCGGGACATTCCCCCAAGGCAGGTTTCTCACCCGCGGCGCCCTTATGGTGAGGGGCTGGCCGGGTGTCAACGCTTGTCGTGGCCGGATCCCGCCTCCCGGGCTGGGTTTACGACACTTCTGCGGGATTGAGGGGGCCGAACCGCTGCGCGGCGCATGCGGTGCTGGGTCCCGGATCAGGTTCCGCTCCGCTCCACATGCCGGGAAAGCGGCGGTGCGGGATGAAACGCCGCTTTCCCGGGCGCATGCAGCGCCCGCGGAATGCGGCCCGGAATTCAACATGGGATGCCCCGCGCAGCGGCTCAATCTGAAAGAACCTGCGCCAGCGACCTCAGCGCCCGGGAAGAAAACGCGAACGTTCCGCGTCCCGAGGGATTCACAAAGGAATCCGGATCGGCCACGGTGCGCCGATGTCGCCCTGCTTCGCCGGCCCTTGACCCGTCCCGCCCCGTCCCTGCGGTCGCACCAGCGTACGTTGATGGCCCTCGTCGCGGCCATGGCGAGCGGGCAGGCGGGGCATGTCCAGAAGATCCTGGCGGCGGTGACGCCTGGCGGCGGCAAGTCGCTGCTCCCGGTGATTGCAGCGCATACGCTGATCGCCGCGGGCCGGGTGGACCGCGTGGTCTGGGTGGTGCCGCGGGACTCCCTGCGCCTCCAGGCCGAGGAGGCCTTCGCCGATCCGCTCTGGCGGGCGACGTTCGGGCATGCGCTCAGCGTGCGCGCGGCCGACAACGAGCGCGATCCCGCCCGGGGCCTGGCCGGCTACGTCACCACCTATCAGGCGGTGGCGGCTGCCCCGGCGCTGCACCTCGCGGAGGCGCGGGCCCACCGCACCCTGCTGGTGGTCGACGAGGTCCACCACCTGCCGGTCCCGGGACGTCCCGGCGCGGAGGAATCCTCCACCGAAGAGGCCGAGGCCGGGGCGTGGTCCCGGGCGATGCTGCCCGTGATGGAGGCGGCCGAGATCGGCCTGTTCCTGTCCGGCACCCTGGAGCGGGCGGACGGGCGGCGCATCCTCGGCCTGCCCTATCGGCCGTCCGCCCTCGGTCGCGGGCCGGAACTGGATCTCGAAGCGCCGGGGCTTGCGGTGATCGGCTACTCGCGTTCGCAGGCGCTGGCCGAGCGGGCGGTGCTCCCGGTCACCTTCGGGGCGATCGACGGCGAGGCGAGCTGGCTCGAAGGCGGCCGCATCGCGGGCGACAGCCCCCGGGTCGGGCCGCACCGGCTGGGCGCCGGCTCGGTGCGGGTCACCACCCGGCCGGCCCTTTTCACGGCCCTGAGAACCGGATTCGCCCGGGATCTCCTCAGCGAATCCTTCTTCGCCACCAAGCGCCTGCGCGCTCGGCGCCGGCTCGAACGCGACCTGCCGGCTGGCGAGATGGCACGGGGACTCGGCAAGCTCCTGGTGGTCGCCCCGGACCAGGCCAGCGCGCGCGCCTACCTGACGACCTTGCGGAGCTGGATGCCGGCCGGGCAGGGCGAGCGCGACGTCCGCCTGGCAACGTCGGGGCAGGGCGATGCCCACGCGGCCCTGGCGGCGTTCCGCCTGACCGCGGAGCCGGCCGTGCTGGTCACCGTGGCGATGGCCTACGAGGGGCTCGACGCCCCCGAGGTCGCCGTGGTGGCAGCCCTGACCCATATCCGCTCCCGGCCCTGGCTCGAGCAGATGCTGGCCCGGGCAACCCGGGTCGATCCGCATGCGGGACCCTACGAGTCCCAGCAGGCGCTGATCTTCCACCCGGACGACCCGCTCTTCGCCCGGTTCCGCCTGGAGCTGGAGACCGAGCAGGGCAGCAGCGTACGGCCCAAGCGCGAGCGGCCGGCCACCGCGCTCGTGCCGGAGCGGACCCCGTGGCGGGACGAGGATCCCGGGGGGATCACGCCGCTGGAGAGCAATGCGATCGGGCTGCGCTACGCTCTGCTGCGCCCGCGCCTCGCCGAACCCGCCCCGGTGGCGCCGGCGCCCGAGCCGCCGTCGGTCACGGAGCGGACCCTGCGCCAGCGGCTGGCCGTCGCGGTGGCGAGCCAAGCCGTGGAAGACGAGGCGTCACTGCGCGTTCCCCGCGGCAGCAACCTCGCGCATCGCTATAACGCGGTGCTGAAACGCGTGCTCGGCAAGGGTCGCGCGACCATGACCCTGCCCGAACTCGAGGCCGCGCTCGCCTGGCTTGAACGCAACCGGCTTTCGGACCATCTCGACCGCCTCGACGGCGATACCCGCTACGCGTGGTCCGCCCGCCAGCGCCGCAGCCGCTGGCTGCCGGAGCGCGCCGCGGGACGCTGACCCGTCGCGGATGGGGAGGAGTGCCCGATGACCGAGACCCTGCCGGCCGCCTTCGCGGCGACGCTGACCAAGCCCGAGCCGCCTTCCGCCTGGCCGGCGCCGCGCGCCGCCCTCTGGTGGCTCGCCAAGGATGGCACCGAGACCGCCGACGCTGCCTGGGCACGGGCGCATGCCCTCGTCCAGGACGCCTCCGGGCCGGACGCCGCCTGGGTCCACGCCCATCTCCACCGGATCGAGGGCGATGCCGGCAATGCGCGCTACTGGTACGACCGCGCCGGCCGCCCGGTGCCGCGCGGCACGCTCGCCGAGGAACGCGCGGAGCTCGCCGCCGCCCTATCGGGCGCGGATTGAGCGTCGAACTCACGGTCGTCGTGGGGCAGGGGAGGGTTCCGGTCCTCAGCCGGTCGGCCAACCCTGCTGATGTCTGCTGCCGACCCTATCGGGGAACCAAGACCGAATATCCGACCGACATATCCTTCAAATGCGGTGTGACAGGATTGATTTTCCGACCGATATTCAAATCGAGAGCGTCAGAGGTTCTACATCGACCGAGTCTGCTCAGATCGAACCCTGTGCATTTCCCGTTGACTACGTGGTCTTCGGTACCGCACAGCGCCCAGATCTGACTAAGGCTGGACCCGTCGAGTTCGGACCACGAGGAACGTGCCGGTCATCGTAATGAGCCTGGGGTGCTTAGTCTGCAGTGTGGGTCTGGCGGGTCTTTCGCTGCGCGACCCGGCGCGCGCCGTCGTCCTCGAACGCTGGAGCGGCATCTTCCTGGTGCTCGGGCTGACCCTGCTGGGGATCGCGCTGCACGGCGCCCGCGGCTAGTCTCGGCACCGCGCAAACCGATTCTCGGAACGCCTGGGCCGACAACCGGTTGACAGCCCGCCCGGCGCACAGGTCGGGCCTCGATTATCGGAGCGGACCTATGAGCCTCCTCGGCAGCATCGTCGGCAAGATCCTCCATCCGTTCGGCGGCGGTTCCGCGGACGCCGCGCCCGCGTCCACGTCGGGCTCCGCGAGCGGCTCGACCGGCTCGGGCACGGCTTCGGCCCCCGGCAGCGCGGGCGGCGGCGAGCCCGTGGACGTGGAGGCGGTGCTCACCGGCCTCGCCGAGAAGAACGGGCAGAAGCTCGACTGGCGCCACTCGATCGTGGACCTGATGAAGCTGCTCGGCCTCGAGTCGAGCCTGACCGAGCGGAAGCAGCTCGCCGACGAGCTGCACTACACCGGCGACAAGGACGACTCGGCTTCGATGAACATCTGGCTGCACAAGCAGGTGATGAAGAAGCTCGCCGAGAACGGCGGCAAGGTTCCGGAAGACCTGAAGAACTAAAACCGAGACCTGAAGGCCCGGCGCATCGAGCGGCGCCGGGCCTTTCTTTCAGCGCCCGGTGCGGACCCGGGTCCAGAGGCGGGTGACGTAGCGCTGCGTCCGGTCGTCCCAGGCGGTGTTGATCGACAGGCGCTGCATCGTCGCCTCGTCCGGGTAGATGCCGGGGTTGCTCAGGATCTCCGGCTTCACGAACTTCTTCGCCGCGAGGTTGCCGCTGGCATAGGCCACGAAGTTGGTGTTGGCCGCCGCCACCTCGGGCCGCAGCATGTAGTCGATGAAGGCCAGGGCCTCGGCCGGGTGGGCGGCATCCTTCGGAATCGCGAAGGTGTCGAACCACATCAGCGCGCCCTCCTTGGGCACCACATACGCGATCTCGATACCGTTCTTGGCCTCCTCGGCCCGGCGCTTGGCCTGCAGCACGTCGCCCGAATAGCCGACCGCCACACAGATATCGCCGTTGGCGAGCGCCTGGACGTATTCCGATGCGTGGAACTTCCGCACGGTGCCTCGGACCTTGTAGAGCGCGTCGGTGACCAGGGTCAGGTCGTCCAAGCGCTTGGAATCGGCCTTCGCGCCGAAGACCGGCAGCATGCTGGGGATCAGATCCTCGGGACTGTCGAGCATCATGATCCCGCAATCCTTGAGCTTGTTCGCGGATGTGGGATTGAGGACGACGGTCCAGGAGTTCAGCGCCGCGTTGACACCCAATCGCTCGCGCACGGCGGCGACGTTGTAGCCGATGCCGGTGGTGCCCCACATGTAGTCGACCGCGTAGGTGTTGCCGGGGTCGTAGACGGCCAGCCGGCCCGCGATCTCGGGCCAGAGATTGCCGAGATTCTTTAGCTTCGCCTTGTCGAGGGGCAGGAAGGCGCCGGCCCGGATCAGCCGCTGGAGATAGGGGCCCGACGGCACCACGATGTCATATCCGGAGCGGCCGGCCAGCAGCTTGGTCTCCAAGATCTCGTTGTTGTCGTAGGTGTCGTAGACGACCTTGATCCCGGTCTCCCGAGTGAAGGCGTCGAGCACCTTCGGGTCGATGTAGTCCGACCAGTTGTAGATGTTGACGACCCGCTCGTCCGCGGCCCGCACGGGCGCGGCCGGGCCGAGGACGAGGAGGGCGGCGAGCAGCGCTGCCATCCCGGTCCGCAAGCCGCTCTCCGAGCGCGCAGCCGCCCAGCGGCGGGCCGGGACGAGGCGCCGGAGCGATCGTCCGACCCGGCCCGTCCCGGCCGCGATCACGCCAGCCTCGCCGCGACGACCACGATCTCGACCAGATATTGAGGATCGCACAGCCGCGCCTCGACGGTGGCACGCGCCGGCGGCTGATCCTTGGACACCCAGGCATCCCAGGCGGCGTTCATCTCAGCGAAATGGCCGATGTCGGCGAGGTAGATCGTTGCCGTGAGGATGTGATCCTTGTCGCTGCCGGCGGCCGCGAGCAGGCGGTCGATCTGGTCCAGGATATTCTGGGTCTGGGCGGTGACCCCGGTGCCGACCGGGTCCGATGCAACCTGGCCGGCAAGGTAGATGGTGTTGCCGTGGATGGCGCCCTGCGACATCCGCGAGCCCGGTTCGATCCGTTCGATGCTCATTCAAGTCTCCAGCCGGCGAAACGCCGGTATCTGCCGCGGCTCCGGGCCGGTCGTAAAGGGCCGCGCGCCGACGCGCCGCGGGAACCGGCGGAAAATTCTCCCTTCGTGTGCAGTTGCGAGCAACCGGTGCCGACCGACGTGCGTTCACACGGCATCGCTTGTCACGCCTTGGGGTTCGTCATGGGTATTCTCTGGACCATCATCATCGGGTTCCTCGCTGGAATCATCGCGAAGTTCCTCATGCCCGGACCGAACGAGCCGTCGGGCTTCATCCTCACCACCATCCTGGGCATCGTCGGCGCCTTCGTGGCGACCTTCCTGGGCCAGGCTATCGGCTGGTACGGACCGAACCAGGGAGCGGGCTTCATCGGAGCCATCGTGGGCGCCGTCGTGGTGCTGTTCATCTACGGCATGATCGCCGGCCGCCGCCGCACGACCATCTGACCGGTTCCGGCACATCGGAAAACGAAGGGGCGCCCCGCGGGGCGCCCCTTTTTTGTGGCCGGTCGATCCGGTCGGACCCTCAGAGGTGATCGGCGGCCGCCTTGACGGCGCAGTGGCCGGTGGCGCCGCGCACTGCCAGGCCGACGCCGACGACCAGCGCCAGCAGGCTGAGGATCTTGTTCGGCCGGGGCTGCGCGGCCGCCGCGGCGATCCCGAGGCCGAGCGCGACCGACACGGCCCGCTCGGTGGTGGACAGGTTCGGCTGCCCACTGAAGATGTCGTTGATCATATCGTTGGCCATGAAACGCTTCCCGTTGTGAGATCGCGGTGCGAACGCGGGCGCGGAGCCAGCGTTCCGTCCGCGCCGCACGATGGAGCGCTGCATATCGCGCACGGCGATCAGTCGTCGCAGCTGAACGCGGCCGGCAATCTCGGCCCCGGGACGGCGGCGGTGCCGGCTGCGCGTCGGCCGTGACGCGGTGCAGTCAGAAATCGGCCTCACCGCGGCAGACATGCGTCGTCACGCATGAAAAAGGCGCGGCCCCGGGGGACCGCGCCTCGCGCATCGTACCCGTGCGGGCCAAAGCCCGCACGGGAATGTCTCAAGCGATTACTCGCCGGTGGGTTCGCGGCGACGCTCGCCACGGTGGCGGCCGCCGTTATCCTCGCGCCGGGGCTCGCCGTCCCGGTCGCTGCGGCTGGAATCGCGCTCGGACTTCACCTTCTCGGTGATGTCCTCGCCGGTCTGCTGATCGACGACGCGCATGGACAGGCGAATCTTTCCGCGGTCGTCCTGACCGAGGAACTTCACCTTGACCTTGTCGCCTTCCTTGACGACGTCCGTCACCTTGGCGACCCGCTGGGCGGCGAGCTCCGAGATGTGGACGAGGCCGTCCTTGGCGCCGAAGAAGTTCACGAAGGCACCGAACTCCATGCACTTCACGATCGTGCCGTCGTAGATCATGCCGTTCTCGGGCTCGGCGACGATCGAGCGGATCCAGTTATAGGCCGCCTTGATCGCCTTGCCGTCGGCCGAGGCGATCTTCACGATGCCGGTGTCCTCGATGTTGATCTTGGCGCCGGTCTTCTCGACAATCTCGCGGATCACCTTGCCGCCGGTGCCGATCACGTCGCGGATCTTGTCGGTCGGGATCTGCATCGTCTCGATGCGCGGGGCGTATTCGCCCAGCTCCGGCCGGGCGTCGGTGAGGGCCTTGGCCATCTCCTGCAGGATGTGGGCGCGCCCGTCCTTCGCCTGGTCGAGGGCGACCCGCATGATCTCCTCGGTGATGCCGGCGATCTTGATGTCCATCTGGAGCGAGGTCACGCCCTCGTCCGTGCCGGCCACCTTGAAGTCCATGTCGCCGAGGTGATCCTCGTCGCCCAGGATGTCGGACAGGACCGCGAAGCGCTCACCCTCGAGGATGAGGCCCATGGCGATGCCGGCCACCGGGCGGCGCAGGGGTACGCCGGCATCCATCAGCGACAGCGAGCCGCCGCAGACCGAGGCCATCGAGGACGAGCCGTTGGACTCGGTGATCTCGGACACGACGCGGATCGTATACGGGAACTCGTGGGCCGGCGGCAGGACCGGCCGGATCGCCCGCCACGCCAGCTTGCCGTGGCCGATCTCGCGACGGCCCGGGGAGCCCATGCGGCCGGTCTCGCCCACCGAATAGGGAGGGAAGTTGTAGTGGAGCAGGAAGCGCTCCTTGTAGGTGCCGTCCAGCGAGTCGATGAACTGCTCGTCCTCGCCGGTGCCCAGCGTGGCGACCACGAGGGCCTGTGTCTCGCCGCGGGTGAACAGCGACGAGCCGTGGGCGCGGGGCAGCACGCCGACCTCGGAGACGATCGGGCGGACCGTCTTCAGGTCGCGGCCGTCGATGCGCGAGCCGGTGTCGAGCACGTTCCAGCGCACGACCTTCGACTGCGCCTCCTTGAAGGCGGCCTTGACCTTCTCGGCCGGGAACTTCTCGGCGTCCTCGGCGCAGAGGGCGGCCATCACCGTCGCCTTCACGGCGTCGACGGCGGCGTAGCGCTCCTGCTTGACGGTCTTGGTGTAGGCGGCGCGCAGCTCGGTCTCGCAGACCTCGAGGACGGCCTTCTCGACGTCGGCGTTCTCGGGGGCCTTGAAGTCGCGCGGCTCCTTGGCGGCCTTCTCGGCCAGGCGGATGATCGCCTCGATGACCGGCTGGAAGTGCTTGTGGCCGAACATCACGGCGCCGAGCATCACGTCCTCGGACAGCTCCTTGGCCTCCGACTCGACCATCAGGACGGCGTCCTGGGTGCCGGCGACGACGAGGTCGAGGCTCGACTCCTCCTTGGTCTCGGTGACCAGCGGGTTCAGCCGGTAGCCGCCGTTGATGTAGCCGACGCGGGCGGCGCCGATCGGGCCCATGAACGGCACGCCCGACAGGGTCAGGGCGGCGGAGGCGGCGACCATCGACACGATGTCGGGATCGTTCTCGAGGTCGTGGGTCAGGACCGTGATGACGACCTGGGTGTCGTTGCGCCAGCCGTTGATGAACAGCGGGCGGATCGGGCGGTCGATCAGGCGGGAGACCAGGGTCTCCTTCTCGGAGGGACGGCCCTCGCGCTTGAAGTAGCCGCCCGGGATCCGGCCGGCGGCGTAGGCGCGCTCCTGGTAGTTCACGGTGAGCGGGAGGAAGTCGATGCCGGGCTTCGGCTCCTTGGTGGCGACCACGGTGGCGAGCACTGAGGTCTCGCCGTAGGTGGCGATCACGGCGCCGTCAGCCTGCCGGGCAACCTTGCCGGTCTCCAGGACGAGCTTGCGGTCGCCCCACATCAGCTCTTCACGTTGAACGTCGAACATTCTTGTCTCTTCCTTACCTTCGGCGGGCCCGGCCCGGCGCCGTCGGGGGCAAGACGGCCAGACACTTCGTCCAATGAAGTGTCTCGCGATCCTGCCCCGACGCTGGCGCCTCGAAGCGGCCCGTTTTCGAGCGGCCGGACCCATTCCGGCAGCCCGAGATTGTGAAACGCGGCCCCGAGCCGGGCTCGGAACCGCGCGTGGTCGGTCTTAGCGGCGGATGCCGAGGCGCTCGATGAGGGCGCGGTAGCGGGCCTCGTCCTTGCGCTTGACGTAGTCGAGCAGCGAGCGGCGCTGCGAGACCATCTTCAGCAGGCCCCGGCGGGAGTGGTTGTCCTTGCCGTGGGTCTTGAAGTGGCCGGTCAGGTTGGTGATCCGCTCGGTGAGGATCGCGACCTGGACCTCCGGGGACCCGGTGTCCTTGGCGTCCTTGCGGTGTTCCTTGATGAGCGCGGTCTTGCGCTCTGCCGTGATCGACATCGCATACCTTTCGGGTTGTGCAGGTCAGATGCGGCGCCCCGATCGGGGCGCTCGAGCTCGGCGTTCGGCCGGTGCCGGGATGTCGTCCAGCACGGTCACAGCGCCAAGCGGCTCAAGCCCCGCCCGGTAACCCGGGCCGAGGCTGCGTGATCCATACACGAAACCACCGGATAAACCAGCCCCGGGCCCGGGCGGTCCGCCGAGGGAAGGTTTAACACCGGCGTGCTAGAGCATCGTCCCGAAAGGTTGCCGCCGGCTTTCGGACAAAGATGATGCAGGATCAGACACTTACGTCTTCATCCCGGCTGCCGGGACGACGCTGGGGCGGGAAGGCCCGACGCAGAGCGGCCCGCCGATGAACGCCAGTCTCACGGACGCGTGCGGGATCCTGGCGGCGACGCTGCTCGGTGTCCCCCTGCTGCTGCTGCCGGGCTACGCGCTGGGCGCTCTGACCGGGATCCTCGGCTTCCGCGCCCTCTCGCCCGGCGATCGGCTCCTGTGCGCGGCTCTGCTGGGCATCGGCCTGCTGCCGGTTCTCGACAGCCTGCTGGTCCAGGCCGCCGGCACCCCGGCCGCCGCGCTGGCCAACCTCGCGCTTGGGCTGGCCGGGCTGGGGCCGGCGATCCGCGCGCTGCGGGGCCGGATCGATCTCTCCGCCGCGGCGTGCGGCCTGGCGCTCGCCGGGCTCTGGCTCGGGATCGTCGGTTACGCGCTGATCGACATCGATACCGGCACGGGCCTGTACCAGCCCGTCACCGTCATCGACCTCGTGAAGCACGCAAGCCTGACCCGCGCGATCGTCCAGGACGGCCTGCCGCCGGTCGATCCGTTCTTCGCCCGGCCCGAGCGCGCCGGCTACTATTACTTCTTCTACGCGCTGTGCGCCCTGATCGACCGGGCCGGCGGAACGCTCGTGGACGGGCGCACCGCCTTCGCGGGGCTCGCGTTCTGGACCGGGGTCGGGCTGCTCGGCCTGTTGGACCGGTTGCTCGCCGCCACCGGCCTGGTGCGGGAGGCCTCCCCGCGCCTCGTACGCCGTGCGACCCTCCTGCTGCTGCCGGCGGCCGGGCTCGACATCCTGCTGGTCCTCCGCGACCGAATCGCCACCGGGCTCTGGATCCCGATGCCGGAATGGCTGAACGACCAGGTCCTGAATTGGCCGAGCTCCCTGGTCTGGGTCCCGCACCACGTCGCCGCCACCCTTGCGGCCTGGCTCGGGCTTCTGATCCTCGCGGAGGCGGCGGACGGCACCCGGCGCGCACCGGGCGTCGCGGTCGCGGTGGCGGGCATCGCCTTCGCGGCCTGCGCGGGCCTGTCGGTCTGGGTGTGCCTGGGCGCGGTCGCGGCGGCCGGAACCTGGCTGACGCTGCTCGCGCTCGAGCGCCGCTGGCGCGATGCCGGACGGCTGGTCGCGGCCGGGCTCGTCGCCGCACTCCTCGCAGCACCCTACCTGTCCGGGCTCGTTGCGAGCCGGCATGAGGCCGGGCAAGCGATCGTCCTGGCGGTCCGGAGCTTCGGCCCCCTGGAGGGATTCGCGGACGGGCCGCTCCTGAGCCTGCTCCGCCTGATCCTGCTGCCGGTCAACTACTACCTGGCCTTCGGCGTCTTCGCTGCCGGCGCGTTCCTGTTCTGGCGTGTCGTCCCCCGGCGCGCTGCGCATGCGCGCGAGGCGGGACGCCTGCTCACCATCGTGGCGGCGTCGTCCCTGCTGATCGGCGGCTTCCTGCGCTCGGCGATCCTCTACAACGACCTGGGCTGGCGCGTGGTGTTGCTGGCGCAGGTCGCCGCCCTGGCCTGGACCGTCGCGGCGCTGGCGCGGGGCGCCGGCACGCGGCTCCGGCTGCCCGGCCTGCTCGCGGCGCTGCTCCTGCTCGGCTATGCGACGACGCTCTACGGCTTCGCCGGGATGCGGGCCTACCGCATCTCCGGCCATCCGAGCTTCGCGTTCCTCAACGCACGCCCCGACATCGATCGTGCCCTGCGGATGGCCTATGAATGGGCCGGCACGTATCTGCCGCGGAGTCTCGTGCTTCAGCACGCGGCCGCCGAACCGCGCGTGTTCGACTTCGGCCTCTACGGACGCCAGCCGGTCGCGGTGGCCGACCGGGAGGCGCGGCTGTTCGGGGCCTCCCCCGAAGCGGTCGCGGCGCGGCTCGCGCAGGTCGGGCCGATCTTCTCTGAGACCCTCGGGGCAGACGACGTCCGGCGCCGGGCCGCCGCCGCCGGCATCGGCGCACTCATCGTCACCGCCCGAGACGCCCCCTGGACGGACCCTGATTCCTGGGTCTGGCGGAGCCGGCCGCTCTACGCGTCGCCGTTGGTCCGGATCCTGTCCGTTCAGGATCTCAGCCAGGACTCGAGCGGGGCAGCGCGATGACCCGGCCCGCCCCCGCACGTCTGAATGGGGCGCTGCGCTGGCTCGCGGCCCAAGGGGCGCTGCATGCCGGAGCAATCCTCATCGGGTTCGGCTGCTTCGTGCTGCTGTTCCGGACGGACCTCGCATCCAACGTGACGATCCTTTTCTATCGCGGCCTGATCCTGCTGCTGGTGGCTTTCGCGGTCACGGCCGGCGCGATGACGACGCTTGCCGGCCTCGGCCGTCCCTGGGGCCTGCATCGCAGGGATGCTCTGGGAGCCTGCGTGCTATCGCTCGCCCTGAACCTCAGCGTGTTCGTGATTCTTCCGGTGACGATCGACCGCTCGATCAGCGTCTTCCTGCTCGGCCAGATGGCGGCCCGTCCCGAGGAGAGATTCAGCGCCGCGCGCGCGCGCGCCTTGTTCGAATCGGTCTATCTCGGGGAGTACCGGCAGATCGAGCGGCGCCTGGCGGAGCAGACCGCCTCTGGCAACGTCGCGCCGTCCGGGGACGGCTACGTGATCACCCCGCAGGGCCGCGCCTTCATTAAATTCTCGGCCTCCGTGGCCCGACTCTTCCGAACCGATCCGCGGATGGTCGAGGTACAGCCGCCGGCCTCGGACAAGGCAACGCCATGAACACGACGCCGGCACCAAGAAGCAGAAAGCTTCAATGTGCCTAAAAATTCGACCTTTTGCATATTTTGTAGTTCGTTTCAGTATAAAAAATCTATTCGATACCAGAAACCGATCAAACACCAAAAAATTACATTGATAAAATTGCGTGATCGATCAAAGATTTTACTGAGTTATAATAGGGGTTGAATTTCATTGGTGCATTGCACTCGTGATATCATGTGGGATCCGGTGCACCAAGCAGGACGCGTGATCCTCGCCAGGTCGGCGGGATCCTCGACCCCGGCGCCGTCGAGTCGGGCGGCCGGCACCGCGGCCACGAAGGCGGACCGGTCCCTGTCGGTGGCAGCCTGCGCGGGGGATGCCGCCTTCGAGGTACAGCGGGCCTCTGCGGCCGCCGCGGAGCTGGGTTCGTCGATCGTCGAGCTCGGCCGGCAGGTGGGCGCGTCGGCGACGTGGCGGCGCTGATCTCTAACATCGCGGGCCAGACCAAACTGCTGGCTCAGAGCGCCAGGATCGAAGCGGCACGGGCCGGGGCTTCGCGGCGGCTTCCTGAACGCCGTACGTGCGGCTTGACGTCGCGGCTCGGATCTTGCTCACCGGGTTCCCATCCGACGCAGCTGATGCCGGACGACCGTGAGCCGCGACATGACCGACACCGCTGCAATCGCCCGGATCGAGAGCCCGGCGAACGGTCATCCCGAACTCGCGCGGAGCCTTACGGCCCCCGGCCTCATCGCCATCGGGCTCGGCGCCACGATCGGCGCCGGCATCTTCGTTCTGACAGGAACCGCGGCGGCGCAATATGCTGGGCCGGCCCTCAGTCTGTCCTTCGTGATCGGCGGCATCGCCTGCGGCTTCGTCGGCCTGTGCTACGCCGAGCTGGCCGCCATGATCCCGGAGGCGGGATCGACCTACACCTACACCCGGGCGACCCTCGGGGTTTTCCCGGCCTGGATCATCGGCTGGGACCTCGTGCTCGAATTCGCCCTGGCGGCTGCCACGGTGGCGGTGGGATGGTCCGGCTACGCGCAGTCGCTCGCGGCGGATTTCGGCCTGACGCTGCCGGCTGCGCTGTCGGGGGCGCCGGGGGATGGCGGCTGGTTGAACCTGCCGGCGGTCGGTATCGTGCTGGCGCTGACCGCGCTCTTGACCCGCTCGACCCGGGACGCCTCCCTGATCAACGGGCTCCTGGTGGTTGCCAAGATCGCGATCATCCTGGCCTTCGTGGGCGTCGGCGCCGTCCATCTGCAGCCGGCGCTGTGGCACCCGTTCGTGCCCGAGAACGCCGGCACCTTCGGCAGCTACGGCTGGAGCGGCGTGTTCCGCGGGGCCGCGGTGGTGTTCTTCGCCTTCATCGGCTTCGAGACCGTGGCCACCGCGGCGGGCGAGTGCCGGGCGCCCCAACGCGACGCGCCGGCCGGGCTGATCGGCTCGCTGGCGATCAGCACGGTCCTGTACGTGGCGGTGGCGGCGGTGCTCACCGGCCTCGTGCCCTACCGGGAGCTCGACGTCGCCGACCCGATCGCCAAGGCGATCGACCGGCTGGCGCTGCCCAGCTTCGCCATCGTCATCAAGATCGGTGCGCTGATCGGGCTGACCACCTCGGCGCTCACCGCGCTCTACGGGCAGGGCCGGATCTTCTTCGCCATGGCCCGGGACGGGCTGCTGCCGCCCCCGTTCTGCCGGGTCGATCCGGCGACCCGGGCGCCGGTGTCGAGCCAGGTGGTGATCGGACTGTTCACGGCGGCGGTGGCCGGGCTGGTGTCGATCGACATCCTGGGCGAGCTCGTCAGCATCGGCACGCTCCTGGCCTTCAGCCTCGTCTGCGCGATCGTGCTGATCCTGCGCCGCACGGACCCAGGCAGGCCCCGGCCGTTCCGAGTCCCGGCGGCGACCCCGATCGCCGTGCTCGGTATCCTGTCCTGCGTGATCCTGATGGCTTCGCTGCCGCCGGACACCTGGATCAGGCTCGCACTCTGGCTGGTGATCGGGCTGGCGATCTACGCTGGCTACGGCCGCCGCAACGCCCGGCTCACCCGAGAAGGTTGAGCGTCGCCCGGCTCACCGTGTCGATCGACGCCTCGGCGCTGAGGTTCAGCTCGTAGTTGCGGATCACGCGCTGCAGGTCGGCCGATTCGAGGGCGACGTTGACGTTGGGCAGGCGGACATAGCCCTGCCGATCGGCGGACACGTTGGTCGGGTCGTAACGCCTGCGGAAGTCGCTCGAATCGCGCACGATGCGGCCGACCGGCTCGCGCCCCGCCTCGACATCGACCGGACGGAACACCGCGATCTTCCGGGCGTAGGGCGCCCCATTGGGATTGGCCGGGACCGAATCGGCGTTCGCGATGTTCTCGGAGATCGCACGGATCTGGCCGCTCTGGATCCGGCGGCCGTAGGCCAACGCATCGGTGGCCGCCTTGAGGGGGCTTGTATCCGGCATGCGATCGGGCTCGGTCGGAACGGGACGTTGGGCTGACCGATCCTTCTCGAAACAGGCTTAAGGGCCGGTTAACCGGCCCGGCCAGACAGGCTCACCGCCTCGCGCAGGTCCCGTCCGTCGGTCAGGCGCAGGCCCCTCCGGCGCAGGGAGGCGAGCAGCGCGCGATCCGGAAACGGACAGTAGGGCAGGACGGCGGTGCTGCGGCCCTCGGGCATGCGGCCGGTGCGGGCGATCTCATCGAGCAGGCGGTCCAGCAGTCCGCGGCCATGGGCGTGGAGCGCCACGGCCGCCCGGGTGGCGGTGGTGTCCGCGGGCAGCGGCACGGCCTCCTGGGCGAGGATAGCCCCGGTGTCGATCGTGGCGGCGAGCCGGTGCAGGGTCATGCCGAAGGCGCCCGGGCCGTCCGCTAGGGCGTGGATCGTCGGGACCGGCCCGCGATGGCGCGGCAGCAGCCCGGGATGGCCGTTGATGCCGCCGAGCCGCGCCAGCCCGATGGTCTCGGCCTTCAGGATCTGATCGAAATGATAGGTCAGGATCAGGTCGGGGGCGGTCTCGCGCACCCTCTGTGCGACCTCGGGACCGTTGACGTCGTCCACCGTCAGGGTCGGGATGCCGAGGCGCCGACACAGGGTCTTGAGCGGCGTCGATTCCGGCGCGTCGCCGCTGCCAGCCACGGCCTGGGTCAGGGGCGCCAGCGGCCGCAGCAGGTCGGGCAGCCCGAAATTCACCGCCAGATACGGAAGGATCCCGGTCCCCGACCGCGTGAGGTGGCGCCGGACCTGCCCGGTCAGCCCGCCGCTCGACGGCCGCTCCGCGTTCGAGAGCCCGACGAAGGCGATGTCGGCGCTGTGATCGGCCACGAACCGGCGCACCACCCGGGCATTCGGCAGCGCCTCCAGCACGAACAGGGCGATCCGGGCGCGGCTCATCAGCGGCGCGGCCGCCGCTGGAACCGGAAGGCGTAGAGCCCGGCCCGGCGAATGCTCTCAGGAAGAAGTAGGACGGTCCTGGCCAGGGCCGCCAGCGCGAACGGGAAGGCGATCACGTCGCGATCCTTGGCGACGCCCTTGGCGATGCGCAGGGCAGCCTGCTCGGCGCTCATCTCCAGGGGCCGCCAGCCCTTCAGCTCGCCGCCCATCGGGGTCTTCACGTAGCCCGGCGCAACGACGTTGACCTTCACGCCCCGTGGCCCGACCTTCTGGCGCAAGGCCAGCCCGTGGGCGACCAGGGCGGCCTTGGCGCCGCTATAGGCCGGGGCATCCTGCAGCGGCGCGTAGGCCGCCAGGGAGGAGACGAGCACGATCTGGCCGCTGCCGCGCTGAAGCATCAACGTCAGGGTGGGCAGCACGATGTTGAGAGAGCCCGTGTAATTGATGTCGGAGGTCTCGAAGGCCGTCTCCTCGGACTCGACCTCGCCCTTCTGGTTACCGCCGTTCACGGCCGCGTTGGCGATCACGAGGTCCAGCGGCTGCGCGGCGTGAAGCCTGTGGATCAGGGCGATCGCGGCGGCCCGGTCACGGGTGTCGAGCCGCACGGGCTCGACGGTCGCGCCGCTCGCCCGGCAATCCCGGGCCACGGCTTCGAGCCGCTCGACGTTGCGTCCGACGAGGATGAGGCTGGCGTCGGCACGCGCGTAGTGGCGTGCGAGCGCAGCGCCGATACCGCTCGACGCGCCAGTGATCAGAATGCGGGGCATGGTGCGGGTGCTACGCCGCGGAGCACGGACAAATCAAGGCCGGGGACGGCTCTTCGGTGACTTAATGGGTCGGCCGGCCCCGGAAACTGTCAGCCGGAACCGACACGTTTGCCGCCACGCTTCAGTAGACGGGCGCGAGTTGCCCGTCGCTCTCGCCGCCTTCGCGGATCACCCGCGCGGCGGCCAGCATCGAATCGGGGAGGGCGGATTCCATCCGCGGCACCGAGCCGGCCACCGCCCGCTCGATCGCCCCCTTGGAGAAGAAGCCGCCGTTGACCTGTGTCCGGTGTAGCACCACGCGGCGGAAATCGGCCATCAGGCCCATGTCCGGCGGGGTCGGGTTCGTCCAGAACCCATCGAGGTCGGCCTGATGGGTCAGTCCGGCCATGTTGTAGATCGCGGTGCCGACCGCATGAGTCGGCCGGCCCATCTCCAGCGACAGCATGCCGACGGTCGAGTTGACGATCACGACGCCGCGGGCGCCCTTGATCAGCGACGGAAGGTCGCCGCCGTCGATGAAGTCGAGCCGGTCGCTGACGCCGTGGCGCCGAGCCGAGGCACGGGCGAACTTGCGCCAGTTGATCAGGCCGCTGTCCAGCGGATGCAGCTTCACGAGGAGGCGCGTCGGCGCCGAGGACGCGTCCGCGAAGGACTTGATCACCCGGTCCATGAAGCCTTCGACGCCCAGGAACGGCGAGTGCACCCGGATCTGGTAGTCGCTGTCGAGCTGGAGCGGCAGAAGGAAGTAGTCGCAGCCGACCGCACGGTAGATCTCGTCGCAGCGCGCTGCCTCGCGGCGGGTGTGGGAGCGGCGGCTGAACTTCTTGATCCAGCCCGCGTACTCGGCCGCGATATGGGTCGGCCGGTGGCTGCGGAAATGTGGGAAGAGATAAGGGAAGGCGATGTTGGCGATGTTGTAGCCGACATCCCAGACGCTGCGGCGGGCCATATCGCCGGTTGAGGGCATCGCCCGGCCGGGCTGGGGCAGGCGGCGCGCCAGCGCGCGGACTTCGGCCGCCGTGCGGGGCAGGGACGAGAAGCCGTTCACCCCGCCGAGCTCGCAGGTGATCCAGTTGGGACGGATGTAGCCTTCCTCGAACACGTGGACGCGCAGGCCGCGGACCTCCGCGATCATCCGGGCCGCCCGGTGGAACGGCCGGCAATCGCCGAACAGCACGATGTCCGTGACGGCCTCGCGGTCGAGATATGATTCGAGATACGTGCCCCACGCCTCGCGGCGGCCGCGGTAATTGTCCGCCTTACCGTTCCAGAACAGCCAGTCGCCGGGGCACAGGTTGATGCGCCGGACCTCGTGTCCACGGGCGCGCAGCGCCGTGCCGAGATCGGAGAAGAACGGAGACGCGATGCCCTGCAGGAACAGAAAGGTTGCGGGGCGGTCGCGGAGGGCGTCGGGGGCGGTCTTATGCATTCCGCGGCGCTTCTATCCTTGACCCTCGGCCGGACGGAGCCGGACCGGAAAGACTGACCTGAGGTGGCACGCCTCGGCGCGAGCCGGCAATCCGAGGCCGCGTCGCAGGAGGGCGTTTCCGCTCCGGCGTGGCCCGTCTGCAACGGTCGCACTTTCGCGGCCCCCGCCTGGATTGAAGGGTCAATCACGGCGACGATATGTCCAAATCCTTTCCGCGACGTGACGCTTTGCGCGAACGGCCGCGCTTGTCCCTGTGATTTCGGTGGTTTTGGGCCGGCCATCCCATGCCGGGGAAAATGCGCTACACGACGGCCCGAACGAGTCAGATGACCGGAGCCGGGCGCCCCATCATGTCCCTTGAACCGACCCCGTCGCTCTATGCGACCGGCCGGACGATCCACCGCCTGCGGACGGAGATCGAGGCCGCGACGGGTCTCGCCTTCGGGCCAATGCGGCCCGGTGCAGTCGGCGCCGTCTGGCAGGCGGGAAGCCTGGCGGCGCGGCTGCTCGCGCTGACCGGCCGGCGCAGGCTCGTCGTCGCGCCGGGTCCCCTGGTCAGCCCGTACGATCGGCCGGAGACGGGCTTCGCATCCCTGCGGATCAGCCTCGACGACGTGCCGCTCGGCGGGGAGGGCGGCATCCACTACCTCGATCCCTGGACCCGCGCGCCGATCGGCCGCGAGGCCTGCGCCGAGGCGGTGGCCTGGCTCGCCGCACGCTTCGCCGAGAACGACCGGCGCGTCGTCTATGTCGGCATGTCACGCTGGAAGAGGCCGGCCCTCGACGTGCTCGGCACCGGGCCCGCCGGGCGCCCGGTCCACACCATGACGGCCGAGGCCGCGGTCGAAGCGGGCCAGCGCCATCACGGCCGGATCCTCGCCTGGGCGACGCGGGCCCCGGGCAAGCTTGAAGACGCCTGCACGCTGGCCGGCCTGCCGCTCGCCCGGGTGGAGGACGGATTCCTACGCTCGGTGGGCCTCGGGGCGAGCTTGCAGCCCGGCGCCTCGATCGTGGTCGACGACCTCGGCATCTACTACGATCCCCGCAGGGAGAGCCGCCTGCAACGGCTGCTGGCCGAATCGGATTTCCCGCCCGAACTCGTGAGCCGGGCTAAGCGCCTGCGTGAGGAGGTCGTGGCCCGCCGCCTCAGCAAGTACAATGTTGGCCTGGACGCCGCATCGCTCGATTGGCCGGCCGGCCGCAGGATCGTGCTGGTGCCGGGACAGGTGGAGGACGACGCCTCGGTGCAGCACGGCTCGCCGCTGGTCCGGTCCAACCGGGCGCTGCTCGAGGCCGCCCGGCGGCGCAACCCCGACGCCTTCCTGCTCTACAAGCCCCATCCCGACGTCGAGGCGGGGTTTCGCCCCGGCATCATCCCGGAGGCGGAGGCGCTGGCGCTCGCCGACCGGATCGTGGCGGGGGTCAGCATCGTCGACCTGCTCGACCGGGTCCACCACGTCGAGACCATGACCTCGCTCGCGGGCTTCGAGGCGCTGATCCGCGGGCTCACCGTGGCCACTCATGGCCGTCCGTTCTACTCGGGCTGGGGCCTGTCCGAGGATCTGGCGCCGGGAGCCGACCGTGGCCGCAAGCTCACCCTGGACGAGTTGGTAGCCGGGGCGATGATCCTCTATTCGCGCTACCTCGACCCCGTGGCGATGAAACCCTGCAGCCCCGAGCAGCTTCTCGACCGGCTGAGCGCCGCCCGCGAGGCCGCACCGCGCAGCGCGCTCTCGATTGGCCGCACCGCCCATTGGGTCATGCGCGCCCGCTACGGCTTGTTCAATCCGATCGTGCGGGCGTTGCGCCGGCGCCGCGGCGTCGGCCGCGAGGCTGGACCGCGCTGAGGGCAGGGAGCACCGCCGTGACATCCGGTGTCCCGGATTTTTCGAGCCCGCAAACGGGGATAGGGCCGGCTTCTCTTGTAGCGGAAGAGGGGGTGACGCCGAGGCCCCCGCTTCACGGAACGTCCCGAAGCCCTTGTTTCAACATGTTCTTCCGTGCCGGGTCGGATGCCGTATCGCTCGCTCGCGCGCTTGCCCCTCTCCGAGTTCCAGGACCTTGACGACGTTCCTCACCGCCGCCAGCCTCGCGCTGGCCCTCTGCCTCGCCCTCGAAGTCTTCGTCGGCGATTCGCTCACCCGGGCCAGTCTCGCGCCGCGCGATCTCGCCCTGCGGTTGCTCGGCTACTCGCTGATCCTGCTGTTCTGGTTCTGCTTCTCGTGGCGGCCGTGGCTGGCTGCCCTGACCTGCGTGGTCTCCGTGGCGGCGCTGATCTATGTCAGCCGCGCGAAGCGATCGGTGATCGGCGAGCCGCTGCTGTTCAGCGACTTCGTCCTGCTGCCGCAGGTGCCGCGACACCCGCAGCTCTACTACATCCCGCCGCTCTGGGATCCGCGCATCGCGGTCCCGGTGATCCTGACCCTGATCGCGACGGTGATCTGGTACCGGACAGAGCCCAGCGTTTTGCCGGGCGGGCCGCTCCTGCGCGTCGCGGCGCTGCTCGGCTTGCCGCTCGCCCTGTGGATCCTGTTCCGCGCCGCGTCCCGGCCGCCGCTCGCTGGCCTCGTCGCGCAATGGTTCCCGGAGCCCGACCTGGAGGCCGACGTCGCGCGGGTCGGCCTGCCGGCGAGCCTGCTCGGCTACACGGCCCGGGCGCTGGCGGGCAGCGCCCCGGTCCCGGACGTGCCGGTGCTGCCGGCCGGCCCGGGCGACGACGTGGTCGTGGTGATCCAGCTCGAATCGTTCATCGACCCGGAGCGCCTCGGCGGCCCGGCACTGCCCGCGATGGAGCTGTTCCGCACCCGGGCTGCGCAATACGGCCGGCTGCGGGTCCCGGCGCACGGCGCCTACACCATGCGCAGCGAGCACGCCGTGCTCACGGGCCGCCCCTCCGAAAGCCTCGGCTTCGGCCGGTACGATCCCTATACCTCCCGCAGCGGCGACGAGCCGACCAGCCTCGCCCGGCTGGCCCGGAGCCGGGGTTACGGCACCCTGTTCCTGCACCCGTTCCACCGGGATTTCTTTCGCCGGGCGAAGGTCATGCAGGCCTTCGGCTTCGGCGACCTGGTGATGGGCGAAACATTCGCGGCCGCCCCCCGCATCGGCCCCTATGTCGGCGACGTCGCCCTCGGGGAGCGTCTGCTCGATGAGGTCCGGGGGCGGCGCACCCCGCTGTTCCTGTTCTGCGTCACGATGGAGAATCACGGACCGTGGAAGCCCGGTCGGCTGCCCGGGATCGACGCCCCGGAGGCGCAGTACCTCCACCACGTGGTCAATACCGGGCGGATGGTCGAGAACCTCGTGGCCGGGCTCGACGCCCTGGCGCGCGAGCGCGGCCAGACCGTCACGCTCTGCGTCTTCGGGGACCACGCCCCCTCGCTGCCGACCTGCAAGCCCGGGTTCGGCGGTCAGGCGACCGATTACGCCCTGTTCCGCTTCGGCGGGCCCCCTGTCCCGCCGAACCGACGGGACATCGCTGCCGATGCCCTGGGACGGGAGCTGCGGTCCACCCTGGCTGGCGCCCTTGCGGACATGCCGGCAAGGACGCGATAAGGTTAAGCTTGACGGTAACAAGCTCGGCAGTGCCACGCTGGTGACGCATTGCCGGCCGATAGCGAAGCTGTCCGAGAAGTGGGTTCCGCACGGCGCCCGCCTGTTCGACGCGGCCGTTAAAGCGATCGCAGCGTTTGGCGGTCACCATGGATGTCCCGGTCCGAGCCAGCGATGGCGCGGAGGCCGGCGAGGAGAAGTCTCTGTGATGCTGCGTAAGACGGCGCTCTCAGCGCTGATGGCCGCCCTCGCGGCAGGGTCCATCGGCGGCTGCACGTACCTGCCCGCGGCGGGTCCGACGGCCAGCGCGATCGAGGCTGGCGCGGAAGTCGCCACCGCCGACGGCGGCGTGCTCGCCCGCTACGAAATCATCGACGTCACCCCATCCGTGGTCGAGGCCCTGCGCGGCCGGCCCCTCGACAGCCTGCTCGCCTCCTTCGGCGACCACCGCCCCTCCACCGAGCCGGTGATCGGCATCGGCGACATGGTCTCGGTCTCGGTCTGGGAGGCCGGTTCCGGCGGCCTGTTCTCCGGCCCGCTGGTGGCCGACCGCTTCTCCGCCGGCTCCAAGTCCGCCCTCATCCCCGAGCAGCCGGTCGGCCGCGACGGCGCGAT
Organism: Methylobacterium sp. AC315; assembly: GCF_979253755.1. Lineage (NCBI taxonomy): Bacteria > Pseudomonadati > Pseudomonadota > Alphaproteobacteria > Hyphomicrobiales > Methylobacteriaceae > Methylobacterium > Methylobacterium sp. AC315. The sequence goes on from NZ_CEEDEA010000001.1 coordinate 230,253, forward strand.
CTCGGTGCCCTATGCCGGGCGCATCAAGGTCGCCGGCCGCCGGCCCCAGGACGTCCAGGGCCTGATCGAGAACGAGCTCGCCGGCAAGGCGATCCAGCCGCAGGTGCTGGTCTCGGTCACCCGGCCGATCAGCCAGGCGGTGACCGTCACCGGCGAGGGCGCCGCCGGCGCGCGCCTGCCGCTGTCGGGCCACGGCGACCGCATCCTCGACGTCATCGCGTCGGCGGGCGGCAACCGCTCGCCGGTCTCGGAGACCTTCGTGCGCCTGTCGCGCGGGCCGCTCACCGCCACGGTGCCGCTGACCACGGTGGTGTCGAACCCCAAGGAGAACATCTACCTGCGGCCCAACGACGTGCTGACCCTGGTGCGCGATCCGCAGACCTTCCTGGCGGTGGGCGCGCTCGGCCAGGCGACCGAGCTGCCGTTCCAGGCCGACGGGATCACCCTGGCCCAGGCGCTCGCCAAGGCGCGCGGCCTCTCGGACTTCGCCGCCGACCCGGCCGGCACCTTCATCTTCCGGTTCGAGCCCGCCAGCGTGGTGCGCCGCCTCAACCCGGCCACCAAGCTCACCGGCACCCCGCTGGTGCCGGTGGTGTACCGGATCAACATGCGCGACCCCAACAGCCTGTTCACCACCCAGGCGTTCCGCATGCGCAACCGCGACCTGATCTACGTCTCGAACGCCCCGTTCACCGAGGTCCAGAAGGTGCTGACTGCCTTCAGCGGCGTCACCGGCCCGCTCAGCTCCGCGGCCACCGCCTACGCCTACGCCAAGTAGGCTGGCCGACACGCCGGCCTCCGGGCCGGCGTGGGATCCGGAGCCCACATGCAAACAGGGCGCGGATGCCATCCGCGCCCTGTTTGCATGTGGGGTGGTGGAACGCGCCGAGACCGGCGCGGTCCGGATGCTCAGCCGCGCTTGGCCAGAAGCTGCTCGATCAGCGAGCCGCCCTTGTCGATCGCCGTCATCTCCTCGGCCACCGCGTTCACGGTGTCGCGGATCTGGTCCGCGGTGTGCTCGGAGGTGAGGAAGAAGCGCAGGCGCGAGGCCCGCTCGGGCACGGCCGGGTGGATGATCGGCTGCACGTTGATGCCGCGGCGGAACAGGCGGTCCGACAGGGTCACGGCCTTGAGCGAGTCGCCCACGATGATCGGCACCACCGCGAGGCCGAGGCTGAAGCCGGTATCGAGGCCGAGCTTCTTGGCGGTAGCGAGGAACAGCGTGCCGTTCTGGCGCAGGCGCTCGACCCGCTCCGGCTCGGCATGCATCACCGCCAGCGCCGCCTCGGCGGCGGCGGCGAGCGGCGGCGACATGCCGACGCTGTACACGAAGCCGCCCGCCGTGTGCTTGAGGTACTCGATCAGCGCGATCGGGCCGCAGATATAGCCGCCGCATGTCGAGAGCGTCTTCGACAGCGTGCCCATCCAGAGGTCGACCTCCTTCGGGTCGACGCCGCAATGCTCGAACAGGCCCGCCCCGGTGCGGCCGGTGACGCCGAGGCCGTGCGCCTCGTCGACCATCAGCCACGCATCGTAGCGCTTCTTGAGCGCGACGAGACCCGCGAGGTCCGGCGCGTCGCCGTCCATGCTGTACAGGCCCTCGACCACGATCAGCGCCCGGCGGTGCTCGTGGCGGGTGTTCTGGAGCAGGCTCTCCAGGGCGTCGAGGTCGTTATGCGCGAAGGAGCGGCGCTGGGCGCCGGAGAGCTGCGCGCCGGTGACGATGCTGTTGTGGGACAGCGCGTCGTGGAAGATCACGTCGCCGGCTTCCAGGAGCGCCCCGATGGTCGTGACGTTGGTGGCGTGGCCGCTCACCATCACGATGCAGCCTTCGGTGCGGTAGTGCTTGGCCAGGGCCTGCTCGAGGCTGATATGGCCCGGCCGCTCGCCCGCCACCACACGGCTCGCCGACGCGGAGGTGCCGTAGGCGTCGATCGCCTCCCGGGCCGCGTTGCTGACCCGGGGATGCCCGTTCAGGCCAAGATAGTCGTAGGACGAGAAGTTGGTGAAGGTCTTCTGGTCGATCCGCGTGGTCGCACCGGCCTTCGCGTCGTGGACGCGAAAGAACGGGTTGCCCAGCCCGATCAGCTGCGCCGCCTGGCGCTGCAGCTGCAGCTCGCGGTAGCCCGGCAGGTTCTCGAAGTTCTGCGCGGCCGATTGCCCGGCCGGCGAAGCCGCCTTGACGGGCGCCGGGCGCGGCGTCGCGCGTCCGAGGCGGTTCGTCACGAAGCCGGCGAGCGCCGCGCGCCCGCCGTCAGGCCGTGCCGTATCGGTCATGAGTTGGTCTCTTTGAGCTCGCTGTTGGTCTTCTCGATGAGTTCCCTGAGCGGCGCCATCATCTGCGCGTCGATCTCACCACCGATATGCTTCGAGACGAGGCTCATCGCGACACCGGCCGCTTCATCCATGGGCGCGGAAACCGCCTGAATTAAGGACTCCGACAACTCGTTGACCGTCATGCCGGACGACAGGCCGGCGGGCGGCGCATCGAGGGCGAAGCGCTCCTGCAGGCTGGCGCCGAGCTCGACGCCCATCAGCGAGTCGAGGCCGATCTCGGAGAGCTGGCGCACGCGGCTGATATCGTCCTTGGGCAGGCGCAGGATGCGCGCGATGTCCTCGACGATCGCGTCCGACACCGTCTTGCGGACCGCATCCACGTCGCCTCCCTTGAGGAGCGCGCCGATGTTGATCGCCTGGACGCCGCCGGCCTCCGCCTGCTGATCCGACCCGAGACCGGCGTAGCTCGGCGAGCGCATCGTGGCGAGCCGCTCGCGCGCCTTGCCCCAATGCATCGCCGCGATGGCGATCACCGCCTCGTCCGGCGAGGTCCCCTGGCTTTCCAAGGCGTCCGCCATCAGCTCGAGGCAGCGGCGCGCCTCCATCGGTGTAACGCCGACGCGGCCGGCGAGGCCTTCCATGACCGCCTTGTTGCGGGCGAGCATGCCGACATCGCCGATCGCGCCCCAGGCCACCGCCAGCGCGGGCAGGCCGCGACGACGGCGCTGCCGGGCCAGGCCTTCCATGAAGCCGTTGGCGGCGACGTAGGAGCCCTGGCCGGGGTTGCCGATGAACGTCGTCGCCGACGAGAACATCACGAAGTAGTCGAGGCTGCGGTCCCGGGTGGCGGCGTCCAGGTGCTGGGCGCCGACCACCTTCGGGCCGATCACGGCGTCCAGCGCCGCCGCGTCGATGTTGGCGATCAGGCCGTCCTGAAGCACCGCCGCGGCATGGAGAACGCCCGCGAGCGTCTTTCCACCCTGCTCGATCTCCACGATCAGGCGATCCACCGCCGAACGGCTGGTGATGTCGACGGCCTTGGCCTCGACCTTGACGCCGCGCCCGGCGAGTTCGGCGACGATCGCCTTGACCTCGTCGGTGGTCGCGCCCTTGCGGCCGGCGAGAACGAGGTGCCGGGCGCCCCTGTCGACGAGCCAGCGGGCCGCCTCCAGGCCGAAGCCGCCGAGGCCGCCGGTCACAAGGTGGACGCCGGTCTCCGAGACCGTGAACGGCCGCTTGGTCTCCTTGATGATCGTGCCGGCCTTAGGCGGGCTGATCACGATCTTACCGATGTGACCCGATTGCTGCATCAGGCGGAACGCGTCGGAGGTCTCGGCGGCGGTGAACGGCTGGTAGGGCAGGGGCTTGAGGCCGCCGTCGTTGAACAGGGCCATGACCTCCCGGAACATCCGCGCGCCGTCGTCGCCCTGGTGCTGGATCACCTGATCCAGGTCGACGCCGAAGTAGCTGAGGTTCCGCCGGAACGGACGCAAGCCGATATGGGTGTTGGCGACGTAGTCGCGCTTGCCCAGCTCGACGAAGCGGCCGAACGGCCGGAGGGCGTTGAGCGAGCGCTCCATCGCCTCGCCGAACAGGCTGTTCAGCACGATGTCGACGCCGTCGCCGGTGATCGCCCGGATCTCGTCCACGAAGGCGAGGGAGCGGGAATCGAGCACGTGCTCGGCGCCCAGCGCCTTCACCAGGGCCCGCTTCTCGCGGGAGCCGGCGGTGGCGATGACCCGCGCGCCCTTCAGCTTGGCGATCTGCAGCGCAGCGAGGCCGACGCCGCCCGCGCCGCCATGGACCAGCACCCATTCGCCGCGCCGCATCCGGGCGCAGGAGACGAGGCCGTAATAGGCGGTCAGGAACGCCACCGGGACGGTCGCAGCCGCCATCGGGTCGAGGCCCTGCGGGCTCGGCGCGACGACGATCTCGGGCACCACGATGTGGGTGGCGAAGCCCGATTGGGCGAAGGCGACGACCGGGTCGCCGGCCTTGAAGCCCTTCACGCCGGGGCCGACGGCGGTGACGCGGCCGGCGCATTCGAGGCCGAGGCGGGGGCCGGCGAAGCCGTCCTCCAGGATCTCCTCGGGCAGCATCGAGAGCGCCCACAGGACGTCGCGGAAGTTCAGGCCGGTGGCCTCGACCGCGATCTCGATCTCACCCTTGCCGGGGGTGCGGCGCTCGGCCGGACCCCAAACCATCTCGTTGAGGCCGCCGGTGTTGCTGCGCTCCAGGCGCGCGGCCTCGGCCGGGACGGCATCCGCCGGATCCCGGTGCTTCGGCCGGCCGGCATGGAAGCGCACGACCTGCGTCCGCTCGTCGTCGAGGACGATCTCGGTCTCCGGCGTACCGGAGAGGATGAGGTCGCGCAGGCGCTCGGACGCCCGCTTCGACGACATCTCGGGCGAGAGGTCGATGCGGCGCACGTCGAGGTTCGGCGCCTCGTTGGCGAGCGTCCGGGAGAACGCCCACACGCCGGCCTCGATGTTGGTGGTCTGGCCGCCGCGGTCGCGGGTGGCGCCCGGCGCCACGACCCACAGGCGGGTCTGGCGGGCACCGAGATGCTCCGTGCAGCGCTTCAGGCTGAGGCAGCGGTCGCGCAGCCGCTCGGACGCCTCGCCGCCGCGGGTGAAGGCGCCGGCCAGGAACACCACCGTGTCGGGGGTCTCCTTCTCCAGCTCCATCAGCGACGTCTCGGAGTCGAGGATGATCGAGACGTGCACGCCGCCCGCGACCAGCAGGGTCGCCAGGGACGAGGCCGTCTCGGCGGCGAACTCGTCGTCCGAGCCGATCACGAAGGCGAAGCTCTGCGCCGGGGCGGGGCCCGGACGCACCGGGGCCTCGGCGACCAGCAGCAGGTCGTCGCCGTTGGCCGACGCCGCGCGCTCCACCGCGACCTTGACCAGGCCGTGGGCGCTGAGCGTGCGCTGCCAGCCCTCGATATCCTCGAGGCGGCCGACGGGCATGCCGCCCACGGCCTCCTCGAACCAGCCGCCCGTGAGGCCGAACACGAGGTCGCGGAACAGGGACGCGCCCGGCTCCACGGCCACCAGCAAGCCACCGGTGGCGAGCGCCCCGGAGAGCTGCCCCGGCAGGGCGCGGTCGCCGCGATGCAGGCTGCCGGCCGCCAGGATCAGGTCGAAGCTGCCGGGGGCGAGTTCGTCGGCAGCCTCGACGACGGCGGCGCCGTTGGTGAGCGACAGGCGGGCACGCTCGGCGAGCCGGCGATCTGCCTCGAACACGGTGAGCCGGGCCTCGGCCGCGGCGGCGAAGGCCGCAGCCTGGGCGGAGAGCGGGCCGAATCCGACCTGCAGGACCCGCAGGGCGCGCTCCTTCGGCAGGTGTCCGCGGCTGGCCTCGATCAGGCCGGCGACCACGTCGGCCGTGTGGCGGGCGGTGGCCGAGCGCATGACGAAGGCGTCGATCGCGCCCTGAGGCAAGGCCGGGGCCTCGGTCAGCTTGCCCGCGAGCAGGCGATCGACCATGGCGCCGACATCGGCAATCAGCACCAGTTCGGCGGAGAGATCCGGGTGGTCGCCCGCGATCCAACGCATGATCTCGTCGGGAGCCGGCAGAGCCGAGCCGTCTTCGCCCAGGGTCCAGTTCTGGCCGGCACGCTCGGCCAGGCCGCTGCTCTCCAGGGCGTAGAGCGCGTTCAGCACCCAGGGGCGCAGGGCCTCGGGCACCCGCCGGTCGGCGACCGAGACGGTCCCGCCCTCGGCGAGCCCGGAGGCGAGACGATAAGCCAGCGAGGTCGCCCAACCCTCCAGCAGGAGGTGGCCCGGGGACAGGGCGGCGTCGGCCGGCCCCTTCGCCTCGGCGGTGAGCGGACGCAGGCGGGCGGCCACGCTCGGCCGGCGCTCCATTGGGATCGCGGTCGGCTCGGTGGCGAGTTCCGGCACCTGCGAGATCGCGAAGGCCGAGAGGTCGCCGCCGCCCTTGGCGCGCAGGGCCTGGAAACGGCCCTCGCGGATCGTGGCGACCACTGCGCCGTCGGCGTCGAGCAGGGTGAAGTCGGCCAGGATCGAGCGCTCGTTGCAGCGGCGCGTCCGGATGATCGAACGGGCGATCACCGCACCGGGGCGCAGAAGCCGCACCTCGCCGAAGCGCACCGGGATGTAGGCCTTGCCGGCGTTCTCGCCGAGCAGGTCGGCGAACAGCAGGATCAGCCCGTGGAAGCAGGCGTCGAGGCGGGCCGGGACCAGGGTGAACCGGTCGTCGGCCACGGCCGGCAGCAGGTCGGACACGATGGTGGTGTCATCCAGCCGGGCGCTCATGGCGACCTGCTGGAAGCTCGGGCCGAAGCCGAGGCCCGAGGCCCGGGCGCGGCCGTAGAGAGCGTCGCCGGACAGGACCTGCTCGCCGGCGGTGTCGAAGTCGAACCCGTTCAGGTCGGGCGCCTTCGGAGCCGTGAACGTGCCGTCGACGATCTTGGCCTGGGCGTGGAGTTGCCAGGGGGTCTGGGTCAGGCGCGGGCGGCTGAGGACCTGGATGCCGTTGCCGGTCCCCGACAGACGCACCGCGACCTCGCGCAGGGCCTCCTCGGCGAACACCATAGGCGACAGGATCTCGAAATCGGCCAGCACCACCTCGTCGTGGCGCATCGCCTCGCGGACGCAGGCCAGCGCCATCTCGACGAAGCCGGCGCCGGGCATGATCACCTGGCCGTCGACCCGATGATCCTCCAGCTCGGGCAGGGTGGCCGGATCGACGAAGCCGTTCCACTCCAGGCCGTCGAAGGTGGTCCGCGATCCGATCAGCGGGTGGTAGGGGCGGGCGCTCATCGCGCCGACGCTCTCCGGGGTGTCGGCCAGGCGGAACGGACGCCGCTGCCACGGATAGGTCGGCAGGCGCACGTCGCCCCGGGGGGCGTCGCCGAAGAGCAGGGATTCGTCGACCTGCGCGCCCTGGACCAGGGCGGCGCTGACCGCCTTGGCGATCGGGTCGCCGCCCGACGCCTTGCGGTGCATGACGCCGACCGTGGCGGTCTCGATGCCGAGCGGCTCGACCGCGTCGCCGACATGGGACATCAGCGTCGCGCGCGGGCCGACCTCGACGAACACGCGGGCGCCGCGGCGGGTGGCATCCTGCACGGCCTCGCTGAAGCGCACCGGCTCACGGATGTTGCGCCACCAGTAACCGGCGCCGAAATTGTCGCCCTCCAGCACGCTGCCGGTGACGGTGGAGACCATCGCGGTGGTGCCGGCCTTCGCCTTCAGCCCGGCGAGATCGCGCAGCAGCGGCTTCTCGGTCGGGTCCATCAGGCGCCCGTGGAAGGCGTAGGCCAGGTCGAGCTTGCGGCCGCGACGGCGCTTGCGCGACAGCGCTTTCAGGGCGGCCTCGATGTCGGCCACCGGCCCGGCGACCGTGACGGCCTTCGGGCTGTTGTAGGCGGCGATGTCGAGGGACGGGTAGTCCTTGAGGAAAGCCTCGACCTCCTCGGACGGCATCAGCAGCACCGCCATGGTGCCCTGGCCGTGCGTCGTCTCCTGGTGGTGGCTGCGGTAGTAGATGACCCGGACCGCGTCCTCGAGGCTCAGGACGCCGGCCGCCTCGGCGGCTGCGATCTCGCCGACGCTGTGGCCGAGCACGTAAGAGGGGATCAGGCCCTTGGCCTTGAGGGCCGCCGTCGAGGCGCTCTCGATGGCGAAGATCAGCGGCTGCGAGACGCTGGTGAGCGCCAGGCGCTCGTCGAGGTCCTCGGCGTAGAGGGCCTGCTTCAGCGACCAGTCGGCATAGGCCTGGAACAGGGTGTCGACCCGGTCGAAGGCGGCCCGGAAGGTCGGGTTCTCCTCGTAGGCCTCGCGGCCCATGCCGGCCCACTGGCTGCCATTGCCGGAATAGACGAACGCCACCTCGGCGGCGCGGTCGACCGCGGTGCCGGTGAAGGCGTCCTGGGCATCCTCGCCCTCGCCGACGGCGCGCAGGGCGGCGGCCACGTCGGTCTTGCCGTCCAGCGTGATCGCCAGGCGGGCGGGCAGGCGCTCGCGCCGGTGCGCGACCGCGGCGGCCACCGTGGCGATCCGGCCGGGCTCGGCTTCGAGCCGCTCGGCATAGTCGAGGGCGAGCTCGTTCAGCGCGGCGCGGGTCTGGGCCGAGAGCAGCAGAACCTGCGCGGACGGCGCCGGGGTGGCCTCCGCCGCCTGCGTGCCGACGTTGCCGTCGGTGATCACGACGTGCGCGTTGGTGCCGCCGAAGCCGAAGGAGTTCACGCCCGCGTAGCGCTCGCGCGGACCGCGGGTGATCGGCAGCGCCTCGCGGACGACGCTGAGGTTCAACTCGTCGAACGGGATGTCGGGATTCAGCTCGGCCGCGTGCAGCGAGGGCGGCACGAGATTGTGCTCCAGCGCCAGCGTCGCCTTCATCAGGCCGGCGAGGCCGGAAACCGGCTCGGTGTGGCCGATATTCGTCTTGATCGAGCCGATCGGCAGCGGCGCCTGACGGCCGCGCCCGAGCTTGGTCCCGATGGCCGAGGCCTCGATCGGGTCGCCCACCGGGGTGCCGGTGCCGTGCGCCTCCATGAAGGCGAGGTCGTCGAGGCCGATCTCCGCGTCGCGGTACACCCGCTCCAGCAGGGCACCCTGGGCGTAGCCCGACGGCAGCGAGATGCCGGTGGTGCGACCGTCGGAATTGATGCCCGATGCCACGATCCGGGCGCGCACGGTGGCGCCGTTGCGCCGCGCGGCCTCGGCCGATTGCAGCACGAACACCACGCCACCCTCGGAGCGCACGTAGCCGTCTGCGTTCTTCGAGAACGCCTGGCACAGGCCGGTGCGCGAGAGCATCTGCGCGGTGGAGAAGCAGATGAAGTTGAACGGGCTCGCCAGCACGTTGACGCCGGCCACGATCGCGGTGTCAACGCGGCCCGACTGGATCGCCTGCACAGCGTTGTCGAAGGCGACGAGGGAGGACGAGCAGGCCGTGTCGACCGTGAAGCTCGGGCCCTTCAGATCGAAGATATACGAGATGCGGTTCGAGATGATCGAGAGCGTGTTGCCGGTGGCCGCGTAGGCGTCGCCGGAGGCCGCGTCGAGGATGCGCAGGTTGCCGTAATCGAGCGACGAGGCGCCGACGAACACGCCGATGTTGCTGCCGGCCACGCTTGACGGGCGCAGGCCTGCATCCTCGAGGGCTTCCCAGGTCAGCTCCAGCAGCATCCGCTGCTGCGGATCCATCTGCTCGGCCTCGCGGGGCGAGATGCCGAACACGGCCGGGTCGAACGACCAGATATCGTCGATGACACCCGCGGCCCAGGTGTAGCTCTTCCCGCGCTCCTGGGCGCGCGGATGCGCGAACCGGTCGAGGGAGAAGCGGTCACTAGGAACCTTGCTGACGGCGCAGCGTCCCTCGGACAGGAGTTGCCATAGCCCATCGACGCTGGGGGCCCCGGGCAGTCGGCATGCGCGTCCGACGATCGCAATGTCTGTACGTTGTGTCACGTTCGGTTCGCACACGCTCGTTATCGGAAGTCGGCTCGGCTCGCGACGAGTGAGTACCGTCTCACCCCTTACTGTGGCACCATTGCGGTGTCCAACCTGCCCCCAGGCAAGGTCATCCCCGCCCGGCCAGATTGCGCCGCGCTGTGACATGTATTCATCAGACTGCAGTCCAGTGCCGGCGGCCGAAATGCCAAGTTTGCTCGGCATGACGGCCTGTTGAGACGGTCGCGCGACCATCGAAATGCCACAGTTGCGCGTCGGCGGACGGAGCCCGTCTACCCGGGCCGCGAGGGTTTTCCAAAGAGATCTTTGCTGCAGCCTGCAGATCTAGAACCGCAACGGGACGGCTCATCGCTGGTCCGCCAACGCTCAAGACGTGCCCGGAGCGGCATAATCCTTGGCGCTATCCTTGGATCGTCCGACGCCGCGATAGGTGAAACCGTGGCGCTCGGCCGTCTCGGGATCGTAGATGTTGCGCAGGTCGATGAGCACGGGCGCGGACCCGGCCGGCGCCATGGTCTGCCGCAGCCGGTCGAGATCGAGCGCCCGGAACGCGTTCCACTCGGTGACGATCACCAGGGCGTCCGCGCCCTCCGCGCAGGCATAGGGGCTCTCGGCATAGTCCAGGTCCGGCATCAGCGCCCGCGCCTGGTCCATCCCCTCCGGGTCATAGGCGCGCACCTTGGCGCCGGCATCCTGAAGGCCGGCCACGATCGACAGGGACGGCGCCTCGCGCATGTCGTCGGTGTCGGGCTTGAAGGTCAGGCCGAGCAGGGCCACGGTCTTGCCCCGGACGCTGCCGCCGCAGGCCTTGATCACCTTGCGGGCCATGGCGCGCTTCCTCTGGTCGTTGACCGCCACCACGGTCTCGACCAGCCGCAGCGGCGTGCCGGCATCCTGGGCGGTCTTGACCAGGGCGAGCGTGTCCTTCGGGAAGCACGAGCCGCCGTAGCCAGGGCCGGCATGCAGGAACTTGCTGCCGATCCGGTTGTCGAGGCCGATGCCGCGGGCCACCTGCTGCACATCGGCGCCGACCTCCTCGCACAGGTCGGCGATCTCGTTGATGAAGGTGATCTTGGCGGCCAGGAATGCGTTGGCGGCGTACTTGGTCAGCTCCGCCGTGCGGCGACTGGTCACCACGATCGGCGCGGCGTTGAGATAGAGCGGCCGGTAGACCTCGCGCATCACCGCCTCGGCGCGGGGATCCTCGCTGCCGACCACGATCCGGTCCGGACGCTTGAAGTCGGAGATCGCCGCGCCCTCGCGCAGGAATTCCGGGTTCGACGCCACGGCGACATCCGCCTCGGGCCGCAAGTCACGGATGATGCGCTCGACCTCATCGCCGGTGCCCACCGGGACCGTCGACTTCGTCACCACCACGGTGAAGCCCGAGAGCGCCCCGGCGATCTCCCGGGCGGCATCGAACACGAAGGACAGGTCGGCGAAGCCGTCGCCGCGCCGCGAGGGGGTCCCCACCGCGATGAACACCGCGTCGGCCTCGGCCACGGCGTCCTGCAGGCTGGAGCCGAAGGCGAGGCGGCCCTGGCGGACGTTCTCGGCGACGAGGGCGTCGAGCCCGGGCTCGTAGATCGGCATGCGGCCGGCGTTCAGGCTCGCGATCTTGTCCGGGTCGCGGTCGATGCAGACCACGCTGTGGCCGAAATCGGCCAGGCAGGCCCCGGACACCAGGCCCACATACCCGGCCCCAATCATCGCAATCCGCATACGGCCCTCCCGGCGACCCGCCGTGCGGCTCGTTGCACTGCAGCATGATCCGAGACCAGCGACGATGCAACCCGGGCCGCTCGGCAGCGCCCATTTCTATCATGCGCATGCAACACCGCGGAAACACGACTGTTTTTTGACAGCGTCGACGCTCGCAGCTTGACGGGGGCCGGAGCTTGTCGCCGGCGCGGGCCTTCCGCGGGCGCGTTCGCGGCTTCGCAGCGCGGTCGGCTTCCTGTAGAAGCGCGCCCGCCGGCCGAACGAGGCCGGGCGCCGCCAGGCCCCATACATAGGATCGGCGAAGGACCGCGATGACCGAATTGCCGAACGTGCACGTGCGCGCCGAAATCCTGGCCCAAGCGCTGCCCCACATGCAGCGCTACGACCAGGAGATCGTGGTCATCAAGTATGGCGGCCACGCCATGGGCGACCGCGCCGCGGCCGAGGATTTCGCCGAGGACATCGTCCTCCTGGAGCAATCCGGCGTGAAGCCGATCGTGGTGCACGGCGGCGGCCCGCAGATCGGCAAGATGCTGGACCGGCTCGGCATCCAGTCCGAGTTCCGCGGTGGCCTGCGGGTCACCGACGAGGCCACCGTCGAGGTGGTCGAGATGGTCCTGGCCGGCTCGATCAACAAGCAGATCGTCGGCTGGATCTCAGCGGAGGGCGGCCGGGCCATCGGCCTGTGCGGCAAGGACGGCAACATGGTCCGCGCCAAGCGGGCGATGAAGACCGTCATCGATCCCGAGAATCACACCGAGCAGACCGTCGATCTCGGCCTGGTCGGCGAGCCGGACCATGTCGAGCGCGGCGTCCTCGACGCGGTGCTGAAGGCCGAGCTGATCCCGGTCCTCGCGCCGGTGGCCTACGGGGCCGACGGGCAGACCTACAACGTCAACGCCGACACCTTCGCGGGTGCCATCGCGGGGGCTCTGCGGGCCAAGCGGCTGCTGCTGCTCACCGATGTCCCGGGCGTGCTCGACAAGGACAAGAAGCTGATCCCCGAGCTGACCGTGGAGGATTGCCGGCGCCTGATCGCCGACGGCACGATCACGGGCGGCATGATCCCGAAGATCGAGACCTGCATGTACGCAATCGAGCGGGGTGTGGAGGCGGTCGTCATTCTGGACGGCAAGGTCAACCACGCGGTGCTGCTGGAGCTGTTCACCGATTACGGTGCCGGCACCCTGATCCGCCGGAGCTGATCTCCCTGGGACGGCGATGGGCGGATCGGACGCGGCAACGCCCGCGCCGCTCGCGCATTGTCGTCGTCCCGGCTCAGCCTCGCGCAAGCCCGCGCTGCAAGCCTGACCGCTCCAGGGCGCCGATTCCGGAGGGATCGTCGGCCGGGCCCGCATCGCACCGAGGGTTTTGGGCTGCATCCGATTGCAACGCGATCGGGCCTGGCCCTAGAATCCCTCAGGTTCAGGATCTCAAAGGGACACGGTGCACCACCCGGAGAAAGCCCAGTTCACCACACCCGCCTCCCGTGGGTTTGCCGATGTCGACACCTGGGTGTTCGACCTCGACAACACGCTCTATCCGAGCGACGCGCAGGTCTGGCCGCAGGTGGACGAGCGCATCACGCTCTATGTCATGCGGCTCTATGGGATCGATGGCATCTCGGCCCGCGCCCTGCAGAAATACTTCTACCACCGCTACGGCACGACCCTGACGGCGCTGCTGACGGAGGAGGGGGTCGATCCGCACGACTTCCTCGATTTCGCCCACGACATCGACCACTCGACGATCAAGCTCGACCAGAGCCTCGGCGACGCGATCGAGCGGCTGCCCGGGCGCAAGCTGATCCTGACCAACGGGTCGCGCCGCCATGCCGAGAACGTCGCGGCCAAGCTCGGTATCCTCGACCATTTCGAGGACGTGTTCGACATCGCAGCCGCCAACTTCGTGCCGAAACCCGAGCGCTCGACCTACGAACGGTTCCTGGACGCCCACGGGGTCGAGCCGACTCGCGCCGTCCTCTTCGAGGACATCGCCCGCAACCTCGCGGTACCGCACGATCTCGGCATGGCCACCGTGCTGGTCGTCCCCAAGATCGTCGACCCCTACCGCGAGGCCTTCGAGCAGGAGGCGGTGCGCGAGCCGCATATCGACCACATCACGGACGATCTGGCCGCCTTCCTGTCGGCCTGCGTGCTGCCCGAGGCCACGCGGGGCTCAACGGCCGCGGATCGCCCCTGACGCGACGGCCGGCATCGGCAATCGACAAGCCGTCGGGGATCCTGTAGAGGGCTGCGCAACTCACAACAGGATCGCCGAAATCCTGGTGCCGGACGCCCATGAGGGGCGGCACGGCGCAACGGCTGGAGCTATGCCATGAACATCATCGAGCAGCTGGAGCGCGAGGAAGTCGCGCGCCTCGCCAAGACCATTCCCGATTTCGAGCCGGGTGACACGCTCATCGTCAACGTCCGCGTCAAGGAAGGCGAGCGCACCCGCGTCCAGGCCTACGAGGGCGTCTGCATCGGTCGCCAGGGCGGCGGCCTCAACGAGAGCTTCACGGTCCGCAAGATCTCCTACGGCGAGGGCGTCGAGCGCGTCTTCCCGGTGCATTCGCCGATGATCGATTCGATCAAGGTCGTCCGCCGGGGCAAGGTGCGCCGGGCCAAGCTGTACTACCTGCGCGACCGCCGCGGGAAATCGGCCCGCATCGTCGAGCGCACCGATCGCTACAAGTCCAAGGATACCCCGAAGGCGGCCCCCGCCGCCGCCGAGTAAGGCCCTCGGGTACCCCGGCTCGCAGCCGGGGAACCCGCAGTTTTCAACCGGCCCGGCTCAGCCTGGCCGGTTTTTTCATGCAAGCGGCTCAGGCGGCCCGGACCCGATCGAGGAAGTGGGTGATCTCCGCGGAGAGCAGCCTGGACTTCTGCGACAGTTCGGCGGCGGCACCGAGCACCTGCTCGGCCGCGCCCCCGGATTCCTGGGCGGCGGTCGAGACCTCGGCGATGTTGCCGGTCACCGTGCTGGTGCCGTCCGCCGCCTGCGCCACGCTGCGCACGATCTCGCCGGTGGTCGCCTCCTGCTCCTCGATCGCGGCCGCGACGCTGGTGGCCAGCGTGTTGACCTCGGTGACCGTGCGGCCGATCTCCTGGATCGCCTCCACGGCCTGCCGGGTCGAGACCTGCACGGCGCCGACCCGGGTCGCGATCTCCGCCGTCGCCTGCGCGGTCTGGTTGGCCAGTTCCTTCACCTCGCTGGCCACCACCGCGAAGCCGCGCCCGGCCTCGCCGGCGCGGGCCGCCTCGATCGTGGCGTTGAGCGCGAGGAGGTTCGTCTGGCTGGCGATCGCCGCGATCATGCTGGCCACCGCGCCGATCTTCTCCGCGCCCTCGGCGAGGTCGCGCACGATCGCGTCGGTCCGCTGCGCCTCCGTGGCCGCCTGGCCGATCATGGCCGACGAGCGCGCCATCTGGCCGGAGATCTCCCGGATGGTCGTCGACATCTCCTCGGTCGCAGCGGCCACGGTCTGCACGCTGGCGGAGGTCTCCTGCGCGGCCTCGGCGACCTGGGCGGAGCGCGCGCTCGTCCGCGTCGCGCTCTGCGCCATCGTGGCGGCGTTGGCCTGCATCGCCGTGGCGGCGGAGGTCAGGCCCCGCATCAGGGTCCCGGCACTGCCCTCGAACTGCCGGGTCAGGGCATCGAGAGCCTGAGCGCGCTCGATCTTGGCCTCGGCATCCCGGGCGGCCGCGACGTCCATCTCGCCCTTGGCGACCAGGGCCTGGCGGAACACCTCGACGGTGGCGGACATCCGGCCGATCTCGTCGCGCCGCTCGCTATCGGAGACCGGGCTCGTGATGTCACCCTCCGCCAGGGCCTGCATCCTCCGGTGCAGGCGGCCGAGCGGCCGGGTGATGCTGCGCCCGATCAGCAGCGAGCCGAGCACCGAGACGCCGACGATGCCCAGGAGCAGGCCCACCACTGTGATCGCCAGCGACCGGAACGCGGCCGCGATGTCGTCGGTATAGGCGCCGGTGACGATGAAGATGTCCCAGGGTGCGAAGCGGGACGCCACGGACACCTTCGGAAAGACACCCTCCCGTCCGGGCCGGAGGTAGGTGTATTCCAGCATCGTCGAGTCGGACGATCTCAGGCCAGCGATGAAGGCGCGAATGATCGGTATGCCGTTGACCGTGAGATCCAGCTGGTTCTTGCCGACGTCCTTCCGGTTCGGCGCGGCGATGGTCCTGCCGTCCATCGCGTAGATCGATATGTAGTTGGTTCCGCCGCTGTAGCGCATCGCCATGGTCGATTCGGCCAGCTCGGTCAGGGCAGCTTCCCTGGTCATGGTCCCGGCCTTGACCCGCTCGTCGAGGGCCTGGGCGTGCGACTGGATCAGCTCGACCATGGCGCGCAGCGACTGGACGCGCTCGTCCAGCATTTCACGGTGGAATAGATTGAGGCCCAAGCCACCGATCGTAGCAATAATCAGACACGTCAGTATCGTGAGAAGCGAAAGCTTGCGTGACAGCGTCAAATTCGCGAGAGAAAAGCGCATATCGATCTTGATCCTATACGATTGAGGATCAATATGCTCAGCGCAGCGCATAACTCAAGATTCTCTATCAAAAAACCTTTCGCGGACAGTAAAATAATTTCTATATTTGCAACCGCAGTGCGATTAAATACCGACAATCATTATTTGATCTTAAGTAATCGTTCGACCGAACGCAGATCATATCAACAATTTATATTGGAGAGTACGACAGTTCGGATACAGTGCAGCCGATCCATCTCATCGCCGCATGGCAGATCCGCGATGGTGAATGTGAGCGTGCGGATCGTGGCGGCGGGACAGGCCTGGCCCGCAGGGACCGTTCGAGCAGGAGCCGTGCGCCACAAGGGGGCAAGCCGCGCCGATGGCCGTGGCGGTCACCCTCCAACGTCCTCGAGCGCGCGATACTCCGGGCGGCGCGGGGCCGACCAGCGGCGAAGGGCAGGATGCGGGTCTCCCGTCCGATTCGAGCGCGAGACAGGGTGCACCTGTTCCACCGAACCCCGGTCCCTCACCCCGCTCCTTTCCGGAGCGGGGGGGGCGTCACTGCGCTCTCGCGTCGATTCCGGCCCCAAACCTTCGGGGACCATCCTGCCTCTCTTGGCGAGCCAGGATGGCTTCCTTGGCGAGCCAGGATGACTCCCCGCGAAAAACACCGCGTCGGCCGCCGTGCGTGGAGACCCAAGCGGCCTACACCCTCTCAGCTTCCGCGCAGGGCTTCCAGCACCTTGCCGCCGGGGCGACCCGTCGGAGTCATGCCGAGCTTGCGCTCGACGTCCTTGATCGCGTCGCGGGTCTTCTGGCCGACCTTGCCGTCCGGCTCCCCGACATCGTAGCCGCGGGCGGCCAGCCGGGTCTGGAGGTCCCGCCGCTCGGCCCGGGACAGGGGCGGGTCGTCGGTCGGCCAGGCCGCCTGGACGCCGGCCTTGCCACGCAGCCGGTCCGACAGGACCGCGATGGCGAGACCGTAGGATTCGGCCGCGTTGTAGGAGTAGATCGCGTCGAAGTTCCGGGTGACCAGGAAGGCCGGTCCGTCGATGCCGGCGGGTGCGATGATGCCGGCCGGTCCCTCGCCCGAGAGCGAGCGGCCATCCGCCCGGGTCACGCCGAGCGCGGCCCAGTGGGCGATCGGCTTCTTGTTCTTCCGGCCGGCGGAGGCGACGCTGAAGCCGCGGGGCAGCTTGACCTCGTAGCCCCAGACCTGGCCGTTCTGCCACTTGGCCACGTGCAGGAAGTTCGCCGTGGAGCCGACAGCATCGGCCACCGAATCAACCACGTCCCGCCGGCCGTCGCCGTCACCGTCCACCGCGAGCCTTTGATAGGTGGTCGGCATGAACTGGGTCTGGCCGAAGGCGCCGGCCCAGGAGCCGGTGAGCCTCTCCGGCGCGATGTCGCCGCGCTCGATGATCCGCAGGGTGGCGATCAACTCGCCGCGGAAGAAGTCCCGGCGGCGATTGCTCGAGCAGGCGAGCGTCGCCAGCGACTGCACCAGCGGCATCTTGCCGAGGTTCTTGCCGAAGTTGGACTCGACGCCCCAGACCGCCGCGATGGTGTAGCGGTCGACCCCGTAGCGCGCCTCGGCCTGGGCCAGGGCGGACGCATTCTGGCGCATGGCCGCGCGTCCGTCCTCGACCCGCTCATCGTCCACGAGCGCCGCCATGTAGTCCCAGATCGGCGTCTTGAACTCGGGCTGCGCCTGCGAGAGCTCGATCACCTTGTCGTCGAAGCTGATGCCGCGGGTGGCCGCCTGGAAGGCCTGGGCCGACACCCCGGCCGCCGCCGCCTGCCTCTGGATGCCGGCGAGGCACGAATCGAAATCGGCGCGCGCCGGCACCGCGGCGAGGCCGGCGAGCAGACCGACCCCGAGCGCGACGCCCGATCCGAGGGAGTGAATCCGCATCCTGGCGATCCCGTTCGACGTCCGTTGCATGAACTTCGAATCAGGCAACACCAGGGTTAAGGAGCGGTTAGGCCGCACCGAATCCACCGGCCCGCCCGACGGGCCCGGACGCCGCCGCGCTGCGCCCGAAGTCCGGACCGTGAAATTCAATCGTCCGGTCGCGGTGTCAGTACGGAAATAGATTTGGCGGCGGCTTTAGTTTTCCGACAATCGATGCCTTGGTTGTTGCTAATTAATATCTTCTAATACTTCACAAATGCAGCAATATATTAGAATATTCCCGCCTATTCAATCGGCAATCCGCTCGGAACGATGCGATTCTTGACGGCAACTTATTAACCCACGACTGTTCATATAAGACGGAATCAGTTTTTGGACGACGGCAGGAAATCTGGACCATGCGCCTGGTAGATCTATCGATTGCGAAGAAAGTCTTTGGTTCATTCGCTGTTTTAATCATTATCGCGCTGGTAAGCGCGGTTATCAATCATCGGAAACTATCGTTCATCCAATCGTCGATTGGATGGTCGGAGCATACCTACGACGTCCTGAACGTGAACGCGTCCCTGATCACCACGATGGTCGATCGCGAGACCGGCCTGCGGGGCTATCTGGTGACCGCAGACCCGGCGTTCCTCGCGCCGTATCGCAGCGGCACGCAGGCCTTCGACGCGAATCTACAGCGGCTTCGGACGCTGACATCGGACAATCCGGCGCAGCAGGCCCGCATCGCCGAGGTCGAGACCCTGGCGAAGCGCTGACAGGCCGACATCGCCGAGCCGGAGATCGGCCTGATGGGTCAGCCGAGTACCCAGGCGGAGGCCCGCGCACGCGTGGGGGGCGGCGCCGGCCGGGCGCTCATGGACGCCATTCGCGCCAAGGGTGGGGAGATCGAGGCGACCGAGCGCACCCTGCTGACGGCCCGGCAGGCCGACGAGGCCGACGCCTTCTCGACATCCTACGCGGCGACGCTGCTGTCCCTCGTCGCCCTCCTGGCGACCGCCATCGCGGGCGCCTTCCTGCTGACCAAGCTCATCGCCATCCCGACGCGCACGATGACGCTGGTGATGGGGGAGCTGGCCCGGGACAATCTCGACGTCACCGTCCCGAGCAGCGACCGGCGCGACGAGATCGGCGGCATGGCGGCGGCGGTCGAGGTGTTCAAGGCCGCGCTGATCGCCAAGCGGTCAGGCGACGCCGCGACCGCCCGGGAAGCGGATGCCAAGGCCCGCCGCGCCGCCCATCTCGACGCCGTGGTGACGCGGTTCGAGACCGAGGTGTCCGGCCTCACCCAAGCCATGGCCGGGGCCGCCACCGAACTCGAAGCGACGGCGCAGTCGATGACCGGCATCGCCGAAGAGACCGACGCGCAGGCGCAGACGGTGGCGGGCGCCGCCGAGCAGGCCTCCTCGAACGTGCAGACGGTGGCCGCCGCCACCGAGGAGCTGTCGATCTCGATCCGGGAGATCAACAGCCAGGTCACCCGGGCGGCCCAGGCCGCGAGCGCGGCCTCCGACGAGGCGATCCAGACCGACGGGGCCGTACAGGTGCTCGCCGAGAGCGCGGAGAAGATCGGCAGCGTCATCGCGTTGATCTCGCAGATCGCCGGGCAGACCAACCTGCTGGCGCTCAACGCCACCATCGAGGCCGCCCGGGCCGGCGATGCCGGCCGCGGCTTCGCGGTGGTCGCCAGCGAGGTCAAGGAGCTGGCCGGCCAGACCACCCGCGCCACCGAGGAGATCGGCGCGCAGATCGGCGCGATCCAGACGGCCACCGGCCACGCGGTCTCGGCGATCCGGTCGATCGCCCGCATCGTCGGCGAGATCGCCACCAGCTCCACCGCGATCGCGGCCGCGATCGAGGAGCAGGGGGCGGCCACCCAGGAGATCGCCCGCAACGTCCAGCAGGCCGCCTCCGGGACCGAGCGGGTCACCGGCAACATCGTCGACGTCAAGCGCGCCGCCGGCGAGACCGGCTCCGCGGCGACCCAGGTGCTGGGCGCAGCGCGCGGCCTCTCCCAGAACTCGAACGACCTCACCCGCGCGGTCGCGACGTTCCTGGCGGACGTGAAGGCGGCCTAAGCGGAGGTCCGCTCAGACTTGCGAGAGCTTTCGCGTCGCCCGCTCAGGCCCATTCCCGAGCGGCGAGCTTCTGCTCGTAGGCGTCGATCGCGGCGGCGCGCTGCAGGGTCAGGCCGATCTCGTCGAGGCCGTTGAGCAGGCTGTGCTTGAGGCCGCCGTCGATGTCGAAATGCAGGGTGCCGCCGTCCGGCCCTTTGATGGTCTGGGCGTCGAGATCGACCGACAGGGTCGCGTTCGAGCCGCGCTCGGCGTCCTCGAACAGCTTCTCAAGGTCGTCCGGAGCGACCGTGATCGCCAGGATGCCGTTCTTCGCGCAGTTGTTGAAGAAGATGTCGGCGAAGCTCGTGGAGATCACGCAGCGGATGCCGAAATCGGCCAGCGCCCAGGGGGCGTGCTCCCGGGACGAGCCGCAGCCGAAATTGTCGCCGCACACCAGGATCTTCGCGTTCCGGTAAGCCGGCTTGTTGAGCACGAAGTCCGGGTTTTCGGAGCCGTCGTCCTTGTAGCGCATCTCGGCGAACAGGCCCTTGCCCAGGCCGGTCCGCTTGATCGTCTTCAGGTACTGCTTCGGGATGATCCGGTCGGTGTCGACGTTGATGATCCGCATGGGCGCCGCGACGCCCTCCAGCGTGGTGAATTTTTCCATCGTCTGCAGGCTCTTGGTGAAGGCACGGTCTGACGCCGGTTTAGCAGCCTCGGCGGCGGGTCGGAAGCGTCAGGCCAGATCCCCGGCCTCGGCGCTCCGCAGGGTGCCGTCGTGGAGCGCCGAGGCGACCAGCGCCCCGGCGATCCCGGCCGCGCGCAGGGCCCGCAGGTCGTCCGCCCCGCGCACCCCGCCGGCCGCGTAGACCCGGCGGCCCGGGGCCCGCACGGCCCGGAGCGCGTCGAGGTCGGGCCCGGCCCCGGCGCCGACCCGGGCCAGCGTCATCGCGATCACGTCCGGCGGCCAGAGCCCCGGATCGTCGTGGAGCGCGGCCGGGCCGAGGCGCTCGGATCCGCGCGTATCGAGGGACAGCACGGCGCGTTCGCCGAGATCGGTGACGAGCCCGGTATCGTGCTGGCTCTCGCTGCCGATCACGGGCCGCCCGAAGCCGGCGGCGAGGAACGCCGCGACCCCCGCCGATTCGGAAAAGCCCGCATCGACCCACAGGCCGAGTCCCGGGCATGCGCGGGCGATCGCCTCCAGGGCCCGGAGGTCCGGCCTGATCCCGTCGATAATCGCGTCGAGATCGGCGACGTAGAGCGTTTGGGCGGGCCACGCGTCGAGAAGACCGCGCGCGATCGCATCGGGCGCGGAGCCCTTTGCCAAGGGCGTCTCGATCGGGGCATAGGAGGAGCGCTCGCCGCGGCGCGCCCGCACCACGCGGCCGCCGCGCAGGTCGAGCACCGGGATCACCGCGAAGCCGGGGCGCCCGAGTCCGTCATCCATCGAGGCGCGCGTCGCGGTCATATGCCCATGCCAGTCCCAAAGCAGATCGGGTGGGACCTCGGTGGGGTCCACGTCAAGGCCGCGCTGGTCGAGGATGGCCGGGTCGTGGCGGCGGCCCAGGTCCCGTGCCCGCTCTGGCAGGGCGTCCCGGCCCTGGACGGGTCCCTAGCGACCTTGCCCGACTGGGCGCGCGGCGAGGCCCGGCACGCGGTCACCATGACGGGCGAGTTGACCGACTGCTTCGCCGGCCGCCGGGAAGGCGTGGCAGCGCTCTCGGGCTGGGCCGAGCGGCACCTCGCCGGCCCGGTGCGGATCTACGCCGGCCGCTCAGGCTTCGTGGCCCCGAACGCGGCAGAGGAGGTTTTCGCGGACGTCGCCTCGGCCAATTGGCACGCCACGGCGGCGCTCGCCGGGCAGCATGCGCCGGACGCGCTCCTGATCGATGTCGGCTCGACCACTGCCGACCTGATCCCGATCGCCGCCGGCCGCCCGGCGGCCGCCGGCTACAGCGACGCCGAGCGCCTGGAAACCGGGGAGCTCGTCTATACCGGGATCGTCCGCACCCCGGTGATCGCGCTCGCCGACCACGCCCCCTTCGGCGGTCGCCGCACCCGGCTGATGACCGAGACGTTCTCCCACATGGCCGACGTCTACCGGATCCTGGGGCTGCTGCCCGAGGGGGCCGACCAGCAGGCCAGCGGCGATCGCAAGGGCAAGTCCGTCGCCGAGAGCGAGACGCGGCTCGCCCGAATCGTCGGGCGGGACCGCGAGGAGGGCACCCCCGAGACCTGGACGCTGCTGGCGGGCCACTTCGCCGAGACGCAGCTGCGGCTGCTGCACGACGCCGCCGCCACCCTGCTGAGCCGGTCCGATCTCACCCCGGGAGCGCCGCTCATCGCGTGCGGCGCCGGCGCCTTCCTGGGCCCGCGCCTCGCCGCGCGGCTCGGGCGGCCGACCATCCCGCTGGTGAGCCTGCTGCGCGGCCGGATCGCCGGAGAGCCCGACTGGATCTCGACCTGCGGGCCGGCGGTCGCCGTCGGCCTCATCGCCTCGGAGGACGCATTCGCATGAGCGCCATCAAGATCCTGGCCCGGGTTCTGACCAGCCGGGTCGGGCCGCATATCGAACTGGCCGTGGAAACCGAGACCGGTGAGGTCCTGAAGGTGCTCGCCACCGAGGATCAGATCGATCGGCTGGTGGACGAATTGGAGGACATGCTGAACTCGCCCGTGGAGCCGGAGGATGGCGAACCGCCGGAGGCGGCTTGAGGGTCGGCGGGTCGAGACCGGCCATGAGACCGGCATGAGCCTGATCGCCGCCAAGATCGCCATCACCCCGGCCCTGATGTGGGCCGTGTCGGCGGCGGCCCGCCGGTGGGGCAGCCTGGTCGGCGGCCTGCTGTCGGGCCTGCCGCTCACCTCGGCGCCGATCTCGATCTACCTCGCGCTCGAGCAGGGCAAGACCTTCGCGGCCGATGCCGCCGTCGGCTCGGCGGAGGGGCTGGGGGCGGTCACGCTCTGCTATCTCGCCTACGTGGTCTGCGCCCCCCGGATGGGCCCGGTCGCGGCCCTCTGCGCCGCCCTGTTGGCCTTCGTCCTCGGCGGCCTCGTGCTGCACGGGCTGATTCGGCCCGGGCTATGGCTCGCGGCGGCGATCGACCTGCCGGCCATGGCCCTGGTCGTGGCGCTCTGCCCACCGCCCGCCGGACCCGCGCCCGCCGGAGCGCGCCCGATCCCGCCGCGCTGGGACATGCCGGCGCGCCTCGCGGCCGCGACCGCGCTGGTCCTGCTGGTCTCCAACCTCGCGCCGTATCTCGGCTCCGGCCTGAGCGGCCTGCTGGCGCCGATCCCGATCATCTCCTGGCCGCTGATCGCCTTCGCCCGGTTCCAGGACGGCGTCCGCGCCTCCCTCGACGTGGTGCGCGGCAGCGCCCAGGGCGCCTTCGGCGTGCTGGCCTTCTATGGATGCGTGCACCTGTCGCTCGGGCAGACCGGGCTGGTCACGGCCTACGCGGTGTCGATCGCGGTGTCGGCGGCCTGCGTGCTGCCGTGGCTGATCGTGGGGCGCCGCCGACGCGCCAAGCGTTCGGCCGCGCCCCGGCCGGCCTGATCGGACCGGGTCGAGGCGGGGTCACCCGTGTTCCTGGACGTAATCCCAGACCTTCGAAATGACGACCGATCCCTCGCCGACCGACGATGCGACGCGCTTCACGGACGCGGCGCGCACGTCGCCGACCGCGAAGATACCCGGTTGCGACGTGGCATAGGGCGAGCCGGCGCCGACGGCTTCCCCGGTCAGGACAAAGCCGTTGCGATCGAGTTCGACGAGGCCGGACAGCCAGCCGGTATTGGGGGCCGCCCCCACCATGACGAACACCGCGCAGGTCTGGATCGTCCGGACCGTCCCGTCGGCGATGGTGCGGATCGACACGGCGTCGAGGGCGTCCTCCCCATGTAGCGCGCTGAGCTCGGCGCCGTACTCGATCGTGATGGCCGGATCCGCCTCCAGGCGGCTCGACAGGTAGCGCGACATCGAGGTTGCCAGCGACGGCCCGCGGACCAGAAGCCGGACATGCCGGGCGGAGCGGCTGAGGAACATCGCCGCCTGCCCGGCCGAGTTGCCGCCGCCGACAATGACGGTCTCAGTGTTCTTGCAATAGCGGGCCTCGATTTCGGTGGCCGCATAATAGACGCCCGCCCCCTCGAACGCCTCCAGGCGATTGATCGGCAGGCGTCGGTACTGGACGCCGGTAGCCACGACCACGGCCTGGCCGCGCACCCGCTGGCCGTTGTCGAAGGTCGCGCAGTACGCGTCGTCGTCGAGGCGCTCGAGCTTCGCCACGCGCCGAGGCATCGCGAACCGCGTGCCGAACTTCATCGCCTGGACTTCGCCGCGCCAGACCAGATCGGCCCCGGAGATCCCGGTCGGAAACCCCATGTAGTTCTCGATCCGGCTCGACGTGCCGGCCTGCCCGCCGATCGCGACGTCTTCGACCACCAGGGCGCGCAGCCCCTCGGCGCCCGCATAGACGCCCGCCGCCACGCCGGCTGGACCGCCGCCGACGATCAGCACGTCGAAAGCCTCGTCGTCGATCAGGTTGTAGTTCAGGCCGAACAGCTGCGCGACCTTGTCGGGCGTCGGGTCTGCGACGACGTTGTTCCGGCCGAAGATCACGGCCGGCCGGTCGGCGGGAACCGAACAGGTCGTGGCGACACCCTCGGCCTCCGGACTGCCGAGCGCGTAGGACCGATAGGGCAGGCGGTTACGGCTGGCGAACTCCGCGATCCGCCGGACCGCCCGGTCGTCGTCCTCGCCGATCAGGACGAGCGTGCCGTCGCGCGAATCGAGCTGCCGCCGCCGCCGTGCCGCCAAGACCGTGATGACGATGTCCGACATCTCGGGGATCTCGGCCATCAGACGCAGCATCGCGGCCCGCGGCACCTCAATCACATCCGTATCGGTGACCGTCCGCATCGGCATCGACCAGCTGCCGCCGTTGAGGAAGGAGATCTCGCCCATGAACTGCGTCGGCCCCAGGGTCGAGGGCAGGTGGCGCTCGTCCGTGAACGGGTTCACCACCTAGATCTCGCCGTCCTCGACATAGACGAAGCGGTCCGCCGGCTCGCCGGCGCGAACCAGGACGGTCCCGGCCGGGTAATGCCGCGGGACTCCCACGGCTCTGATCGCGGCGACATGCGAGGCCGCGAGGGGGACGCGCTGCATCACGCGCAGATCCGGGCCGATCGTTTCCATGGCCTGCCCCCTCGCACTTCTGCCGCCGTGACGCCCGGTCGGCCACGGGGGACGAGGACCCGTTCCAGGGGCGGGTTCGTCTTCGCGACCTGTGCGGGCGAATATCCGCCCGAGGTGCAACGAAGGATTGTCCAAGGTCAAGCTTGACCGGCCTGGCCCATCCGATCCGAGGGCCTTCGCCCAAACGCGCGACGGGCTCGGCCCGCCTGGTCATGCCCGGTCACAGCGTGCCGGTGACCGCAGTCTCCAAAACGAGAAGACCCGCGGCCGTGGGGCCGCGGGTCTTTCGAGAACACTCCGATACCGGTGGGTCAGGCGGCCGTGCGCTTGCGGGCTTCCTGCTTGGTATCGACGCCGGCCGCTTTGATCTCGGACAGCTTCTGGGCGACGTTGCGCGAGAACACGAACTCGGCCGGGCGCTGGTTCTCCAGGCTGACCTCGGGGGCCATCGCACCGTCGGTCTTGATGCCGCGGATCGCGTGAACGAGCGGCTTCCAGGGCTTGCGGACCGAATCGACGACCGAGGAGGCCTCGTAGCCCGAGTGGACCATGCAGTCGGCGCACTTTTCGTAGTTGCCGGTGCCGTAGGAATCCCAGTCGGTCTCTTCCATCAACTCCTTGAAGGTCGCCGCGTAGCCCTCACCGAGCAGGTAGCAGGGCTTCTGCCAGCCGAACACGGTGCGGGTCGGGTTGCCCCAAGGCGTGCAATGGTAGGTCTGGTTCCCGGCCAGGAAGTCGAGGAACAGGCCCGACTGCTGGAAGGTCCACTTCTCGCGGCCCTTCTCCTTGCCGTGACGGAACACGCCGCGGAACAGCTCCTTGGTCGCCTTCCGGTTCAGGAAGTGCTTCTGGTCGGGGGCGCGCTCGTAGGCGTAGCCGGGGGAGACGGTGATGCCGTCGATGCCCATCCGGGTCACGCTGTCGAAGAAGTCGGCGATCTTCTCGGGCGAGGAATTGTTGAAGAAGGTGCAGTTGATGGTGACCCGGAAGCCCATCTCCTTGGCCTTGGCGATGGCCGCGACTGCCTTGTCGTAGACGCCGCGCTGGCACACCGACTGGTCGTGCATCGACTGGTCGCCGTCCAGGTGGATCGACCAGGTGAAGTACGGGCTGGGCTTGTAGTCCTTGATCTTCTTCTCGAGCAGAAGCGCGTTCGTGCAGACGATCGCGAACTTCTTCTGGTCGATAATGCCTTGCACGATCTGCGGCAGATCCTTGTGCAGCAGCGGCTCGCCGCCGGCGATCACCACCACGGGTGCACCGCACTCGCGGACCGACTCAAGCGCGTCGGCGACCGGGAGACGCTTGTTGAGGATCTCGTCCGGGTAATCAATCTTGCCGCAGCCGGCGCATGCGAGATTGCAGCGGAACAGAGGTTCCATCATCATCACAAGCGGGTAGCGCTTGCGGCCCGTGAGGTGCTGCTTGAGGATGTAGCCGCCGATCTTCGCGACGTACCGGAGGGGGATACCCAAGATTGCGGCTCCTTGACTGCGTCGGCCCCGGGGCGATCGGGGTGCTTACCGCGAAAAAAACACGAATTCCAGCGCTCTAGCTTGGAACTAATCTGAAATGATCCCGTTTCGGCGGGACCATGACGACTTATTCTGTTCCTGACGCAACCGCGCCACATGGGCGGCGATCGGCAGGGAGGACGGATGGGATCGCCCGACGGTTGAGGACAGCACGCGCAATGCGTCCGCAATGCGACCGAAATCCCAAGATTTTGATCCCGATCCCACGATTGCAGTGCGGTATCGCACATCCGCCCAGGCGAAGACCGAGCCCCGGCCTTCGCGTTGCAATCTGGGATCGCCCTCTTTACTGAGCCCTGTGGCCGCGATGCAAGGGGTGGCCCGTACCGAGCGGCTGCGCGCGGGCCCGCATCGGACCGGTTCGACTTGCGCGCGCCCGCGGCGCGACCAGATCGGGCGGTGCGGCGTTCCCCGAACGCGAAGGTTGCTTGTGCGGCTCAGCTGCGCGCGCACGGACCTCGGGGCGTATCTCGGGCCGGACTTCACGCGGCCCGTCGAGCCCGGCGGGTCTTCGAAGCTGGTCGGGCCGATCCGGCCGGGGCATTTGGGATGAGCCGGTCGCGCATGGGGCGCGTCCGGGGCGAACAGGCAGGGTGCTCGTGATCGAAGGTCTCGTCGCGTTCTCGGTGCGGTATCGGTGGATCGTGATCGCCCTGATGGCGTTCGTCACGGTCGCGAGCCTCGGGGTTGCGGCGCATCTGTTCCGCATCAACACCGATGTCGAGCGGCTGATCGATCCCAAGGAGCCCTGGCGCCAGGACGAGATCAACTTCGAGAAGGCGTTCCCGCAGCGCGGCAACACCCTCGTGGCGGTGATCAACGGCGAGACGCCCGAGGAGACCGAGGAGGCGGCCGCCAACCTGGCCAAGGCGCTGAGCGCCCACAAGAACCTGATCGAGACCGTCTACCGGCCCGACGGCGGCCCGTTCTTCGACAAGAACGGCCTGCTGCTGATGCCCCAGGCCCAGCTCGACAAGACGCTGGAGGAGTTGACCCAGCAGCAGGGCCTGCTCGGCCCGCTTGCGGCCGACCCGTCCCTGCGCGGCGTGATGCGGGTGCTGTCGCTCGGCGCGCGGGGCGTGAAGACCGGAGACGCCAAGCTCGAAGACCTCGACAAGCCCATGGGGCAGATCGATGCGACCCTGCGGAAGGTTCTGGACGGCAAGCCCGCCCGGATGTCCTGGCAGGAGCTGCTGGCCAACGGCGAGAGCAGTGTCACGGACAAGATGAAGTTCGTGATGATCCAGCCGGTGCTGGACTTCAACGCGCTGGAGCCCGGCTACCAGGCGACCAAGCTGATCCGCAACGTGGCGCAGGATCTCAAGATCAACGCCGAGAATGGCCTGCGCATGCGGCTCACCGGCACGGTGGCGGTGGCGGACGAGGAGTTCGCGACGCTTTCGGAGGACGCTGCCCTCAACAACAGCATCATCGTCGGCGCGATCGTGCTGTTCCTGTGGCTGGCCCTGCGCTCCGGCAAGCTCGTTGGCGCGGTGCTGATCACGACCTTCGCGGGCCTCATCGTCACCGCCGCCCTCGGCCTCGTCATGGTCAAGGAACTGAACCCGATCTCGGTGGCGTTCGCGGCCCTGTTCGTCGGACTCGGCATCGATTTCGGCATCCAGTTCTCGGTGCGCTACCGGGCCGACCGCTACGAGCAGCCGACGCTCCAAAGCGCGATCCGGGCCGCCGCCCGCGGAGTCGGCTGGTCGCTGACGCTGGCCGCCGTATCGCTGGTGGCGGGCTTCTTCGCGTTCCTGCCGACCGCGTTCCGGGGCGTCTCGGAGCTGGGCCTGATCGCCGGCGTCGGCATGGTCGTGGCCTTCCTGTTCTCCCTGACCCTGCTGCCGGCGCTGATCGCGGTGTTCAAGCCCAAAGGTGAGAAGGCCGCGGTGCAGACCGAATGGCTGGTCGGCGTCGATCCGTGGATCATCCGCAAGCGCAAGCCGATCCTGATCGCGGTGGGCCTCGTGACCCTGGCCGGCGCGCCGCTGCTCTGGCACCTGCCGTTCGACTCGAACCCGATGCACCTGCGCAGCACCAAGACCGAGTCGATCGCCACCTATCTCGACCTGATCAAGAACCCCGAGACCAGCCCGAACCTCATCGACGTGCTAGCCCCCAACGTGGACGCGGTGCCGGGCCTCACGAAGACGCTGGCGGCGCTGCCGGTGACCTCGTCGATCAACAGCATCGACACCTTCGTGCCGCGGGACCAGGACAAGAAGCTCGCTTCCATCGCCGACACGGCGCAACTGCTCGATCCGGTGCTCAATCCGGGCCGCAAGCCGCCGCCGCCGACCGACGCCGAGAACGTCAAGGCGCTCAAGGATGCCGCCACGGCGCTGAACGGCGTGGCGGGCGACGGGAAGGGCGGGGCCGCGGGCGTGCAGACCGCCAAGCAGCTTGCCGGCACCCTCGACACGCTCGCCGGTGGGCCGGTGCAGATGCGCGAGGCAGCCTCGGTCGCCCTCACGAAGGACCTCGTCCCGCTGCTCCAGCGGCTGCGCGACCTGCTCCATCCGGAGAGGATCACGCTCGACAACCTGCCGCCCCAGCTCAAGGCCGATTGGGTCGCAGCGGACGGGCGCGCCCGCATCGAGGTGCATCCCAAGGGCGATTCGAACGACGACGAGGTGCTGCGGACCTTCTCGGACGAGGTGCTGAAGGTTGCCCCCCACGCCACCGGTGCACCCGTGGCGACGACGCGGTCGACCTACACGATCCTGGGCGCCTTCGTTCAGGCGGCCATCACGGCGTTCGTGCTGATCTTCGTCATCCTGTCCGTGGCGCTCCGCAAGCCGTGGGACGTGGCGATGACCCTGGGCCCGCTGGTGATCGCGACCCTGTGGACCCTGATGGCCCTGCGCATCATCGGCATGCCGCTGAACTTCGCCAACATCATCGCCCTGCCGCTGATGCTCGCGGTCGGCGTCGCGTTCCACATCTACTACGTGATCGCATGGCGGGCGGGCGTCACCGACATGCTGGCCTCCAGCCTGACCCGGGCGATCTTCTTCTCGGCGCTGACCACCGGCAGCGCCTTCGGGTCCCTGGTGCTGTCGAGCCATCCGGGCACGGCCAGCATGGGCAAGCTGCTGGCGCTGTCGCTGTTCTTCACGCTGATCGCGGCGTTCTTCGTGGTGCCGGCGACCCTGGGCGAACCGCCCACGCAAGCCGACGACGACCGCCCGGAGGGCGAGAAGGCCGCGGCGGCCGCGCTTCGGAAGAGCGCCGCCCTCTCGGATCCGGTGCCCGCCAAGTAGAGTCTGCTTCCGCGGGACGGGGCGCATGATCGAGAGCCCGGTGCGGGGACGCGCCGGGCTCTCGATCGGTCAGAGCACCTTTTCGAAGAAACGGTCGGGGTAGGGGTCGTCGTTGAAGCGTTCGATCTCGACCCAGCCCGTCTTGCGGTAGAGCGCCAGGGCCTCCGGCAGGGCACTGTTGGTGTCCAGGCGCAGCGCCGTGACCGACAATGCACGGGCCCTGTCCTCGACGGCCTGCATCAGCCGTCCGGCCACGCCGAGGCCCCGGGCGACGGGGTCGATCCAGAGCCGCTTGACCTCGGCGACCGGGCCGCCGCTCCCCTTCAGGGCGACGCAGCCGACTGGCAGACCGTCGGCCATCGCGAGCAGGAACGCGCCGCGCGGCCGGACCATCGCGGCCGCCTCCGGGTCGCGCGACAGGGTGACGTCGAACCCGGTCCGCAATCGGGATGCGAGTTCGGCGTAGTACGCCTCCAGGCATGTGCGGGCGGCCTCGCCCCGGGGATCGACCTCCGTGATCGCGATCCTGTCGCGTCCGAGCATCAGGGCAACGAGATCCATCGCGCGCAGAAGGTCCTCCACCCGGGGCGCCCGCGTCAGCACCGCCGAGGCGCGGGCGTCGGACAGGCCCTCGTAGGCCGCGAATTCCCGCTGCCCGGCCTCGGTCAGACGCGCGACCCGGCGGCGGGCATCGTCCGGATGGGGCTCGGTGGCGACAAGACCCTCCTCTTCCAGGCTGCGCAGCAAGCGGCTCATCAGACCCGAATCGAGGTCGAGATAAGCGCGGATCTCGGCGACATCGGTCCGTCCGGCGCCGATCGCGTTGACCACACGGGCCGCCCCAAGGGGACGGCCCCGGCCGAGGAAGGAACTATCGAGGGCCCCGACCTCCGCGGTGACGGCACGGGCGAAGCGACGGAAGCGGGCAATGGAATCGGGCGTCATGATACCTGACTTTAGTCAGGTATCATGACGGGTCAATGAGGGCGACTGGTCAAGCCCAGCAGCTACGCGGCGAAGTCCGAAAACCCGCCCCTGAGTGCCCCTGACGCGTCGGCGGCCGCCCGGGAGGCGGGGGCGATCAGCGCGTCGCGCTCGGCGCCGTAGACGTAGCCCGGCGCCTCGCCGGCAAAGCCACCTTCCGTGGCCGGGTGCGTGTACAATTCGGTGAGGCCGTCCGGGAGATGGGCCAGGAGCGCTGCGACCCGGGCCGGCGTCATCGCGCCGGACCAAGCGAGGCCGAGGGTCCGGTCCGGGATCAGCAGGCCGGCTTGGCGGGCGCGCACGGCGAGCAGGGCCGCCCAGGGGGCGATGTCCAGGGCCGGCCGGGGCCGGGCGCTGGCCTCGGCCCGGCGGAGCAACGCGCGAGGCTCCCGGGGCACACGGATCGCCCGCATGCCGTAGCCGCGGCCGATGCGCAGCACCGCGCCGGCGATCAGCGGATGGACGTGGAAGTGCTTGTGGGCGTTGACGTGGTCGAGGGCTAGGCCGCTCGCCCGGTAAGCCTCGAACTGCGCCTCGATCTCGGCGGCGAGCTGACGCCGGGCGGCTGGCTTCCGGGCGAGGTCGAGGCCGACGCGGGCCATGTCGGCGCGCATCAGGCCGGTCGCATCGGTGAGGTCGGGGAGTTGCGCCGCCGGAAGGGTCGGCCAGGCCTCCACCAGCACGAGATGGAGGCCGACCCGCAGGGACGGCATCCGCTTGGCCCGGGCCACGGCGTCGGCGGCGGCCGGCGCCGAGACCATCAGGCTCGCCGCGGTGAGGATCCCCTCACGGTGAGCCTGCTCGACGGCCTCGTTGACTTCGAGGCTCAGCCCGAAATCGTCGGCCGTAACGACAAGACGCTTCACAACGACCTCGTAAGGGGTGTCGAGAGGGCGAGCCCTCTCGCGGGTCCAGGGCGGAGCCCTGGGGAGGGTGCGGGGCGCTGCCCCGCCCCCGCCGGGGCCGCAGGCCCCGGACCCAGGTTCTTACGCCGCCTTGGCGGTGCCCTGACGCTCCTTGAGGAAGCGGTAGAACTCCACGCCCTCGCGCAGGCGGCGCTTCATCATGTCGGGGGAGCGCACCATCTCGCTGACGATGGAGGCGATCTTCGGGGCGCGGAAGTAGAACTTCCGGTAGAACTCTTCCACCGCCGCGAAGATTTCGGAATGCGACAGGTGCGGGTAGTGCAGCGGAGCGATCTGCACGCCGTTCTCATCGACCAGTTCGGCGTTCTCGATGTCGAGCCAGCCGTTCTCCACCGCCTGCTTGTACAGGAACGTGCCCGGATACGGCGCGGCCAGCGACGCCTGGATCGTGTGCGGGTTGATCCGCTTGGCGAAGGCGATCGTCTCCTGGATCGTCTCCTTGGTCTCGCCCGGCAGGCCCACGATGAAGGTGCCGTGGATGGCGATGCCGAGGTCGTGGCAATCCTTGGTGAACCGCTCGGCCACCTCGACGCGCATGCCCTTCTTGATGTTGTTCAGGATCTGCTGGTTGCCGGACTCGTAGCCGACCAGCAGCAGGCGCAGGCCGTTCTCCTTGAGCACCTTCAGGGTCTCGCGCGGCACGTTCGCCTTGGCGTTGCACGACCAGGTCACGCCGAGCTTACCCAGCTCGCGGGCGATCTCTTCCGCGCGCGGGAGGTTGTCGGTGAAGGTGTCGTCGTCGAAGAAGAACTCCTTGGTCTGGGGGAACTCCTTCAGGCAGTACTTGATCTCCTCGATCACGTGGGCGACCGAGCGGGTGCGGTAGGTGTGCCCGCCGACCGTCTGCGGCCACAGGCAGAAGGTGCAGCGGCTCTTGCAGCCCCGGCCGGAATAGAACGAGATGTAGGGGTGCTTCAGGTAGCCGATGAAGTACTTCTCCATCTGCAGATCGCGCTTGTAGACGCTGGTGACGAACGGCAGCTGGTCCATGTCCGTCATGATCTCGCGGTCCTCGTTATGGACCACGACGCCGTTCTCGTCGCGATAGGACAGGCCCTTGATCTCGGACATCGGCGTGCCGTCGGCGACTTCCTTGACGGTGAAGTCGAACTCGTTGCGGGCGCAGAAATCGATGCAGGGCGCCTGGGCCATGGCGCCGGCGGCGTCGACCGCCACCTTGGCGCCGATCAGGCCGGCCTTGAGCTTCGGGTTGGCAGCCTTGAGCGCCTCGACGGTCTTCACGTCCGACTTGAACGACGGCACCGAGGTGTGGAGCACCACGAGGTCGAAATCGTTGGCCTGGGCAACGATCTCGGCGAGCTTGATGTTGTGCGGGGGCGCGTCGATCAGCTTCGAGTTCGGCACCAGGGCGGCCGGCTGGGCCAGCCAGGTCGGGTACCAGAACGACTTGATCTCGCGCTTGGCTTGATAACGGGAGCCGGCACCGCCGTCGAAACCGTCGAAGGTGGGGGCCTGGAGGAAGAGCGTGCGCATGGGGTTCAAGGCCTCAGGGCGTTGCCGGGGGAGGGGTGAGGAAGCGAGAGCCGGGTTCAACGTGTGGGTGCGCCGGCGTCACGGCCGAGGTCGGCGTCCGGGATCAGGGTACCGTCCGCAACCACGTGATAATCATGACCTTTCCATGTCACCGCCCCCGACATGAAGGCCCAGGAGAAGTTCAGGAACGAGAGGATGTCGCGGATCGGCAACAGTCCGTAGGGGTGCGGGGCGAGGCCGAAGGCCCGCTCGAGCTGCCGGCACAGGACGATCCGGCCGGCGAGCGCCAGGCCCGCCACCACCAGCGCGCCGGTGCCGGCGCCGGGCAGGAGCGCGCCCACCAGGGCCAGCGGGAAGGCGTGGGTGACGATCGAGCCGGCATACCCGGCCGGGTCGACGTTGCGGATGGTGCGGTTCCAGCGCAGCTCGTGCCGCCACAGGCCGGAGAGGTCGGTGTCGACGCTGGTATGGCCGATGGTGAAGCTCGGGATCACCACCCGGCCGCCGAGGCCGCGCAGGGCCGCACCGATGGCGTAGTCGTCGGCCAGGTCGTTGCGGAAGCGGCGGAAGCCGCCGACCGCGTCGAGGTTCGTCCGGGTGAACGCGATGGTGGAGCCGAAGCACGGCTTGGCGAGCCCGAGGCTCAGGCCCATCACCACGTTGGGCATGAACTGTACGTCGATCGCCAGCGCCGAGAGCTGGTCGTAGAGGCCCCGGAAGGCCGGGACGCCGTGGTACAGGCAGGTGACGCCCGAGACGCCGTCCTGCGACAGCTCGGCGACGAGCCGCTCCAGGTAATCCGGCCGGACCACCATGTCGCTGTCGGCCAGCACGATCACGTCGTGGGCGATCCGCTCGGCCATGTTGATCAGGTTCGAGACCTTGCGGTTCGAGCCGTGCTGGCGGCCGTCGATCACCAGGTCGATGCGGGCGGCCGGGTAGGCCTGCTTCAGCCGCTCGACCACGCCGATGGCCGGGTCGGCGGCCTTCTGCACCCCGAACACCACCTGGACCGGGCCGGCGTAATCCTGGCGCAGCACGGTCTCGAGATTCTCGTACAGGTTGGGCTCGAGGCCGCAGAGCGGCTTCAGCACCGTGACGGACGGGCGGGGCGCGCCCGGCTCCAGCGCAGGCACGGGACGCGCGGCGAACCGGCCGGCGCAGTAGGCGGCCGCCAGCGCGTAGAGGCAGCCCGCCGCCGCCAGGAGCAGGCAGAACAGCGAGAGCCACGACAATGCGTTGAGCGCCAGCGAGGTGAGATCCATCCGGTCGGGTCCGTGCGGTCGTCCGGCCGCCTCAGGCGGCGTTCGCCGCGTGCGACCCGATCGGGACGGCACGCATAGCGGCTGTGAGTACGACGTCGGCAGTCACGGTGTCGGTTTTGCGGCGAGCATGCCGTCGGCGCGCTGCCGGAGGAACTTCACCGCCCCGTCGGCACCGCCGGACTTCAGCGGGGCGGACAGCGCGTTGCGCTGGGCGGCGATCTCGCTGACGTCGCCGTTGAGCAGCACGTCCTGGATCCGGTTGTCGGCATTGACCACGAAATCGACCGCGGAATCGTCGCCGTCGGCCGCGGTGACCCGGGTGGGCACCACGCGCTGGCTGCCGCGCTCCTCGACCTTCGGGGTCACGTCGAACTTGCCGCCGGCCGCCCGGGCCAAGCGGTTGGCGTAGGTCACGGTCAGGCTGCGCTTGAACGCGTCGGTGACCGCCGCCTGCTGCTCCGGGGTGAAGCCCGACCATTTCGAGCCGACCGCGATCCGGGTCATGGCCGGGAAATCGAACGCCTTCTCCAAGGCCGGCCCCACGGCCGCGACCCGGTCGGGCAGGGGGCTCGGGCCGCCCTTCAGGGCGTCGGTGAACGCGGCGTAGAGGTTGCGCACGGTCTGAACCGCGGGATCGTCCGCGGCCCAGGCCGAGACCGGGGCGAAGAGGGGGGCGGCCAGGAGGACAGCGGCCGCGAGCCGACGGGTCAGGCGCACTTCTTCAACTCCTCGCCGTCGCCGATCCGCGAACCCATGCGGGGCGGGGCGTAGCTGTAGAACGGGCCGAGCGTGGCCGGTTGCGGCACCAGCTTGGCGGTGCGGCCGATGCCGGCGCCCGGCTCGGCGGCGGACTCGGCGGCGGATTCGGCAGCGACCTCGGCGGCGGTCTCGGCCGCGAGCTTGGCCTCGATCCGGTGCCAGAGCAGCAGGCCCGGCACGCCGACGCCGAGATCGGCGAAGCGCTTGACCAGCGACAGGGCCAGCGCCGCCTCGGCCGGAATGTTGAACAGGCCGCAGAGCGCGATCAGGCCACCCTCCTGGGCGCCGAGCGCGCCCGGCACCGCGAAGGCCGCGCCGCGGACCGCCTGGGCCAGGCTCTCGATCACCAGCGCCTGAGCAAAGTCGACCGGGTAACCCATGAAATGCAGGCAGATGTAGACTTCGAGGGTCCCAATGACCCAGCCGACGAGGTGGATCGCCAGCGCCGCGACGAAGCGGCCATGGTTGCCGTACATCCGGCGCAGGCTGTCGTAGAGCTGGTCGATGGCACCGAACGCGCGCCATTCACGGCCGGAGGCGAAGCGGGTCATCAGGCCCTGGATGATCCGGTGCCCGGCACGCCGCTGGATGAGGTAGAAGGCGCCCAGCGCCGGCACAGCGACGGCCAGGCCACCCGCCACCGTCCGGGCGATCGGCCCGTCGCCCGCGATCAGGACCAGCAGGCCGAGGCCGATCACCGTGAACAGGAGCTGGGTCAGCGCCTGCGTCATCAGGTCCACGAACATGCTGGCGCCGGCCATGGCACCGGGGACGCCGCGCTTGGACATCAGCCGTGCGCCGACGAAATCGCCGCCCACGGTCGCCACCGGCAGCAGCGTGTTGATCCCCTCGCGCACGAACCGCAGCGACACGCAGTCGCCGAGCCGGGCCATGCCCGCGGGGAACACGATGTGCCAGCCGAGCCCCGCCCAGGCGACGGCGGCCAGGCGGGCCACCACCACCAGGGCGGCACCCCAGCCGGCGCTCATGACGGCGGCCGACACGTCCTCCAAGCCGGAGGACATGAACAGGCCGACGACCGTGCAGAGACCGGCGATCGAGGCCAAGGTCGTCAGGCGCTTCATAATGGTCTTTCAAGCTCGCAAGTGGCTTGATGCGGGAAATCGGTCACGGTCGCGGCAGAAATAGGTCCGGGCGGCCAAGAACGTTTCTGCCACGTTGCAGCACGGATTACCGGTGTCTATCACCCGTTTGACACACCGGGGGCCAAAGCGGTGGCCGGGCCGAGGAGCCCGCGCAGAAGACCGCGGCACGTCGCAGAAGGGGCACACGTCATGGAGCGCGAATCACCGATCACGGCCGTTGAGGCCGTGAGCGACGACACGCATGCCGGCGGCCTCCGGGGCGGAATGGAGCCCGGCGTCCCGGCGCCTCACTCCCCGGTCATGGCCTGGAACGAGTGGGACCCGCTGGAGGAGGTGATCGTCGGATCCCTCGACGGCGCCACCATCCCGACCCATCACCTCACGGTGATCTTCAACCTGCCGCGGGCGGCCCAGCCGTTCTACCGCTTCGCCAGCGGCTGGAAATACCCGAAGTTCATGAAGAAGCTCGCGCAGCAGGAGCTCGACAACTTCATCAAGATCCTCGCCGGCGAGGGCGTCAAGATCCGCCGCCCGGACGCGGTGGACTTCTCCCGCAAATTCAAGGCGCCGCGCTGGACCTCCCGGGGCTTCTGCGTCGCCTGCCCGCGCGACCCGTACCTGGTCATCGGCGACGAGATCATCGAGAGCCCGATGTGCTGGCGCTCGCGCTACTTCGAGGGCGACGCCTACCGGTCGCTGTTCAAGGAGTATTTCCGCGCTGGCGCCCGCTGGACCTCGGCCCCGCGCCCGCAGCTCACCGACGACCTCTACAACTACGATTACCGGGTGCCGAACCTGAAGGCCGGCGAGCCCATGCAGTTCACGGTCAACGAGTTCGAGCCGGTCTTCGACGCCGCCGACTTCGTCCGCTGCGGCCGTGACCTGTTCGTGACCCGCTCGAACGTCACCAACCTCATGGGCATCGAGTGGCTGCGCCGCCACCTCGGCCCGGGCTTCCGCATCCACGAGATCGAGAGCCGCTGCCCGCAGCCGATGCACATCGACTCGTCGTTCATGCCGCTCGCCCCCGGCAAGGTACTGGTGAACCCGGACTACATCGACGTCGAGAAGCTGCCCGCCGTGCTCAAGAAGTGGGACGTGCTGATCGCCCCGCGCCCCGACCCGGTCGAGGGCTTCATGAGCAAGATCTCGATGTGCTCGCCCTGGACCTCGATCAACGTCCTGGCGATCACCGAGAAGAAGATCGTCGTGGACCAGAGCCAGCCGACCCTGATCAAGGCGCTTAAGGACTGGGGCTTCGACCCGATCCCGGCGCCATTCCTCAGCTACGGTCCGTTCGGCGGCTCGTTCCACTGCGCCACCCTCGACGTCCGCCGCCGCGGTGTGCTGAAGTCGTATTTCTAGGGTTTCGGAGCTGCGTGACGGCGTCCAACGCCGTCCGCAGGATAAATTACCGCGTCATCCCGGGGCGCTGCAGGCGGCCTCGGGATGACGAGGCGGGTGTTCAAGCGCCCGTGCAACGCTGGCACCCCCGCGAGAACGCGCGCGGCTTCACGGTGTGGCGCCCGCCGGTCACGGCGCGGAAATCCCCGCGATCAGCGCCGTGTTGAACCCCTCGGGATCGGACATCTGCGGCGCGTGGCCGAGCGCCGGGAACTCCACGAGCCTGGCCCCCGGGATCGCCTTGGCCGCCGCCTTGCCCAGCTCCGGATAGTTCCCAAGCTTGCTGCGCATGTCCGGCGGGGCGAGGTCCTTGCCGATCGCCGTGTTGTCCTTCTGGCCGATCATCAGCAGGGTCGGCACCGCGATCTGCGGCAACCGGTAGACCACCGGCTGGGTCAGGATCATGTCGTAGAGGAGCGCCGAGTCCCAGGCGACCGCCTCCTTGCCCGGGCCGGCGTTGAGCCCGGCCAGCATCGTCACCCAGGGCTCATAGCGGGGCTCCCACTGGCCGGCGTAGTAGGTGGCGGTCTCGTAGGCGCGGATCGAAGCCGCCGAGACCTTGAGCTCGCGCTTGTACCATTGCTCCACCGAGACCGGGGGGACGCCCTTGGCGCTCCAATCCTCCAGGCCGATCGGGTTGACCAGCACCAGCTGCGCGAGGTCCTTCGGGTAGAGCAGGGCGTAATGCGCGGCCATCATGCCGCCGGTGGAATGCCCCACCAGGATCGGCCGCGCGACCCCGAGCTTGTCGAGCAGGGCGTGGGTGTTCTCGGCGAGCTGCCGGAAGGTGAACTGATAGGCGGCCGGCTTGCTCGACTTGCAGAACCCGATCTGGTCCGGGGCGATCACCCGGTAGCCGGCCCCGGTCAGCGCCCGGATCTGGCTCTCCCAGGTCGCCGCGCAGAAGTTCTTGCCGTGGAGCAGCACCGCGGTGCGCCCGTTCGGCGTCGCGGGCCGCACGTCGAGATAGGCCATCTGCACGTCCTGGCGCTGCGACGTGAGGGTGAAGCGCTCGACCGGGAAGGGGTATTCGAACCCTTCGAGTTCGGGCCCGTAGGCCGGCTCGGCCGCAGCAGCGCTCGGAAGCGGGAGGGCCGGGATAGCCACGGCCAGGAGGGTGAGGGCGAGGACGGATCTGAGCATGGGCTGCCGGAAGCTTGAGCGGCGAGGGGCGTTGCGCCGTCCGCTCAGATCGGGCGGGCAGGACGCCCTGTCTACAGGATACCCTGTCCGAGTGGCGGCGACGCGCATCTTCGCGGCCGCGCCGGCCCGCGCTATCTGTCTCGCGTCCCGCCGGTCCGTGGCCCGGAGCCCCCACAAGGAATTTCCGACGATGCGCTTCCCCGCCGTGGCCGTCCTCACCGGCGCCCTGGTCCTCGCCGCGGTACCGGCCCGGGCCGCGGATGCCTGCGACGCGCTTGCCGCCAAGGTGATCCGGATCACGGGCGCCTCGCTCGCGGGCCGGGAGGGGCCCTACGCGGTGTTCCGGGCCCAGGATGCCGAGCGGATGAGCCTCGATTGCCGGGCACCGGCCCGGATCACCATCGCCTCCCGCGACCGGGAGCCCGGAATCGCCTTCTTCGTCCTGGTCGGGCTGGCTGCCCGGGCGCTCACCGGCGCGGAGCCGCAAGCGGCCGAGGTGCTGGCGCTCAACCTTCACCAGGACAGCCTACTGGCCGACGCGCCGCGGCGGGGCGGCACCGGCCGGGCGCTGATGCTGTGCGAGACCGGACCCCGGACGGATGGGCTCCGGGACGACCTGACGGTCTGCCGGGTCGCACCCCGGGCCGGGGTTTCGCGAATCCGCCGCGCGGGGTAGAGCGCTGCCCATGTCGACAAACGCAACACCCGGTCCCGTCGTCCAGGTCGGCGCGGCGCGCTTCGGAAATCACCTGCCGCTGACGCTGATCGCCGGCCCCTGCCAGCTCGAGGGGCGCAGCCACGCCCTGGAGATCGCCGCAGCGCTCAAGGAGATGGCTGCGGGTCTCGGCATCGGCCTCGTGTTCAAGACCTCGTTCGACAAGGCCAACCGGACGTCTGGGAGCGCCGCGCGGGGCATCGGCCTCGAAGGCGCCTTGCCGGTCTTCGCCGAGATCCGCGAATCCCTCGGCCTGCCGGTGCTCACCGACGTGCACGCCGCCGAGCATTGCGCGCCGACCGCCGAGGCCGTGGACGTGCTCCAGATCCCGGCCTTCCTGTGCCGCCAGACCGACCTCCTCCTGGCGGCCGCCGCCACGGGCCGGGCGGTCAACATCAAGAAGGGGCAGTTCCTGGCCCCCTGGGACATGAAGCACGTCGCCGCCAAGGTGACGGAGGCCGGCAACCCCAACGTCATCGTCACCGAGCGCGGTGCCTCGTTCGGCTACAACACCCTCGTCTCGGATATGCGCAGCCTGCCGATCATGGCGCAGGTGACCCACGGCGCGCCGGTGGTGTTCGACGCCACCCATTCGGTGCAGCAGCCGGGCGGGCAGGGCGCCAGCTCCGGCGGCCAGCGCGAATTCGTCGCCGTGCTGGCCCGGGCCGCCGTAGCGGTCGGCGTGGCGGGGGTGTTCATCGAGACCCACCCGGATCCGGACC
This sequence comes from Methylobacterium sp. AC315, assembly GCF_979253755.1. Classification (NCBI taxonomy): domain Bacteria; kingdom Pseudomonadati; phylum Pseudomonadota; class Alphaproteobacteria; order Hyphomicrobiales; family Methylobacteriaceae; genus Methylobacterium; species Methylobacterium sp. AC315. The sequence goes on from NZ_CEEDEA010000001.1 coordinate 270,692, forward strand.
GGGCCCCGTCGGACGGCCCCAACATGGTCGCCCTGCGCGACCTGCCGGCTTTGCTCGAGGACCTGATCGCCTTCGATCGCCTGGCCAAGCGCCGCTACGCCTGAGCCCGGTCAAGCCGGCCGGAGCACGTGGATCCGCAGGGGCTGGACCAGGGCGTAGCGCCCGTCTGCCTCGCACTCGGCCGCGCCCAGGAAGGCCGCCTCGACGATCGGCCGCCGGTCCCGGATCGTCGCCGTGCGGGCGGGATCGACCGCGCTGACCCGTGCCAGGAAACCGTCCAGGTCGGCGAAGCTCTCGCGCCGGGCGAGGGTCACGTCCTGGCGGCACAGGAAGGTCCCGGCCGCCAGGGCCGACGCGATGGCGTCCTGCGCTGCGGCCCGGACCGCCGTCTCGTCCTCGATCGGTCGCAGGGCGTCGAAGAAGCTGCCCTCGGCCAGGGGCTCCACCACCACCAGGGTCCCACCCGGCACCAGGATCCGGGCCGCCTCGCCGAGGGCGGCGGTGGGGTTGGGCACGTGATGCAGGGCATTGACCATCACGGCGGCATCGAAATGCGCGTCGGGAAACGGCAGGGCCTCGGCCGAGGCGGCTTCGAATCGCGCGGCCGGCACGGCGTCGCGGGCCTTGCCCAGGGCCGTCTCGCCCGGATCGACGCCCGTGACCAACGCGCCGTCCTCGGCGAGCCGTTTCGCCAGGGTCCCGGGTCCGCATCCGATGTCGAGGATGCGCTTGCCGGCGAGCGGCGCGAAGGTGTCGCGGATCAGCGTGAGGGCATCCATAGCGTTGGCTCTCCGGAACCGCGCCGTTCGCGGCGCCAGCGTAGGTAAGCAGTTTCCGCTTGGAACGGGATGCGCGAGCCGGCGTCATACCGGCTGAGATTGGGTCGGACGTCTCTCCGGTCGCGCCCGCATCCTGAGCTTGGAAGACCTCGAGGGCGCCCTCCAGCCAGCCGCGCGACCTCTGGAGGGCTAGCCCCGTCACACCTCAGGACGGGGTGAGATCGGGACCTTCGTCCCTCGAAACGGGCGTGAGATAGGAACCGGGCGGTCGGACGGTCGCGGCACCAACGCCCCGCCCTCACCCTCGACGCGACACCCGCCCGGTGCAGGCCCACCATGAGGCGGAAAGTATTCACAAGATCAATGGCTGGCACTTGCGAGTGCCCAGGCCACCGGCAGTGATTCCGGCCTACGGTGCGGAGATGAACCGTCGTTCAGGCCGTCATGGTTATCAAAATCCGCATGCGAAAAGTCGGAACCGTTCGTCGGGCAGCCACGTTGGTGGGCATGTTCGATCGAGGATCGAGAAGGAACGTCATGCGCAAGATCGGTATCATTGCCACCGCCGCCGCCCTGGCCCTCGGCAGCGTCGCCGCCACGACCGGCGCCGAAGCCCGTCCGTACGGCTTCCATGGCGGATACGGCCACGGCTATGGTCACGGCTACGGCTACCGGGGCGGACGTCGCGGCATCGGAACCGGCGCGGCCATCGGCCTCGGGATTGCCGGCCTGGCGGCCGGCGCGGTCGCTGCCGGCGCGGCCAACAACTACTACAACCGTGGCGGCTATGGCCCGACCTACGGCGCCCCGGCTTACGGCTACGGTGCTCCGGCGTACGGCGGCTATTACGGCGCCCCCTACTAAGGGCGACGATCCCAACGGATCTGAAGGGCGACCGGCGCGAGCCGGTCGCCTTTTTCATGTCCGGTCAGCGACCGCGATAGGGGGCGACCCCGGTGTCAGGCAGCCAGATCGTCTTCGGCGGCTCGCCGGTCTGCCAGAACACGTCGATCGGAATGCCGCCGCGGGGGTACCAGTATCCACCGATCCGCAGGTAGCGCGGCTCCAGCAGGTCGCGCAGGCGCTTGCCGATCGCCACGGTGCAATCCTCGTGGAACGCCCCATGGTTGCGGAACGCGCCGAGATAAAGCTTGAGCGACTTCGATTCCACGAGCCAGTCGCCCGGCACGTAGTCGATCACCAGGATGGCGAAATCCGGCTGGCCGGTGACCGGGCAGATCGAGGTGAACTCGGGCGCGGTGAACCGCGCCACGTAATCGGTATCGGCATGCGGGTTCGGCACCCGGTCGAGGCGGGCATCCGCGGGGGAGGACGGCAGCGGGGTGGGCTGGCCGAGCTGCAGGGTCTCAGGCGTGGTCATGGCGTCTTTATAAGCCTGCGTGCGGTCCGACGCACCCATGCGCGCCGCGACCAATTCTTTACCGGTTTCCGTCACGATCCGCGCAGCGGGTGGCCGTCGACGCTGTCCGAAGCCGGTACGATACGATGCGCCTCGTTGCCTTCGGGTTGATTGCGATGGTCGCGGCTGCAGCCGCTCCCGCCCGCGCTCGGGAAGACGACGCGGTCCAGCGCATGCTCGATGCCATGACCAGCCACGACCTCTGTGCCCGCAACTACGTCCAGCTGCGCCGGCTGAACCGATCCCTGGCCGCGACGCCGGTCCGGCACCCAGCCCCGCTGCGCGTGCGGTAGGCCCGCACGTCAGCGTTGCGCTTCATCGCTGTCACGACACGTGCACAGGCGCCGCCTAACCGGATGCTTGCCGCCGGACGCGGCTTGACGGATAAGCCGCCGCGATGCGCCGCACCCCGGATCGGGGCCGCCGCTGCCGACAAGCGGCCCCGCGAGAGGACCTGTAATGACCGCGATCACCAATATCAGCGCCCGCGAGATCCTCGATAGCCGCGGCAACCCCACGGTCGAGGTCGATGTCCTGCTGGAGGACGGCTCGTTCGGCCGCGCCGCCGTCCCGTCGGGGGCGTCCACGGGCGCCCACGAGGCGGTCGAGCTGCGCGACGGCGACCAGAGCCGCTTCATGGGCAAGGGCGTGCTCAAGGCGGTCGAGGCCGCACAGACCGAGATCCTGGACGCGATCGGCGGCATGGAGGCCGAGGATCAGGTCGCGGTCGACGAAGCGATGATCGAGCTCGACGGCACCCCCAACAAGGCGCGCCTCGGGGCGAACGCGATCCTCGGTGTCTCGCTCGCGGTCGCCAAGGCGGCGGCCGAGGCCTCGGGCCTGCCACTCTACCGCTACGTCGGCGGCGTGCAGGGCCGGGTCCTGCCGGTGCCGATGATGAACATCATCAACGGCGGGGCGCACGCCGACAACCCGATCGACTTCCAGGAATTCATGATCATGCCGGTGGGCGCGGAGTCGCTCGCCGACGCCGTGCGCATGGGCTCCGAGGTGTTCCACACCCTCAAGGGCAAGCTGAAGAAGGCCGGCCACAACACCAATGTCGGCGACGAGGGCGGCTTCGCCCCGAACCTGCCGTCGGCCGAGGCCGCCCTCGACTTCGTGATGGACGCGATCAGCGCCGCGGGCTTCAAGCCGGGCACCGACATCGCGCTGGCGCTCGACTGCGCCGCCACCGAATTCTTCAAGGGCGGCGCCTACGCGTACGAGGGCGAGGGCACGACCCGGTCCATCGAGGCCCAGGTCGATTACCTGGCCCAGCTGGTCGCCAACTACCCGATCCTGTCGATCGAGGACGGCATGTCCGAGGACGACTGGGCCGGCTGGAAGCTCCTGACCGACAAGATCGGCGCGCGCTGCCAGCTCGTGGGCGACGACCTGTTCGTCACCAACGTCGAGCGCCTCTCCCGGGGCATCGCGGAGCAGACCGCCAACTCGATCCTGATCAAGGTCAACCAGATCGGCTCGCTCACCGAGACCCTGGCGGCCGTCGATATGGCCCAGCGCGCCGGCTACACCGCGGTGATGTCCCACCGCTCCGGCGAGACGGAGGATTCGACCATCGCGGATCTCGCGGTCGCCACGAATTGCGGGCAGATCAAGACCGGCTCGCTGGCCCGCTCCGACAGACTGGCGAAGTACAACCAGCTGATCCGCATCGAGGAGGGCCTCGGTCCGCAGGCACTCTACGCCGGACCCGCGGCGATCAAGCACCTGGCGCGCGGCTGATCTGTCAACGGCCATATAAACCACCTTGTCATTCCGGGGCCGCGAGGCGGTACCCGGAATCCAGAAACTCCGTCGCGTCAGGACCGTGCACCGTGGGCGGTCCTGGAGTCCGGGGCTCGCCTGCGGGGCCCCGGAGTGACGGGGTTGGTATCCGAGTGCGCCTGCGCCGGTTCACGCCGCCGGCAGCGTCCAGACCTTCTGCGGCCGCGCCAGTCCCCGCAGCTCGATGATCCCCACCGGCTCCAGCGGCCGGGCGCACCGCTCCGCGAAGGAATCCGAGACCAGCAGCGTGTGGCCGAGCGCCTCGCACTGGCTCTCGATCCGGCTTGCCTCGTTCACCGCCCGCCCGATCACCGTGAAGTCGAGGCGGCGCTCGGTGCCGACATTGCCGTAGACCACCGTCCCGAAATGCACGACGCAGTCGGCCGTCAGTTCCGGTAGCCCCGCGGCCCGGCGGCGATCGTTGAGTGCGGCGTTGGCCGCCAGCCCGTCCGCGGCGGCGTCGAGGGCGCTGTTGCAGACGGGGCAGGGCAGGATGCCGGCGTCGGCCACCGGGAAGATCGCCAGGAAGCCGTCGCCGAGGAATTTCAGGATCTCGCCGCCGTGCCGGGCCACGGGATCGCCCAGCGCGTCGAAATGCTCGTTGAGCCAGGCGACCATGTCGTAAGGGTCGGCCCGGTCGGACAGGGCCGTGAAGCCGCGCAGGTCCGTGAGCAGGATCGCGGCCGGGACGGCCCGGCCCTGGCCGCGCTGGATCTGCCCGTCGAGAACCCGCTCCGCGGTGGAGCGCCCGAGATAGGTCGCCGTGACCTCGCGCAGGGTATGCCCGAGGCCGAGCTTGGCCACCGCCAGCGCGAAGGTCGGCATCACCGCCGCGACCGCCGCGAGGTCGGCCTGCGAGAAGCCCGCGCGGGCCTGGGTGCAGAACGAGATCGCGATGCCGCGCAACGCCGTGCCGGGTGCGAAGCCGACGATCTGGACCGCGTACTCGGTGCCGCCCTCGGCGCGCAGGGCGTGCAGGATCGGGTAATCCGTTTCCGGACCGGGGCTGTCGAGGCGCCAGCGTCCGAAGGTCTGGCCCCGCTCCAGCATCGCGAAGATCGGGCTGCGGAGCCAGTCGGCCTCCTGCTCGGCGCCGTGCGGGTTCGGCACGAAGGTCAGACCCTGGTCGAGGAGCCAGTTCAGGCTGACGCCCCGCACCGTCGGGTCGATGGCCGGCGACATGACGCTGACCCGCCAGAGCGGGACGCCGGCCGCGCACAGGGCCTCGCAGACCCGGGCCAGCATCGTGTCGTGGTCGTCGGTCGCGGTCGCGTGCTCCGCGATCCAGCGCGTCAGCTCCGTCATGTCCATCGGTGCGCCGGAGTTCCCTTCCCTGGGTCCGGATCATACCCGATGGGCACGAACCGGCAGCACCGAAAAACTCCGTTAACCTTTCCGCGCGAAGCTGGCGCCATGGTCGTCCGTCGCCGCGTCAGAATGGTCATTTTGCCCCTGGGTCTCTGGACCCTGTCGGCGCTCGTGGTCGGCTTCTTCGTGTGGCAGGCCGAGAGCGGCAACCGCGGCCTCGAAGCCAAGAAGGTGCTGAAGATCCGCGCCTACGGCCTCACCCGGGAACTCGCCGCCGTGCGGGCGGAGCGGGCGACCTGGGAGCACCGGGTCACCCTGCTCAAGAGCGACCAGATCGACCGCGACCTCCTCGAGGAGCGCGCCCGGATCGTGCTGGGCCGCGTCCACGCCAACGACGTGGTCATCATCACACCCTGAGATCACGCCCTGCCGTCGCGCTGCGACCTGAGGTCAGCCCTGTCGCGCCCTGAAAGCCGGTAGTTCCCGGTCGGGGCGATACCGTCGTTTCGCTCTGACAAGAGGGGCGACCTGTCAGAGCGTCCACCCTCGCTTTCCAAACGGTGCTGTCCTACACCCCGTTCCAGTCGCGTGGAATCACGGGGAGAGCGCCGATGGACGCTGCCAAGGAGCCTGCGAAGGACGATTCGTCCTCGCAACCGCAGATCGGAAGCTCGGAGGCTGGAAGCGCTCAGGTTATCGACGCGCACAAGCCGGCGCCCAACATGCCGCAATTCAACCGCGAAGAAGATCTCCACGCCTATCACGAGATGCTGCTGATCCGGCGTTTCGAGGAGAAGGCCGGCCAGCTCTACGGCATGGGCCTGATCGGCGGGTTCTGCCACCTCTATATCGGCCAGGAAGCCGTGGTGATCGGCATGCAGATGGCCTCGGTCGACGGCGACCAGGTCATCACCGGCTACCGCGACCACGGCCACATGCTGGCCTGCGGCATGGACCCCAAGGGCGTCATGGCCGAGCTGACCGGGCGCCGGGGCGGCTACAGCCGTGGCAAGGGCGGCTCCATGCACATGTTCAGCCGCGAGAAGCAGTTCTTCGGCGGCCACGGCATCGTCGGCGCCCAGGTCTCGCTCGGCACCGGCCTCGCCTTCGCAGACCGTTACCGGGAGAACGGCAAGGTCAGCCTCACCTACATGGGCGACGGCGCGGCCAACCAGGGCCAGGTCTACGAGAGCTTCAACATGGCGGCGTTGTGGAAGCTGCCCGTGGTCTACGTGATCGAGAACAACCGCTACGCCATGGGCACCTCGGTGGCCCGGGCCTCGGCGCAGACCGACTTCTCCAAGCGCGGCCTCTCCTTCGGCATCCCGGGCGAGCAGGTCGACGGCATGGACGTGCGCACGGTGCGCGAGGCGGCGGCGCGGGCGGTCGAGCACGCCCGCTCGGGCAAGGGCCCCTACATTCTGGAGATGCAGACCTACCGCTACCGCGGCCATTCCATGTCCGATCCGGCCAAGTACCGGACCAAGGACGAGGTCTCGAAGATGCGCGACGAGCACGACCCGATCGAGATGGTGCGCAAGCGCCTGCTCGAGCTGCACAGGGTGCCGGAGGCGGAGATCAAGGCGACCGACGCCAAGGTCCGCGAGACCGTGAACGCGGCGGCCGAGTTCGCCACCAACGATCCCGAGCCGGATCCCGCCGAGCTCTGGACCGACATCCTGCTGGATGCGCACGCCTAGCGCGTCCGCGAAACCCTGGCCGCCCCGACCGAAAAGACGACCGCAGAGCTGAGCATGGCGACCGACATCCTGATGCCCGCCCTCTCCCCCACCATGGAGGAGGGCAAGCTCGCCAAGTGGCTGAAGAAAGAGGGTGACCCGGTCAAATCCGGCGACGTGCTGGCCGAGATCGAGACCGACAAGGCAACCATGGAGGTCGAGGCGATCGACGAGGGCGTGCTCGCCAAGATCCTGATCGCGGAGGGCACCGAGGGCGTCGCGGTCAACACGCCGATCGCCATCATCGCGGGTGAGGGCGAGGACGTGGCCGAGGCAGCCGCCGGCGGCGGCAAGGCCAAGCCCAACGGCGCGGGCGGCCACCCGGCCCCGACGCCGGACATGCAGGCCGAGGGGATGGCCGAGAAGCCCGCCCCGGCGGCCAAGACCGGCTCCGACGCCCCGAACGCGCCGGCGGCGCCGGCCATCATCACCAACAAGGCCGACGAGCCGGTGATGGAGGAGTTCCCGGCCAACACCCCGATGGTCACCACCACGGTCCGCGAGGCCCTGCGCGACGCCATGGCGGAGGAGATGCGCCGCGACGGCGACGTCTTCGTCATGGGTGAGGAGGTCGCCGAGTATCAGGGCGCCTACAAGATCACGCAGGGGCTGCTGCAGGAATTCGGCGCCCGGCGGGTGGTCGACACCCCGATCACCGAGCACGGCTTCGCCGGCATCGGCGTCGGCGCGGCGTTGTCCGGCCTGAAGCCGATCGTCGAGTTCATGACCTTCAACTTCGCCATGCAGGCGATCGACCACATCATCAACTCGGCGGCCAAGACCCTGTACATGTCCGGCGGCCAGCTCGGCTGCCCGATCGTGTTCCGCGGCCCCAACGGCGCGGCCGCCCGGGTCGGCGCCCAGCACAGCCACGATTATTCCGCGTGGTACTCCAACGTGCCGGGCCTGAAGGTGATCGCCCCCTACACGGCCTCGGACGCCAAGGGCCTGCTCAAGGCCGCGATCCGCGACCCGAACCCGATCATCTTCCTGGAGAACGAGATCCTCTACGGCCAGTCCTTCCCGGTGCCGCAGCTCGACGACTTCGTGCTGCCGATCGGCAAGGCGCGGGTTCACCGCACCGGCAAGGACGTGACCATCGTGTCCTTCGCGATCGGCATGACCTACGCGCTCAAGGCCGCCCAGGCCCTGGCCGAGCAGGGCATCGAGGCCGAGGTGATCGACCTGCGCACGATCCGCCCGATGGATTCCGAGACGGTGGTGCGCTCGGTGAAGAAGACCGGCCGCTGCATCACCGTGGAGGAGGGCTTCCCGCAATCCGGCATCGGCGCCGAGATCGTGGCCCGCCTGATGGTCGACGCCTTCGACTACCTCGACGCCCCGGTCCTGCGCATCACCGGCAAGGACGTGCCGATGCCCTACGCGGCGAACCTGGAAAAGCTCGCCCTGCCGACCGTGGCCGAGGTCGTCGAGGCGGCCAAGAGCGTCTGCTACAAGTGACGGGACTCGCGGGCGGCGCCGCAGCCCCGTCCGTCTGCCTCGAACGGGTTCGGAAACCAGCCGGCGCGCCATGAGCCAGGATCCCACACAGGACTTCGTCGAGCTGGCCGTCCCGCCGGACGCCCGCGCGCAGGGCGGCATTGAGGTGCTGCGCGCGGCCGTGGTGGACGGCGCCGTGAGCGTGGCGCTGCGTCGGTCGTTCGACGATCCCGCGACCTGGGGACGGCTGCTGCTCGACCTCGGCCGGCAGGCGGCCCGCGCCTACGCGCTGGAGACCGACATGTCGGAAGAGGAGGCGTTCGAGCGCATCCGCGCCGGCTGGGAGGCCGAGGGGCTCGACCCCGGCGGCTTCAACTAGCGATGGCGGCATCCGACCATGGCTGAGGCAGCGATCCGACTGGCAACCTACGCCGATCTCGTGGCCGTGCCGGAGCATCTCGTCGCCGAGATCATCGATGGCACCCTGGAGACACACCCGCGTCCGCGGCCTGGGCACGCCAGCGCGGCAGTACGGCTCTCCAGCGAGCTCGATTTTACCTTCAGCCGTGGGCGTGGGGGTCCCGGGGGTTGGATCTTCATGATCGAGCCGGAGCTTCATCTCGACCCTCACGTGGTCGTGCCCGATCTCGCTGGCTGGCGCCGCGAGCGGATGCCGACCGAACCCGCGGATGCCTTCATCACGACCGCGCCGGATTGGGTCTGCGAGATCCTGTCGCCGTCCACCATGCGCCTCGACCGCGGTCCCAAGCGCCGCATCTACGCGGAGGCGGGGATCGGCCACCTCTGGCTGCTCGATCCGGCCGCGGGCGTGCTGGAAGGGTTTGCCCTGATGGACGGGCGCTGGCTGCTGCTGGCCACGATCCAGCGCGGCGAGACCGTGGCCCTGCCGCCCTTCGACGCCGTCCCGTTCCCCCTGGACGACCTGTTTCCTTTCGACGATCCGGCCGCCCCGGCCTTGCCCGAGACCTGATGCCATGCCGATCAACGTGCTCATGCCCGCCCTCTCGCCGACCATGGAGAAGGGCAACCTGGCCAAGTGGCTGAAGAAGGAGGGCGACGCCGTGAAATCCGGCGACATCCTCGCCGAGATCGAGACCGACAAGGCGACCATGGAGGTCGAGGCGATCGACGAGGGCGTGCTCGCCAAGATCGTCGTGCCCGAGGGCACCGCCGACGTGCCGGTCAACGACCTGATCGCGGTGATCGCCGTCGAAGGCGAGGATCCGTCGAGCGTGCCGGCCACGGGCGGCGGCAAGGCCGAGCCGGAGGTCAAGACCCAGCCAAAATCCGGGCCGACATCGGCCGAGCCGGCGCCGGCCGACCAGAACACCACGCCCGGCGGCGGCCACATGTCCTACGAGCGGGTGAACGCGGCGCCGGAGGGCGCCCAGCCGGGCGGGACCGCGCCGCAGCAGCAGGGCGGTTCGGGCGGCCGGGTCTTCGCCTCGCCGCTCGCGCGCCGGATCGCCAAGCAGGAGGGCGTCGAGCTCGCCGCCGTGGAGGGCACCGGCCCGCACGGGCGGATCATCGCTCGCGACGTCCAGGCCGCCAAGGCCTCCGGGACCACCAAGGCGCCGGCCGCCCAGCAGCCCGCCGCCGAGGCGCCCAAGGCGGCAGCGCCCGCTCCGAAGGCGGCGCCCGTGGGCGGGGCGCCGGCCGGCCTCACCCTCGATCAGGTCCGGGGCTTCTACGCCAAGGGCTCCTACGAGGAGGTGCCGCTCGACGGCATGCGCAAGACCATCGCCAAGCGCCTCACCGAGGCGATGCAGGTGGCCCCGCACTTCTACCTCACGGTGGATTGCGAGCTCGACGCGCTGATGGCGCTGCGCGAGACGCTCAACGCCTCCGCGGGCAAGGACAAGGACGGCAAGCCGGCCTTCAAGCTGTCGGTCAACGACTTCGTCATCAAGGCGATGGGCCTGGCGCTCACCCGCGTGCCCGCCGCCAACGCGGTCTGGGCCGAGGACCGAGTGCTGCGCTTCAAGCAGGCCGAGGTCGGCGTCGCGGTGGCGATCGACGGCGGGTTGTTCACTCCGGTGATCCGCCGGGCCGACGAGAAGACCCTGTCCACCATCTCGAAGGAGATGAAGGATTTCGCCGCCCGGGCGCGTGCGAAGAAGCTCAAGCCGGAAGAATACCAGGGCGGCGTCACCTCGGTGTCGAACCTCGGCATGTTCGGGATCAAGCACTTCACCGCGGTGATCAACCCGCCGCAATCGAGCATCCTGGCGGTGGGGGCCGGCGAGAAGCGCGTCGTCGTCAAGGACGGCGCCCCGGCGGTGGTCCAGGTGATGACCGCCACCCTGTCCTGCGACCACCGCGTCCTCGACGGTGCGCTGGGCGCCGAGCTGGTCGCGGCCTTCAAGGGGCTGATCGAGAACCCGATGGGCATGTTGGTCTGAGCCGGAGCACGCAATGTCCGACACCTACGACATCCTCATCATCGGCGCTGGCCCCGGCGGCTACGTCACGGCGATCCGGGCGGCGCAGCTCGGCTACAAGACGGCGGTGATCGACCGGGAGCACCTGGGCGGCATCTGCCTGAACTGGGGCTGCATCCCCACCAAGGCGCTGCTGCGCTCGGCCGAGATCTACCACTACATGCAGCACGCCTCCGATTACGGCCTGTCGGCCAAGGAGGTGTCGTTCGACACCGCGGCCATCGTGAAGCGCTCGCGGGGCGTCTCGGGTCGGCTCAACGGCGGCGTCGGCATGCTGCTGAAGAAGAACAAGGTCGACGTCATCTGGGGCGAGGCCTCGGTCGACAGCGTCGCCACGGGCAACCAGCCCGGCCAGGTCACCGTAAAGGAGTCCAAGCGCGCCGAGCCGCCCAAGGGCGCCAAGGGAGCGGGCAGCTACCAGGCCAAGCACATCATCGTGGCCACCGGCGCCCGGCCGCGGGCGATCCCCGGGATCGAGCCCGACAAGAAGCAGATCTGGACCTATTACGAGGCCATGGTCCCCGAGACGATGCCCAAGAGCCTGCTCGTCATGGGCTCGGGCGCGATCGGTATCGAGTTCGCCTCGTTCTACCGGACCATGGGCGCCGAGGTGACCGTGGTGGAGCTGCTGCCGCAGATCCTGCCGGTGGAGGATGCCGAGATCGCGGGCCTGGCGCGCAAGCGCTTCGAGAAGCAGGGCATCAAGATCCTCACCGGCGCCAAGGTGACCAAGGTCGAGAAGGGCGCCGATTCGGTCACGGCGACCATCGAGGGCGGCGACGGCACGTCACAGACAATCACCGCGGAGAAGCTGATCTCGGCGGTGGGAGTGGTCGGCAACATCGAGAATATCGGCCTCGAAAAACTCGGGGTGAAGATCGACCGCGGTATCGTCGTCACCGACGGGCTGGGCCGGACCAACGTCCCGGGCCTGTACGCCATCGGCGACGTCGCCGGCCCCCCGATGCTGGCTCACAAGGCCGAGCACGAGGGCGTCATCTGCGTCGAGACCATCAAGGGCCTGCCCACCCACCCGATGGACAAGGCCAAGATCCCGGGCTGCACCTATTGCCAGCCGCAGATCGCCAGCGTCGGCCTCACCGAGGCCAAGGCCAAGGAGCTGGGCTTCGCCGTCAAGGTCGGTCGCTTCCCGTTCGCCGGCAACGGCAAGGCGATTGCGCTGGGTGAGCCGGACGGCCTCGTCAAAACGGTGTTCGACGCCAAGACCGGCCAGCTGCTCGGCGCCCACATGGTCGGCGCCGAGGTGACCGAGCTGATCCAGGGCTACGTCGTGGCGATGAACCTGGAGAGCACCGAGGAGGAGCTGATGCACACGGTGTTCCCGCACCCGACGCTCAGCGAGATGATGCACGAGAGCGTGCTCGACGCCTATGGCAAGGTGATCCACAGCTGAACGGTGGCGCGTCACGCCTGCGCACAACGGTTTTCGGCGGTCTCACACGTCCGACAGCCGAAACGCGCGTTGCTTGACGCAACAGCGCAGAAAGCAACGCGGGATAAGCGTGAGGATCGCTGCTCGTGGAGGCGCCGCTACGTCGGCGCCGCGGCGTTCGCGCGCGCCGTCATGGCAAGGCCGATGCCCTGGAACAGGGCGATTACGAACACGGTCGCCAGGCTTCCCCCGAGAGGAATCAGCGCCAGAGCCCACGGATCGAAACGACAGACCAACAGCAACGTGACAACGCTTCCGATCACGGACGCGATGATCATGCGAAAAATACAGCATTCCGAAGGCTGCATGATGTCTCCCGGTCGGCTACCCCCAACCTATAATTGTAATTTTAACCAAAGATTGCAATCGAAAATAGTACGCAGCACCGTGGCGGGATCTCTGTTCCGCTATTTCGCCGCCAAGGCGGATGCGCGGTCTACGGTCTCAACCCGTTCGCCGACCGCATGCAGGGACCGGCGGCCCGTCTCCCATGGCGTTTGGTTTACGAAAACGATCAAGGAGCCCGGGTCGGGGGCGGTGAAACGGCTTGCGCGATTACCTGTGTCAAACGCTCATCCGGTCCCGCGCTCCACCGGCTCCGCCTGATCTTGAGACGGCACATAGGCGCACCACTCGCAGATGCCGCGCTCGGCGCCGCGACTGGCGTTGCGCTGCGAACAGAGCGGGCAGACGAGCAGGATCAGCCGTCCGCCCGACCGGAGCGCCAGGCCCCGCCCGCGGAACGTGACCTCCGTCACCTCATCGCCAGCCCGCCGATCGCGCATCCTGTCGCTCATCGGGCCTCCGCGGTACCGCGCTGCGGGCCAGCGAGAAACGCGACTCGAACCTTCGATTCCAACGGCATGGCGACGCGACCCTCGAACGAATTCAGGGATACAAGCGGCGGGCCAACGAATGGCTCCGCTTGGCCTGTGAATCCCACGGATGCACGGGGCGCAAATCCTGCCTAAGAGTGGCCGCGACCGGGAGTGGTCCGCCGGCCTGATTCCGGTTTGGAGCGGGCGCGCGCAGGCGGTCGAGGGCAGGCGGCCGGAGCCGATCGCAGCGCGATCGAGCGCGGTTCTCAGGCAGGAGCTTTGTGGGATACGATGCCGGAGCAAGCACAGACGACGACCGCCGAGAGCGGCGTTCCGACCTTCGGGGACGTTGCCCGGGCCGCGGAGCGGATCGCCGGGATCGCCCACCGGACCCCCGTGCTGACCTCGCGCACCGTCGATGCGCGGACCGGCGCGAAACTGTTCTTCAAGGCCGAGAACCTGCAGCGGGGCGGGGCCTTCAAGTTCCGCGGCGCCTACAACGCGATCAGTGCCCTGCCGGAGGCGGTCCGCGCCCGCGGGGTGCTGTCGTTCTCCTCGGGTAACCACGCCCAGGCGATCGCCCTGGCGAGCCAGCTGCTGGGCATCCCGGCGACCATCGTGATGCCGGGCGACGCCCCCGCGGCCAAGATCGCGGCGACTCGGGGCTACGGCGCCGAGGTCGTGCTGTACGACCGCTATACCCAGGATCGGGAGGCGCTCGGCCGGGAACTCGCCGAGCCCCGGGGCATGACGGTGATCCCGCCGTTCAACCACCGCGACGTGATCGCCGGACAAGGGACGCTGGCGCAGGAACTGATCGCGGAGGCCGGCCCCCTCGACATGCTGGTGGCCTGCCTCGGCGGCGGCGGCCAGCTCGCGGGCTGCGCGCTCGCCGCCGCGGAATTGTCACCCGGCTGCCGGGTGATCGGCGTAGAGCCGGAGGCCGGCAACGACGGGCAGCAATCGTTCCGCGGGGGCGCGATCGTGACCATCCCGGTTCCTCGGACCATCGCGGACGGGGCGCAATCGACGGCGCTCGGCGACCTTACCTTCGCGATCATCCGCCGGGATGTCGCCGACATCCTGACCGTTTCGGACGCGCAGCTCGTCGAGACCATGCGGTTCTTCGCCGAGCGCATGAAGATCCTGGTCGAGCCGACCGGCTGCCTGGCGGCGGCAGCGGTCCTGCACGGGCTGGTCGACGTCAAGGACAAGCGCGTCGGCGTGGTGATCAGCGGCGGCAACGTCGATCTCGCCACCTTCGCGCGGCTCACGGGCGAAACAGCCTGACGCGCCGAATGCCGCGGCCCTGTGGCCCGGCCGTAGTGGACCGGGCGGGGACGGATGCTTATCTTGTGCCTGTCAGAATGCGCGCTCCCGGGCCTTGAACCCGGATGGGCGGGAGGGTGACGATGTTTGCAGGCTTCAAGGTTCTTTCGCTGACCGATCGTGCGGCCGAGCGGATCAAGGCGATCATGGCGGATGCCGACCGGCCGATCGCGGGCCTACGGGTCGGCGTTCGCAACGGCGGCTGCGCCGGCATGTCCTACACGATGGAATATGCCGAGGCGGCCAATCCCGGCGAGGACGTGGTCGAGGATCGCGGCGTCCGGGTGTTCGTCGATCCGAAGGCGGTGCTGTTCCTGCTCGGCACCGAGATGGACTTCACCACCACCAAGCTCGCCTCGCAGTTCGTCTTCAACAACCCGAATCAGACCTCGGCCTGCGGCTGCGGCGAGTCGGTGGCGATCACGCCGGTCTCGGAAGAGCGGATCCCGGCCCGGGTCTAGGGCGTCGTCCCGAAGGATGACGTCCGGCCTTCGGGAAATTCGTTGTGCGATCGACGACTTAGCGCATCATTCTGGCTGCGGTACCCAGGATGATGCCCGAACGCTTCGCGTCAGGCCACCTGCGGGAGCGACTCGGCCGCATCGTCCACGACGCGGTTCCGGCCGGCGCGCTTGGCCGCGAACATGCACAGGTCGGCGCGCTCCAGGAGTGAGGCCGGGCTGTCGCTGGCGTGCAGAACCGCGATGCCGAGCGAGATCGTGACCTTGCCGAGCGACTCGCCGGTGGAGCGCTTCACGAGTTCCCGGCCCATCACGCTGGTCCGGACCTTCTCGGCCACCTGTCGGGCCAGGACCCGGTCGGCGCCGGGCAGCACGATGCCGAACTCCTCGCCGCCGAACCGGGCGAGCAGCGCCTGCGGGCCGGCATTCTCCCGCATCACGATCGCCACGAGCCGAAGCACCTGATCGCCCGTGAGATGGCCGTACAGGTCGTTGAAGCGCTTGAAGAAGTCGATGTCGAGCACGACCAGGCTCATCGGCACGCCCCCGAAGCGGGACGCGTCCAGGGACGCCTTCAGCATCTCCTCGAAATGCTTGCGGTTCGCCAGCCCGGTCAGCGCATCGGTCAGGCTCTCGATCCGGCTCACCTCGAGCTTCTCGCGCAGGGTCTCGATCTCGGTGCGGGTCTCGCGCATCCGGGCCTCGAGGACGCGGTTGTTCACCGCGACCTCGCGGGTGGTGGAGACCAGGGTCGATACGATCTCGCCGAGGCGCGCCCGGGTCGGCATGCCCTCCTGGGCGAGGTCCTGGGCCAGGCCGCGCAGGGCTTCGCCATATTGCGTGGTGGAACCGAGCGACAGGTCGAGGATCTCGGTCACCGCTCCGATCTCATCGAGCACGCTGCGGCTGACGTCGCCGGCGGCGCTCGTGAGCTGGCACCCATCGAGATAGGTCTCGTGCAGGTCGTCGATGTCCGACTCGGTCAGGCAGCCGTTCTCGGTGGTCCGGCGCTTGACCGCGTCGCCCAGCAGCGGCAGCTCACCGGACACGTAGGCGTACCAGACCGCGTAGGCCCGGGGGGTGGCTGAGGGACCGTAATCGTGGATCAGATCGTGAGCCCGCTTCGCCAGCGCGAAGCTGCGGTCACGATCGGAATAGGTCTCCTGGCTCATCCGTAACCTGCGGTCCGAGGCCGCCGGTGGATCAATAAACCCGGCCCAAGACCAGTCTAGTGCCGGTTCGTAGCCGGAACGTTAAGCCGGACGTTACTTCTCTTTCTTTGCCAAAACTGGTCGAAGCAAGAAGGCTGGGACATGTGAACCAAGTCCGACCGGGGTATCCCCGTCGGGCTCGTTGCGGCGGCTGCGATCTTCGCGCACCCGCTCCTCGCGAACGGGTTCGGGGCGCGGAGCCGGACGGGTGTCTCCACGCGCGGCGGCCGACCCGCCGCGGAAGCGCTGGCGCCCACCGCCCTCGCGGCCATTCGGCTTGGCCTCGGCCCGAGGCTCCGACCTGCCATCGGTCGCGCGCGGCTCCGGTGCCCTGGCCTCCACCAGACCGGTCTCCGACGATCTGCTGTCGGGAGTCCTGCTGTCGGAAGTCTTACCCTCGGAAGATCTGCCCTCGGAAGATCTGCCCTCGGAGGCGCGCCGCTCGGAGCGTCCCCCCGATGACCGCCCTTCAGACGAGCGCCCCTCGGACGAGCGCCCCTCGGATTTGCCCGAGCGCGCGCCGCGGCGGCCCTCGCCCGAGCGGCCGCGATGCCGCGTGCCGGTATCGGCGGACGGATCGGCCACGGTGGACAGGTCACCGTCGAACCAAGGGATCGGCTGCCCGATCAGCGCCTCGATGGCGACCAGCGAGCGGTCGTCCCCGGGAGCGACCAGGGTGTAGGCGGCGCCGCTCCGGCCCGCCCGGCCGGTGCGGCCGATCCGGTGAACGTAATCCTCGGGGTGGTGCGGGATGTCGAAGTTGAAGACGTGGCTGACCGCCGGGATGTCGAGGCCGCGGGCCGCCACGTCGCTGGCGACCAGCAGGGCGGTCTCGCCGGCGCGGAACGCGTCCAGCGCGGTTGTACGCGCCCGCTGGTCCATGTCGCCGTGGAGCGCGGCGGCGTCGAAGCCGTGGCTGACCAGCGACTTCTGCAGCAGCGCGACGTCGCGCTTGCGGTTGCAGAAGATGATCGCGTTGTTCAACTCGGACTCGCCGCGGATCAGGGTGCGCAGGCGCTCGCGCTTGGCATGACCCTCGGAGCCGACCGCCACCAGCCGTTGCGTGATGGTCGAGGCCGTGGAGGCCGGCCGCGCCACCTCGATCCGCTGCGGGTTGTGCAGGAACATATCCGCCAGCCGCTCGATCTCCGGCGGCATGGTCGCCGAGAAGAACAGCGTCTGCCGGGTGAACGGCACCATCTTCACGATCCGCTCGATGTCGGGGATGAACCCCATGTCGAGCATGCGGTCGGCCTCGTCGATGACCAGCAGCTCGACTCCGGTGAGCAGCAGCTTGCCGCGCTCGAAATGGTCGAGGAGCCGGCCCGGCGTGGCGATCAGCACGTCGGTGCCGCGCGTCAGCTTGGCGTCCTGGTCCGCGAAGGACACGCCGCCGATGATCAGCGCGACGTTGAGCTTGTGGTTGGTGCCGTAGCGATCGAAATTCTCGACCACCTGCGCGGCGAGCTCGCGCGTCGGCTCCAGGATCAGCGTGCGGGGCATCCGGGCGCGGGCGCGGCCGTTCTCCAGCAGCGTCAGCATCGGCAGCGTGAACGCCGCGGTCTTGCCAGTGCCGGTCTGGGCGATGCCGAGGACGTCCCGGCGCGCGAGCACGTGAGGGATCGCCTGCGCCTGGATCGGCGTCGGCTCGGTGTAACCCGCCGTCTCGACGGCGTTGAGGACTTTTTCGCTCAGTCCCAGGTCGGAAAAAGGCATCTGCGTTCAGTAACCGTTGCGCGCCCGGCCGGCGCGGTGGACACCGTCGCGGCAACGGCTCGGGAGGGCTCACGTAAGGCGCACGAACGCACCCGTGGCCGCGGGGCGCATGGGCGAGTCAGTTAGGGGCTTGGCGCAGCTTGTCAATCTCGCAATGCGCGCATCGGGGTCCCGCACACAGCCGATCAGGGCTGGTGACGGTCCAGGGCGGGCAGGAGGCAGGGGTCGAGACGTGTCGCCCGAGCGGCGCCGGCCGGCGCGAGCGAGCCGGTCGTCTCAGGATCGGCCGGAAGCCCGTGTCCGGCCAGGGCGAGCTGCCCCGGCGCGGGGCCGGCCTGGCTCAAACGGGCGAGCTGGTGAGTCGCGGCCAGGGCGAGCAGACCCACGACGGCCGAGATGCGCAGCGCCCAGGCCAGGGATCCTGTGGGCCGGGCCGTTCGGCTCGGGCCCGGATGCGCCGGTACGGGCCTGTCCGACTCGGCGGCGGGTCGGCGAGTCCCGAAGGGCTTCTGACTCCGCTCGGCGGGCGGGAGCATGGTCTGTCCTTCTCGGTCCGGCGTGCGGCCGGCGACGGTCGATCCGGGACGGTTACCACCCCATGGTTAACCGCCGACTTACGCGGGACGGCACGAGCAAGCGCTCACCGTACCAGAATAAAACGGTGTCCCCGGCGCCCCCGCGGAAGAGCCCGACTTGCGCCGGGCCCGAATCGGACAGCTCCCGGCGTCTCCTGATAATGAAGCCCGACTAATCTTCAGACTTTGCTCAAACGCCGTTGCAGCTTCTGATACACAGTCCTTCGCCGAGGACAGGGATCTTCGCGCTTAACCTTCACCTTTCGTTGACGAGATCGGGCTAGTCTCGGCGGGCTTGTTGCAGGAAAGCGACAGACCCGCCGACCGAGAGCGCCTAGAAGGCAGCCGGCTCAAGCCAACCCCAGGACCCATGGCACCATGAAAAAAGTTCTTCTTGCATCGACCGTTCTCGCCGGCATGACTGTCGCCGCTTCCGCGGCCGACCTGCCGCGTCGCGCTGCGCCGCCGCCGGTGTTCACGCCGGTGCCGGTGTTCACCTGGACCGGAGCCTACTTCGGCGTGAATGCCGGCTACGGCTTCGATGCCAGCAGCCGCAACACCGCCAGCTACGGCCTGCCGGCCGGCTCGCTGGTCAATTCGCCCGCCACGAACGCCATCGTCAGCGTCGGCAACCGCAGCAACAACGACGGTTTCACCGGCGGCGCCCAGATCGGCTACAACTACCAGTTCACCCCGGGCTCCGGCATCGTGGTCGGCTTCGAGGCTGACGCCCAGTACGTCGACTTCGCCCGCCGCGCCAACGTCACCCAGAACTACGGCATCGCCGGCGCCCCGGGCTTTGCGTTCTCGAACCCGCGCGCCTTCGTCGCCACCAGCGGCAACGGCCTCGACTACTTCGGCACCGCCCGCGGCCGCCTGGGCTACGCCTTCGACCGGACCCTCGTGTACGCCACCGGCGGTTACGCCTACGGCTCGGGCCAGGACGACCAGAACTTCGCTGGCCGCAGCTTCCGCAGCAGCTTCCGCACCGGCTACGCCGTCGGCGGCGGCATCGAGTACGCCCTGCCCACCGACTCGTTCCTGAACTTCTTCAAGTCCTCGGCCGTGACCCTCAAGGTCGAAGGCCTGTACGTGAACCTGGACCGCCAGAAGAACACCGCCGGCGGCGTGTTCTACGGCAACCTGCTGGCCCCGAACGGCACCGCCTACCTCAACGGCGCCGCCGCCAACACCGAGTTTGCCGTCGTCCGCGCCGGCGTGAACTACAAGTTCGGCTCGTACTAAGATCGCACTTCGGCGCCGGCTTGGCCGGCGCCATCGTGACCCGGGGCCCGGCCGCAAGGTCGGGCCCTTCTGCGTTTTAGGACCACCGAGGCCCGGTGCGACAGGGGCGACAGGAACACCCGTCGCCGCCGGCGCCTTTCACGGTCGGCGCCCGGATGGCTCGGCCGCGCCGGAGCGATCCCGATGCGCAAGATCCGACTGATCACGTCCCGTCTGCTGCTGCCGCTGACTGTCCTGTCCCTGTCCGGACTCCCGGCTCCGGCTCAGGATGCCAGCGTGATCGGCACCAAGACTGTGCTGCCCGGGACCGGGCCGGGCACCTCCACCAGCGGGGAGGGCGGCGGCCGGCTGATGACGGCGGCCAGCGCCGAGGCCGCGGCCAGGCGCCAGGGCCTCAAGCCGGCGGCGTTCCTGGCCTCCAGGATGATCGGCGTGACGGTCCGCAACGCGGCCGGCGACAATGTCGGCACCATCGACGACCTGCTGATCGCCGATGGCGGTGCCCTGAAGGCGGTCGTGCTGGATGTCGGCGGCCCGCTGGGCCTCGGCAGCAAACGGATCGCCGTGGAGCCCGGCGCCCTCGTGCTGCGCCCGGGCGGGGAGCGGTTTTCGGCCGTTCTCAACATGAGCACCGACACCGTCGCGGCCGCCCAGCCCTTCGATCCGGCCAAGGCTATGGCGTCGGAGTAGCCTCGCCGGCAATCGCTTGACGCGGACGCGATCCAGGCGCTCCGACCCGAAAGCGGTCTGCAAGTCAGTCAGTGCGACCGTCGCGAAGCAACCCGGTATTGCGTTCCCCAGGTGTCGCGTTCCCCAGGTGTCGCGTTCCCCCGTGTCGCGCTTCCCCGAATCGCTTCGCTGCGGCCACGCTGAGGAAGCGTCGTTTTACGGCCGCCGTCGCCTCAGATATCCAGATCGACCCCGTCGGCGAAGGCGGCGCGCTCGCTGATGAAGGCGAAGCGGGCTTCGGGCTTGTTGCCCATCAGGCGCTCCACCGTATCGCCGGTGGATTCCCGGGCCTCCTCGAGGATCGCGACGCGCAGGAGCGTGCGCTTCTTCGGATCCATGGTGGTCTCCTTGAGCTGGGCCGGCATCATCTCGCCCAGGCCCTTGAAGCGCCCGATCTCGACCTTGCCGCTCTTGAACACCGTTTTGGTGATCCGCTCCCGGTCGGCGTCGTCCCGCGCATACACGACCTTCGAGCCCTGCTGCAGCCGGTAGAGCGGCGGGATCGCCAGGTAGAGGTGGCCGCGATCGATCAGCTTCGGCATCTGCCGGTAGAAGAACGTGATCAGCAGCGATGCGATGTGGGCGCCGTCCACGTCGGCGTCCGTCATGATGATCACCTTGTCGTAGCGCAGGTCCGCCTCACGGAAGGCCGCGCCGGTGCCGCAGCCGAGCGCCAGGGTGAGGTCCGAGATCAGCTGGTTGGCCCCGAGCTTGTCCCGGGAGGCCGAGGCGACGTTGAGGATCTTGCCGCGCAGTGGCAGGATCGCCTGGGTCGTCCGGTCCCGGGCCTGCTTGGCCGAGCCGCCGGCGGAATCGCCCTCGACGATGAAGATCTCGGAGTTGGCCGTTCCGGCGGCCGAGCAATCGGCCAGCTTGCCGGGCAGGCGCAGCTTGCGGGTCGCGCTCTTGCGGGCGACCTCCTTCTCCTGGCGCCGGCGCAACCGCTCCTCGGCCCGGTCGATCACCCAGTCCAGCAGCTTGTTGGCCTGGGCCGGGGAGGCCGCCAGCCAATGGTCGAAGGCGTCCCGCACCGCCGTCTCGACGATCCGCTGCGCCTCGACGGTGGCCAGCTTGTCCTTGGTCTGGCCCTGGAATTCCGGCTCGCGGATGAACACCGACATCATCGACGCGCAGGTCGCCATGACGTCGTCGGTGGTCACGGCCGTCATGCGCTTGGCCTGGTTCACGCGCTCGGCGTGCTCGCGCAGGCCCCGCAGCAGCGCGACCCGCAGGCCGGCCTCGTGGGTGCCGCCCTCCGGCGTCGGGATGGTGTTGCAGTAGGAATGCGAGAAGCCGTCCTCGGCGACCATCCAGGCCACCGCCCATTCGAGCGAGCCGTGGGAGCCGGGCTTGGTCACCTTGCCGGTGAACATCGCATCGGTGACCAGGTCCTTGCCCTCGATGTCCCGGGCCAGGTAGTCGCGCAGCCCGTCCGGGAACCGGTGCACCGCCTCGGCCGGTACGCCCTCCAGCCCTTCGAGCAGGGCGGGGGCGCAGCGCCAGCGGATTTCGACGCCGCCGAACAGGTAGGCCTTGGAGCGCGCCATCTTGAACAGGCGGCGCGGGTCGAACTTCAGGGAGCCGAAGATCTCGGCATCGGGGTGGAACCGCACCCGGGTGCCGCGCCGGTTCTGGACCCGTCCGACGAGTTCGAGGGCCCCCTGCGCGTGGCCGCGCGAAAAGGTCTGGCGGTAGAGGGTCTGGTTGCGGGCGACCTCGACTTCGAGGAGGTCGGACAGGGCGTTCACCACCGAGATGCCGACGCCGTGCAGGCCGCCGGAGGTCTCGTAGACCTTCGAGTCGAACTTACCGCCCGCATGCAGCGTCGTCATGATGACTTCGAGGGCCGACTTGCCGGGGAATTTCGGGTGCGGGTCCACCGGGATGCCGCGGCCGTTATCGGTGATCACCAGGGAGCCGGATTCCTCCAGCTCGACCTCGATGAAGCTGGCATGGCCGGCCACCGCCTCGTCCATGGAATTGTCGATCACCTCGGCGAAGAGGTGGTGCAGCGCCCGCTCGTCGGTGCCGCCGATATACATGCCGGGCCGGCGCCGGACCGGCTCCAGGCCCTCCAGCACCTCGATGTCGGAAGCCGTGTAGCCGGCCTCCGGCTCGGCCGCCGCGATGGCCGGGACCGAGGCCGATTCCACCAACCGCCGCCGCGGCTCCGCCGGACGCGGGGCAGGGGGCTTGCCGCCAGGCCCGAACAGGTCGCGCGCCGGATCGCTCACGCGCGGCCTCCGCGCGCACGGCGCGTCGGCCGGCTCGGCGTCGGGCAGACGGGCCTTTGGCGATCGGACCTGGGATCGTGCAGCATGCGCCTTCATCCCCGCATGATAGCGGAACAAAACAGAAACATCTAGAGGGTCCGGTGCGTCGCCGAACCGACCCATCATCGCATGCTGCGCCGCCGCGAGCGAGGGGCGCGGCCGGCGCGGCCGGCGCGGCGCGAAGGCGCCGTCATCGCCACGTTGCACAATCGTGGGTTAACGGTTTCTCCGCCGCCGCTCGGATCGGAACCGGGTGGCTCCGACCGCGTTCTGTCGGAAAAGAACTTGACCGTGGTCCGGGAGCCGCCGTCGATGAGCAACGCCGCTATCGAGGCCCGCCGCCTCACCCTGATCCGCTTTGAGCGAGCCGCCGGCACCGTATTCGGGTGCGAGGACGATGCGCCCTCGGTCGTTCCGCAGGCCCGCATCTTCGTGAACGGCCTGACCATCGCGTTGGCGACCGTCGCGACCGCGTTGGCGGCCACGATCACCTACCTGGCCTGAACGCGACGAACCGCGACGCTTTCTTCGCGGTTAGCGGGTCCGGCGCTCAGCCGGCCCCGGATTTCTTCGCCGTCGTCTTCTTGGCCGCTGGCTTCTTCGCGGCCGTCTTCTTCACCGCCGGCTTCTTCTCGCCCGCCGCCGCGCGCGCCGGCGCCTTCCGGGCCGAGCTGCGCTTGGCCGGCTTGCCGCCGCCCGACGCCCGCTTGGCGTTCACCAGCGCGATCCCCTCATCGAGGGTCAGCGCTTCGGAATTCATCGTCTTCGGCAGCGTCGCGTTGACTTCGCCATCGGTGACGTAGGGGCCGTACTTGCCGGCCTTGACCACGAGGTCCCGCCCACTCGTCTCGTCCTTGCCGAGCGGGCGGCCCGGATCGGCGGCAGCGCGGCCGCGGCCGCCGCCCTGCTCCTTGGCGACGATCAGGTCGATGGCGCGGTTGGCGCCGATCTCCAGCACGTCGTCGTCCTTGCCGAGGTTGGCGTACATCTTCCCGTGTTGAACGTAGGGACCGAACCGGCCGAGATTGGCCAGGATCGGTTCGCCGGTCTCGGGGTGGCGCGCCACCTCGCGGGGCAGCGCCAGCAGCGCCAGGGCCTTGTCGAGGCCGACCTCGGACGGCGAGAGCCCCTTGGGCAGCGACGAGCGCTTCGGCTTCGCGGCGTCCTTCTCGGTGGAGGCTTCGCCGAGCTGCACGAACGGCCCGAAACGCCCGTCCCGGATCGTCACCGGCATCCCGGTCACCGGATCGTCGCCCAGCACCCGGACGCCCGGCTGGCCACCCTCGCCCGAGGAGCCGTCGCCGTCGCCGTCGATCCCCGAGGCCGAAAGCTGACGGGTGTACTTGCACTCCGGATAGTTCGAGCAGCCGATGAAGGCGCCGAACTTGCCGAGCTTCAACGAGAGCTGGCCGGTGCCGCAGACCGTGCAGGTTCGCGGGTTCGCGCCGTCGCCCCTGTCGGGGAAGATGTGCGGACCGAGAAGGCCGTTGAGCGCCTCCAGCACGTCGGTGACGCGCAGCTCCTTGGTCTCCCCGATCGCCGCGGAGAAGTCCTTCCAGAAGTCGCGCAGCACCGCCCGCCAGTCGATCTCGGCGTTGGAGACCCGGTCGAGCTGGCCTTCGAGGTCGGCCGTGA
Source organism: Methylobacterium sp. AC315 (assembly GCF_979253755.1). Taxonomy (NCBI): domain Bacteria; kingdom Pseudomonadati; phylum Pseudomonadota; class Alphaproteobacteria; order Hyphomicrobiales; family Methylobacteriaceae; genus Methylobacterium; species Methylobacterium sp. AC315. The sequence goes on from NZ_CEEDEA010000001.1 coordinate 295,076, forward strand.
AATCGTACTCGACATAGCGCCGGAAGAAGCTCTCCAGGAAGCCGGTGACGAGGCGTCCCTTGTCCTCCGGCTGCAGCCGCTTCTTCTCGATCTTGACGTATTCGCGATCCCGCAGGGTTTGGAGAACGGCGGCGTACGTGGACGGCCGGCCGATCCCGAGCTCCTCCATGCGCTTGACCAGGCTCGCCTCGGAATAGCGCGGCGGCGGCTCGGTGAAGTGCTGGGTCGAGGTGATACGCTCACGGGTGAGCGGGTCGCCGGCCTTCATCGGCGGCAGGCGCTTGCTCTCCTCGTCCTCCTCGTCGTCCTTGCCCTCCTGGTAGAGGGCCAGGAAGCCGTCGAACTTCACGACCTGGCCGGTGGCGCGCAGGTCGATCCGGCGCGGGCCGACGCTCGCCGCCACCTCCACGGTGGTGCGCTCCAGCTCGGCCGATTCCATCTGGCTCGCCATCGTGCGGGTCCAGATCAGGTCGTAGAGCTTGGCCTGCTCCGGCTCGAGGTGGCGGGCCACCATCTTGGGCAGGCGGCTCATGTCGGTCGGGCGCACGGCCTCGTGGGCCTCCTGCGCGTTCTTGGCCTTGACGCTGTACTTGCGCGGGACGTCCGGCACGTAGCGGTCGCCGAACTCGGTGCCGATGACCTTGCGGGTGTCCTGGATCGCCTCCGGCGCCATGTCGACGCCGTCGGTCCGCATGTAGGTGATGATGCCGACCGTCTCGCCGCCGACGTCCACGCCCTCGTAGAGGCGCTGCGCGACCCGCATGGTCTGCGCCGGCGCCATCCCGAGCTTTCGCGATGCTTCCTGCTGCAACGTCGAGGTGGTGAAGGGCGGCTGCGGGTGGCGCTTGGCGGGCTTCGCCTCGACGCTCGCCACCTGGAAGCTCGCGAGCTCGAGGTCGCGCTTGAACGCGGCGGCGTCGGCGCCGGTGCCGACATCGAGGCGCTGGATCCGCTTGCCGTCGGCTCCGACCAGGCGGGCCTCGAAGGTCGCGCCGTCCTTGGTGGTGAGGGTCGCGACGATCGACCAATACTCGCGCGGCTTGAAGCTCTCGATCTCCATCTCGCGCTCGACCACGAGCCGCAGCGCCACCGATTGCACGCGGCCGGCCGAGCGGGCGCCGGGGAGCTTGCGCCACAGCACCGGCGAGAGGTTGAAGCCGACGAGATAGTCGAGCGCCCGGCGCGCCAGGTAGGCGTCCACCAGCGCCTGGTCGATCTCGCGCGGCTTGCGCATCGCCGCCTCGACCGAGGCCTTGGTGATGGCGTTGAAGGTGACCCGCTCGACCGGGATGCCCTTGAGCGCCTTTCGGGCGTTCAGCGCCTCCAGGACGTGCCAGGAGATCGCCTCGCCCTCGCGATCCGGGTCGGTCGCCAGGATCAGCTTGTCCGCGCCCTTGCAGGCCTTGGCGATCTCGCTGACGCGGCTGGCGCCGCGGTCCGCGAGTTCCCAGACCATGTGAAAATCCTGCTCGGGATCGACCGAGCCGTCCTTGGCCGGCAGGTCGCGGATGTGCCCGAAGGAGGCGATCACCTCATAGTCGCGGCCAAGATACTTATTGATCGTCTTGGCTTTGGCCGGCGACTCGACGACGACGACTTTCATTCAGACCTCTGCCCCTCGACGGGGCCTGGGCGCGACGGACGAATTCTGTTCGAAATTCGCGTGGGACAAGTGCCCGCCGTCGGGCCGGGGCCGCGCGCCGGGGACAAGTGGGTTACGGGGCACGGGTTGTCAAATGGCAACGGTCGCCGAACGGCTCGCCGGGGCTGTCATGCGCGGGGCGCGCATCCGACAGGATTGCGGATCGCCGGCAATCACCGTCGACCTGGCCGGCTTGCCTCATGCCGTCGTGGGACGCCCAGCCAAGCGACCTGCCCAGCTAAGCGACCTGCCCAGCGCTACACGCGGGGATCGCGCGCCAGACCGGGTTGCCCCGCCGCGCGCGCACTGACGGCGGGGCGGGCTCGACCTGTTCAGATCCCCGCGTACCACTCGTAGCCGCGATCCTCCCAGTAGCCGCCGCTGCCCTGGCCGAAGCCCGCCAGCGAGTCCACCAGCTCGACCCGCATCACGTACTTGGCCTGCTTGTAGCCGAGCTGGCGCTCGACGCGCAGGCGCAGGGGGGCGCCGTTCGAGACCGGCAGCGGCTTGCCGTTGAGGTCGTAGGCGAGGATCGTCTGCGGGTTGACGGCGTCGAACAGGTCGATGCTCTCGTAGTAGCGGATCGGGGTCCGCTTATCCTCGGGCGCCTCCGGCTCCGGCGCGCCCTGGCCCCAATCGTCCGTGCCTTTGTCGTCCGTGCCTTTGTCGTCCGTGCCTTTGTCGGCCTTGGGCGGGGCACCGCCCCAATCCTCGGCGGCGGCAAATTGGATCATGCCGTCGCGGACCGAGCCCGGATGCTCGGGGCGCCACAGGGAGGCGCCGTCGCCGCCCTCGAGGCCGCCGCCGGCATATTCCAGCGTGTCGGCGCAATGGAACACGGCGTAGCGCGCCTGCGGCTTCAGGCCGGCCCGGGTGAGCAGCTCGGCCAGCGGCACGCCCGACCATTGGCCGATGCAGCTCCAGCCCTCGACGCAATCGTGGCGGGTGATCTGGGTGCGCGCCGGCAACCCGCGCAGGTCCGCAAGGCTGAGCGACAGCGGCGTCTGCACCAGCCCGTCGACCGTCAGCTTGAAGTCGGCGAATTTCTTGGCCGCCAGGGCGCGAAAATCCCTGTCCGGCGGGTCGATGGTGCCGTTCGGCTTGAACCACGGCGAAATCATCGCGGCCGGATATTCCCGGGCCAGGGTGGCGGGGGACATCAGCAGCCGCTGAACGAACAGGTTGGCATCCTCGCCGACCTTGAGGGTGCGGCGCCCGGTCTCGGTCCCGGCGAAGCGGTCGCAGCCGCCGAGCAGGGCGGTCCCCGCCAATCCGGCGCCGGCGGTGAGCAGCTTGCGGCGGTGCAGGATCATCGCACGGTCTCCTTCTCGGGACGGCCGAGGCTGAACCAGCCGGTGAGCATGCCGCGCATGTTGTTGACGAGGCCGGAGACCAGAACGAGGAGCACGTGGACGACGACGAACAGCACCAGCAGCCCGGCGGCGATGAAGTGGATGCTGCGCGCCGATTGCCGGCCGCCGAACAGCTCCGGCAGCCAGGGCCAGGCGGCGTCGACGCCGGGCGACATGGCGAGCCCCGCCAGCACCATGGCGGGCAGGAGGCCCAGCACCACGACGAGGTAGGTCAGCTTCTGGATCACGTTGTAGCGCTTGGCCTCCTCACCTTCGGGGAAGCGTAAGAGCAGGTGCTCCTTCACGGAGCCGGCGAAGTCGCGGATCTGGTCGCCGTCCGGGATCAGGCGGCGGCGGAGCTGGCCGCTGAACAGCCCGTAGAGCAGATAGACCGCGCCGTTGATCACCAGGAGCCACGCGAACAGGAAATGCCAGCGCCGCCCGGTGGCGAGGTCCTGATCGGCCGGAAGGGTCGCCCAGGCCGGGAAGGCCCGGTCCACCGCGGTGCCGCCCTCCCGGGACAGGCCGAGCACCCCGGTCGTGTCGAAGCTGTGCGATCCGACCGTCACCACACCGCGATTCGTGCCGTCGCGTCCCTGCTCGCTGGTGATCGCCAGGGCCGGATCGTCGAAGGTCGAGACCGCCCCCCAGTACAGCGCCGGGTGGGCGTTGAAGATCTGCAGGCCGCTCATCAGCAGCACCAGCAGCACCCCCGCGTTGACCCAATGCGCCACCCGGATCACCGCGGGGTGCCGGTAGAACCAGCGCCGCCCGGAGGCGTCGACGGTCTCCGGGGCTTCGAGCGCCGGGGCGGCGTCCAGAGTATCGGTTCTCAAGCGTGCGTCTCGCGAGGCGATGGCGGCGCGAATGCCGCGCGATCCGGCTGATACGTGGCGCGGGCGCCGAAGTTACCAACCGGTGAAAAAAGGCCGCCGGCACAGGCCATGAAAAGGGCCGCAGGCGCTCGTCCGCCTTGCCGGAACGACCGGCCGGACCTACACCCCGGTCTCATCATGACGAGCCCCGCGCCCCCGGCCTTCCCGCACCGGCATCTCCTCGGCATCGAGGGCCTGACCCGCCCCGACATCGAGGGGCTGCTCGACGCCGCCGACGCCGCCGTCGACATCTCGCGGCAGGTGGAGAAGAAGCGCACGACCCTGCGGGGCCGCACGCAGATCAACCTGTTCTTCGAGCCCTCCACCCGGACTCAGTCGTCGTTCGAACTCGCCGGCAAGCGACTCGGCGCCGACGTGATGAACATGTCGGTGGCCTCGTCCTCGGTGAAGAAGGGCGAGACCCTGATCGACACCGCGGCGACGCTGAACGCCATGCGGCCGGACATCATCGTGGTGCGCCACGAATCGGCCGGTGCGGTGCATCTGCTCGCCCGCAAGGTCGATTGCGCGGTAGTGAATGCCGGCGACGGGGCGCACGAGCATCCGACCCAGGCGCTGCTCGACGCGCTGACGATCCGCCGCAACAAGGGCCGGATCGAAGGGCTTCAGGTCGCGATCTGCGGCGACGTCCTGCACTCGCGGGTGGCGCGCTCGAACATCATCCTGCTGCAGGCGATGGGCGCCCGGGTTCGCCTGATCGCCCCCTCGACGCTGCTGCCCGCGGGAATCGAGCGGTTCGGCGTCGAGACCTTCACGGACATGCGCAAGGGCCTGGACGGCTGCGACATCGTGATGATGCTGCGCCTCCAGCGCGAGCGCATGAACGGCTCGTTCGTGCCCTCCGTGAAGGAGTATTTTCGGTACTTCGGCCTGGACGGCGAGAAGCTGGCGCTCGCCAAACCGGACGCCCTGGTGATGCATCCGGGTCCGATGAACCGCGGGGTCGAGATCTCCTCGGAGATCGCAGACGGCGCGCAGTCCTTGATCCGCGAGCAGGTCGAGATGGGGGTGGCGGTGCGCATGGCCGTGCTGGAATCGCTGGCCCGGCACCTGCCGAACGGCTGAGCACCGTCCCGGATCGATTTCGACCCCGCATAAGCCCGACAAAGCCGGGGCGCTTTCACCCGCGCGGCTTGATCGCCGGGCGGCTGCAGCGCAGTTTCCTGCCGAATACGGCGTCGGCCGGACCTTCAAGCATCATCCCGAGCGGCGGTTGCCGGCTTTCGGGGAACGATGATGCACCATCAAACGCTGGCGCATCGTACCGGATCGGATATCCAGGACGTTGCTCTACAGACGACCTCACATGCAGATCGCGTCATGACCGCCTACACGCTCGACGACCTCGCCAAGCTCGTCGCGAGCCGCGCCGGGACCGACCCGGAGACCTCCTACACGGCCAAGCTCCTGTCGGAAGGCCCAGCGAAGGCGGCGAAGAAGCTCGGCGAGGAGGCCGTGGAGGCGGCCATCGCGGCCGTGCAGGGCGACAAGACCGGCCTCCGGAACGAGGCCGCGGACGTTCTCTACCACCTGGTTGTTCTGCTTCGCGCCGGCGGCGTCGAGCTCGACGCCGTGATGGCGGAGCTGGAACGCCGCACCGCCCAGAGCGGGATCGCCGAGAAGGCCGCGAGGCAGCCCGCGTGAACGCGGCCGCGCTGCCGGGCTCCGTCGAGGCGATCCTCGACGGATCGGATCGGCTCTCGCCGTATCGCCGGTTCAACCGCGAGGAATGGGCGCAGCTGCGCGCCGACACGCCGCTGACCCTCAAGGCCGAGGACATCGAGCGGCTGCAGTCGATCAACGACCCGATCTCGGTCGAGGAGGTGGTGGCGATCTACCTGCCGCTGTCGCGGCTGCTCTCGCTCTACGTCGCGGCGACGCAGGGGCTGTTCAAGGCGACGCAGCGCTTCCTGCTGGCCGAGCGCGAGACCAAGGCCCCCTACATCATCGGCCTGGCCGGATCGGTGGCGGTGGGCAAGTCGACCACCGCCCGCATCCTGGCCGCGCTGCTGGCCCGCTGGCCCAACACCCCGAAGGTCGACCTCGTCACCACCGACGGCTTCCTGCTCCCCAACGCCGCGCTCACCGCCAACGGCATCATGGAGCGCAAGGGGTTCCCAGAGAGCTACGACACCGCCTCGCTGCTGCGCTTCCTCCACGACGTGAAGGCCGGGCACAAGCGCGTGACCGCACCGCTCTACTCCCACTTGGTCTACGACCGGGTACCGGGGGAGGAGCGGGTGGTCGAGAGCCCCGACATCCTGATCGTCGAGGGCCTGAACGTGCTCCAGCCCGCCCGCCTGCCGCGGGACGGCACCGCGATCCCGTTCGTCTCCGACTTCTTCGACTTCTCGATCTATCTCGACGGCCACGAGGACGACCTGCACCGCTGGTACGTCACCCGGTTCATGAAGCTGCGCCAGACCGCGTTCCGGGACCCGCGCTCGTACTTCCGGAAATACGCCGAGGTGCCGGAGACCGAGGCGCTGGACATCGCCGACCGGCTCTGGACCACGATCAACCTGCCGAACCTGCGCGAGAACATCTTACCGACCCGACAGCGGGCCAGCCTGATCCTGACCAAGGGCGCGAGCCACCGGATCGAGAGCGTGGCGCTGCGGCGGCTGTAGGTCCAGTCCGGGGATCCAACCCAACGCCCTCATCCTGAGGTGGTGGGTTGGACTGCGGGCGTTAGACGAACGGAAACTCAGCCTCCGCGAGGTACGGCCCGCCCCCGGTCGATTCCTTGGCCGAGAACATGGTCACCCGGTCGGCGGTGAAGGCCAGGGGCGCGAAGGCCGGAGCCTGGGAGAGATACATCGCCACCGCCTCCGGGCTGGCGTCGCGCTTGAGGCGGGCCAGGGTGACGTGGGGTGTGAACTTCCTGCGTTCGGGCGCGATGCCGGTGCGCCGCACCAGCCGCTCCTGCTCGGCCTGGAGGTCGATCAGCTCCGGGCTCGGTGCCACCGACGCATAGAGGGCCCGCGGCCTGTCGCCTCCGAAGATTCCGAGCCCGTCGAGGGTCACCGTGAGGGCGGGGCGCACCCGCATCTCGGCCATCGCCTCCAGCACGTCCTCGGCCGCGGGCACCTCGACATCGCCGAGGAACCGCAGGGTGACGTGGTAGTCGCCGGGCTCGATCCAGCGCGCGCCGGGCAGGCCGCCCCGGTAGATCCGCAGCGCCTCGGCAATCTCCGTCGGGATCGCGAGCCCTGTGAACAGGCGCGGCATTACCGCGATGCCCCCTGCCGGAGGCCGCCCAAGAAAGTCTCGACCGTGGGGAGGATCTGGGCCGCAATGGTCTCGACGCCCTGCCGGTTCGGGTGCAGCCCGTCGTCGAGGTGCTGGGCCCGGTCGCCGATGATCCCGTCGAGGAAGAACGGGTAGAGGGTCAGCCCGTAGCGCTTGGCCAGGGTCGGGTAGATCGCGTCGAACCGCGCCTTGTAGTCCGGCCCGAGATTGGGGGCGGCCTGCATGCCGGCGAGCAGCACCGGGATCCCCCTGGCCTGCAACCGCTCGATGATCGCCGCGAGCGCCCCCTCGGTGACCTTCGGGTCGGTGCCGCGCAGCATGTCGTTGGCGCCGAGTTCCAGGATCACCCCGGCGGTCCCGTCCGGCACCGACCAGTCGACCCGGTCGAGGCCGCCCGTGGCGGTGTCGCCGGAGACGCCGGCATTGGCGACGGTCACGTCCGCGCCCTTGGCCTTGAGCAGGCGCTCCAGCACGGTCGGGAAGGCTGCGTCGGATGGCAGGCGGTAGCCGGCGGTGAGGCTGTCCCCGAGGGCGACGAGCTTGACCGGGCCGGTGGTGGCGGCGTGAGTCGCTGTCATGAAAGGGAATACCAGACCCGCTAGCGCTGCGACAAACAGGGCGGCCCGCCGAACGCGGCCGGCGCCGTCATGGCGTAGCCCCAATGCGCCCCCCATATCGCGGTGCATCAACGGGCGGTGCCGCCAAGTTCGTCGCCACGTCAGCGGCCAAGTCAGCAGCCAAGTCAGGACCTCGCGCGCCATGCTCGTCATCGCCCACAGATCGGCCGCCCGGTGAGCAACGGCAAGGTGCTGCGCGAGCCGGCGATCGCGTTGTCCGACATCGATCTCAGCTTGGGACGCGGTGCCGCCCGGGTCCACGTCCTGCGCGGAATCTCGCTCACCGTCGATCGCGGCGAAGCAGTCGGGCTGGTCGGCCCCTCGGGCTCGGGCAAGTCGACGCTGCTGATGGTCATGGCCGGGCTGGAGCGACCCGATTCCGGCGGCGTGGTGATCGAGGACACCGACCTCGCCCGCCTCGACGAGGACGCGCTCGCCCGGTTCCGGGGCCGGCGGATCGGAATCGTGTTCCAGGCCTTCCACCTCGTTCCGACCATGACCGCGCTGGAGAACGTCGCGCTGCCGCTCGAGCTCGCCGACCGGCCCGGCGCCCTGGAGCGGGCCCGCGCCGAGCTGGAGGCGGTCGGCCTCGGGCACCGGCTGCACCATTATCCGGCCCAGCTCTCCGGGGGCGAGCAGCAGCGCGTCGCCATCGCCCGGGCAGTCGCCCCCGATCCGGCGATCCTGGTGGCCGACGAGCCCACCGGCAACCTCGACGAGGCCACCGGCCGGCAGATCGTGGACCTGCTGTTCCGGCTGAAGCGCGACCGGGGCGCCACCCTGGTGCTGGTCACCCACGACAACGGCCTCGCCCGCCTGTGCGACCGCACCGTGCGCCTGCGCTCCGGCCGGGTCGAGGAGGCGGTGAGCGCCTGATGCACGGCACGATCTCGCATCCCGAGCCCGCGCCTCGGCGCATCCCGCTCACCCTGCGTCTGGCCGTGCGCGAATTGCGCGCGGGCCTGTCCGGCTTCGGGGTGTTCCTCGCCTGCATCGCGCTCGGCGTCGCGGCGATCGCCGGCGTGGCGTCGATCTCGCGCTCGCTCTCCGACGGTCTCGGCCGGGAGGGGCGGCGGATCCTCGGGGGCGACCTCGCCTACAACCTGATCAACCGCGAGGCGACCGACGCGGAGCGGCAGGCCCTGTCGCGCGAGGGCACGGTCGACGCCGTGGCGTCCCTGCGTGCCATGGCGGTGGCGGCCGGTGGCGAAGCCGCGCTGGTGGAGCTGAAGGCCGTCGATCCCGCGACCTACCCGGCGGCCGGCGAACTCGTCACAGATCCGCCGGGCCGGCTCGCCGACCTGCTGGCGGAACGCGACGGGACGCCCGGCGCCCTCGCGGACCCGGCCCTGCTCACCCGCCTCGACGTCAAGGTCGGCGACCGGATCGCGCTCGCCGGGCACCCGGTCGTGATCCGCGGCACGCTTACCTCCGAGCCCGACAAGATCGCCGGCGGCATCGGCTTCGGCCCGCGGCTGATGATCTCGGAGCCGACGCTGCGCGCCACCGGCCTCGTCCAGCCGGGCAGCCTCAACCGCTGGAGCTACCGGATCGTCCTGCCGAAAGACGCCGCCCGGGACCCGGACCTCGACGCCGCGCAGGTGCGGATCCGAACCGCGACTCCGGAGGCCGGCTGGGAGATCCGGTCTCGCGGCAACGCCGACCCGCGCTTCGCCAAGAGCATCGAGCGCTTCACCCAGTTCCTGACCCTGGTGGGACTGACGGCGCTGATCGTCGGGGGCGTGGGCGTCGGCAACGCGGTCCACGCCTTCGTGGAGCGCAAGCGGCCCTCGATCGCGACGCTCAAGAGCGTCGGCGCCCCGGGCTCGCAGGTGGTCGCCCTCTACCTGACCCAGGTGATGCTGATCGCGGGCATCGGCACGGCGATCGGCCTCGCGGTCGGTGCGAGCCTGCCGTTCGTCCTGGATGCGCTGTTCTCCGCCGACCTGCCGCTGCCCCTGAACCCGACGCTGGCGCCCGGGGAATTGCTGCTCGCCGCCGCCTACGGGCTGCTGACCGCCTTCGCGTTCGCGATCACGCCGCTCGGCCGTGCCCACGACGTGCCGGTCTCGGGCTTGTTCCGCGACACGGTCGATCCTGCCCGGGTCAGCCCGCGCTGGCGCTACCGGATCTGGCTGGCCCTCAGCCTCGCCGCCCTGGTCGGCCTGGCGGTCGGCACGGCGTTCGACCGGCGCGTGGCCCTGATCTTCATCGCGGCCGCCGCTATCGCGTTCGCGCTGCTGCACGGGGTGGCGCTCGGCCTGATGGCGCTCGCCCGCCGCCTGCCGCATCCGCGCTGGCCGGCGCCCCGGATGGCGCTGGCGAACCTCCACCGGCCGGGCGCGCTGACCCCCGCCATCGTGCTGTCCCTCGGGCTCGGCGTGACCCTGCTGGTCACCCTCAGCCTGATCGACGCCAACGTCCGCCGGACGATCAGCGCGACCCTGCCGGCGCGTGCGCCGAACCTGTTCTTCCTCGATATCCCGTCCCGCGACGCCGCCGAATTCCGCGCGTTCCTGGCGCGCTCGGCCCCCAACGGCAAGATCGAGGACGTGCCGATGATGCGCGGCCGGATCGTCGCCCTTAACGGCGTGCCGGCCAACAAGATCCGCCCCCCGGAGGACGCCGCCTGGGTCCTCGACGGCGACCGGGGCATCACCTACGGCGACACGGTGCCGGAAGGCTCGACCCTCACCGAGGGGGCGTGGTGGAGCGCCGAGCAGGGGGCCAAGCCGCTGGTCTCGTTCGAGGCGGACCTCGCGCGCCAGCTCGGGCTGAAGGTCGGCGACACCGTCACCGTCAACGTGCTCGGGCGCGACCTGACCGCGACGATCTTCAACCTGCGCCGGGTGGAGTGGCGCAACCTCGGCATCAACTTCGTCATGGTGTTCTCGCCCGGCACCTTCCGGGGCGCCCCCCACTCGGATCTCGCGACCCTGTCGCTGCCCGGCGGTACCGATGCCGGCGCCGAGAACCGCATCCTGCGCGACGTCGCCAAGACGTTCCCGTCGGTGAGCGCCGTGCGTGTGAAGGACGCGCTCGACGCGATCGGCGACCTCGTCGGCCGCCTGGTCCTGGCGATCCGCGGGGCGAGCGCGGTGGCGGTGCTGGCGAGCCTGTTCGTGCTGGCCGGGGCCATTGCGGCCGGCCACCGGGCCCGCCTCTACGACGCCGTGGTGCTGAAGGTCCTGGGCGCCAGCCGGACACGGCTACTCAGCGCCTACGCCATCGAGTACGCCGCCCTGGGGCTCGCCACGGCCGTATTCGGCCTCGCCGCCGGCAGCCTCGCCGGCTGGGTGATCGTCGCGAAGGTCATGCACCTCGACTTCCGCCTCGACCTGTCCGGCGCGCTTGTGGCGGCGACCGCCGCGGTGGCGCTGGCGATCCTGCTCGGGCTGGCCGGCACGTGGCGCATCCTCGGCCAGAAGCCGGCGCCGTATCTCCGGCAGATCTAGAGCCTTGATTAGTCGCACTCGCTGACGCCGGACCGGTACCCATTTCGGCGGTGCGCGCTCTGACCGCTGGTCTTCGCGGCCCCGCTTCCGGTCTCCGCGCATGGTTAAGACTTGGGCGGAGAGACATCGACCCGATGCGATCCGGGCAACCGCCAGTCGAACCCGGGGCCGTGAGCGCGGGAATCCGTTTTAATCCCTGACTTCATGGACAAAAATACATCCTCCGACACCGGAAAAGCGCCCCCGCAACCGTAGCTGGGGACTTGTGCGGGCGGCGGCCGCGCAACATATTCCTGTGCGAGGTGCCAGCCTGGCGCCAGAGGTCCTGCGTGGGCCTCGCCCGAAACACCACGCTGAGAGAGCCTCCGCAAGGAAACTCCCATGGCATTCGAGAACTCTCCCTTCCGGTACGGCGCCCAGCAGCCGTCCGGGTACGCAGGCACCCAGGTCGATGTCGATCAGGGCCTGCGCACCTTCATGCTCGGCGTCTACAACAACATGGTCGTCGGGCTGGGCATCTCCGGCCTCGTCGCCCTCGGTCTGAACATGGCCGCGGTTGCGTCCTACCAGGGTACGCGCCCGATCCTGACCTCCTTCGGTCAGACCCTCTACACGAGCCCGCTCAAGTGGGTTCTGATGCTGGCCCCGCTCGCGTTCATCTTCGTCTTCTCGATGCGGATGGACCGGATGTCGGCCTCGTCGGCCCGGACGATGTTCTGGGCCTTCGCGGCGGTGATGGGCGCCTCGATGTCCTCGCTCCTCCTGGTCTTCACCGGGGCGAGCGTGGTGCGGGTGTTCTTCATCACGGCGGCGGCGTTCGGTTCGCTGAGCCTCTACGGCTACACGACCAAGCGCAGCCTGTCGGGCATGGGCTCGTTCCTGATGATGGGCCTGATCGGCATCATCCTGGCTTCGCTGGTGAACATCTTCTTCGCCTCGTCGGCGCTGCAGTTCGCCATCTCGGTGCTCGGCGTGCTGATCTTCGCGGGCCTGACCGCCTACGACACCCAGAAGCTCAAGGAGATGTATCTCTCCAGCAGCTTCGACGGTGAGATGGCGGCCAAGATGTCGGTGAACGGCGCCCTGACCCTCTATCTCGACTTCATCAACATGTTCCAGTTCCTGCTCAGCCTGGTCGGCGACCGCCGCTAAGTCCTGCAAGAACCCGGATCCAGAAGCCCCGGCGCGAAACCGCCGGGGCTTCTTTTTTGGCCTGCGCGGATCGGGTGAGGGCAGCTATCATGCCGGCATGCCCCAACCGATCTCCGGCCTCTCCGCCTTCCCGATCACCCCGAGCGACGCGGACGGCCGCGTCGATGCAGCCGCCTTGTGCCGGCTGCTGGAACGCCTCGTCGATGCACGGGTCGATTCGATCGGCCTGCTAGGCAGCACCGGAACCTACGCCTACCTGTCCCCGGACGAGCGGCGCCGCGTCGTCGAGATCGCCGCCGAGGCGGTGGCCGGCCGCGTGCCGCTTCTGGTGGGGATCGGGGCGCTGCGCACCGACGACGCGATCCGGCACGCTCGGGCGGCCCGGGCCGCGGGGGCCGACGTGGGCCTGCTTGCCCCCGTCTCGTACACGCCGCTCACCGACGACGAGGTGTATCGGCATTTCGCGGCCGTGGCGGGGGAGGGCGGCCTGCCGCTCGTGATCTACGACAACCCGGCGACCACGCATTTCCAGTTCTCGCCCGCGCTGATCGGCCGGATCGCGCGCCTGCCGGGCGTCGTGGCGGCCAAATGCCCCGCGCCGGAGCCGGCGGCGGCCGAAGCGGGAGTTGCCGGTCTGACGGAAGCGGTCCCGGCGGAGTTTCCGGTCGGGTTCAGCGGAGACTGGAACGTGACCGAGGCGCTGCTCGCGGGCGGTACGGCCTGGTTCAGCGTGGCCGGCGGCCTGTTTCCGAAAACCTGCCTGGCGATCGTGCGCGCCACCGAGGCCGGCGACGCCGCGCAGGCCCGGGCGCTGAACGAAGCGCTCGCGCCGCTCTGGACGCTGTTCAAGGCGCATTCGAGCCTGCGGGTGGTCTACGCCCTCGCCGACCATCTCGGCCTCTGCCGCGCCGAACCACCGCGGCCGATCCTGCTGCTGCCGCCGGAGGTTCAGGCGGACATCGTCAGCACCGTCGAGCGGTTGAACCTCGCCTGAGGCGATCCTGGAACACTCACACCGCCCGGGGAGGGGGCTCCAGCACGGCGAGCACCCGGGCCAGCTCGGTCCCGCGCTTCATCACCAGTCCGCTGGCGGCGATCACCGCGTAGGCGCCCTGGCGGCGGGCGAGCTTCGGGTCCTTCTCGATCCGGTAGAGCGGCATCTCGGAGGCGCGGCGGTAGATCGAGAACACCGCCTTGTCCCGGCGGAAATCCATGGCGTAGTCGCGCCACTCGCCCGCCGCGACCTGCCGGCCGTAGAGGTTGAAGATCGTGCGCAGCTCGTCCCGGTTGAAGGCGATCTGCGGGGGTTCCGCACGGGCGGGGAACGGAATGACATGGCCCGCCGCTTCCTCGGGCCTCGACTCCGCGCTCGTCCGCTCCGTCATCGTCACTCCGTGGTGCCCATGCTGTGCCGAATGATGGCCCCCGCGCCCGCGACCCGCAAGGGTGGCCGCGCCGGGACCCCGTGTCGCCCACGACACATCCAAGCGACAAAAAACACGGTTCCGCCCGAATGCCGCCTTTCCCGGGCCGCGTTGCACTGGCACAATACTGCCTGAACCTCGCCGGCTCCTGCCGGACCAGCGGCCGAAACCCAGCTCCCCAGCCTTCGGTCGCCGGTCGGGATTCCAGAATTCGGCACTCCGAGGTTTCGAGACCCAATGACTTCAGGCCGCCCCTCTGGGCGGCCTTTTTTCGTGGCCTGTCCCGCGCCCCGGCAGGAGGGTCGTCCCGAGAGGCCGCTGCCGGCTCCGATGCGCGGCCGGGGTGTTTTCGTTCTCCCGTTTGACGCCGGATGCAGGTAAGGCGAGCCGCATCATGGGTCCGCCCGCCTTCGACGTCAGCTTCATCCAGGCCCTCGACACGCTGTTCGCGTGGCGCCGCGACGTGCGTCGGTTCCGGCCGGACGCCGTGGACCCGGACGCCCTGCGCGCCTGCCTGGCCGCGGCGCACCGGGCGCCGTCGGTGGGCAACAGCCGGCCCTGGCGGTTCGTACGCGTGTCCGACCCGACCCGGCGCGCTGCCGTGGCAAGCGACTTCTCCCGCTGCAACGCGGCAGCCGCGGAGGGCTACGACGCGGCACGGGCCGCCCGCTACCGGGCGCTCAAGCTCGCCGGCCTGAACGAGGCGCCGGAACACCTCGCGGTGTTCTGCGACGACGCCACCGAGACCGGCCTCGGCCTCGGCCGCGCCAGCATGCCGGAGACCCTGGCCTATTCGGTGGTCGGGGCGGTGCAGTGCTTCTGGCTGGCGGCGCGGGCGCGCGGACTCGGGGTCGGCTGGGTCTCGATCCTGGAGCCCGCCCGCGTCGCCGGGATCCTTGCGGTGCCGGAGACCTGGCGGCTCGTCGCCTACCTGTGCGTCGGCCATCCGGTCGAGGAGCATCGCGACCCGGAACTGGAGCGCCACGGCTGGCAGGCGGAAGACCCCCGCGGCGCCGAGTTGTTTGAGCGCTGAGCCGTCCGGCCTCACGATTGAGGCTACTTCTTTACCCTCCCCAAGACTTCCCGGGAGAAGCAGAGCGTCAACCATAGCGCTCAAGGGAACGGCAAGCGCGGCCGTGGATTACTGGCCGGCATACGCTCACGCTTGTCGAGGAAGTCCAGGATGTCGGGTCGGGTGACGGCTTTATTCGGTTTGGCCGGCGCGATGCTGGCGGGTTGCTTCGGGGCGGCCCAGGCGCGGGAGGTGGTGCCGTTCCAGAACGGCGTCGCGCCGGGCTCGGTGGTGATCAGCGTGTCCCAGCGCAAGCTCTACCTGGTGAACGGCGACGGCACCGCGATCCGCTATCCCGTGGCGGTGGGCAAGCCCGGCAAGCAATGGTTCGGCACGGCCGCGATCGACGGCAAGTACGTCGCCCCGGCCTGGTCGCCGCCGGCCGAGGTCAAGCGCGACAACCCCCGGCTGCCGAACGTCATCGCGGGCGGCTCGCCCAGCAACCCGATGGGGGCGGCCGCGATGACGCTGGCCGGCGGAGAGTACGCGATCCACGGCACCAACCGGCCGAACTCAGTCGGGACCTACGCGTCCTATGGGTGCATCCGGATGTACAACCAGGATGTGGTCGATCTCTACGCCCGGGTTGATGTCGGCGCGCAGGTCTACATGACCCGGTGAGGGATTTCCCTTACTTCGCCGGCGGCGCCGTCGCCTCGACGGACGTGAAGGTCTCGAGGATCCGGTAGGTGTGCTCGGCGCCCGCCGGCACACAGTAGGAATCCCCTGGCGCGAGCGCGACCGTCTCGCCGCCGACCACCAGCTCCGCCCGGCCGCTGATGACGTAGCCCACGGTCTCGTGGGGCGAGGACGTCATCGGCTTGTCGGCGTTCGGCTCCTCGGCCCGCCACATGCGCATGCCGAGTCGCTCGCCGCGGGCCAGGGTGATCTCGCCGTGCGGTCCCGCGGCCGCGCCGTGGGCCGATACCTTCGTCGCCATCATCGTCTCCTGTCGGTGAACCAGCCCAACGGCGCCCGGCCCGCGACGTTCCGCGCCCGGTGTCGCGGCCTCGGCCTGGGTCGCCGCTTGACGCCTCCCGGGGGCGACAACAGGATGCGGTACCGGTCCGACAAGGCGCCCGACAGAGGCGTGGGCCGGTGCGACGCCGCGAATCCGTTCGGGTCCGGCGCGTCGCCGAATCGACCGGAGGGACGCGCCATGCAGATCAAGGCGGCGATCGACAGGATTCCCGGCGGGCTCATGCTGGTCCCGCTCCTGCTGGGCGCCCTGTGCAAGACGTTCGCGCCGGGAGCGCCGGCCTATTTCAAGGGCTTCACGCAGGGGATCATGACCGGGGTGATCCCGATCCTGGCGGTCTGGTTCTTCTGCATGGGCGCGTCGGTCAGCCTGAAGGCGACCGGCACCGTCCTACGCAAGTCCGGCACCCTCGTGCTGACCAAGCTGCTGTCGGCCTGGGCGATCGTGCTGGTGGCTGCGCTGTTCATCCCGCCCGAGGGCATCCAGACCGGCTTCTTCGCGGGCCTCTCGATCCTCGCGATCGTCTGCGCGATGGATATGACCAATGGCGGGCTCTACGCCTCCCTGATGCAGACCTACGGCAGCCGGGAGGAGGCGGGCGCGTTCATCCTGACCTCGATCGAGTCCGGCCCGCTGATGAGCATGATCATCCTGGGCGCTTCCGGGGCGGCGCATTTCGAGCCGCAGATCTTCGTCGGCGCGGTGCTGCCGTTCCTGGTCGGATTCCTGCTCGGCAACCTCGATCCAAAACTGCGCGCCCTGTTCGCCCCGGGCGGCCAGCTGATGATCCCGTTCTTCGCCTTCGCGCTGGGCAACACGGTGGATCTCAACAACCTGCTCTCGCCCCTCGCCGGACTCGGGATCGTGCTCGCGCTGGCCGTCATCGTGCTCACCGGGATACCGCTGATCCTGGCCGACAAGGCCATCGGGGGCGGAACCGGGACGGCGGGGCTCGCGGCCTCGTCCACCGCCGGGGCGGCCGCCGCCAACCCGCTGGCGATCGCGGCGGTGGCGCCGCAATTCGCCCCGGCGGCGCAGACCGCCACGGTGCTGGTGACGATCTGCATCATCGTCACGTCGATCCTGGTGCCGATCCTCACCGGGCTCTGGTACCGCCGGTTCGGGGCGGGCGCGGCGGAGGCCAGGGCCAAGCCGCCGCCGACGCCCTTCGAGGGCGTGCCCGCGGAGTAGGGTCGGGGGGCGGCTCAGAAATCGACCGCGAGACCCTTCACCTCCCAATCCTGGTAGCGCACCGGCTCCAGGCCACCGCGGCCGAGATGCTCCGGCGCGGCGCGGATCGCAGCCGCGCGGGCGTCGATCGCGGCCCGGCGCTCGGCCGCCTCGGCCAGGGCACGCTCGGCCGCAGGGCTGAGTTTGCGCGGGGCCGCGGCGGCGCCATCGGTCGCATCCTGTCCGTTCGGGTCTTGCATCGCGGTCGCTCGGGTGTGAGGGCGTGTGTCAGCGGATCATCGGGTTCAGGAGTAGAAGTGGCATCGCGGGACACAGGCCGCAACATTCCGGTCGAGACATCGACGGGTACGCCCGACACCGCGGGGCTCGGCGCCCGGCGGGCCGCCCTGAATGCGGTGGCCGAGATCATCGGCCAGGAGCGCCCCCCGGCCCTCGAGGAGACCCTGGCTCAGGCGATCCGGACGGAGAACCTGAGCCCCGCCGATGCGGGCCTGGCCCGGGCGATCGCGGTGGCGACCTTCCGGCGCTACGGCCTGATCCGGGCGGCCCTCGCCGCCCGGCTCGAGCGCGGCCTGCCGGTCGACAAGCCGCGGCTCACCGCGCTGCTCGCCACCGCGACGGCCCAGATCCTCGACCTCGCGGTCCCCGACCACGCCGCGGTCGATTGCGCGGTGCGACTCGCCAAGGGGGACAACCGCACCGCGCATCTGGCCGGCCTGGTCAACGCGGTGCTGCGCCGGGTCGTGCGGGAGCGCGACGCGATCCTGGCCGCCTCCGCCGACGCGCTGGCCGTCAACACGCCGGACTGGCTGGCGAGCCGCTGGCTTGCGGCCTACGGACCGGAGCGAGCGGCCGCCATCGCGCAGGCCCATCTCGCCGGGGCGGCGATCGACCTGACCCCACGCGGCGACGCGGCCGCGTGGGTCGAGCCGCTCGGTGCGGTGCGCCTGCCGACCGGCTCCCTCCGGCTGCCGGAGAACGGGCCGGCGATTCCCGACCTGCCGGGCTTCCAGGAGGGCGCCTGGTGGGTTCAGGACGCCGCCGCCGCGATCCCGGCGCGGCTGCTCGCCCCGCAGGCGGGCGCCCGGGTGCTCGATCTCTGCGCCGCCCCGGGCGGCAAGACGATGCAGCTCGCTGCCACCGGCGCGCGGGTGACGGCGGTCGACCGCTCGGCGCCGCGGCTGGAGCGCCTCCGCGAGAACGTCGCCCGCCTCGGCCTCGACGTCGAGATCGCGGTCTCCGACGCCCTGGCCTTCCAGGCCCAGGACCACGACGCGGTGCTGCTCGACGCCCCGTGCTCGGCCACCGGCACGATCCGGCGCCACCCCGACGTGGCCTGGACCAAGTCGAAGTCCGACATCATCCGGCTGTCGCTGCTCCAGGTCAGGCTCCTCCAGAGCGCGGCCGAGTTGGTGCGCCCGGGCGGCCGGCTGGTCTACTGCACCTGTTCGCTGGAGCCCGAGGAGGGCGAAGCGCAGATCGCCGCCTTCCTGGCCCGGGACACCCGCTTTGCGCGCGTGCCGGTGCGGCCGGAGGAGATCGGCGGCGCCGCCGAGATGATCGACGGCAACGGGGACCTGCGCACCCTGCCGTGCCACCTGCCCGAGGTCCCGGGCGCCCGCGGCGGCCTGGACGGCTTTTTCGCGAGCCGGCTCGAACGCGTGGGGTGAGGAGCGCCCCGCGGCCCTTTCCGTCATCGCGGGCGCAGCGACGCATCCGAGCAGAGCACGCGCTCGAGAACGGCGGATCCTTGGGCGAGGGACCGCGCGCGACCGGGTGCAGGCCGATCGGCACCCTACGCCGCCCTTGACAATGTTCCTATTTTGTGCTCATTAGCCGTCACCTGTCCTTCGGCGGTGTGGGGGTGACTCCACGGCGCTCCTCGGGGGTCCGTCCGGTGGCTGACCGGCGGGCTCGGGGGATGGGGCGATGCCCGCGTCGGTGGCTCTCAGCCGCCATCGCCCCGGGCGGCGTGCCGATGCAGGGCGTGTCTCGGATGCGGGCGTGAAGATCGGGCGGTAGTCTGCCCGGCGGGGTGCGGAAATGCCCCCGCGGCGACCCGGATCTGGGCGTGACCCTCAGAAACCTGCGGACCCGCCCACTACGAGGCGGATGTCGGGTGGAAGGCCACGGCGGTGATGCGGGTTCCGGGGGCGTCTCGGCTGCGATTGCGGCTTGGGCGCCATGGGCAGTGACCGCTAACACGGAGTCGCGGGGATCGGGGCGTCGCACAGACATCGCGACGAGACAGACGGCACCGGCCGGGGACCATGCCCGGCCGATGCCGCGGGTCGCCGCGGGGATCGGATCCCGCGCGTAACTTGGCCGACACCTGGGTTCCCGCGGCGTCCCGCGTCCAGCGTGAGGAGACTTCTTGGGCCATGCCCCCGGCGCACCAGGCGCGCGGGGACGATGAGGCCTGTCGGGAGGTCGCGTGCGAACCGTTGATTCGATCCGTCTGGTATGGATCGACTAGGTTGGCTGATGAATATCCGCCGCCGAGATCTTTCGGCCGGGGATCGATAGGTTTTTGTCACACTTCGTTCGAGGAGTAAGGCAGAGCCGCCGTTGAGGCGGGGAACGATTATCGCTAGCGTGCCGCCATATCGGGAGGATGCACGGCAACCGTGCACGGGATGGATATGGCACACGCAACCCACGCGACGACCGCGCCCGGCGCTCCCCGCGAGCCCTGGTACAAGGTCCTCTATATCCAGGTCCTGATCGCCATCGTGCTCGGCGTCCTGCTGGGCTGGTACGACCCGGCCACCGGCAAGGCGATGAAGTGGCTCGGCGACGCCTTCATCGGCCTGATCAAGATGATGATCGCGCCGATCATCTTCTGCACCATCGTACACGGCATCGCGTCTGTCGGTGATCTCAAGAAGGTCGGCCGGGTCGGCGTGAAGGCGCTGGTCTATTTCGAGGTCGTCTCCACCCTGGCGCTGCTGATCGGCGTGCTGGTCGGCGAGGTGATCCGGCCGGGTGCCGGCTTCAACGCCGACCCGACGAAGCTCGATGCCAGCAAGGTCGCGAGCTACGCCAACAAGGCGGCCGCCGATTCCACCGTCGCCCACATCCTGGCGATCATCCCCAAGAGCTTCCTGGATCCCTTCGCCACCGGCGACCTGCTGCAGGTGCTTCTGATCTCGATCCTCACCGGCGTGGTCGTGACCAGCCTCGGCGAGCGCGCGGCCGCGGTGAACAGCGCGATCGATACCGCCGGGCAGATCTTCTTCAAGATCATCGGCATCGTGGTGAAGCTCGCCCCCGTGGGCGCCTTCGGCGCGATGGCGTTCACCATCGGCGAGTACGGCATCCAGAAGGTCTACGACCTCGCCTGGCTGGTCGGCACCTTCTACGTCACCGCGATCCTGTTCGTGGTCGTGGTACTGGGCAGCATCGCCAAGGTCGCGGGCTTCTCGATCTTCCGCTTCCTCGCCTACATCAAGGACGAGCTGCTGATCGTGGTCGGCACGTCCTCGTCGGAGACCGTGCTGCCGCAGCTGATGACCAAGATGCGCCGGCTCGGCGCCTCGGATTCGGTGGTCGGCCTCGTGGTCCCGACCGGCTACTCGTTCAACCTCGACGGCACCAACATCTACATGACGCTCGCCACGCTGTTCCTGGCGCAGGCGGTGGGTGCGGACCTGACCTTCGCGCAATACGCGACGATCATCCTGGTGGCGATGCTGACCTCGAAGGGCGCCTCCGGCGTCACGGGTGCCGGCTTCATCACCCTGGCGGCCACGCTCTCGGCGATCCCGAACAGCCCGGTCCCGGTCGCCGCCATGACCCTGGTGCTCGGTATCGACAAGTTCATGTCCGAGTGCCGCGCGCTCACCAACCTCGTGGGCAACGGCGTCGCCTGCGTGGTGGTCAGCCGCTGGGAGGGCGAGCTCGACATGGCCAAGCTCAACGAGGTCATGGCCCATCCGGTCGCGATCGGCACCGACATCTCCGATCACGCGCCGCAGCCGATGGGGACCGACACCAAGGTCACCAAGGTCGCCGCGGCGGAGTGATGCCGGCGCCCAGCGGGCGGGCTCGCCTCGGCATCGATCTCGGCGGCACCAAGATCGCCGGGATCGTGCTGGATTCCAGCGGCGCGACCCTGGCCGAGGCCCGGGTCCCGGCCCCGCGCGGCGATTACCGGGGCACCCTCGACGCCCTGGCCGCCCTGGTGGAGCGACTGGAAGCCGAAGCCGGCGCCGCGTCCGGCGCTCCTTGCAGCGTCGGCATCGGCATGCCCGGCAGCCTGTCGCCGGCGACCGGCCTCGTGCGCAACGCCAACTCCCACTGGCTCAACGGTCATCCGTTCGGGATCGACCTCGCGCAGCGGCTCGACCGTCCGGTCCGAATCGAGAACGACGCCAACTGTCTCGCGGTCTCTGAGGCGGTCGACGGCGCCGGGGCCGGCGCCCGGGTGGTCTGGGCGGTAATCCTGGGCACCGGGGTCGGATCGGGCATCGCCATCGACGGCCGCGTGCTCACCGGCCGCAACGGCATCGCGGGCGAGTGGGGCCACGGCCCCCTGCCGGCGCCCACCCCCGACGAGCAGCCAGGACCGGATTGCTATTGCGGTCGCCGGGGCTGCGTCGAGACCTGGCTGTCCGGGCCAGGACTCGCCGCCGACCATGCCCGTCGGCACGGCGGCCATCGCACCGCCGAGGCTGTCGTCTCCGCCGCCCGCGACGGCGACGAGGACGCGCGGAAAACCCTGACGACGCATCTCGACCGGCTCGGGCGCGCCGCGGCCCAGGTGGTCAACCTGCTGGATCCGGACGTGATCGTGATTGGCGGCGGCCTGTCGCGCATCCCCGAGCTGATCGCCGGACTGCCCGGTGCGATCGCCCCGCACGTCTTCTCCGACGCCTTCGACACCCCCGTGCGCGCCAGCCTCCATGGCGACGCCTCCGGGGTGCGCGGGGCGGCCTGGCTCTGGGAAGCCGACCGATAACACCGGCTCAAGAGCTGGCCGCCGCTCCGGGATGCCGATGCGCCGGTGCCGGAGGAGCCTTGGACATCGCGGTCGTCGGGCGAACCTGAAAGTTACCTCCAAGGCCCGGCCGGGCGGCGCAGCCCGGGGCAAGGCGGCGGGAGACCACAGGCGGGAGACCACAGGGACGTGTACGGCGGGCCCCTTGCCCATGCCGGGAGGGCAGGGCAGGAGGGCCGCACCCGCTACCGCGAAGCCCCGATGATCGTCCGCACCCGGCCCAACCTGTTCACCCTGCTGTTCACGATGCAGGGCTCGATCCTGCCGCGGGTGGCCCAGAAACTCGTCGGGATCGTCGCGGTCTCCTGCCTGGTGGTCTGGGCGGAGGCGCGCTGGCCCGCTTTCTTCCCGGTGACCGCCGGGGTCGCGCCGTTCACGCTGGTCGGCCTCGCCCTGTCGATCTTCCTGAGTTTCCGTAACAACGCCTGCTACGAGCGCTGGTGGGAGGCTCGGAAGGCCTGGGGCAGCCTGATCGGCGAGGTGCGCAACCTCGCCCGCCTGATGCCGGCCCTGCTGCCGGCCGCCGAGGCGGCACCCCAGCTGCGGCGCCTGTCGGCCTTCGCGCACGGCCTGCACGCCCGCCTGCGCGGCCTCGACGAGGCCCGCACGGTGGACGGGAAGGCGCCGGGCTCGGACCTCTGCGGCCCGAACCCGACCGATTCGGTCCTGGCCGCCATGACCCGCGACCTCGCCGGGCTGATGCGGGCCGGGCGCCTCACCGACATCCAGTTCGGCCTCCTGGAAACCCGGATCGAGGCCCTGTCCGGGGTGCACACCGCCTGCGAGCGGATCGCCAACACGCCGCTGCCCTTCGCCTACACGCTGCTCGTCTACCGCACGGCCTGGCTCTACTGCCTACTGCTGCCGGTGGGCCTCGCGGGCTCGCTCGGCTGGGCGACGCCGGTCGTAGTGGCGCTCGTCGGCTACACGTTCTTCGGCCTCGACGCCCTCGGCGACGAATTGGAGGAGCCGTTCGGCACCGAGCCGAACGACCTGCCCCTCGATGCGATGGTCCGGGCCGTCGACCGCATCGTCCACCACGCCCTGGGCGAACCGATGCCGGCGCCGCTCGCACCGGACGGGTATTGGCTGCGGTAGCGCCGGGATCAGCAGTTCCAGGCACGCAGGACCGGTTCGCTCCGGTCGTGCTCGTAGCCCAGCACGCTGACCCTGGCGGTACCGAGCACCAGCAGCGCGCCGCCCTCCGGCGGCAGGCCGATCCAGCGGGCGGCGAGCACGCGCAGACAATGGGCACTAGAAAAGAGGATCAGGTCCGCATCCAGGGCGCGGATCCGGGCGATGACCCGGTCGGCCCGGGCGCCGACATCGGCGGCCGTTTCGCCGCCGGGGCAGCCGTCGCGAAAAAGCCGCCAGCCCGGGCGCTCGGCCAGGATCTCCTTCGTGGTCCGGCCCTCGTAGGCGCCGTAATCCCACTCGGCGAGGTCCGGATCGATCGTGCGGTCCGCGCCGAACCCCGCAAGCGCGCAGGTGGTCGCCGCGCGGCTCGACGGGCTCGACCAGACGGCCGCATAGGCTCCGGCCGCCAGGCGCGGCGCGAGGGTGCGGGCCGCAGCCTCGCCCGCCGGCGTCAACGGGATGTCGCTGCGCCCGGTATGTTGCCCGGACAAGCTCCAGGCGGTCTCACCGTGGCGGACCAGAGTGATCTGTGGGAGCTTGGTCTGGGACATGCGCGCCTCCGGGTGCCTGCACGCAACGCACCTGCACGCATCCGGCACACAAAAACCAGGCAATACGCTGGCACCGCAACATCACCCTTGCGCCTCTGATGAAACGGACATAAACATATCTTTATGTCTAGCGCTGAGAGTCGAACGGCGGGATCGATCCCTTTTCCAGAAGCCCTGGGCGTCCTGCGCGCGGCGGCCGAGGAGACGCGCCTGCGCATCCTGGCGCTGCTCACCGACGGCGAATTGTCGGTCTCCGACCTCACCGACATCCTGGGCCAGTCGCAGCCGCGCATCTCACGCCACCTCAAGCTCTTGGTGGAAGCCGGTCTCGTCGAGCGGCATCGGGAAGGAGCCTGGGCTTTCTTCCGCCTGTCCGAGGCCCGTGCCGGCCTGGCCGACCCCCTCCTGTCCGGGTTGGACCGGAATACGCCACCGCTCTCGGAGGATCGGGCCCGGCTCGACGCGGTCCGCACCCAGAGGGCCGAGACGGCCCAGACTTTCTTTGCCCGACTGGCGCCCAAATGGGATGAGCTGCGCTCCCTGCACGTTCCCGAGGCGACGGTCGAGGCGGCGGTCCTCGATGCGCTGGGCGAGCGTCCCCTCGGCAGCCTGATCGATCTCGGCACCGGCACCGGCAAGATGCTCGGCCTGCTCGCCCCGCGGGCCGTCCGGGCCACCGGCCTCGATTCGAGCCACGCCATGCTGTCGGTCGCCCGGGCCAACCTGGAGCGGCGGGGTTTGTCGCGCGTGGACTTGCGCCAGGGCGATATCCACGCGCCGCCCTTCGCCCGGGCGAGCTTCGATCTGGTGGTGGTGCATCAGGTGCTCCACTATCTCGACGATCCGGCCCGTGCCCTGCGGGGCGCCGTGCGTCTCGTGGCGCCGGGCGGACGGCTCCTGGTGGTGGATTTCGCGCCGCACGATCTCGAATTCCTGCGGACGAGCCAGGCCCATCGCCGGCTCGGCTTCTCCGCGGACCAAGTCTCCGGCTGGCTGGCCGAGGCTGGGCTCGCCACGGTCGCAACCCGCGATCTGGTGCCCCGGGAGGTCGGCCAGCTGACCGTCACGCTGTGGCTCGCGCAGGAAGCGAGTCACCGGCAGGCCGGCCTCGACCGCGCCGCCGAACCGCTCCAGCGAGCGGTCGCCTGACCCCGAAGTCCCGCGACCCTCACACAACCTGTCACCCTTATCGTCTGAACCGACCGACATAGAGGACGAGATCCGATGCGCCGCCCCACCCACCGCGCCAGCCGAGACGGCTACCACCCGATCCGCGTCTCGATCGAATTCTTCCCGCCCAAGACCGACGAGATGGAGAAGGTCCTGTGGTCGTCGATCGAGCGTCTGGCACCGCTTCAGCCGAAATTCGTCTCCGTGACCTACGGGGCGGGCGGCTCGACCCGGGAGCGCACACACAACACGGTCGCCCGGATGATCCGCGAGACGACCCTCAAGCCGGCTGCGCACCTGACCTGCGTGGATGCCAGCCGCGAGGAGATCGACGCGGTTGTGCAGTCCTATTGGGATGTCGGCGTCCGCCACATCGTGGCCCTGCGCGGCGATCCGGCCGACGGCGTCGGCCACGCCTACCGGCCGCATCCTGAAGGCTACGCCACGACCGCGGAGTTGGTGGCGGGAATCAAGCGCATCGGCGACTTCAAAGTCTCGGTCTCGGCTTATCCCGAGAAGCACCCGGAGGCCGCCACCCTCGATGCCGACATCGACGCCCTGAAGGCCAAGGTCGATGCCGGCGCCGACCAGGCGATTACGCAGTTCTTTTTCGAGAACGAAGTCTATCTGCGCTATCTCGAGAAGGTCCGGGCCGCCGGGATCACGATCCCGATCATCCCGGGCATCCTGACGGTGCAGAACTTCAAGCAGTCGGCGAACTTCGCCCGGCGCACCGGTGCCTCGGTGCCCTACTGGCTGGCAGCCCGGTTCGAGGGGCTGGACAACGACGTGGAGACCCGCCGGCTCGTCGCCGCCGCCGTGGCGGCCGAGCAGGTGCTCGACCTGGTGGACGAGGGCGTCCAGGACTTCCACTTCTACTCGATGAACCGCTCCGACCTCGTCTACGCGATCTGCCACCTGCTCGGCCTGCGCGCGCAGGCGCCGAAGCTGGCGGCGGAGAAGGCGGCGGCTTAAATTCAGCTGCGCCCGGTTCGGGCGGCAGGGGGTTAGGACCATGGCCGAACCGCAGGATAGCGTTCTTCCGATTCGCCGGGGGATACGGACCGATATACGAGACCGCAGGCGGAATGCCGCGCGCGCGTTCACCGTGGTCAACCGTCGACTCGACCAAATCGAGCGTCGGTCCGGCAATCTTCAGGCCGCCGTCGACGGCGAATCGCTCCTCGGGCGCTACGCGGCGGCCGAGGTCGAAGAACGTGTCGACGCGATCGAGACGCGGCCCGCCGCCCTGGGGAAGGCGCACTGATCCGGTCGAACGCCGGACCGGTTCAAGACAAGATCACACCCTCCGCCTCGTCCTGAGGTGCCGCGACGCGGCCTCGCGGGAGGGTTCCAGGGAACGCTAAGACATCTGGAGGCCTCCTTCGAGGCCTCCGTTTCGCTCCGGCACCTCAGGTTGAGGTGATCTGTTGGGACCGATCATGACCGACTTTCCGCCCGTCGACGGCACCGAGATCGCAACCGCGCTGCGCCAGCGCGCGTCGGAGAAGATCCTCGTCCTCGACGGGGCGATGGGCACCGTCATTCAGCGGCTCGGTCTGACCGAGGCGGATTTCCGCGGCGACCGGTTCAAGGATCATCCGAACGACCAGAAGGGCAACAACGACCTCCTGATCCTGACGCAGCCGGACGCGATCCGGCAGATCCATCTGGATTACTTCCTGGCCGGCGCCGACGTCTGTGAGACCAACACGTTCTCCGGCACCACCATCGCGCAAGGCGATTACGGCCTCGAATCGATCATCCACGACCTGAACCGAGAGGGCGCGCGGCTCGCCCGCGAGGCGGCGCAGCTCGCTGAGAAACAGGATGGTCGCCGCCGCTTCGTCGCCGGCGCCATCGGCCCGACGAACCGTACGCTGTCGATCTCGCCGGACGTGAACAATCCCGGCTACCGCGCAGTGACCTTCGATCAGGTCAAGACCGCCTACATGGAGCAGGTCCGCGGCCTGATCGCCGGCGGCGCCGAGCTGATCCTGATCGAGACGATCTTCGACACGCTCAACGCCAAGGCAGCAGTGGCCGCGGCCTGGGCCGTGTTCGAGGAGACCGGGATCCGCCTGCCGATCCAGATCTCCGGCACGATCACCGACCTGTCGGGCCGGACGCTGTCGGGCCAGACTCCGGCGGCATTCTGGAATGCGCTCCGCCACTCCGATCCGCTGACCTTCGGCCTGAACTGCGCGTTGGGCGCCCGCGAAATGCGCGGCCACATCGCCGAGCTGTCGCGGATCTGCGACACCCTGGTCTGCGCCTACCCGAATGCCGGCCTGCCCAACGAGTTCGGTCTCTACGACGAGAGTCCGGAGGCCATGGGGGCGCTGGTCGGAGAGTTCGCGCAAGCCGGCCTGGTCAACATGGTCGGAGGGTGCTGCGGCACCACGCCGGATCATATCCGGGCGATCAGCGAGGCGGTCGCCGGCAAGACGCCCCGGCAGACCCCCGAGATCCCGCGCCTGATGCGGCTCTCGGGCCTGGAGCCCTTCGTGCTCACCAAGGAAATCCCGTTCGTGAACGTCGGTGAGCGCACCAACGTCACCGGGTCGGCCAAGTTCAGGAAGCTCATCACCAACGGCGACTACGCCGCCGCCCTCGATGTCGCCCGCGATCAGGTCGCGGCGGGCGCCCAGGTGATCGACGTCAACATGGACGAAGGCCTGCTCGACTCGCAGAAGGCGATGGTCGAGTTCCTCAACCTCGTCGCTGCCGAGCCCGATATCGCCCGGGTCCCGGTCATGGTCGATTCCTCGAAGTTCGAGGTGATCGAGGCCGGCCTGAAATGCATCCAGGGCAAGGCGATCGTGAACTCGATCTCCATGAAGGAGGGCGAGGAGAAGTTCATCGAGGCCGCCAAGATCTGCCGCTCCTACGGGGCTGCCGTGGTGGTGATGGCCTTCGACGAGCAGGGCCAGGCGGACACCTACGAGCGCAAGGTCGAGATCTGCACCAAGGCCTACCGGATCCTGACCGAGCAGGTCGGCTACCCGCCGGAAGACATCATCTTCGATCCGAACATCTTCGCGGTGGCGACCGGCATCGAGGAGCATAACGGCTACGGGGTCGCCTTCATCGAGGCGACCCGGACGATCCGCGAGACCCTGCCGCACGCCCACATCTCAGGCGGCGTCTCGAACCTGAGCTTCGCGTTCCGCGGCAACGAGCCGGTGCGCGAGGCGATGCACGCAGTGTTCCTGTTCCACTGCATCCAGGTCGGGATGGACATGGGTATCGTCAACGCCGGCCAGCTGGCCGTCTACGACGAGATTCCGGCGGAGCTGCGCGAGCTGTGCGAGGACGTGGTCCTCAACCGCCGGGACGATTCCACCGAGCGCCTGCTGGAATCGGCCGAGCGCTTCAAGACCGGTGCCTCCGCCCAGGCCAAGACGGCCGACCTGACCTGGCGCGAAGCCCCTGTGGCCAAGCGCATCGAGCACGCGCTGGTCAACGGCATCACCGAGTACATCGTCGCCGACACCGAGGAGGCGCGGCAGGGCGTCGAGCGCCCGCTCCACGTCATCGAGGGCCCGCTGATGGCCGGCATGAACGTGGTCGGCGACCTGTTCGGCGCCGGCAAGATGTTCCTGCCCCAGGTGGTGAAGTCCGCCCGGGTGATGAAGCAGGCGGTCGCCTATCTCGAGCCTTACATGGAGGAGGAGAAGCGCGCCAATGGTGGCGACGGCAAGCGCCAGGCCGCCGGCAAGGTGCTGATGGCCACCGTGAAGGGCGACGTCCACGACATCGGCAAAAACATCGTCGGCGTCGTGCTGGCCTGCAACAACTATGAGATCATCGATCTCGGCGTGATGGTCCCGGCCGCCAAGATCCTCGACGTGGCCCGCAAGGAGAACGTCGACATCGTCGGCCTGTCCGGCCTGATCACGCCGTCGCTCGACGAGATGGTCCATGTCGCGGGCGAGATGGAGCGCGAGGGTTTTTCCGTGCCGTTGCTGATCGGCGGCGCCACCACGAGCCGCGTCCACACCGCGGTGAAGATCCACCCGGCCTACGCCAAGGGTCAGGCGGTCTACGTCACCGATGCGAGCCGCGCGGTCGGCGTGGTGTCGAGCCTGCTGTCGAAGGAGACCCGCGACACGACGATCGAGAAGGTGCGTGCCGAGTACGCCAAGGTCTCGGCCGCCCATGCCCGCTCGGAGCTCGACAAGCAGCGCCTGCCCCTGGCCAAGGCCCGGGCCAACGCGTTCAAGGTCGATTGGTCGGGCTACGCGCCGAAGAAGCCGGCCTTCACGGATGCCCGGGTGTTCGGGTCTTACGAGGTCGCCGACCTCGTCCCCTATATCGACTGGACGCCGTTCCTGCAGACCTACGAGTTCAAGGGCCGCTTCCCGGCGATCCTCGACGACCCGGACCAGGGTCCCGCTGCACGCGCCCTCTACGAGGATGCGCAGGAGATGCTCAAGCAGATCGTGGCGGAGCGCTGGTTCAACCCGAAGGGCGTGATCGGCTTCTGGCCGGCCAACAGCGTCGGCGACGACATCGTGCTCTACACCGGCGAGAGCCGCAGCGATCGGCTGGCGACCTTCCACGGTCTGCGCCAGCAGCTCTCGAAGCGTGACGGCCGGCCCAACACCTGCCTGTCGGACTTCGTCGCCCCCGCGGAAACCGGCATCGCCGATTACGTCGGCGGCTTCGTGGTGACGGCCGGCCTGGAGGAGGTGCGGATCGCCGAGCGGTTCGAGCGGGCCAACGACGATTACCGGGCGATCCTGGTGAAGGCGCTGGCCGACCGGATCGCCGAGGCCTTCGCCGAGCGCATGCACGAGCGCGTCCGTCGGGAGTTCTGGGGCTACGCGGCGGACGAGAGCTACACGCCGGCGGAACTGACGAGCGAGCCCTATGCCGGCATCCGCCCGGCCCCGGGCTACCCGTCCCAGCCCGATCACACCGAGAAGACGCAGTTGTTCGATCTCCTGAAGGCCGAGCGACGGATCGGGGTGAAGCTGACCGAGTCCTACGCCATGTGGCCGGGCTCCTCGGTCTCGGGACTCTACCTGGCGCACCCGCAAGCGCATTACTTCGGCGTCGCCAAGGTCGAGCGCGATCAGGTCGAGGACTACGCCCTGCGCAAGGGCATGGACATCCGTGAGGTCGAGCGCTGGCTCGGGCCGATCCTGAACTACGACCCGACGCGGTATCTGGCGGAGGCCGCGGAGTAGGGCGGCAGCCACGCCTCCAGCGGCGGCCCGACTCCGTAAAGCGGGGTCGCCGCCGGATGCGTCGTGCGATCGACCGGGATCAGCAGGTCCCGGCGCCGCGCGTGTTGACGTAGAGCGCGTAGACCGAATGCGAGGCGGACATCAGCAGCAGGTTGCGCTCGAGGCCGCCGAAGCAGAGGTTGGCGCAGCGCTCGGGCAGGCGGATCCGGCCGATCGGCTTGGCTTGCGGCGACAGGACGAGCACGCCGTCCTCGGCCTCGCTCATGCCCCAGCCGCACCACAGGTTGCCATCGACGTCGACCCGGAATCCGTCCGGCGTCCCCGTGCCGGCGTCGAAGAACACCCGTCCGTTGGCGGCCTTGGTGCCGTTATCGACGATGTCGTAGACGCGGATCAGGCGGTTCGGCTTGGCGCGCGCCTCGATGACGTAGAGCTTGGACTCGTCCGGTGAGAAGGCCAGCCCGTTCGGACCCGCGAGCCCCGCCACTGCAAGGCTCGCCTGCCCGCTGGCCGGGTCGATCCGGTAGACGTTGCCCGGAAGCTCCGGAGCCGCCATCGACTCGTGCGGGTTCGGCCCGAAGGCCGGGTCCGTGAACCAGACGGCGCCGTCGGAATGGCAGACCACGTCGTTGGGCGAATTGAGCGGCTTGCCGTCGAACCGATCGAGCAGCGTGGTGATCGAGCCGTCATGCTCGGTCCGGGTGACGCTCCGGGTCTTGTGCTGGCAGGTGACGAGGCGCCCTTGCCGATCCCGGGTGTTGCCGTTGGCATAGGCGGACGGCTTGCGGAACACCGTGAGCGCGCCGGAGGCCTCGTCCCAGCGCATGATCCGGTCGTTGACCACGTCGCTGAACAGCAGCGCCCCCATGTCGCCGAACCAGACCGGCCCCTCGGCCCAGCGCAGGCCGGTGGCGACCCGCTCCACGGTGGCGGAGGCCAGGCGGTACTTGGCAAAAGCCGGATCGAGCACCTCGACGGCCGGATCGGGCACACGCTGCGACGGCTCCCATCCGGCTCCGGCGGCCCGCGCGGCTCCAAGCAGGGCCGCACCCGCGAGCAGGCCCCTGCGTGCGATCGTGGCCATATACCCTCCCTCTCCGTTTCCGCCGCCGGCGCTTGCCGACAGCGTGCAGGCCGCTGTGCCGATGGGCTTCCTTGCGCCGGGCTGGGATCGCGGGCGGCGGGTTGGCGTCAGTGGATCTCGGGTTCGGGAATGCCGCCGGCGCCCTCCAGGAAATCGAAGTCGCAGCCCTCGTGCGCCTGCCGGACGTGCTGGGCGAACAGGCGGTTGTAACCCCGTGGATAGGCCCGGTTCGGCGGTACGAACGCGGCCACGCGCGCGGCGATCTCGGCTTCGTCGATGTGCAGGTGAATGCGCCGCTCGGCTACGTCGACCGTGATGCGGTCGCCGTTGCGCACCGCCGCCAGCGGCCCGCCGACCGCCGATTCCGGGGAGACGTGCAGGATGCAGGCACCGTAGCTGGTGCCGCTCATGCGCGCGTCCGAGATCCGCAGCAAGTCGCGCACACCCTGCCGGAGCAGCACTTTTGGGATTGGCAGCATTCCCCATTCCGGCATGCCGGGGCCGCCGACCGGGCCGGCGTTGCGCAGGACCATGATGTGGTCCGGGGTGACGTCGAGGTCGAGGTCGTTCACCGCCGCGCTCATGGCGTCGTAATCGTCGAACACCAGGGCCGGGCCGGTATGCTTGAGGAAGCGCGGGTCCGCGGCCGGCGGCTTGATCACGCAGCCATGCGGCGCAAGGTTACCGTACAGGATCGCGGTGCCGCCGGTCGTCACGATCGGCTTGTCCAGCGGGCGGATCACGTCGTCGTTGTAGACGCTCATGCCGGCGAGCCCGTCGCCGACCGTACCGCCCGTGACCGAGCGGGCGTCGAGGTGCAAGAGCGGGGACAGCCGCACCATCAGCGCCCGGATGCCGCCGGCGATGTGGAAATCCTCCATCAGCCACTGGCCCGAGGGCCGCAGGTTGGCGATCACCGGCACCTTCTGGGCGAACTCGTCGAACTCCGCGAGCTTGATCGGGATCCCGGCCCGCCCGGCCATCGCCACCAGATGGATCATCGCGTTGGTCGAGCCGGCCAGCGCGTTGTGGACCACCAGGGCGTTGTCGATCGAGCGCCGGTCGAGGATGTCGGACGGCTTCAGGTCCTCCCAGATCATCTCGACGATGCGCCGGCCGCAGGCGCTGGCCATGCGGGGGTGATCGGCGTCGGCCGCCGGGATCGAGGCCGAGCCCGGAAGCGACAGGCCGAGAGCCTCGGTGATCGACGTCATCGTCGAGGCCGTGCCCATGGTCATGCAGGTTCCCGCCGAGCGGGCGATGCCCGCCTCCATGTCGTTCCACTGCTGCGTGGTGATGGCGCCGGCTTCCTTCTCGGCCCAGTACTTCCACACGTCGGAGCCCGAGCCGAGGATCGTGCCGCCGGAATGCCCGCGCATCATCGGCCCGGCCGGCAGGAAGATCATCGGCAGGTTCATGGAGATGCCGCCCATCACCGTGCCGGGCGTGGTCTTGTCGCAACCGCCCATCAGCACCGCCCCGTCGACCGGGTGCTGACGCAGCAGTTCCTCCACCTCCATGGCCAGGAGGTTTCGGTAGAGCATCGTGGTCGGCTTGACGAAATTTTCGGACAAGGAGAGCGCCGGGAGTTCGATCGGGAACCCGCCCGCCTGCCACACGCCGCGCTTCACGTGCTCGACGCGCTCGCGGAAGTGGAGGTGGCAGGGATTGATGTCGCTCCAGGTATTGATGATCCCGACGATCGGCTTGTCGCTGAAATCGGCGCGCTCGTAGCCCATCTGAAGCATGCGCGATCGGTGACCGAAGCTGCGCAGGTCGGTGGCGCCGAACCAGCGCTGGCTGCGCAGATCGCCGAGGTCTTTCTTGCGTGCAGTCATTCAGACGGTCTCCGGTCTCGCGCGTTCGGTTGCGGCAACGACCGGCGGTCCCGCGGCGGTTCCCGGATCCGCCGAGGATACGATGGGCCGAACCGCCAGAAGGGTAATCGTCGCAGAGGCGCACGCACAGGCTGCCAGGAAGTACAGCCCGGCCTCGTAGGTGCCCGTCGCGTCTTTCAGCCAGCCAAGGACATAGGGGCCGACGAAGCCGCCGAGATTGCCGATCGCATTGATCAGCGCGATGCCCCCGGCCGCAGCCGGTCCCGACAGGAACTCCCCCGGCATTGCGCAGAAGGCCGGCTTTGTCCCGTAGAGGCCGATCGCGGCCACCGACATCGCCGTGAGCGCCCAGAGGCTGCCCAGCATCGGCCCCGCCGTGACGAGGCCGAGCACCGCGATCAGGCCGGCAACCACGAAGTGCCAGCGTCGCTCGTCGCGCCGATCCGACGACCAGCTCCAGGCGACCATGCCGACGGTGCCGACGACATAGGGAACCGCCGTGGCGAGGCCGGTTTCCCAGTCGGTGAGCTTCAAGCCCTTGAGGATCGGCGGCAGGAAGAAGGTGATGCCGTAGGTCGCCGTACCGATGAAGAAGTAGATCGACGCGAGCGCCAGAACCCGGCGGTCGGTCAGGGCTTGCCTGAGCGTGAAATGCCCATGCCTCCCGACCGTGCTCCGGCGCTCGGCCTCCAGCGTGTCCTCCAGCCAGATCCGCTCATCGGGTGCGAGCCAGGCGGCCCTGGCGGGCCGATCGGTCATCAGCGCGAGCACGGCGAAGGCCAGACAGATCGACGGCACCGCTTCCAGCACGAACAGCCACTGCCAGCCGTACAGGCCGAGCGCGCCATCGAGCTGGAGGAGCGCCCCGGAGATCACCGCCGTCAGGGCGTTCGAGCCCGGCACCGCCAGGAACAGGGCCGCGACGACCCGGGCCCTGTATCGGCGGGGAAACCAGTAGGTGAAGTACAGGATCATACCGGGGAAGAAGCCGGCCTCCGCGACCCCGAGCAGGAAGCGCATCACCAGAAAGCTCACCGGCCCGGTGATGAACGCCATGCTGCCCGCGACCAGGCCCCAGGTGACCATGATCCGGGCGATCCAGAGCCGCGCTCCGTTGCGTTCCAAGAGGATGTTGCTCGGCACCTCGAAGATGACGTAGCCGAGGAAGAAGATCCCCGCGCCCCATCCGTAGAGGGTCGCGGAGAAGCCGAACTGCCGGTTCAGGCCGAATGAGGCGAAGCCGACATTGGTGCGGTCCATGTAGGCGACGAAATAGATCACCACAATCAGCGGCAGAATTCGCCAAGCGACCTTGCCGACCGTTCGCTTCTCTATCTCCGTCTGCGCCGCGATAGCTGGTATGCCCCCCGACATAGCCGCTCTTCTGACCCCGGGTTTTCGTTTTGGCCGGCGACGCGCCGGTGCGTATCGGGCCCCGTCAGCGCCCGGTCTGCTTCCGCCACGCGGCGAAGTCGGCGAGACTCTGCTCGTCGGTGGCTGGGTAGAGGCCGAGGATCGAGCGCCCCTTGCGGACCTCTTCGGTGACGAAATCCTCGTAGGCGGTCATCTCCACCGCCTCGTCGGCGACCTCGTCGGCGAGATGGGCCGGGATCACCGCCACGCCGTCGCCGTCGCCCACGATCACGTCGCCCGGAAAGACCGGGGCGTCGCCGCAGCCGATCGGCACGTTGATGTCGATGGCCTGATGATGGGTGAGGTTCGTCGGCGCCGAGGGACGCACGTGGTAGCTCGGCATGTCGAGCTGGGCGATCTCGTCGGCATCGCGGAAGCCGCCGTCTGTGACGAGCCCGGCGCAGCCCCGCACCATCAGCCGGGTCGCCAGGATCGAGCCGGCCGAGGCCGCCCGGGCATCCTTGCGGCTGTCGATCACGAACACGGCGCCGGGCGGGCACTCCTCCACCGCCTTGCGCTGCGGATGCGCGCGGTCGCGGAACACCGTGATCGGGTTCAGGTCCTCACGGGCGGGCATGTAGCGCAGGGTGAACGCCTCGCCGACCATCGTGCCGCCGCCGGCCTTCAGCGGGCGCACGCCCTGGATCATCTGATTGCGCAGGCCGCGCTTGAACAACGCGGTCATCAGCGTCGCCGTGCTGACGGTCTTGAGCTTGTCGCGCGTCGCAGAGGACAGCCCGGCCATCCGCATCCCTCCCCTTGAAGGCGGTCGCCATCGAGCCCGGATCGTCGAGGATCCGGTCGGCGCGGATGCGCCCTGGGCGACTCCTGATATCTCAGTGCTTGAGTAGGGCGCCGACTGGAGCCATTGTCAACAGAAGCAAGCCAAGGCTTCGAGAGGGAATCGGGTTGGGGGATGCGAGGAGCTTGACGGCAAGCCCCGACGCGCGCGCGGTCGCGACCGACGCGGGACGGACGCGGTCCCTCGCCGAGACCGCCTACGACGCCATCGAGCAGATGATCATCAGCCGCCGCCTCGCACCGGGCGCGATGGTGTCGGAGGGCGAACTCGGCGCGGAACTGGCGCTCGGGCGCACCCCGGTCCGCGAGGCGCTGGCGCGGCTCAAGACGATCGGCTTCGTCGAGGTCCATCCGCGCCGCGGCGTGCTCGTCACCCCGGTCGACGTCATCCGCCACCTCGAATTGCTGGAGGTCCGGCGCCCGCTGGACGAGACGATGGCCCGCTGCATCATCGTCCGCGCCTCCGACAACGACCTGGACGCCCTGCAGCGTCATACCGAGGGCTTGCTCGTGGCCGCGGGTGCCCGGGATCGCGAGGTCTACTTCCGGCTCAAGCGCACCCTGCACGAGGCGATGGTCGGAGCGGCCTACAACCAGACGCTGACCAGCACGATGGTCCCGCTCCACGCCCAGTCCCGGCGGTTCTGGTACAGCCACGAGCCCACCGCCAGTTTCCAAGACTGCGCCGGAATCCACGCTACGATCGTGGCCGGCATCGCCGCCCGAAACGCCGAGCGGGCCCTTGCCGGAATCGCGACCCTGTTCGATCTCCTCGATCAGATGACGCGACGGGCCCTCGACCGACGGCCTCTGGTCTGACAGGTTGACCGGGCCACCCGCAGCCCTACCCTGAGGCTGACATATCAGTCGCATCCCAGGACACGGCATCGGTAAGGCGCACGGCCGCAACAGGCCGGCCGCCCCTGGAGACCTCCTCCGGGCGGCATCATCGCCAGGGAGAAACGGCTTGAGCGGATTGCCCCCACGCACCGGTGCGCAGGTGCTCGTCGATCAGTTGCTCGTCCAGGGCATCGAGCGGGTGACCTGCGTCCCCGGCGAGAGCTACCTCGCGGTGCTCGACGCCCTGCGCGACAGCGGCATCGACGTGCTCGTGTGCCGGCAGGAGGGCGGCGCCGCGATCATGGCGGAAGCCGCCGGCAAGCTCACCGGCCGTCCGGGCATCTGCTTCGTCACCCGCGGCCCCGGAGCCACCAACGCCTCGGCGGGCGTCCACATCGCGCGCCAGGATTCGACGCCGATGATCCTGTTCGTCGGGCAGATCGGCCGGGCGATGCGGGGCCGGGAGGCGTTCCAGGAAGTCGATTACCGCCATATGTTCGGTGGGCTGGCCAAGTGGGCGGTGGAGATCGACGACGCAGCCCGCATTCCGGAGATCCTCGCGCGGGCCTTCCGGGTCGCGCTGCAGGGCCGCCCCGGGCCGGTGGTGATCGCCCTCCCGGAGGACATGCTCGACGATGTGGCGGCGGTCGCCGACGCGCCGCGGGTGGTCCCGGCCGAGCCCTCCCCGTCGCCTGAGGATGTCGAGCGGTTGCGCACCCTGCTGGCCGCGGCGCGGCGACCGGTCGTGCTGCTCGGCGGCGCACGCTGGACGGAGGCCGCCCGCACCGCCCTGGCCGCCTGGGCCGAGAGCCACGACGTGCCGGTGGCGGTCTCGTTCCGGCGGGCCAACCTGTTCGATGCCGACCACCCGAACTTCGCCGGCGAACTCGGGATCGGACCGAACCCGGACCTCCTGGCCCTCATCCAGGCGTCAGACCTGCTGCTCATGGTCGGCGGGCGTCTCTCCGAGATGCCGGCCCAGTCCTACGGGCTGCTCGGCATCCCCAATCCTGGGCTGCCGCTGGTCCACGTCCATCCCGATCCGGAGGAGCTCGGCCGGGTCTATCAGCCAGCCCTGGCGATCCAGGCGAGCCCGGGGGCGTTCTGCGCCGCCCTGCCGCGCTACGACGCGCCGGGGGCAGGGCGCGCCGCCGAGGCACACGCCTCCTACCGCGCCTGGTCGGAGGCGCCGGAACCCAAGCCCGGGGCGTTCCAGTACGGCCAAGCGATCACCTGGCTGCGGGAGCGGCTGCCGCGCGATGCGGTGATCTGCAACGGCGCCGGCAACTTCGCCACCTGGATCCACCGCTACTACCGGTTCCGCGCGTTCGGCACGCAGCTCGCCCCGACCTCGGGGTCGATGGGCTACGGCCTGCCCGCCGCCGTGATGGCCAAGCGCAGCACGCCTGAGCGGATCGTCGTGACGCTCGCAGGTGACGGCGACGTGATGATGACCGTGCAGGAATTCGCCACCGCCGTGCAGTACGGCATCACGATCGTTGTCGTGGTCCTGGACAATGGCATGTACGGCACGATCCGGATGCACCAGGAGCGCGAGTATCCCGGGCGGGTCTCCGCGACCGAACTGCGCAATCCGGATTTCGCCGCCCTGGCCCGCTCCTGCGGCGGCCATGGCGAGCGCGTCGAGCGCACCGAAGAGTTCGCCCCCGCCTTCGAGCGCAGCCTCGCCGCCGGCCTGCCGGCGATGATCCACTGCCTCGTCGACCCGGAGGCGCTGACACCGACCATGACCCTAGCAGCGATCCGCGCGAAGGCCCTGGCGGCACGCGAGGGCTGAGAGGCCTCGTCTCACCGACCCGGTGCGGAGCGTCCGCACCCGTTTCGAACAGGAGTCGATTATGACCGTGCGTGGCGAGAACCTGATCGGCGCTCAGGCCCAGCGAGGCACGCAGGCCGCGTTCCAGGCCGTG
Organism: Methylobacterium sp. AC315; assembly: GCF_979253755.1. Taxonomy (NCBI): domain Bacteria; kingdom Pseudomonadati; phylum Pseudomonadota; class Alphaproteobacteria; order Hyphomicrobiales; family Methylobacteriaceae; genus Methylobacterium; species Methylobacterium sp. AC315. The sequence goes on from NZ_CEEDEA010000001.1 coordinate 333,067, forward strand.
GAGGCGGCCACCGGCAACACCCTGGAACCCGATTTCCCCGGCGCGAGCCTCGCCGATCTCGACGGGGTCTGCGCCCTGGCGGATTCCGCCTTCGACACCTACCGCGAGACCGCGCCGGAGGCCCGGGCGGCCTTCCTGGAGGCGATCGCCGCCAACATCCTCGACATCGGCGATGATCTCGTCACCCGCTGCATGGCGGAGACCGGGCTGCCCCGGCCCCGGATCGAGGGCGAGCGCGGCCGCACCGTGGGTCAGCTACGCCTGTTTTCCGGAATCCTGCGCGAGGGCAGCGCCTTCCAGATCCGCATCGATCCGGCGCTGCCGGACCGCAAGCCGCTGCCGCGGCCGGACCTGCGCCTGCGGATGCTCGCCGTGGGACCGGTGGCGGTGTTCGGCGCCAGCAACTTCCCGCTCGCCTTCTCGGTGGCCGGCGGCGACACCGCCTCGGCGCTGGCGGCTGGCTGCCCGGTGATCGTGAAGGCGCACCCGGCCCATCCTGGCACCTCCGAGCTGGTCGGCCGGGCGATCCAGCAGGCGGTCGTCGCGAGCGGCCTGCCGGAAGGGGTGTTCTCCCTGCTGTTCGATGCGGGCCAGTCGATCGGGCAGGGGCTGGTGGCCGACCACCGGATCGCCGCGGTCGGCTTCACCGGATCGCGCCGGGGCGGCACCGCCCTGATGGAGATCGCGGCCAAGCGCCCCCGCCCGATCCCGGTCTATGCCGAGATGAGCAGCATCAACCCGGTCCTGCTGTTCCCGGGCGCCTTGGCGACCCGGGGCGAGGCGATCGGGCGGGCCTTCGCGGCCTCGCTGACGCTGGGCGCCGGCCAGTTCTGCACCAACCCGGGCCTGATCCTGGCGGTGCCCGGCCCCGGCCTCGACGCCTTCCTGGCCTCGGCCACGGCCGTCCTGCGGGAGAGCCCGGCCGCGACCATGCTGACCCCCGGCATCCACCGCGCCTATGGCGAGGGCGTCGCGCGCCTGGGCCGCCACGCCGCCGTGACGCAGCTCGCCGAAGGGCCGGCCGGCGCGGCCACTCAGGGCCGGGCGGCCCTGTTCGCCACCGATTCGGACGCCTTCCTGGCCGAGCCGGCGTTGCAGGAGGAGATGTTCGGCGCGGCCGCCCTGGTGGTGCGCTGCGCAGACCTCGCCGCGATGCGGGCGGTGCTCGTGCAGCTCGAGGGACAGCTCACGGCGTCCCTGCACATCGCCCCCGAGGATCACGCGGCCGTGCGTGGGCTGCTCCCGCTGCTCGAGCGTCGGGTCGGACGCATCCTGGTCGACGGTTTCGGCACGGGGGTCGAAGTGGCACACGCCATGGTCCATGGCGGCCCGTACCCGGCGACCTCGGACGGGCGCACGACCTCGGTGGGGAGCCTCGCGATCGACCGGTTCCTCCGGCCGGTGAGCTACCAAGACCTCCCCGACGCCCTGCTGCCCGCAGCGCTCCAGGAAGCCAACCCGCTCAACCTCCCGCGCAGGCTCGACGGCACCCTTGAGCGCCGCTGACGGCCCCAGGGCCACGGGGCCAGGCACGCAGCCAGCCATCCCCGCGCGCCACAGGCTCGAACCCCGCCGTTCGCGCCCGAACGACCGCTTGCCACGCCGGGGCTGCCCGTCTAGACAGCCCCCGGCCCACGGTGGGGCGTCGCCAAGTGGTAAGGCAGCGGTTTTTGGTACCGCCATTCCCAGGTTCGAATCCTGGCGCCCCAGCCAAATTCCTCTGATTCTCAGCCGACCGTTGATTCTCCGGCTCTTGTCGGATCCGTCCGGGTTCGCTCGGGAGGTCCGTTGTCCGGGATGGACAAGGAGGTATGCCTCGCCCCGCTCCCGGAGCAGGTTGAGCGCATGACCGCTCGATCCGTCGAGGCTTCAAAACGCGAGCTTCAGACCTCCCACGAGCGTGCGTGGGGCGCCGGCGAAGATCGATCCTGTCGTCCGGGCGAGGATGCCCGCTCCGTTCTGAAGGCCGGTCTTGGCGTCGATCGTATCGGCCAGGTTCTGTGCTGAGTTGGTGTAGACCCGATCGAGCAGGTTGCGCATCTCGAGGTAAAGGCTCAGCCGCCGGGCGAAACCCATGTCCGCGCTGCCCGTCATGGCCCGGTCGTAGTGCAGGTTGAGGTTGACGACGGCAAAGCCGGACGCTTTCAGCAGGTTCGCGTTGTCGATGAAGAAGCTGCTCTGGTAGACCGACTCGGCGAACAGGCCCACGCCCGCCCACGGCCCATGCGTCTGCTCGTAGCCGAGCCGGATCAAGGCTGCGTCCGCGGGCACGCCGGGGATGTGGTTGCCGGCACGGTCGAAGCGGGCGGCCCGTGTCCCGGCGCTGAGTCGCTCCACGAAGCTGGTGTAGACTTGGTCGTCGTGGGTGTAAGCCAATGTGGCGCGCCAGCCGTCTGGTGAAATCCAGCGGCCGCCGACCTCGACACCTCGGTGTTCCGAGGCCGGAGCATTGAAGACATAGGGCAGCAGGCCGGCCCCTGGTGACTGCGAGAGCAGTTCGTTGCGGAACAGTTCGTAGAAGCCGGTGACGGACAACTGCAGGTCTGGTGCGGGGGCCCAGTTCACCTCGAGGTCAAATCCCAGGTTTCTCTGGGCCTGAAGCTGCACGTTGTCGCCCGGTTGCCCCGCGGGTGTGATGAACAGGTTGGTCGCCGCAGGCGTCCCGTAGCCGATGGCGGCCCGGGCGCGGATTTGCCATTCGCGAACGGGGCTGAACACCAGCGCCAACTCGGGCGCGACATTCAGGAAGCTGCGATCCACGCGCACGACCGTGCCGACCGTGCCGGCGGCGCTGGTCGAGAAGGCGTTGTTCTGCCCGGTGATGACCGTACGCTCGACGCCGAAACCCGCCACAGCCGTCCAGTGCTCTCCGAGCGCCAGCTCGATCCGCGCCCGCCCGCCGAGATTGTCCTGCACGGTGCGCTGATCGCCGACGAGGGCTCCCAGGCGTGGGCCGCCGTAAGGCACCCTGTTGAAGATAGCCGCGTGGCCGTCGATCGTGTTGTAGGTGAGTGCCGCGTAGCCGACCGCCGGGAGCCCGAACAGCGTATCCTGTCGCCTCAGGTCGGTGAGGAAATTCCAGGCCGGGTACGATCCGCGCGGGGCCGCCGTCGAGAACGGCTGATTGAAGTCTCGCTCATCGAAACCGAGCTGCGTGCGCAGAGTGGTGGACGCGTCGAGGTCGTGCTCCCAGCGCGCGGCCACCACCGAACGCTGGTCGGCGCGCAACAAGGCCGCTTCGCTCGCTGTGACCGACGCCATCGGTCCGAAAGCGCCGTTGACGAAGTAGGCGACCGTCGTGCAGCCCGGCGCAGCGGTCGCCGCTGCCGCGCAGCCGCGCTGGTAGGGGTTGATCCGGTACTGCGCCAGAGACGAGCGGGCCGCGAGGTTCGCGTTGAGCGTGTTGTCGATGATCTTCAAAGTAAAGCGATTGTCCGGGGTCGGGGTATAGTTCGCCAAGAGGTTTATCGTCTGCGTGTCGTAGCTCGAATGATCCTGATAGCCGTTGGCGCGGACATCGCTGGCGAACAGGCTGATCTCGAACGGCCCGCTGGCGTCGCCCACGGTGAAATAGGTGTTGCGGTATCCGAAGCTGCCGGCGTCGGTGCCGATCTCGTAGCCGTCGATCTCGCGGCCGGTCCGGGTCTGGAATGCGATGGCGCCCCCCGTGGCGTAATTGCCGAACAACGCCGATTGCGGTCCGCGGAACACGTCGATGCGGCTGTAGGCGTGCGGGTCGGTCAGATCGAAGCGGGAAACACCGTCCGGTTGTGTCAGGGAGAAGCCGTCTTCCACGACGACGATGTTCCTGTTCGTGCCCGTCGACCGGGCATTGCTGCCGCGGATCGACACGATGACGTCGCGGCCTCCCGTCCCCTGACGGACCGTGACGCCGGGACTGTCGATCAGGACCTGTCCGATGTCGGCGGCGGGCCGATACGCAATCGCGCCCAGGTGGGTCATCGTCGCTCCGGCCGACTCGCGGATTGGCCGGGCTCGGTCGTCCAGCCGGGGCCTGGATGCGAAATCGTCGGCGGATGGGTTCGCGTCGCCGACGACGGATAATTCATCCAGGACGAGGGCACGGGCCGCCGGTGCGGCGCCTGCGCCCGTGCACGGCAGGGAAGCCGCGAGAAGCGCGATGACGCCACAGGCTGCACGGTGGCGGGTCATGGCGTCGGAGAGCCGTCGGTCACGCACATGACGATGTCGGCCTGGAGCGCGCGCCGCCGAAGTGTATACCGGTTCGGCGCCACGGCTCCAGCCGACGTCTCGAGTGGATGCCGGATGGCGAAAGGCGCTGCGCGTGCATCGAGGCACAGTCGATGACACGGGCGTAACATGTGAAAACGGTCAGCACTACGGCCCGAGATTGAGATTGGCCCGATATCGACTTTACCGTCGAGCAGCGACGGTCCGGATCGTACGGTCTTTGCGGGCGGCTTCCTGCGTTCGCCGCGGCGCGGTCGCGGTCTCCGGCGTGGATCCCGCTGCAAGGTCGGCAAGTCAGCGGCTCGAACGCGGGGGACCACGGCTCGCCAATCGCTTACGGTCCGCGGTTGCGAAGTCACCAGATCGTGACCGCGGCTGGCGTGGGGCCTGTTACGGCCGGGTCTGGCAGGTCGGCCGTTCGGGAGGCGCGAAATCAAGGTTGCGCGAGGACGCTGCCGACGCCCTTGCGTCGGGTTGGGCCGCTTGGCATCCCAGGAACCATTCGAACCGTCGCTCGTATCGCAGTGCGGTCGCCGCACCTGGGCGGGGATCTATGGGACCGCTGCGAGCGCGTGCTTGGCCGCGCTCGCAGTCGCGATCCGACCGAGATCCTTGCCTCAACCGTCCGGGAGAGACGCCGATTCATGCCTGTCGAAGCGCTGACCTTTGACGCGCGCGCCGCCACAGACCGCGGCAGCTTCGAAGCGTATCGGCGGCTCTACAGCTCGGGCACCGACGTCACGCGCACCGACGGCTGTTTCCACGCCAGCGTCCGGATCGTGCGAGAGCCCAGGATGATCGTGTTCGATCGTCAGATCAGCGGCCTTCGGCACAGCCGGGACGCCGCGCGCGTCCGACGCGACGGCTTCGACCATTTCGCTCTGCACCTCCTCCTCTCCGGAGAACTGGTGTCGGGTCCGATCGAGGACGAGCGGCGGCTCAGTCCCGGCGAGATCATGATCGTCGACACCTCGCGGCCGCACCGATCGCAGATGGAGCGCGCCCGGCTCATCTCCGTGCAGTTGGCGCGCGAGCACGTGCAGAGCGTGCTCGGGACCATCGATCACATCCACGGGGCGATCCTGCCGGCGGCCGCGGCCGGGTTGCTCTCCGACTTTCTGGCCTCGTTCGTCCGGCGGGTGGCGACGTTGCCGCCGGACGGCACCGGCCATGCGGCGCGCGCCGTGACGGAGCTCCTGGGCCTCGGCCTCGCCAACCTGCCGATCACGGACCGGGCGCTCTCGCACGAGGCGGCCGACCCCGTGCGTCGAGCGCGGGCGGAAGCGTTCATCGGGGCCCACCTGATGGACGCAGGGCTCGACGTGCAGGCTGTCGCGACCGGAATCGGGATGTCGCGCTCGGCCCTCTACAAGGTTTTCGGCGTGGACGGCGGCATCGCGCGCTACATCCAGCAGCGCCGGCTGGCGGCGGTGCGGAAGGCCCTGCTGCGGCCCGGCGAGGATCGCCCCCTGGCCAGCCTGGCGCATGAGCACGGGTTCGCCAACGAAAGCCATTTCAGCCGCGTCTTCGCGGGTGCCTACGGCGCGCCGCCGGGCCGGTTCCGCACGGAGATCCGGCAGGCCCGTTCGACCGGAGCGAAAGACGGGGTCGCCCCCGACCCGGTCCTCGCGCGCTGGGTCGCCGAGCTGTACTGATGCGGGCCGTCCAGGAGGGAAGCACTCGGCCCGGTCGCGCCTGGCGCGACCGGGATGGACTGCCGCTGGTCCTGCTGCTCGCGGCGGTCCAGCTGGTCGCCTTCGGCGATCGCTTCCTGATCACCCTCGTGGCGCAGCCCCTGAAGGTGGATCTCGGGCTCAGCGATGCGCAACTCGGACTGGTCCAAGGGTCCGCCTTCGCGCTGGTGAACGCGCTCGCCATGCCCGGCATGGGTGTCCTCGCGGATCGCGGCCATCGGCGTGCGCTGCTAGTCGCCAGCCTCGTCGTGTGGGGCTCGGCGACCTTCGCGTGCGGACTCGCAGACACCTTCGTGCTGCTCCTCGGTGCCCGCGCGCTCCTCGGCCTCGGCCAGGCGGCGATCACGCCCGTCGCGCTCTCGCTCCTGTCCGATCGTTTGCCGAGGCATCGGCTCGGACGAGGCATCTCGTGGTTTACGGCCGGCGGAAGCATCGGGCGCAGTTCCGCCCTCCTGCTGGGCGGGACGGTGCTGGCTTGGATGACCCTGAACGGCGGCTTCCGGATTCCCGGGATGGAGGCCGCCCTGCCGCCATGGCGTGCCCTGTTCGTCCTGGCCTGCCTCCCCAACGTCCTGCTGCTCGTCGGCGCCCTCCGCATCGTTGAACCGTCACCCGCGCCGCCAGCGCGCCACGCACGGCTGTGGGCGTGGATGCATCGGCGGCGCGCGCAGTATCTGCCGCTCTTCGGGACCGCCGTCGCGGCCGTCCTGATCGGACAGACGCTGACGGCCTGGATCCCGACCTTCTACGTGCGGGTGCATCATCTCACGCCGGCCGAGAGTGGTATACGGATCGGCCTGCTGGTTCTTGTCGCGGCGCCGGCCGGGCATCTCACGGCCGGCCGGCTGCTCGACCGCTGGCGCGCGCGCGGACGACGCAGGCCTGGATCTCTCATCCTCGCGGCCGCTCTCGCCCTGACGGGTCCCGCGGTCGCCGTGACGGCGCTCGCCTCCGACCTGAGCGTGTCCTTGACGGCGTTGACCGCTCTGGTGGCGCTTCTCGGCATGACCAGCGCACCCATATTGGCCAGGCTTCAAATCCTGACACCGAGAGCGTTTCGCGGGCGCGTCAATGCGCTCTTCGTGTCCGGCGTCACGCTGATCGCCTTCGGTCTCGGTCCCGTCCTCGTCGGCGTTCTCAACGATCGTGTCTTCGGCACCGAGGGCGTCGGGCTGGCGATGCTGACCGTCTTCATCCCCGTCTCGGCGCTTGGGTCTGTCCTCGCCCTAGTCGGCGGCACCGTTCGGGCGCCGTCTAGGCCGGACCGTTCGCGGTAGCCCTATCTCGGATCGGACCGGCGACGCTGTCGAGGCCGGGTCCCTTTCAGGCCCCGACCCGCCAGCGTTTGTCTCGGTGTCCCGTTCTTTTGTCCTGCCGTTTTTCCCGGCTCAATTGGTTAGCTTGGCGGGTTACAGTGTCTGTAAGGGCACTGCGGACCTGTGCATAACCGCCTATGCGGTCATTGCATCGTCTTTGGTTTCATGTGCGGCCAGACATCGTGTTTAAATTACAGATCAAGTCTTCAACCACAAAGATCCGGTGCGCCCCCTTCGTCCTGGAGACCCAGGTCTTCGACGAGGCGATGAGCGTCGCCGACCGGGTCGCTGCAGCGTGCCGTAAGACCGGGGCCGCCCGTTGCGATTCCACCTGGGACTGGGTCGTGGAGATCATCGGGGAGACCGGCGGCATTTTCTATTGTGCACCGGTGGCTCAAGCGTGATCGCGCCCAGCATACGGCAGATCGGTGTGATCGGTCATCGAGGCGTAGCTTCGATCCCGTCGGCCGATGTCTCAGTGCGCGCGACGGGCCGCGTGCCGAACCTTGCCGGCATCGGGCTTCACGTCGCCCGTAGCCCGAGCGATCAGGGATATGGCGTGGCGCTGACGTGGGCGGCACCACGGGTTCGCCCACGACCGACGAATCGCAATCGACCAGCTCGGTCTCGTGATGCGAGGACAGGTCTTTCTGCCGATGTACTCGTAGCGCACCTGACCGATGGGTCTCGCTCGACGTGGGTGATGCCGTCCGAGGCATCCGTGACTGTGTCGCGTACGATCGATCCGGCCAGACGGGTCTCTATGAGACGAAACTACGTAGGTTTTGGCCGCTGAACCCGCTTGGAAGCGGGCGGGGAACAGATTTCCTGCAACGCGCATCGCCCAACTACGTATGCGGCCTTAGACCAGTTAACTAAGTACCATTTGAACTAAATATTGGCTCTAGTCTCATATCGACATCCGTGATTTACCCATTTTTAGACGTAATGATTGATTAACCATCCAACCAATACCCAAGGCGAACGTCGCCGTCGAGAGGTCGGAACTATGCTGCAGAGTGCATTACAGCGACGGGGGGCGGCCGATTTCTCGGCTCATCCGGGCGCGCTTGGCGGCGGCTGCGCCGTGACGGCCGAACTCACGCTCGGGCAGGTGGGCGAGGCGGCTGAGGCCGCTCTGCCGGAGACGCCGTTCGTGGCGCGTGGGCTTCGGCTGGATTGGGCGGCCAAGCGCGGGCTCGACATCGGGGTGGCGGCGACTGCGCTGTTCCTGCTGCTGCCGCTGATGCTGCTGATCGCCGTGCTGGTCTGGGCCGGCGACCGCAAGGCGCCGATCTTCCGGCACATGCGGCTCGGCCGGGACGGGCGCAGCTTCGGCTGCCTGAAGTTCCGCTCGATGGTCACGGACGGCGAGGGCGTGCTGGCCGCGCACCTGGCCGCCAGCCCGAGCGCCCGGGCCGAGTGGGCCGCCACGCACAAGCTCTCCGACGATCCGCGCATCACCGCCATCGGCCAGGTGCTGCGCAAGACCTCGCTCGACGAGCTGCCGCAGCTGTGGAACGTCCTGCGCGGCGAGATGAGCCTGGTCGGCCCGCGCCCGATCGTGCAGGCCGAGGTCGCCCGCTACGGCCGGGCGTTCTCGACCTGCTTTGCCGTGCCGCCGGGCGTCACCGGGCTGTGGCAGGTCTCGGGCCGCTCCGACACCAGCTACGCCGAGCGCGTGGCGCTCGACCTGGACTACGCCAGCCGCTGGAGCCTGCGCCGGGACATCGCGATCATGCTGCGCACCGTCCCGGCCGTCCTCGCCCAGCGCGGCAGCAAGTAGCGTGGCCGCGCCGCCGAGGGACCACGCCATGCAGGACGACAACCCGCTCTGGTACGACTACGCCGAGGCTGAGACGCCACCCTCCAGGCCTCTGCTGCTCTTGGCGAGCGTGCTGAGCCTGTCGCTGGGTGTGATGCTGCGTGCGGCCCGTGCGCACGAAGCCTCGCACCGGCTCTGGTCGCGGATCGTTGCCCGAGTGAGCCGCCGCCCGAAGATCGATGTGCAGCACTTTTGAATGTTAGGGCCGGCGATCCGGTCCGATGGCGCACAAGGTCGGCGACGCCGGTCGCCCCGCGCGCGTCGTGGCATAACGCTCGTCACCCCTGACCGAGCATCGGCAGCGGGAGGCATGGGTGGGCGAGGCCCCCCATTCCGAGCGTCTCGATCCATCCACCGCGTCATTACAGCGGCACGACCGGCGACCGTCACCGCTCGGATACGGCGGCCGATCCGGAACCATACCCATCAACCCAGAAAACAGATCAGTAAACTGACAGCAGACTCACGATAGTCCGCATGGAGAAACCGTTCGGTATTGTGATTTCCGGATCCCCACTCCAAAGTGACTTGATATCGCGCTTCGATGTCATGGATCGATGACGCGGGTTCATGTCCGAGGAAGGCCCGGGAACCCAGCGTCGGAAGCTCGAGGCGGCAGGGCACGAGATGATGGCCTTCGACATGGAAACGGCGTCGCGTGACGGCGAGCGGCAACGCCTGATCGAGGCGATCGAGAGCAGTTCTGACGGCTTCGCCCTGTTTGATGCCGAAGGCCGCCTCAGCCTCTGCAACGGTCATTTCCGCGACTTTCATCCCGGCCTCGATGCCGTGATCGCCCCGGGGGCAGCGTTCTCCGCGATCGCGCGAGCCGCCGCGGAACGCTGCGTCGTGCGAGAGGAGGGCGACACCGGCGACGCGTGGCTCGAAAGCCGGCTCGCACGTTTCCGCGACCCGCGCGGGCCGATCCTCCAGCAGCAGCGCGATGGACGCTGGATCCAGATCAACGAGCGCCGGACCCGGGACGGCGGGACGGTCGCGGTCTACACCGACGTCACCGAGATCAAGCGCACCGAGCAGGCCCTGCTCACGACGCAGGGGCGGCTGACATACCTCCTGACCGCGTCGCCGTCGATGATCTGCAGCTTCGAGGTGGGCGGCCGCAACGCGCCGACCTTCATCAGCGAGAACGTGCGCGACCTCCTCGGCTACGAGCCGAGCGATTACCTCGCCGGCCCCGAATTCTGGCTGGACCGGCTGCACCCCGAGGACCGGGACCGGGTCCTGGCGGAGTTCCCGCATCTGCTGGCGACCGGCCACAACGTCATCGAGTACCGGTTCCTGCGCAAGGACGGCACCTATCGCTGGGTCCGGGACGAGCAGCGCCTCGTCCGGGGCCCGGACGGCGAGCCCGTCGAGGTCGTCGAGTCGTGGAGCGACATCACCGAGCGCAAGGCGGCCGAGTTCGCGCTCCGGGAGCAGACGGCCTTCGTCGAGCTGCTGCAGGTCACCGCGGCCGCGGCCAACGAAGCCGCCACCGTCGAGGACGCCGTGCGGTTCTGCCTGGATCGGGTCGCGGCCCATACCGGATGGCCCCTCGGGCACGCCTATCGCTTGGCCGAGGACGGGAGCGGAACCCTGGTGCCGACCGGCCTCTGGCACTGCGACGCGCCGGAACGCTTCGCGCGGTTCCGGGACGTCACGGCGCAGACGCCGCTCTCGGCCGGCGTCGGGCTCCCGGGGCGGGTCCTGGCGTCCGGCGCGCCGGCCTGGGTCCTCGCGGCGGAGCCGGAGCCTGGCCTCCCCCCCGCCGCGGCCGCGGACGGGATCCGGGCCGCCTTCGCCTTCCCCGTCACGATCGGGCGCGAGGTCGTGGCGGTGCTGGAGTTCTTCGCCTGTGAAGCCCGGACGCCGGATCCGGCGCTGCTGAAGGTCATGGGCAATATCGGCGCCCAGCTCGGGCGGGTGATCGAGCGCAAGCGCGCGGAGGAGCACCTGCGTCAGGCCAAGGACGCCGCGGAGAACGCGAGCCGGGCCAAGAGCAGCTTCCTCGCAAACATGAGCCACGAGCTGCGCACGCCGCTCAACGCGATCATCGGCTTCACGCGGCTGGTGATGCGCCGGGCCAAGGACGTGTTGCCGCTGAAGCAGTTCGAGAACCTAGAAAAGATCCTGACGAGTTCCGAGCACCTGCTGTCGCTCATCAACACCATTCTCGACCTGGCCAAGGTCGAGGCCGGGCGGATGGAGGTGAAGGCGGCACAGTTTGCGCTGGAGCCCATCATCGACATCTGCCTCCGGACGGTCGAGCCCCTGGTCAAGAGCGAGCGCGTGCAGCTGGTCAAGGACGTGGAGGGCCTGCCGGAGACGGTCTTCACCGACCAGGAAAAGCTCAAGCAGATCCTCATCAACCTCCTCAGCAACGCCATCAAGTTCACTGAGACCGGCTCGGTGACGCTGCGGGCCCGCGCGGTCGGAGACCGGATCGCGCTCGCGGTCGCGGATACGGGCATCGGCATCCCGGACGCGGCGCTGACCGTGATCTTCGAGGAGTTCCAGCAGGTCGACAACTCCGCGAGCCGCGCCCACAGCGGCACCGGGCTCGGCCTCGCCATCAGCCACCGGCTGGCGCGGATGCTCGGCGGGGACGTGGCGGTGGAGAGCCGGGAGGGTGTGGGCTCGACCTTCACCCTCACCATCCCGCAGCGGGTCGAGGGCGCTCTCGAACTCCAGCCGAGCCCGAAGCCGTCGGCGCCCGCGACGGCTGCCGCGCCCCGGACCGGGTCCAGGCTCGTGCTCGCGATCGATGACGACCCGAACGTCGTCTACCTGCTGCAGGAGAACCTGTCGGACGCCGGCTACGAGGTGGTCGGCGCCCCCAACGCCGAGGAGGGCCTGCGCAAGGCGCGCGCACTTCAGCCGCGCGCGATCACCCTCGACATCATGATGCCGGGCACGGACGGGTGGCAGGTGCTGCACGCGCTCAAGACCGACCCGCTGACGCGCGAGATCCCGGTCATCCTGATCTCGATCGTCGACCAGAAGGAGCTCGGCTTCCACCTCGGCGCCAGCGACTACATCGTGAAGCCGTTCGAGCGCGAGTCGCTGATCGGCGCCCTCGGGCGCGCCGCCCCCAACAGCGAGCGCATCCTGGTAGTCGACGACGACCCGAACGTGGTCGACCTCGTCCGCCAGCTGCTGGACACCGAGGGCTGCACGATCGACTGGGCCCCGGACGGCGCCGCGGGCCTCGAGCGCATCGCGCAGGCGCGCCCGAGCGTGATCCTCCTCGACCTGCTGATGCCGGGCATGGACGGCCTCACCTTCCTCGACCATCTCCAGGCCGATCCCGTCGGCCGCACGATCCCCGTCGTCGTCCTGACGGCGGCGTCGTTGAACGCGGCCGACCAGGGCATGCTCCGGGAGCGCGTGCGCGGACTGATCGACAAGCAGGGCCTCGACCGCGACGCCCTGGTCCGGGAGGTCAGGCGGGCGTTGCCGCTGGCGGACAACCCGGCGGCCGAGGTGACGCAATGAGCGCTGCCATCGGAAAGGCCGCGGCAGGACCGCTGGATCGCCCGCACGCAGCCTCCGAGGAGGTCGGCGGATGAAGACCATCCTCATCGTCGAAGACGTCGCGCTCAACCGCGACCTGCTGATGCAGCTCCTGGAGGACGACTACGCGCTGATGATGGCGGTCGACGGCGCCGCCGGCGTCGCGATGGCCGCGAGCCACACCCCGGACCTGATCCTGATGGACCTCTCGCTGCCGGTCATCGACGGCTGGGAGGCGACGCGGCGGATCAAGGCCGACCCGGCGACGGCCGGCATTCCCGTCATCGCGATCACCGCCAACGCGATGAGCGGCGACGCCGACAAGGCCAAGGCGGCGGGCTGCGACGACTTCATGACGAAGCCCGTCGACGAGGACCTGCTGTTCGCCAAGCTGCAACACTGGCTCGACTGAGCGCGGGCGGCCCCAGAGAGGCTTCAGCCCAGAGTGGCATCGGCCCGGAGAGAGCGAGACCCGTGGACCCAGCGCGCATCCTCATCGTCGACGACGAAGCCTTCAACCTCGACCTGCTGGAGCAGGAACTGGAGCTTCTCGGCCATGCGAGCGTCCGGGCCGCCAACGGGCGCGCGGCCCTCGATCTGCTGAACGCGGAGCCGTTCGATCTGGTCCTGCTCGACGTGATGATGCCGATCCTCGACGGCTACGCCGTACTCGACCGCATCAAGGCGCACGAGCGGCTGCGCCATACCCCGGTGGTCATGATCTCGGCGCTGACCGAGATCAGCAGCATCGTGCGCTGCATCGAGATGGGGGCCGAGGATTACCTGCCGAAGCCCTTCGAGCCGGTGCTGCTCGAAGCCCGGATCCGCGCGTGCCTGGACCGGAAGCGGCTCCACGACCGGGAGATGGCGCATCTCGAAACCATCGAGCGGCAGCGCAAGCGCGCCGACGACCTGCTCCACGCGATCCTGCCCGTGGCGGCGGTGAGCGAATTGATGACCACCGGGCAGGTCAAGCCCCGGCTCTTCGACGATGTCGCGGTGCTGTTCATCGATCTCGTGGGATTCACGGCGTGGTGCCACACCCAAGGCCCCGAAGCCGTGGTCGCCGAGGTTCAGCGCCTCGCGGAAGCGTTCGAGGTGGTGGCCCACACGCACGGCATGGAGAAGATCAAGACGATCGGCGACGCCTTCATGGCGACCGCCAACCTGCTGTCGCCCCACGCCGACCCGGTGACCGCGGCGGTGCGCTGCGCCCGGGACATGGTCGCCATCGCGGGTGACGGGCCGACCGGCTGGCGGATCCGCGCCGGCATCCACATCGGTTCCGTGGTCGGCGGCATCGTCGGCCGGTCCAAGTTCACCTTCGATCTCTGGGGCGACACCGTGAACGTCGCCGCCCGCCTCTGTGCGCTCGGCGACGGATGCGCCGTCCACCTGTCGGAGGAGGCCTCGACCCGGGTGCAGGATGGCGGCGCGATCCGTCCCGTCGGCAAGGTCGCCCTCAAGGGGAAGGGCGAGTGCGAGGTCTATTGTTGCGCGTTGAGATAGGCGTTTCGACCGCGCGACGAATGACGCGAATCGCTACGGCGGCGGACAGGCTTCGACGCATCCGCGTCGCTCCTGAGATCCCGGCCGGGCGTCATGGCGGTCAGGGGCTCTCCGAGACCGCCGCGACCGTCCCGGCCGGTGCGGGCCGCGGGCCCCGCGCGCGGCGCTCCTCGAGGCGCTGCAGGATGACGTAGAAGGACGGCACGAACAGCACCGCCAGGCAGGTCGAGGCGAGCATGCCGCTGAACACCGCGATGCCGATCGACTTGCGCGCCGCCGCCCCCGCCCCGGTGGCGGTGACCAGCGGCAGCACGCCGAGGATGAAGGCGAACGAGGTCATCAGGATCGGGCGGAAACGCAGCCGCGCCGCCTCCACGGCCGCCGCCGCGATGTCGAGCCCGGCCTGCCGCTTCTCGCGGGCGACCTCGACGATCAGGATGGCGTTCTTGCTCGCCAGCGCGATCAGCAGGATCAGGCCGATCTGCGTGTAGAGGTTGTTGGCGACGCCGAGCGACAGCAGGGCCCCGACCGTCCCCAGGAGCGCCAGCGGCACGCCGAGCAGGACCGCCAGCGGCAGGATCCAGCTCTCGTACTGCCCGGCCAGCACGAGGTAGACGAGCACGATGGCCAGCGCGAACACCCAGTAGATCTGGGAGCCCACGGCCTTCTCCTGATACGACATCGCCGTCCAGTCGTAGCCCGTGCCCGGCGGCAGCACCTTCGCGGCGATCTGCTGCATCAGGTCCAGCGACTGCCCGGAGCTGAAGCCGGGGGCCGCCCCACCCACGATCGCGGCCGTCGGGTAGAGGTTGTAGAGGCTGATCAGGGATGGGCCCTGCACCGACTTGATCTCGACGACGGTGCCGAGCGGCACCATCACGCCGTTGCCGGCGCGCACCTTCAGGTTCTGGATGTCCTCCGGGCGCAGCCGGTAATCGGGCGCGGCCTGCACGTAGACCTGGAAGGTCCGGCCGAACTTGTTGAACTGCGTGACGTAGGACGATCCGACGTAGCTCGACAGCGTCGAGAACACCTGTCCGACCGTCACGCCCAGGGCCTCGGCCTTGATCCGGTCCACCGCGATCGCGATCTGCGGCACGCCGGCCCGGAACGAGGTGTTGAGCTTCTGCAGCCCGGATTGCGCGGTCCCGTCGGCGACGATCGTCCGGGCGAGGCTTTCCAGCAGCGGGTAGTCGAAGTCGCCGTTGCGCAACTCCACCTGCATGGTGAAGCCGCTGGCATTGCCGATGCCCTGGATCGGCGGGGGGATGAGCACGAAGGTCGAGGCGCCCTCCACCCCCTCCAGCATCGCGTTGAAGCGCTCGTAGAGGCTGCGCAGGTCCTGGCCCTTCTCCTTGCCCCGGGCACCCCAATCCTTGAGCACGACGTAGGCGACGCCGGCGTTGGGCAGGGTGGCGTTGGCATCGAGGACCGAGATACCGCTGATGGTGAGCACGTTGTCCACGCCGGGCGTCGCCTTCGCGTGCGCGCTGATCCGCTGCATCACCGCGTCGGTGCGCTCCTTCGAGGCGCCGTCCGGCAGCTGCGCCCCGATGAGGACGTAGCCCTGGTCCTCGGTCGGCAGGAACGCGGTCGGAAGGCGGGTCAGCCCCCATCCGGCCAGGCCGATCAGCAGGAGCGCGACGGCGACCATGACGCCGCTGCGCCGGACCATGTGGCCGATCAGCCTTGCGTACCAGCCTTCGGCGACGCCGTAGACGCGGTTGAAGCCGCGGTAGAACACGTTGCGCTCCTCAGGCGGGACCGGCTTGCGCAGCCACAGGGCGCACTGGGTCGGCTTCAACGTGGCGGCGTTGACCGCGCTGATCAGGGCGGTGGCGGCGATCACCAGGGCGAACTGCTTGTAGAGCTGCCCGGTCAGGCCGGGCAGGAACGCGGCCGGCACGAAGACCGACATCAGCACCAGGGTGATGCCGATGATCGGGCCGAACAGCTCCTCCATCGCCTTCTCGGCCGCCGCCCGGGGCGAGAGCCCCTGGTCGATATGGTGGGCGACGCCCTCGACGATCACGATGGCATCGTCCACCACGATGCCGATGGCCAGCACGATGGCAAACAGCGTAGAGAGGTTCACGCTGAAGCCCATCGCCGCCATCGCCGCGAAGGCGCCGATGATCGTCACCGGGACCGTCGTCGCCGGCACCAGCATGGCGCGCCAGTCCTGCACGAAGACCAGGATGACGATCAGGACCAGGACGGCGGCCTCGAACAGCGTCGTGTAGACCTCGTGGATCGAGGCCTGCACGAACCCGGTCGTGTCGAACGGGATGCTGTAGACGAGGCCCGGCGGGAAGCTCTTGGCCAGCTCGCCCATCCGGGTGCGGACCGCCCCCGCCACCGTGAGCGCGTTCGCCTCCGGCAGCTGGAAGATGCCGAGGCCGGCGGCGGGCTGACCGTTCAGGGTGAACGACTGGCTGTAGGTCTGCGCGCCGAGCTCGACGCGGCCGACGTCGCGCAGGCGGGTGATGCGGCCGCCGTCCTGCGCATCCGCCTTGATGACGATGTTCTCGAAGTCCGGGGCGTCGTTCAGCCGCCCGTTGACGTTGAGGGTGTACTGGAAATCCTGGCCGGCCGGGACCGGCGGCATGCCCACGGCCCCGGCGGTGACCTCCTGGCTCTGCTGCTGGACGATGGTGACGATGGCGTCGGGGGTGAGACCCCGGGCCTGCACGAGGTCGGGGTCCAGCCAGATCCGCATCGCGTACTGGCCGGCGCCGAACACCGTGACGTTGCCGACGCCCGGGAGCCGGGCCAGCTCGTTCTGAACGTTGATGACGCCGTAATTCGACAGGAACAGGCTGTCGAATGTCCCATCGGGGGCGGACAGGGTCACGAATTGCAGGACCGCGGTGGACTTCTTCTGGGTCGTGACGCCCTGGACCTGCACCGCCTGCGGCAGCGACGACATCGCGATGGCGACGCGGTTCTGCACCAGCACCTGGGCCTGGTCGCCGTCCGTGCCGATCGCGAACGTGACCGTGAGGGTGTAGGTGCCGTCGCTGGCGCTGGTCGACTGCATGTAGAGCATGCCCTCGACGCCGTTGACCTGCTGCTCGATCGGCAGCGCCACCGTGTCGATCACCGTGCGGGCGCTCGCCCCCGGATAGCGCGTGGTGACCTGGACCGTCGGCGGGACGACGTTCGGGTATTGCGACACGGGCAGGTTGAACAGCGACACCGCGCCGACCAGCACCATCACCAGGGCGAGCACGTTGGCCAGGACAGGCCGCTCGATGAAGAAGCGCGAGATCATGCCGTGGACCCTCGGTGCCGGCGTCTCAGGGGCGGCCCGCCGGATCGGCGGGAGCGCGGATCGACGGGTGCCGACGGCCGGCGTCTCACCGCCGGATCGCCGCCGGGTCGGCCGAAGCATCGGCCGGCGCCACCTTCCGGGGCGCGACCTTGGCCCCCGGGATGGCCCGCTGGATGCCGTCCGTGACGACCCACTCGTCGGGTTTGAGCCCCGTCTGGATCACGCGTTCGCGCCCGTCCCGCGGACCGAGCGTCACCACCCGCTGCGAGACCGTGTCGTCGGCCCCGACCGTGAGCAGGTAGCTGCCCTGCTGGTTGGTCCCGATGGCGTCGTCGCGGACCAGCAGGGCCTTGTCGTCGCGTCCGACCGGGATCCGGACCCGCACGAACAGGCCCGGCAGGAGCGCATGATCGGCGTTGTCGATGAGCGCCCGGGCCAGCAGCGTGCCGGTGGACGGGTCCACCTGCGGCGCGAGGTAGTCCAGCTTGCCGATATGCGGATAGCCGGCCTCGTCCTGCAGGCCGATCTCCACCGGGATCTTGGACAGGTCGCCCAACGTCCGCTGCGTCGCGAGCAGGTGCTGCTTGACCCGCAGGACCTGCTGCTCGCCGACGTTGAAGTAGATGTAGAGCGGGTCGATGCGCACGAGCTGCGCCAGCTTGGTCGGTCCGCTGATGCCGACGAGCGCCCCGACATCCACCAGGTGGTTGGTGACCACGCCGTCGAAGGGCGCGGAGACCTGCGTGTAGCCGAGGTTGATCGCGGCGATATCGAGGTTGGCCTGCGCTTCCAGCACGGCGGCGGTGGCCTGGTCCAGCTTGGTCTTGGCATCCTCCACCCGCGCCTGCGAGGCGAATTCCTGCCGGCCCAGGGTGAACTGGCGCTGATACTCCGACTGGGCGTTGGCCAGGGCGGCCTGCTGCGCGGCGAGGGCGCCCTGCGCCTGCTTGAGCTGCGCCTCGTAGGTGTTGCGCTGGATGGAGAAGAGCGGCGCGCCCTTCTTCACCACGGCCCCGTCCGTGTAGCTGATCCCCTCCAGAAATCCCTGGACGCGGGCCTCGAGATCGATTGCCGCGAACGCCTTGGTGTTGCCGGTGAGCTCGAAGTAGCGCGTCACGTTGCGCACGACCGGCTGCGCCACCGAGACGCTCGGGGGCGGCGGCGGAACGTACTGGTTGGTGTCGCGGCACCCGGCCGCCAGCGCCGCGATGGTCGCGACGACCAGAACGCGGACGGGTCCGGAAAGCAGTGGCGCGATCGGCACGGGCGGCCCCTCGACTGGGATCGTTACGGGACGGTCGTGGGCAGAGATCCTGCCGCGGCTACCACGTGTCTTCCGCCTTGGCCTCGCGGGCGAGGGTCAGGCACTCGAGCAGATCGACGTAGCTCGGCAGCCCATCCAGCTGGGCCTCCGCGGTGCAGCGCGTCCGGTCGACGGCCGCATAGCGCGACCATTTCTGGGCGACCTGCGCGCGTGCCGACGCCTCATCGTCGAGGCAGAGTTTCTGCCGCCTGGGATCGAGGGTCATCAGCGTGGTGGCCGCCCGGCACCCCGGCCCGACATCGAAGACCGGCACGCGGTCCGCGACCGGCACCGCCAGGGTCGCTCCCATCAGCAAGGCGGGAATAGCGATCATCATCGTCGATACGCCTCCGGTCACTGCGCCGACCGGGCCAACCGATCGATCCAAGCCGCAACCACCCTCCTCAGGTGTCGCGCGCCCCGCGATGCCGCGGTGTCTCTGCGCAGGACAAACCCGATTCGGCCGCCGGTTTGCAATGGATACCACAGGCCGTGCGCGCGCCGACTTCAAAAGGCGGGCCATCAGAGCGGATTTCTACTGATAATCGGCATTCGCGCCGCGGAAACGACCGGCTTCGTTTGAATTGATTACCGAATGTGAAATGCCAATCTTGAAGCCCGGACGCGGGGCGGCTCGCCAGGCCCGGCTATCCCGATGGGAGAACGACCGCCATACTGAGCGGGCAGGTCGCCGTTATTGCATTCGAGACGCCGCATCCCATCGTCGACGCGTACCCCCGTCCGATCCGGTGGCGCGACCGTGTCGAGTACCGCGGCCGCCAGGAGGTGCCTCGAGATGCGGCGCGCGGCCGATGCTGGCGAGGGAGGCCGCGTCGTGAGACAGCCCGTGCCGCTCGACGGATCGGAACGGAGCCGATCCGCTGCCGGGAGGCGGCTGGCGTATCCGCGTCCCGGATCGCGCCCGGCACAGGTGGGCCCGAGTCGCGGCGTCCCCTCGCAGCGGACCCGCTCCAGCCCGAGCGCTCGCCAGCCACGTGGATGCCGGCTCGGCGCAAGCCAGAACGATGCGTCGAGGCCGTGGCATCGCGCCGGGCTGCCGTTTCGCGGTTTGCCGCGCGGCAACATCGAGCAGCGGCCACCCGGTGGATCAACCGCCGGCGACCTTCTCGTACCGGGAGGCAACGGGTGCCGGCAGGCGCCGGGCGCGACCCTCGGGGCCACACCACGCACCATCCCGCCGGCTGCGGACATCCGCAGGTCCCGCTGAGCGAAGCGGCCCGCGCTCGCAGGCGCCTTCCGAAACCGCGTTCGAAAGCGGCGCCTACCAGAGGTGCATCAGGATGTTGGACAGTTTGGTGAACCAGTCGGTGGTCGCGGGTGCGCTGGCTTCGCCCTTGTTGATCTTGGCCATCAGGGCGATCGCGGCTTTCCGCTGGCTCTCGGGGACGGAGAACGTCTCATAGGTGGGAGCCTTGCTCACCGCCGGGACGGCGGGACCCTGCGGGCTCGTGGCGCCCGCGGATGCGGCTGGGGACGCGCTCGTTACGCTGCCCGGATTGATGGGGGCCGTCGGCGCGGCGGCGATCGGGTTGCCGGTCGGCGGGTACGGGTTCTGCGTGCCGGCGGGAGAACGGGTTGCGCTGCCCAGCACCGGCCGCGCCGTACCGCCGGAGCCGGGTGCCACCGTCGAGGCCGAATTGGTCGGAGCGGTGGCCATGGCCGGCTGCGCGGTGGCGCTGCTCGCCACCGGGACTACGCTTGCCGGGCTCGCGACACCGTTTGCGCCGGACCCACCGGGCGGGGTCGTCACCGCCGTTGTGTCGAGGGCCGCCGAGGCCGCCGCGCTCGGTCCTGCGGTCGGCGTGTGGGCCATGCCGTTTGCCGGCGTTGTCGAGGCGGCCGCGGACTGACCCGACACGGGGGACGCGGACAGATTCGCCGTCCCCGCGGAGTTCGTCGTCGGGGCAGGGGCCTGAGGCGCTGCGCCGACGATGGTCGGAGGGGGAGTCGAACCCGTGGCCGCAAGAGTCGCACCGCCCGAATGGGTCGCACCACCCGGGTGAGTCGTCTCCGCGGCGGTCTGGGACGGCGCGCTCGCGGTCGTGTGCGATCCGCCGCTCGTGCTGCTCACCGCGCTGGAAGCGGCACTGGTCGGCGCGCTGGCGGTCACCGTCGAGGGCGTCGTGCCGGCGGCATTCGGCGTCGGCGCGGCAGGTGCTGCGCTGAGGGTGGTCGAAGGGGACCCCGTCGTCGCACTGCCGCCTGCCGGGCCGGTTCCGCTCCCGGTGCTGGCCGGCGCAGACGCGGCGGTGGAACCCGTGGTCGGAGTCGCCGAGCCGCTCGCACTCGTCGTGGAGGTTGCAGCCGGCGGCGTCGCGCTCGCGGTGGACGCCTGCGTTGCACCGTTCGCACCGCTGCCGGTCGCGCTCGGAGCAGTGCCGGTCGATGCGACCGGGGCGCTGCTTTGCGCCGTCGTGGGGGTCGTGCTTGCGGCAGGGACCGCCGATGGAGCCGTCGATGAGGCCGTCGTGGGCGCAGCGCTGGCGGTGGGCGCGCTCGTTCCCGGTGTGGCGTTGGTCGAGCCCGAAGACGCGCCGACAGGCGGGTTCTGAACGGCTGACGGCGTGGAGGCGCCGGACCCCGTCGTCGGAGCGGCCGGTGTCGGTGCGGCGGCGGGGGACACGCCTCCGTTCGGGCTGACGCTCGACGGGGAGGCAGCCCCGTTCGGCGCCGTCGAGAGGGTGGGCTTGGGGGTCGCGGCAATCGTGGCCGTGGAACTCGTCGTCGGCGCGGCGGCCGAGCCGTTCGTCGGGTTGGTCGTTCCCGATGCCGTGCCGGTGGTCGAACCGGTCGCCGGCTTGGTGGCCGACGCTGCCGACGAAGCCACGCTCGTGGCCGTGCTCGTCGTGCCCTTCGCCGCACTCGCCGTGGTCGCGGCGGCTGTCGTCGTGTTCGTCGAGGTTGCCGCGGCGGCGCCGTACAGGCCCGGATCCCGGCCGTCGGGGCTCGACACGGTGTCGCGCTTCACGGCGGCTGCGGTCGGATCGTTCGAATAGGCTCGGACGTAGTCGATCTTCGAGCTGATCGGCACGCCGGCGAGATCGGCGTTGTTGCTGCCGCCCCCCTGGGTGGCCAGGTTCACCAGCATGTACATCGGGCTGTGCAGATCCGACGGCGTCGCCTGCGAGCCGGTCATCTGGCCGTCCACGTAGAAGCTGATCCGGTCGGCCTGCCAGTTCATGCCGTAGGTATGATAGCCGGTCTGGTCCGGCATCACGCTCGTGACCTGGCGGTTCTGCTGCCAGGGGATGTTCGGCGTCTGATCCGTCGTGTGGATCGTGCTGTAGACGGTGCTCGGCCCGTCGCCGTAGCGCTCGACGACGTCAAGCTCCTGGTGCTGGCCCGCGTTGTAGGGGTCGGCCTTCTGCTGGTTGGGCAGCAGCCAGAACGCGTCCCAGGCGCCGACCTGTTCGGAGAAGTCGGCCCGGACTTCGAAATACCCGTAGGTCTGCGAGAAATTGCCCTGGGTCGTCAGCAGGCCGGATTCCCAGCTGCCCGGCACGCCCGACGAAGTTCTGTCCGGGACCGCCGTGATCGACAGGGCGCCGTCCTGGAGCTGAAACGGGTCGTAGCCAGACCCCTTGTCCACGAAGGACGAGTGGCCGAACCCGACATCGGCATTCGCGTCACCACGGTCTTGCGCGCGGATATCGGCCCAGGTGGTCCCCGCGCCGGTCTGAGAAATGCTCCGGGTGTTAAACTCGTCGTCGAAGGTTAGTTTATAACCGGTCAAGTCGACCATGAATGTTTCCCCAGACTTGCAGCAGGGCGCGATCGATCCATCGCAGCACAAGAGAACTTGCCTACGTCGCGTCAGCCACCCGAGTGGACGGGCAACCTACTCAGCTATTTTTCCTAAATTTAACACTGTGGAAACATTACGTACGTGGTTGCACTGCTGTCAAGATTTGTATTTGTGCAGCATTCAAGATCCCGTTTTCGGCCTATGAAGATCAGCTCGGTTCGATGCTGCATTCGGGATTGACAGTTGCTGTCGAGCCATACCGCGCATAAGCCTATCGTCCTATTCCCGGTCCGCCCGGGACCTGTCGGAATGAAGATGGGTGTTGCCGGGGATAGCCGGTCCGGAAGCCCCGCTCAGCGGATGAAATCCTGCGTTGAGAGCGGGTTATCCTGCGGGCCGGTCCGCGCGGAATGACCGGCGTGCGATCGCGGCGGGACTTCGCTTTGGCTGGGAATGGGCGGATCCTGCCCAGCTCGGATTTCGCCGGGCCCAGGTCGAGCGGAGCGGATCCGAAGCGGATTCGGGGGGTTCGACACGAAGCCGCAGGGGCGACGATCAGAAGCCGCCGGTGGCCGGCCTTCGGACGCCGGTTGGCGCAAGCCCGAGAAGGGCCAAGGATCGATTACCTACCAATCGGGCCGCACCGGTCCGGGGAGCCCGGCCGGTAACAGCGAGCCCGTCGCCGTGGCGGATCCGCATTTCATGCGATCGACCGGGGAACGCGCGCAGGAACGGCGGGCGCCGACATCATGGGCGGTCGGGGCGGTGCACGAGTTCGGTATCGGGACGAAGCCTGCACTGTCGGGCGGACCGCCGACGCGGCATCGCGTTTTGCACTGCAACCGTTCGCACCCTGTCAGGCGCGTCGATCCGCGATTCCGACTGGGTCTTATGGGCGCGCGCGCCTATGCGGCCTGGGGATCTTGCATCCCGGGCCGCCGGTCCGGCACCCGCCGGGCGCAGGGGTGGTGCGCTCGGTCGGCGGCATCCCGGAGCAGGGCTGGGGGCTCCGGGATGCGTCTGAGCGATGCGCCGTGAAGATGCGCCGGGAGGCGTCCGGCCCGCATCAGCGGGTCGGCATCGCGGTAGCGGTGACGACACGGGTGGTGGTCTGAGCCGCCGGGACGAGGCGCGGCGTGGTCGCCAGTTCGGTCGCGGGACGGGTGGTCGAGATCACCCGGGCCTGCTCCCGGTAGAGCGGCGGCGTCAGGTTGATGGCCTCATCGGCCAGGGCTGAACCGATCATCGGGATGGAGGCCAGGGCGGCCAGGATCAAGGAACGCGTGGTCATGGTGGGATACCTCTTGCTGTCCGGGTCCGAAGCCCGGTGTCGAGGCACTATCTACGCTGCACTGCGTCATGATCCAAACAGATAGGACCGATAATAGAAATCGATATGATCAATGACGCAAGCGACCCGAATGTAGGGCGTGACCGGTGCCGGCTGATGCGAACCGCCGATCGCCATGCTAGGCGTATCTGGCAGTCGAGCTTGCACGGATACTGATCCTCGAACCGGGACGTCACATGCTGGGCTGGTTTCGTGCGTTGATGCCGAAGGAAGACCGGTTCTTCGACCTGTTCGAGCGCCATGCCGCCACCCTGGTCGGCGGCGCGGCCGCGCTCCGGGCCCTGCTCGATGGCACCCAGGACGTCCCGGTGGCCTGCCAGGCGATCGCCGACCACGAGGATGCCGCCGACACGATCACCCGGGATGCCCTGCTGGCCGTGCGGCGGACCTTCATCACCCCGTTCGACCGGGGCGACATCCAGGCCCTTGTCGGCTCCCTGGACGACGCCATCGACCAGATGCTCAAGACCGCCAAGACGGTGCAGCTGTTCGAGGTCACCGCCTTCGAGCCGTCGATGCGCGAGATGGGCGCGGTGATCCAGGAGGCCGCCGCCGCGACCGCCGAGGCGATGCCGAAGCTGCGGGCGCTGGGCGAGAACGCGACCGTCCTGAACACCCTGACCGAGCGGGTCATCCAGCTCGAAGGCCGGGCCGACGACCTGCACAATGCCGGGCTCAAGGCCCTGTTCAAGGCTTCCCGGCAGGATCCCATGGCCTTCGTGGTCGGGTCCGAGCTGTACGACCACCTGGAGAAGGTCATGGACCGGTTCGAGGATGTCGCGAACCAGATCAGCAGCATCGTGGTCGAGCATGTCTGAGCCGGCCGCGTGACCCTCCTGATCGTCCTCATCGCCGTCGCCCTGCTCTTCGATTTCTTGAACGGGCTGCACGACGCCGCAAACTCGATCGCCACCATCGTGTCGACCCGGGTGCTCGCGCCCCGCTACGCCGTCATCTGGGCGGCGTTCTTCAACTTCGTGGCGTTCCTGATCTTCGGCCTGCACGTGGCCGGCACGGTCGGGTCGGGCATCGTCGATGTCGACATGGTGACCGACCGGGTGATCCTGGGGGCCCTGGGCGGCGCGATCAGCTGGAACCTGATCACGTGGTACGCCGGAATCCCATCCTCGAGCTCGCACGCGCTGATCGGCGGCCTGCTCGGGGCCGGCATCGCCAAGGCGGGCCTCGGCGCGATCGTCTGGCCCGGCGTGATCGCGACCAGCGCCGCCATCGTGCTCTCGCCCGCCCTGGGCTTCGGCCTCGGGCTGCTGCTGATGCTGGCGGTATCGTGGATCTTCGTGCGCTCGACCCCTCACGCGGTGGACCGGCTGTTCCGGGGAATGCAGTTCGTCTCGGCCTCGCTGTACTCGCTCGGCCATGGCGGCAACGACGCGCAGAAGACCATGGGCATCATCGCGGTGCTGCTCTACGCCCACGGGGAGGAGGGCGGTGCGTTCCACGTGCCGCTCTGGGTGGTGCTGTCCTGCCAGACCGCCATGGCGCTCGGCACGCTGCTCGGCGGCTGGCGCATCGTCCACACGATGGGCTCGAAGATCACCCGGCTGTCGCCCATGCAGGGCTTCTGCGCCGAGACCGGTGGGGCCGTCACCCTGTTTGCCGCCACCGCGTTCGGGATCCCGGTCTCCACTACCCACACGATCACCGGGGCGATCGTCGGAGTCGGTGCGGCCAGGCGGGTTTCGGCGGTGCGCTGGAACATCGCCCAGGGCATCGTGATCGCCTGGGTGGTCACGATGCCCGCGGCGGCGCTGGTCGCGGCATTGATCTACGGCGTCTCCGGCCTGGTGCTGCCGTGACCGGCCAGGAAAAATATGCGTCGCGCGCACGAAACCGAATTTAAAAGGCTTAATATAGCAACATGCGTAGGATTGAGCTATAAATCTTACTATTACGCCATACAGGGTGCTGCTTGTTGCTTATCGCGGCCCTCTTATGCGCAGCAGGAATTCTGGAAGGCTGGCTCTATCGGGCCCCGGCTGTCGTGGCGAGTTCGGTGCTGATCGCCCTGATATGCCTGCCCCTCTGGGCACTGACGTCCACGATCGATGCCGTGAAGGTCCTGGTGCTGCTCGCCTATCTGGCGGCCCACCAGTCCGGCTACCTGATCGGAGCGTTTGTCGGCGCGAGCCGTCACGACGATCGCTGAACCCGGTCACCAGGTCCAGATCACGCGGCCGGAATAGGCGTAGATCACGACCCACATCCCGACCGACACCGCCAGCCACGAGACCACCAGGGGCAGGGGCGGCCGGTTCGTCTCTTCCCGGCGCAGCCGCGCGAATGTGTCTCTCACCATCAACCTCCCGGACGCGCCTTGTGGTTGCAGACGCGAACGGAGGCGATTCGACAAAAGTTTCAGGACGGCGCCGCGCACCGTCGCAAACTACGGGTTTCCGAAGCCGAGGCTCGGCGCATCGTCGTGTTCCGAAAGCCGGCGGCCACCTTTCGGAACGATGCTCTAGCGCCCGAACTGCACCGGAACGCTGAGGTCGGCGACCCCGTCCTCGGCCAGCAGCTCGACCGGGGGCGCCCTGAACGGGCTCGCCCCCTGCACCGCCCGGAGCGCCAGACGGTCGAGCCCGCGGGAGCCCGAACTGCGCTCGATCTCGGCCTGACGCACCGAACCGTCGGCGGCGATCTCGATCCGCACCAACACGGTGCCGGCTGCCCGGCGGGTGTTCGCGTGCCGATCAGCGCGATCGACCGCGTCGATCCGGGTGACGAGGCCGGACAGCCAGGTGCGCACCGCCGGCGAGACCCCCATCCGCGCCGCCGCCGGCCAGGGCAGCAGCAGAACGCCGAGGAGCGCGGCGGTCCCGTAAGTCAACACGCGTGACGACATGCTGGAACAACGATCCTGTGCCTGATGGTAGCCCGGCTATCCTCACGCCGAAGGGTTTACCGGCCGTGACCCCGGCCCCGGTGTCCGGGGGCAAAGCCTGCGGTGCCGCGGGGCCCGAGCAACCTTCAGGACGGCTCGGTCTTTGCGATCTCGATCCGTTGCGGATCGTCAGCCGGCCGGATGGAAACCTTGATCCATGATGTGAAACACACCTACCGTGACGCTTATGAGGGTCGATTATCCGGTTTCGACGCAGACCAGCGCCGCCGGCATCGTCCCGGTTCCGGGACACAGGCGCGGCACCCCTTGAACCATCCCCGCCGATGGGTCCAAAGGCTCCGGCGACGCCGCAGACAACACACGTGATCCAGGAGAAAGCCTCAGATGACCCGATTGGCGGAGCTGCAGAACGACCCCGCGTTCCAGCAGGCCGTGCTCGCCGTGCGCGGGGCGGCCAGTACGCTGAGCGGTCGGGCGGTCACCGCCGAGGAAGCCAGCTTTCTGGTGGGTATCGCGTTGGCCACCTTCGCCAATGCCGGTGGCCTGAACGAGCCGACCCTGAGCCGTCTCGGACGGTTCTCGGACACGCTCGGGCAGAACGAGACCCTCGACAGCCTGACGAAGCACTGAGGCGATCGGGCGCCGGTTCGGTTCGGCGTCCGGCATCGCTGCTGGTCCTGCGGGAGACGCAGAGACTCCGATGCCCCCGATGGGACGATGCGGCACTTCGAGATAGCCGTCAGACGACGCTCTCGTGGGCCTCCGACTACAAGAACCCCATCCGCCGGGCCAGCATCACCGCGAAGGCGAGGCCCGCCGCGAGGCTGACCACCAGCATCGCGACATTCGTCCAGAACCGGACCGGCCGACTCGAGCCCTCGATCCCGCTGGCGCGCAGCCTGACCCAGGGCACATAGAGGAACAGCGCAACCACGGTCAGGACCATGAACGCGAAGGTGGCGATCCGGCCCGCCAGCAGCGCGGCCCCGGCCAGGACGACCCAGCCGAGGACGATACCCAGCATCGTGAAGAGGGCCGTCGTGTTCAATCCTGCATCATCCCCAAACGGATGGAACGGCGCGCCATCCTAGGCGCCACGGGAAGCCGACAGGCTCGACGACGCCTTTCCGGCGATCCTTCAAGCAAACCCGAGGATCGGCGCAGCAAGAGCCCGCTGTACCCTTGAAACGATCAGTCAGTCAGGAGAAATTCTGGTGCTGCGAGACAGGATTGAACTGTCGACCTCTTCATTACCAATGAAGTGCTCTACCACTGAGCTACCGCAGCAAGCGCCGTGGCGACCCCGCTTGGGGGCGTGTCCGTCCGGCTGAGAGGGGCAATAACGGATGATCGCCGGCTTGGCAACGGTGGGTTACGCGTCCGTCGCCTTAACTTGCCGGCATGTGGCGCGAATGATCGCCGCGAGGCCCGGTTCGGACACGGCCTCGGCGGCCTCGGCAGGCGTGAACCAGCGCAACTCGCGCTGATTCGCCTCCGGGAAGTTCTTGAGCTGCTTGCGAACCTTCAGCGGGAACACCTTGACCTGGCACAGGACCGCGTCGAGGTTCTTCAGGCGCTTCTGGTAGACGTAGTAGCCGAGTGGCCGCTTGCCGACATCGCCGCGCAGGCCGGCTTCCTCGTAGGCTTCGCGTGCCGCTGCTTCGAACGGCTTGCGGCCCTTCATCGGCCACCCCTTCGGGATGACCCAGCGCCGGCTTTCCCGGGAGGTCACCAGGAGGATCCGGTTCTCACCGTCGCGCCCCTGCTGAAACGGCAGAACGCCCACCTGCCGGCGCGGTTCGGCCGTGTCCTCGATCGCGGCCGTCACGACAGGACCGGCCGGGTCGGAACCCGCGTTGCGCCCCGCCGGATCGGCGACGCGACAGGGAGATGAAGCGGAGGGCAGATTGTCTGATCCTCGGTCGGCGCGGGCGTGCATCAGCAACAGGGTACGCAGTATCAACAACTGACGTCAACGTAAGCGCGCGACCGAGGGAAAAGTTCAGTACAAGACTGATATCTCCCACTCTTCTCTCGTTATCCGGCTAAGGCCGGACCAGCCGATCCTTCATGCCGTCCGCCGCGCGGCCCGCTCGCCCGAGGCCGGGACCGCCGCAGAGGCCATGCCGGCGGAGACCGCGTCGGCCCCCGGACCAGCCGGCGGGCTGGCGGCGGGGATGATGGTCGGAAGCGGGGCGCGCGACATCGGTTCGGCCGGGACGAGGACGGGCTTCGGCAGGTCGGGCTCCTCCGGCTCCACCGCGGGCTCGGAGGGTGCCAACGTGTTCGGCGGCTCGCGCCACGCGAACGCGTCGAGGCGGCCGCTGACCGGCGAGACCGGCGCCCAGGTGTCGGACGCGATGCCGTCGGCGATCCAGACCGGGTCGCGCGGCGCCCGGGCCGCCCGGGACAGCCACTCGCGGGCCTGACCGGACGCCGCGCCGTGCTCGGCCTCCTCGATCGCCGCCATCATCAGGCTGGAGCGGACGGTCGGGCGGTCGGCGAGCAGCGGCTTCAGGGCCTCCCGGGCCCGGCCGTATTCGCGCGCGTCGAGAGACGCCTGCGCCACGGCGAGGCGGGATTCCGGATCCCAGGACGTGAGTTTGGCCAGGGTCTCGGCCCGGGCCAGGCGGTCGCGGACCGAATCACCGGGGCGCAGGCCGAGATAGACCTTGGCGAGGTCGGGGTGCGGATTGGTCTTCCAGGCCGTCTCGACGACCTTGGCGGCCTTGCGCAGGTCGCCCCGGCGCGAGAGCAGGCGCCCCGCGATGCAGGCTGCCGGTACCAGGTCGGGGGCGAGCTTGACCGCCTGCAGAGCGCGCTCGGCGGCGAGTTCCGGCTCACCGGCCTCGCGCTCGCCGGCGATCGCCGTCAGGAGCACGGCCCGCTGGCGCCGGGCGGTCGGCTTGTCGATCAGCCCCAGGGAGGAGCGCCGCTCGATGGTCTCGAGAGCGGAGCCCCAGTCGCCGTCGGCGGATTGCGCCTCCAGCATCGCCTCGTTGGCCCAGGTCACGCTCGGAGCGAGGCGGGCCGCCTCCACCGCGTAGGCGCGGGCGGCGGTCTCGTCCTCGCGGCGGCGCGCCTCGACGAACAGGCCGCGCAGGCCGAGCACCCGGGTCTCGGGGTCGTCGACCATGCGCTGGAAGGCGCTCTCGGCGGCGTCGCGGTCGCCGGAGATCTGTGCCGCCTGGGCCTTGAGCAGGAGGGTCAGCGGCTCGGGGCCGAGCAGCCGCTCGGCATCCCCGGCGTAGCGGCGGGCGGCGAGCGGGTCGCCCGAGCCCACCGCCACCATCCCGCGCGAGAGGGCGGAGAAGCCCTTCGCCCGGCGGCGTTCCGCCGAACCGCGCACCAGCGCCTCGGGCAGGCCGATCACGCCGCGCACGATCGCCCAGAGCAGGCCCAGGACGATGGCCGCGGCGATCACGCCGACCAGGGCGACCGCGAGGCTGGTGCCGATCTGGTAGCCGTTCCAGACGACGGTGACGGTGCCGGGCCGGTCGGCGATCCAGACCGCCCCGAAGGCGGCGAGTGCGAGCAGGGCCAGGAAGGCGAGGGCGCGCCACATGGGGTCAGTGTCTCCTGTCGACGGCCGCCGGGCGGCCACCGCTGGGTGCGGGAGAGGCGGGGCGCCTGGGCGCCCGACCGGAGAAGATGCAGCCGCGCGAGGCGCGGATCGACGCCGTCACTGCCTAGCGGCCTGGCGCCGCCGGGGCGGCACCGGAGGCCGCATCCGTAGGCAGGGCCTTGAAGACACCGGCGAGCAGGGCTCGTACGGACTCCTCGGCGGCGGCCCGGGCCTTGAGCTTGGCGGCGAAATCGCCGGCCTGGTCGCGCATCTCGGGCGGCAGGGCCGCGAAGGCCGCGGACGCCGCCGGCAGGTCGCCGCGGTCCAGCGCCGCCTGGACCTTGGCCTCGGGTTCGTCGGACGCCTCCGGCGTGGTGGCGGGCGCATCGACCTTGCGCACCTGCACGAGGCCGTCGGCCATGCTCAGGAGCTTGGTGCGGAAATCGCCGGTCTCGGCGGCGCTCCGGGCCAGCTGCGACCGGCGCTTGGCGGCGACTTGCTCGGCGACCGGCCGGAACGCGTTGGCGAGTTGGGCCGTGGTCGGCGCGCCGGTCTCGGCGAACGGCGCGAGCGCCGTGGCCTGGGCTTCCGCACCCGGATCCAGCTTGCGCAGCGTCGCGAGCGGCTCCGCGTAGGGCATGCCGGCCGCGAGCGCCGAGGCGACGCGATCGGCCACCACCACCCGCAGCGCCGCCTGAACGGTGGAGATTTCGGCCCGCTGGGACACGCTCTTGTCGAGCGCGGCGATCTTGTCGGCCTGCTCCTGCAGGCGGCGGTCGACCGCCTTAGCGGCCTCGGCGGCCTGGGTCTGACCCGCCTCCGCGGCGGTGCGGCTCGCCTGCGTGGCCGCCTGAACCGCCTCGGTGGCGGCCTTCACGCGGGCGTCGAGGGCCTGCTGAAGGCTGTCGAGGCGCTGGCCCAGGGCGGCGTCGGCCGTGGCATTGGCCTTGGTCCGCTGCTCGACCTCGCCCTGCAGGGCGGCGATCGTCTTCGACGCCTCGGCCGCGGCCCCCTTGTCGGGCTGATCCGCCTCGAGCGCCTTCACGCGCGCATCGAGATCGGCGACCTGCTTGGGATCGGCCGCCTGGGCCGCGCCGAGCTTGGCATCGCCCCCCTGATCCCGGCCGGGCTCCTCCTGGAGCGCGGCGACCCGCTGATCGAGGCTGTCGAGGCGCGCGGCGAAATCGGCCGGCACCGCCGCATTCGTCCCGGGCGCCTGCCCGTCCGTCGCAGCGCCGCCGGGGGCCGGGGACTTCTCCAGAGCCTGCCGGGCCGCGGCCTCTGCGGCGGCGACACGCTTGTCGAGGTCGGCGACGGCATCGCGCGGGGCGAGCCCGTCCACCCGCTTGTCGAGGGAGGCGACCTGGCCGGACAGGGACGGATCGGAGGCGTTCGGCCGCACAGTGCCGAGGCCGGCGCGCTCCGCGCCGAACAGCGCACCCGCGCCGATCAGGCCGCCGATGAGGCCGGCCGCCGCCAGGGAGCCGAACCCGGCCCGGGCCCGCCCGGCCGGCGGGGTCACGGGGTTCAGGGCCGTCGTCCCGGAGCCCTTCGGGGGCTCCTTCGCGGCAACCTTTGCAGTGTCCTTGGCAGTTTCCTTGCCAGTTTCCTTCGCAGCGTCCTTCGACCCGTCCCTGGGCGCATCCTTCGGGGCGTCCTTGCCGGGCTGCGGCGGATCGGGAATGCGCTTGGCCTTCAGGTCCAGGATCGGCCCGGCCGTGACCGCAGCGGCCGCGGCACCGGTCGCCGCAGCACCGGGCCGGGGACCACCGCCATTCTGTGCGCCCGCACCCGGCTGGCCAGCCTTGGTGGGATCCGGCTTGGTGGGATCGGGCTTAACCGCCTCGGGCTTGCCGGGTTCGACCTTGCCGGCTTCGGGCTTGCCGGGTTCGAGTTTGCCGGGCTCGAGTTTGCCGGGCTCGAGTTTGCTGGGTTCGGATTTCGGCCCGGCGATGCCGGACGCCAGCTTGGCCTCGGAGCCCGAAGAGGCCGTGGCGCCCGGCTGGGTCGCGGCAGGCTTGCTCTCGCCGGGACGATCCGTTCCAGCGGCGGACGGCTTGGCGCCGTCGCCAAGTAGTTTGCCGGCTTCTGGCTTGCCGTCGGCCGCGCCGGGGCTGCCCGGCTTGACGGTTAAGACCGGTTCGGTCGCCGGCTTGGGCGGAGTGGCCGCCGGAGATCCAGTGCCGGGTGCACCCGGCTGATTCGGTGCGACCGGCACGGGCTTGGCGCCCCCCACCGCGGGGGCGGGCGACTTCGCACCGGGCCGGGATTCGGTCCGGCCCGGATCGGGTTGCGCAGGGGTGGACGGAGCGCCGCCCGGCTTCGGACCGCCGGCTCCGGGCTTGTCGGCGTCGCTGGGTGGTGGCGTCACGGGCAAGTCCTCCAACTCTTCGGCGTCGCCGCGCCCCCGTAGCACCGCGGCGGCACCGGGCGCGAGGGCGAGATACGGCGGCTCTGTCCCGCTGTCACCGCGCGCCGTCGCCGAAGCGTGGCGCGAGGGCATCGAGCAGATCCGTTTCCCGCGGCCGTGCCGCAACGAAATGGACCGCGATGCCGGCGGCTTCCAGGGGGAACGCGACATCAACAGACAGGCAGTAATGCCTCAAGCGGCGGAAAGCTCCGCCGTGTCCCGATCCATCCGCGAGCGCGAGCGCGGCGGCCGCACTGCGGCGGGAGTAATGCAGCGCGGCATCGAGCGCCCCGGCGGCGAGTGCGTCGCCCACGGCAGCAGGCAGGGTCGGGACCAGATCCGCCGTGTAGGCCTCGACGATCACTATCGTGAATCCGGCGGCCGCCAGGGTCGCTTCGGGCTCGGGCTTGCGGGCGGTCCCGGTGGCGTGGAGCAGGCACGCCCCGGCCGGCAACACCTCGGCCACGAGGGCGGCGAGCCCGGCCGCGTCACCCGGTCCCTCCCGAACAGGCCCGAGCCCCGCCGCGCGCACACGCTCGGCGGTCCGGGGGCCGACCGCGAAGACCGGCAGCCCGCGCAGGCTTTGCGTGTCCCGGAGGGCCGGCACCGCGTGGGCGCTGGTGAACAGAAGCGCGTCGAACGAACCGGCGGGCGGTTCCGCGCCGGTCGGCCCGATCGCCAGCACCGGTGCCACGAGGGGGGCGTGCCCGCGCGCGGCCAGGGCCGCGCCGGTGCGGGTGGCCCCCGGCTCGGGTCGGGCGACCCAGACGCGCAACCGCTAGGTTTCCAGGGTCAGGCGGACGCCGTGACGAGCCTCGTCACCCGGTGGCAGCACGCGTTGCGCGTCGCGCTCCTGAAGCGGGCCGGAGAAATCCGCCCAGTCGGCGTGGCCGGTCCAGCACTCGAGCGACAGGAACGGCGCGGTCGGCTTCGTCCAGACGGCGAGGTGCGGGAAATCCTCCATCTCCATGCGGATCGCCTTGACCGCCCCCTGGCCGGGTCCGGTGAAGCGCATCCATCGGCTCTGCGCATTCCGGAACACGAAGGCTTCGGTGAAGATCGCCGGGTCGAGGGGCAGGGTATCGCCGGCCAGCGGGATCGGCTGCTCGTCGCGCAGCAGCAGCCCGCCGGGGCCGACCTGCGGGGCGAACGGGCGCTCGGGCCGCTCGAACGCCACCGCGTAGCCGCCGTCCCGGGCCCGCTCGCCACCCGCGAAGGGCCACGGGAAGGCCGGGTGGAACCCGAGCGCGTAGGGCAGGGGAACGTCGCCCGTGTTGACCACGGTGACGGTGAGGTCGAGCCCGGACGGCTTCACCCGGGCCGCGATGTCGAGGCGGAAGGCGAACGGGTAATGCACCCGTGTCTCCGGCCCGTCGGTCAGCCGAAGCGTCACCGCGTCGGCGCCGCGATCGACGACCGTGAACGGCAGGTCCCGGGCGAAACCGTGCTGCGCCATCGGGTAGCGCGCGGCCCCGACCGTCACTTGGCCGCCGGCCGAGGCGCCGACCACGGGGAAGAGCCAGGGAGCGTGCCGGTTCCAATGCGCCGGATCGCCGCTCCACAGGTACTCGGTGCCGCCGACCCGCCAGGAGACCGGCTCGGCCCCGTGGGTGGAGAGCACGGCCGTGGTGCCGTCCGGAGCGGTCAGGTCGATGCGCGTGCTCAAGCGTGCCTCCCGGGCGATCCTCGAACCGTCGAGGTAACGGACGCGGACCGGGACGCAAGGGGAGGGCGCCACCTCACGCCGCATTCCCCAATCCCGGCAGGATCGTCTCCGGTGGCCCGGAGGCCACTATCCGGCCGGCCTCCAGCACGTGGACCGCGTCTGCCCCCTCCAGGGTCGAGAGCCGGTGGGCGATCAGGATCACGGTGCGCCGGCCCGAGAGCGCCCGCAGGGCGCGCATCACGGCCCCTTGCGTCTCGTCGTCCAGCGCGGAGGTCGCCTCGTCGAACACGATCACGTCCGGATCGTGGTAGAGCGCCCGGGCGATGCCGAGGCGCTGGCGCTGGCCGCCGGAGAGCCGCGCGCCGCGCTCGCCGACGCGCGCGGCGTAGCCGTGGGGCAGGGCGGCCACGAAATCATGCGCGCCCGCGAGCCGGGCCGCGCGCTCGACGGCGGGCAGATCCGGCGCGTCGAGGCCGAGGGCGATGTTCTCGGCAACGGTGCCGTCCACGAGAAACACGTCCTGCGGGACGTAGCCGATGCGGTTCTGCCAGGCGGGGAGGGCGCTGGCGTCGAGCACGCGCCCGTCCACGGTGATCCGGCCCGTGCCCGGGGTGAGCACCCCCAGCAGCAGGCCGGCCAGGGTCGACTTGCCCGAGCCGGTGCGGCCGGCGAGGCCGATCGTCGTGTTGACCGGGATCGTGAGGTCGATCTCGGCCAGCGCCGGCCGGCCGGTGCCGTAATCGAAGCCGACCCCCTCCAGCCTGATGGCACGGCCGAAGGGCAGGCGCTCGTCGGTGCGTGGGCCGGGGCGGCGCTCGCCGGAGAGTTCATCGACGATCACCCGCACCACCGGGCTGTAGAAGCGCATCAGGGAGACGGATGTGAAAATGTTCTGGAAGGCCGGGAGCATCCGGTAGCCCGCGAAGGCGAACAGGCCGAGCAGCGGCAGGATCCCGGCCACATCCAGCCCCTGGGCGAGGGCGAACAGCACCACCACGATCACCCCGCCGAAGGCCAGGGCCTCGATCACGAAGCGCGGCATCTGGCCGGTGAGCAGGCTCTCGGCGGTGGCGATCGCGTAGGCACGCGCCGGGGCGTCGAACCGGCCCGCGAAGGCCTCGGCCCGGCCGTAGAGCTTCAATTCCGTGAGCGCGCCGAACGTCTCCTGCACGATCCGGAACCTTGCCTCGTTGTCGGCCACCGAGCGGCCGCCGAGCCGGGCGAGCCGGGCCCGCATGATCAGGTAGATCCCGACATAGAGGCCACCGAAGCCGCCGCCGAGGATCAGGGCGAGCTGCGGCGCGTAGGCCAGCAGGAACGCGATCACCGCGAGCGCCGAGGTCGCCCGCGAGGCCAGCACGGTGGCCGGGGTCAGCACGCCGACCACCAGCCGGTCGGTCTCGGACAGGACGTTCTTGGCAAGCTCGGCGCTGTTGGCCTGGGCGAAGAACAGCCGCTCCCGGTCGAGGTAGCGGAACAGCATCCGCCGGCTGAAGCCGTAGCCGGCCAGATGCGTGAACCGGAGCTGCGCGTAGGTCAGCCCGGCATTGACCACGGCGGTGGTCAGGATCGCCAGCAGCGCCGCCCCGCCGGTGACCAGCAGGAAGCTGCGCGCGTCGGCGAGCCCAAGGGCCTCGCGGGCCTGGGCCAGGTACGGCACGCGGGTCGCCGCCGATGGGTCGCCGACCAGGGTCAGGAACGGGATCACCGAGGCGACGCCGACCACCTCCAGCAGCGCCGCGCCCGCCAGGCCCGCCGCGATCAGGACGAGCCGGCGCCGATCGCGCGCATGCATGATGCGAACGAGATCGATCAAGGCGCGCATGGTTCGGGACGGATCGGCGGGAGGGGTCGCATGGCCGGGCCGGGCTTAGATGGCCCGGCGCCGGAGGGAAAGGCGGCTGGGCTTCCCGGCCCTGGGTCGAACACCCGCAGACATCGTCCCAAACCCGAAACGCTTGGTTTCCGAATGGCCCGAACCCAGCCCCTCTGGCGGGTTTGAATCGCGTTCTGTGCCGCTCGCCCGACAAGGCTGACCTTAGGCTCAGGCCTTTATGAAGCCGCCCCTGTCATCCCGGGGTCGCGGAGCGGAACCCGGGATCCAGAACCACCGTGGGATCAAGGCTTCGCATCGTCGGCGGCTCTGGATCCCGGGCTCGCCTCCGGCGCCCCGGGACGACCGGGAGGTTGATAGGGCGGCCTCCAGGCTGACCGAACCTGTGCGGGCCGGCACTTTCAACGGGTTGGGTGCTGGGCCTTATCAGACTTGGACGGTCAGTCGAGCTTTTTGAGCGAGCCCAGATCCACGTCGCCGTTCTGGCTCGAGAAGGTCAGCGACTTGGTGCTGCCGTCCGACTGCGAGACGCCGCCGATCCGGTGGTCACCGCTATCGTAGGTTGAGACCTGGCCGTCGCGCTCGATCAGGAGACGATGTTTGTCCGGGAAGAACGCGTATTTCATGCCGTTCTGGGAGCCGCTGGTCGAGGGATCGCCCAGGTCCTTCGGCCAGAAGGGCTCCATGCCCTTCATCGGCTCCATGGGCTTCATGGGTTCCATCGGCTTCATCGGTTCCATCGGCTTCATCGGTTCCAAGGGGTGCCTCCTGTTCAGCTGGGTGACAGGAGGACGCGGCAGGGGGGAAACGGTTGCATCGTGCCCTGACCGCCGGGCCGGAGATCGGTCCGGCGGCGCGCACATGCAGGCGACCGAGGCCTCAGAGCCGGGCGCCCGGGACCGGCCGCACGCGAACCTGGCCGTCGAAGCCGACATGGAGCTGGTGCTCGCGCCCGTCCCGGTCCTTGGCCGCGACGTCGAGGTGGCGCGGCCCGCGGCCGGTCACCCGCACGTCGCCGTAGCCGGCGGCCTGGACGGCGGCGGTCAGCGCCGGCACGTCCGGGTTCGGCCCGAGGCCGAGCTTGTCCTTGGCCCAGTCGAGGCTGCCACGCGGAGGTCCGCCGGCCGGCCCGATCACCACCTTGCGGCCGTCACCATGGGTCAGCACGCTGGCATGCAGGAACCCGGTCTCGAACCGGCCCTGCACCGTCACGGCCTCGCCTTTGGCCACGAGGTTGCCGCCCTCGCCGGCGGGGCCGGTCTCGACCAGCGCCCGGCCGGTGGAATCCTGGACCACGAACTTGTTACCAAAAATCTCGGCGACCTCGCCCTTGATGGCGGTGGCGCTCGACGGGGCCAGCGCCTGGATCGC
Source organism: Methylobacterium sp. AC315 (assembly GCF_979253755.1). Classification (NCBI taxonomy): domain Bacteria; kingdom Pseudomonadati; phylum Pseudomonadota; class Alphaproteobacteria; order Hyphomicrobiales; family Methylobacteriaceae; genus Methylobacterium; species Methylobacterium sp. AC315. The sequence goes on from NZ_CEEDEA010000001.1 coordinate 370,539, forward strand.
CACCGGATCCACCGGGGTCGGCTGGAACGCGGTGCCCTGCGCCAGGGACAGGCCGGCGGCACCCAAAGCCAGGGGTGCGGCGATCGCGGCCACAACCCAGGTCCGCCCCGGGACCTTTCTGGTTGGCTTGGCGGAGGCCGGCTCGCGGATCTCGCGGGCGGTGCCGTCGATGGTGTTGTCGTCGCTCATCGTTGTCGTCCTCTTGAGAAGGTTCGGGACCCGATCGGTCCGTGGCGCCTTCGTAAGACGCCCCCTCAAATCCGGCCTGAACCGCCCGGTTCAGCCTCGGTTAAAGCCGTCCGCCTATGGCCGGATCGGCGCCGAGACGCGCGGGCGATCAAGGACTTGGCCGCGGGTGCAGATCCGGGGGCCGGATGGATGGGCAGCGTGAGAGAGCGGCCCTAACTTCCGGCAGCGCCGCGGTGTCGGGCGGGCCGGGGCGCGAGGGGGCAAACGTTTGAAAATCCTGCTGGTGGAGGACGACGCGGCCCTGGCTGCCGAACTGGCCAAGGTCCTGCGCGCGGAGAACTTCGTCCTCGACCGGGCCGCCACCGGCGAGGACGCGCAACATCTCGGCGAGACCGAGGGCTACGACGCGGTGGTGCTCGACCTCGGCCTGCCCAAGGGCGACGGCGTCTCGGTGCTGCGCGCCTGGCGGGCGGCCGGGCGGACCCTGCCGGTGCTGGTGCTCACCGCCCGGGACGGCTGGAGCGACAAGGTCGCGGCGTTCAAGGCGGGAGCGGACGATTACCTGGTCAAGCCGGTCCGGGTGGAGGAGCTGGTGATCCGCCTGCGCGCCCTGGTGCGCCGGTCGCAGGGCGGCGGGGCGAGCCGGATCGCCTGTGGCCCTCTCAGCTTCGATACGGGGCTCGGCGCCTTCGAGCACGAGGGCCTGCCGCTCAAGCTCACGGGCCTCGAATGGCGGGTCCTGTCCTGCCTGATGCTCAACCGCGACGCGGTGGTGCCGCGCCCGCACCTGATCGAGCGGGTCTACGAGGGCGACGCGGATGTCGATTCGAACTCCGTGGAGGTGATCATCACCCGCCTGCGCCGGAAGATCGCCCCCGCGCGGATCGAGAGCGTGCGGGGCCACGGCTACCGCCTGCGCGCGGATCCGGCCTGATGCCGCCGCCGAAGAAGAGACCGCCGCCGCACCGCTCCCTGCGGACCCGCCTGCTGGTGGCCGCCCTGGCGCTGGTGCTGGCGGCGCTCGTGGTGGCCGGGCTCGCCATCGGGGTGATCCTGCACCGCTTCGTCCGGGGGCAGATCGAAGGGCATCTCGACGCCCAGATCGTCGCGCTGCGGACCGGCCTGGAGGCGGGCCTTCTGCCCCGGGATCGCGACGCGCCGCCCTTCGACCGGGACGGGCCCGGCTGGGCCTGGGAGGTGCGCCGGGGGGCAGAGACCTTCGGCTCGGGCTCCCTGCGGGGCGGCCATATCACCGTCACCGAGCCGGGCCCCGACGACGAGCCCGACCGCCCGCATCCGGCGGACGGCACCGGGCCGCGGGGGGAGCGGCTGATCCTGCGCATCCTCGACGTGCCGGGCACGCCCCCCGCCACGATCGTCGCGGCGGCGCCCCGGGCGGCCCTGTACGGCCCCTTGCGCGAGGCCCTGACCAGCCTGGCGCTGGCGCTCGGCGTGCTCGGCCTCTGCCTGATCGCCGGACTGGCCCTGCAGGTGCGCCTCGGCTTGGCGCCGCTGCGGCGCCTGCGCGGCGACCTCGCCGCCGTGCGCACCGGGCACCGCGAGCGGGTGCCGGAGGAGCAGCCCGCCGAGATCAAGCCGCTGGTTGCCGAACTCAACGCGCTGCTGGACCAGAACGCGCAGAACCTGGAGCGGGCCCGCGGTCACGTCGCCAACCTCGCCCACGCCCTCAAGACGCCGCTGGCGACCCTGTCGATGGCGCTGGCCGAGCCTGCCCGCGATCCCGGGGGCGCCCTGCGCCTGCAGGTGGACGCCATGGACCGGCGGGTCCGCCACCACCTGCGCCGGGCCCGGGCGGCGGCGCTCGCCGGCTCGGCCCGGGGGCGCACGCCCCTGGCGCCCCGGGTCTCGGACCTGCGCGATGCGCTGGTGCGCCTCTACGCCGAGAAGGGCGTGGCGATCGAGCTGGCGGTGCCGGACGACCTCACGGTGCCCTGCGAGGGGCAGGACCTCGACGAGATGCTGGGCAACCTTGTCGACAACGCCTGCCGCTGGTGCCGCAGCCGCGTGCGGGTGACGGCACTCCCGCAGGCGAACGGCGTCCGGGTCGCCGTGGAGGATGACGGGGCCGGCCTCGCGGCCGAGGCCGCCGAGGCGGTCATGGCCCGCGGACGGCGCCTCGACGAGGGCGTGCCGGGCCACGGTTTTGGGCTGCCGATCACCCTCGAACTCGCCGAGCTCTACGGCGGCGGCTTAAGCCTCGGGCGATCGGATCTCGGCGGGCTGAAGGCGGAGCTGCTGTTGCCGGCGTGAGGCCGACCTCAATCTGTTCGTTGCGCCGCTCACCGTCATCACGCGCGGTTGGGACGTGATCGAGGGTTTGGACGCGATCCGCTTGGCGCTGGTGATGTCTGATAAGGGTGGTTTCGAGACAAAGCCGTGTGATCGGAACGAGGGTTAGCTGTCTCTCGGCGTACCGATGCCCAGGTGCTTGAACTCGGTACTCAGCCATTCGGCGCAGCGTCTGCGTTCCACCAGGTTACCGGCCTCCCCGAAGGCGCGCAGGAACCTCGCCAGCACCGTCAGCAACTTCTCCTCATCGATCGGGCGAGCGTTCGAGTCCGGGCGTCCGTAGAATGTCGAAACTGGCACGCCCAGGACGTCGGCGATGAGCTGGAGGGATCCCGCACGGGAGGCTTCGTCTGCCATACGCGATCTCTCCCAGGAACGGTCAAGGCGTGTCAACTTAGGACGACACCCGCTGCCTTGGGGCCCATCTGTGCGGCGATGTGGCGGCCGATGGACATCAGCGCGTCTCTCAAAACGTCCTGTACCTCGTCGTCCCTGGCCACAGCAGCTTGGTATGCGGCGCACATGGACGTGGCCACGTCGTCGAGATCGCCTTCATCGAGGCCGGCAAGGTTCAAGGCTTCGAGAATAGATAAGGGGTGGTCGGGCGCCTCGGGTTCAGCGTCAGCCGGCGGTGTCAGCCCCCACTGAGCGGAGATGCTGGCCCAGGCCTGTTGCAGGCGGAAACGAGACTGCGCGTTCGCTTCGCGCATGACGGCTGCCTCCCGGCGAACCGACCGCGCCTCAGCCATAAGCGCGCGGAGTTCGGCCTGCTTCGAGTGGAGCCAGTCATCACATTCCGAGGCATCGAAAATCGAGCTCATGACTAGGTCCCCGAGAAGCGATACACGCAACTCAGGATCGATGTGTCAACTCGGGTTTTCGACCATGAGTGTTCTGCGCGCGATACGCGGGAATGCTGTGGGTCGGAGGTGGAATGTCCACTTCGGGTCGCGAGGTCCGGGTTTGGTGGCCACCCCGAGCCGAAGTTGCCAGGCGGCCAACGAATGACCGCTATCGGGAAGCGCCTGTGGCAAACCAGGCGGCCAAGTTGGGTCGAACGCTGTCACCCTAAGCTCAAGCTTATCGGGCGCAGACCCATTGGGCGCCGTACCCCGATCAAGCGAGGAACCCCGCCAGGTCGCTGCGCTGCGCGCGCAAAGCCATGGCACCGGAGCGATCACGCCAGCGCCGCGCGCAGGATCGGCCGGATGCGCGGGTCGATGCAACGGGCGACGTTGAAGCGCATGTAGCCGTTCCAGTCGTCCGAGAGGCTGAACGCGGTGCCCGGCGCCAGGACCATGCCTTGCGCCATCGCCCGGCGCGCCACCTCGGCGCCGTCGCGCCCGTCCGGCAGGTACATCCACAGGAAGAAGCCGCCCCGGGGCTGCGCCCAGGGCTTCAGGCCGCAGGCGCCGAGCTCGGCCGAGGCCTGGACCATGGCGCCGGCCAGCCGCCGCTTGGTCTCGGCCAGATGCCGGCGATAGCAGCCCTCGGTGATCAGGCTGTGCACCAGGGCCGCGGTGAGGTGGCCGTTGCCGAGGCTCAGCGCCAGCTTGAGATCGACCAGCGGCTCGACCCAGTCGGCCCGCAACGCGATCCAGCCGCAGCGCGCGGCGGCAGACAACGTTTTGGAGAAGCTGCCGATCTGGATCACCCGGTCCAGCCCATCGAAGCCGGCGAGCCGCGGCGCGGGCTCGGGCTCGAGGTCGCCGAAAATCTCGTCCTCGACGATCAGGGTGTCGTGCGCCTCGCACAGCTTCAGCAGCCGGTGGGCGATGACCGGGGCGAGGCTCGCGCCGGTCGGGTTCTGGAGCGCCGCGTTGGTGAGGTAGAAGCGCGGGCGGTGCCGCTCGAGCAGGGTGCCCAGAGCCCGCAGGTCCGGTCCCTCCGGGGTCAGCGGCACGCCGACCACCGCGACCCGGTGGGCTCGCAACAGCGCCAGGAAATTGAAGTAGCAGGGATCGTCCACCAGCACGGTGTCGCCGGGCTGGAGCAGGAAGCGGCAGACCAGATCGAGGGCCTGCGTGGCCGATTCGACCAGCACGATCTGGTCCGGCTCGGCGCCGACGCCCTTCTCGGCGATCTTGCGGGCGATCTGGATCCGCAGGGGCTCGTAGCCGAGCGGGCGGTCGTAATTGGTCATCTCGGCCAGATCGGCCCGGGCCACCCGGCGCAGGCCGCGCCGGATCGCCTCGTGCGGCATCCACGAATCCGGCAGCCAGCCGGCCCCGGGCTTGAGCTGGTCCGCGCCGGCCTGCTGGGCCTGGCGGGTGATCCAGAGCGGGTCCACGATCCGGTCGAGCCGCGGACCCATCGCCTGGAGGGAGAGCGGCCGGGTCTTGCCGGCGACGTAGAAGCCCGAACCCGGCCGCGCCACCAGGGTGCCCTCGGCGGCCAGCCGGTCATAGGCCTCCACCACGGTCGATTTCGACACGCCCATGGATTCCGCGAACGCCCGCACCGACGGGATCCGGACCCCGGGCACGAGATGGCGCGCCGCGATGCGCTCACGGATCTCGCCGGCCACGGTCTCGACGCGCGTTCTGGCCGGCCTGCTCGCGACCTTCATCCGTACCGCCTTTCCGACCGGACAATTCTTCGAAACCGTACCGAACTGTTCCTGTCGCCGCCAGCCCCATGGCCGCAGGATCGCCGGGTTCCGGACAAACGAAGGATCGAATCATGGACCCGTGCCTCATCCCAACCGCCCACGCCCCGGGCAGATCGTCTTGGCTCGCCCGGGCTGCCCGGGCGGTCGCCGAGGCCGCGGCCGAGGTGCGGACGGGCCTGTCGCGCGCGGCGATGAACCGGCGCGTCCTGCACCGGCTCTCGACCCTGTCGGCGCGGGAGTTGAAGGATATCGGCCTGACGCCGCAGGACGTCGCCGACGCGGCCGTGCCGGGCCCCCGCGACGCCACCGACCTGCTGATCGGCCGGCGCAATGAACGGCGCCGGGCGCGGGGGGCGGACCGGCGTTGATTCTGCACCGGTGCGCATGGAATGGAGCCTCACGCGACCACGGCATTCAGGAGGGACCATTGATGAGCAGAGTTGCCGTGACCGCACCCGGTGCAACTGCCGTCGGCCCCTACGCGCACGCCGTTCGGGCCGGCGACACCGTCTATTTGTCGGGTCAGACTCCGATCGACGCGACGACCGGCCGTTTGGTCGAAGGCGGGTTCACAGCGCAGGTTCACCAGTGCTTTCGAAACCTCGAAGCTGTGCTGACAGCAGCGGGACTTGGCTTCGGGGACGCGGTGAAATGCAACGTGTTCCTGACGGACATGGGCGACTTCGCCGCGATGAACCACGTCTACGCCGAGTACTTCACGGCCCCCTACCCGGCGCGCACGACGATCGGCGTTGCGGCGCTCCCGCTGGGGGCACATGTCGAGATCGAGATGGTTGCCGCCGTCCCACGGCCCTGAGGGCGTACGCATGTTGAGCGGAACGTGGGCTCGGCAGGCGGTTGGGTCGGTGCGTGTGACCATCCATGAGAGGTCGGTGGGCACACGCCAACGACGCCGCCCAACACGCGCTCGCCGATCCTGGGCGTGACGATCCCCGGTGCCAACGTCGTGGCGATCAAGATCGGCCATGAGACGAGGGCTCCGCGCCCGCTCTGAACCGTCCGTGGCGGCTGGACTGCCACGTTGCCGCCGACATCTCACGTTCGAGGGCGCCGATCTGCCGACCGATCACGGTCCCAACGGCAGCGCAAACGCAAGAACGCCCCCGAGACGATCGGAGGCGCGGTTCGGGCATCATGTAGCGGTATTGTGGAAGTGGCGCGGGCGACGGGACTCGAACCCGCGACCTCCGGCGTGACAGGCCGGCACTCTAACCAACTGAGCTACGCCCGCACGGCGTGGTCGCTTCCGAGGGGGCGTTTCGCCCGGCGACGGGGCGGGGTGTATGGGCCAGACCGGGGACTGTCAAGCGTGTCCGTGACGGTTTTGTGCGGCGATGCGCCGGACGGGCTGCGCGCTTGCGTCGTGTTGCAGGCGAGCCGCCTGCGCCCAATCTCTGCACAAGGCACGACGTGCACTTTGTGCGACGCGACAAGCCATTGTCACGGGTCGGCGGCTCGACTAAGCCTCCGGCCGCGCGCATCCTGGCATAAGAACAATTCCACGGGCGAATCCGGTTCGGCGGCGCACCGCGGTTTCCCACGTCGATACGAGACGCTCTCGCGAGGCCCTGGCATGACCGGATTGTTGGCGGACTATCTTCCGCTCATCGTGTTCATCGGCGTTGCTCTGTTCATCGCCACCGCGCTGCTGGTCGTGCCGTTCCTGGTTGCGTTCAAAAGCCCGGACCCGGAGAAGCTCTCGGCCTACGAGTGCGGCTTCAATGCCTTCGACGATGCCCGCATGAAGTTCGACGTGCGGTTCTACCTCGTGGCGATCCTGTTCATCATCTTCGATCTCGAAGTCGCGTTCCTGTTCCCGTGGGCGATCACCTTCGGAGACCTTGGCTGGTTCGGCTTCTGGTCGATGATCGTCTTCCTGGGCGTGCTGACGGTCGGTTTCGTCTACGAGTGGCGCAAGGGCGCCCTCGAGTGGGATTGATTCGCAACAGCAGCCTGCCCGCACCGCATTCCGAGTCGCCGATGGCCTTGATCACCGACACGACCCACAGCCTGTCCCGCGCCCCCGCGGTCGCGCCCCAGCCGAAGGGGATCATCGATCCCAACACCGGCCGGCCGATCGGCGCCGACGATCCGACCTTCCTGTCGATCAGCGACGAGCTGGCCGACAGGGGCTTCCTGCTCACCACCACGGACGAGCTGATCAACTGGGCCCGCACCGGCTCGCTGATGTGGATGACCTTCGGGCTCGCCTGCTGCGCGGTCGAGATGATGCAGATGTCGATGCCGCGCTACGATTGCGAGCGGTTCGGCTTCGCGCCGCGCGGCTCGCCGCGCCAGTCCGACGTGATGATCGTCGCCGGCACCCTGACCAACAAGATGGCTCCGGCCCTGCGCAAGGTCTACGACCAGATGCCGGAGCCGCGCTACGTGATCTCGATGGGCTCCTGTGCCAACGGCGGCGGCTACTACCACTATTCCTATTCGGTGGTGCGCGGCTGCGACCGGGTCGTGCCGGTGGACATCTACGTGCCCGGCTGCCCGCCCACCGCAGAGGCGCTGCTCTACGGCGTGCTGCTGCTCCAGAAGAAGATCCGCCGCACCGGCACGATCGAGCGCTGAGGAGCGGGCATGACCAACGGCATCTCGATCCTGTCGCATACGCAGCCGGAGAGCGGCGAGTCCGCCCTCGCGGCGATGGCGGCGCGCATCACCGGCGCGCTCGGCCCGGCGGTGGTGTCCCACGCCACCGCGTTCGGCGAGCTGACCCTGGTGGTCCAGTCCTCCGACATCGTCTACGCGCTGACCTACCTGCGCGACGACCCGGCCTGCGCGTTCCGCAGCTTCATCGACATCTGCGGCGTGGACTACCCGCAGCGCGAGAAGCGCTTCGACGTGGTCTACCACCTGCTCTCGCTGCGCCACAACGCGCGCATCCGGGTGAAGGTGCAGACCGACGAGGTGACCCCGGTCCCTTCGGCGATCGAGGTGTTCCCCGCCGCCAACTGGTACGAGCGCGAGGCCTACGACCTCTACGGCATCCTGTTCTCGGGGCATCCGGACCTGCGCCGGCTGCTCACCGATTACGGGTTCGAGGGGCACCCCCTGCGCAAGGACTTCCCGCTCACCGGCTTCGTCGAGGTCCGGTACGACCAGGACGAGGCGCGGGTCGTCTACGAGCCGGTCCAGCTGACGCAGGAATTCCGGAACTTCGATTTCCTCTCGCCCTGGGAGGGCACGGATTACGTGCTCCCGGGCGACGAGAAGAAGTCGGCCTGAGGAGCGGAGCCGCCCGATGACCGAGCACAACATCCGCAACTTCGCGATCAATTTCGGCCCGCAGCATCCGGCGGCGCACGGCGTGCTGCGCCTTGTGCTGGAGCTCGACGGCGAGGTGGTCGAGCGCGTCGATCCGCATATCGGCCTGCTGCACCGCGGCACCGAGAAGCTGATCGAGCACAAGACCTACCTGCAGGCGACGCCCTATTTCGACCGGCTCGACTACGTGTCGCCGATGAATCAGGAGCACGCCTTCTGCCTGGCGATCGAGAAGCTCGCGGGCATCGAGGTGCCGCGCCGCGCGCAGCTGATCCGCGTGCTGTTCTGCGAGATCGGTCGCCTGCTGTCGCACCTGCTCAACGTCACCACGCAGGCGATGGATGTCGGCGCCCTCACGCCCCCGCTCTGGGGCTTCGAGGAGCGCGAGAAGCTGATGATCTTCTACGAGCGTGCCTCGGGCGCCCGACTCCACGCCAACTACTTCCGGCCCGGCGGCGTCCACCAGGACCTGCCGCCCAAGCTGATCGACGACATCGAGGCCTTCTGCGACCCGTTCCTGCAGGTCGTGCAGGATCTCGACGACCTCGTCATGGCCAACCGCATCTTCAAGCAGCGCAACGTCGACATCGGCATCGTCTCGGTGGACGAGTGCATGGAGTGGGGCTTCTCCGGCGTCATGCTGCGCGGCTCGGGCATCCCGTGGGACCTGCGCAAGGCGCAGCCCTACGAGTGCTACGAAGAGATGGCGTTCGACATCCCGGTCGGCCGGAACGGCGACACCTATGACCGGCAGGTGATCCGCATGGAGGAAATGCGGGAATCGGCCAAGATCATGAAGCAGTGCTGCGCCAAGCTGCGCGAGCCGGCCGGTCAGGGCCCAATCGCGGCCATCGACGGCAAGTTCGCGCCGCCGCCCCGCCGGGAGATGAAGCGCTCGATGGAAGCGCTCATCCACCACTTCAAGCTCTACACCGAGGGTTTCCACGTCCCGGAAGGCGAGGTCTACGCCGCCGTGGAAGCACCCAAGGGCGAGTTCGGCGTCTATCTCGTGTCCGACGGGACCAACAAGCCGTACCGCTGCAAGATCCGCGCGCCGGGCTTCGCGCATCTTCAGGCGATGGATTGGATGTGCCGGGGGCACCTTCTGGCCGACGTGTCGTGCGTGCTGGGCACCCTCGACATCGTGTTCGGCGAAGTGGATCGGTAAGGCGTTAGCAGGATGGCAAACCGCAGACTCGCGCCGGCCTCTGAGCAGCCCCAGAGCTTCGCGTTCTCCCCCGAGAACGCCGCCTGGGCGAAGACCCAGATCGCAAAGTACCCGGAAGGCCGCCAGGCCTCCGCGGTGATCTCGCTGCTCTGGAAGGCGCAGGAGCAGAACGGCGGCTGGCTGCCCCGGGCCGCCATCGAGGCGGTGGCGACCGAACTCGGCATGCCCAACATCCGCGTGCTGGAGGTGGCCACCTTCTACACGATGTTCGCGCTGGAGCCGGTGGGGCGCTTCTGGGTCCAGGTCTGCGGCACGGTGCCGTGCGATTCCTGCGGCGCCCGGGGCCTGAAGGAGATGCTCGAGGCGCGCCTCGGCCCCGCCGGCCACGTCTCGCCGGACGGCAACTTCTCGTGGCTCGAGGTCGAGTGCCTGGGCGCCTGCTGCAACGCCCCGATGGTCCAGATCAACCAGGACTATTACGAGGATCTGACGCCCGAATCGCTCGGCACCCTGATGGATGACCTCGCCGCCGGCCGGCCGGTCAAGGTCGGCTCGCAGGTCGAGCGCCAGGCATCCGAGCCGCTCGGCGGCCCCGACACGCTGACCGATCCGGCGCTGTTCGATGGCTCGCGGGTCGGCGCCTGGCGCAAGCGCTTCGAGGACACCGCGAAGTCCGGCGCCGACGACGCCGCGAAGGCGGACGAGGCGAAGTCGAGCGAGCAGCGGGCGGCGTCGCAGCCCAAGCCCGCCCGGCCCGACGCCGGACGCGCCGCCGAGCGCCCCGTCACCGATGCGCCGGCCCAGCGCGCGGCCAACGGCGAGACGCCGGTCAAGCCCGAGGATCGGGCGGACGCGGCCGAGACCGGCCGCTCGACGGCGAAGGGCGGCGCCCCCCGGGAGGGTGACGCGGACGTGCGCGAGGCGCCGGCCGAGGCGGTCTCCAAGGACGAGCGGGCCGGGGGCGACCAGGGCAGCCAGGCTGTGCCGGATCGCGGCACGGTCCCGCCGCAGCCGGAGGCGTCCGGCGCCAGCGAGGGCGAAGTCGCGGCGGAAGCCGAGGAGGCGCGCGTCGCGGACGCCCTGGCGGCCCTGCCGATGGACGCGACCCCTGAGCAGAAGGCGAACGCGGTCGGCACCCGTCCGCCCGGCCTGGATGCCGCCCGCGCCGGCCGGCCGGACGACCTGACCCGGATCAAGGGCATCGGCCCGGGCGACAGCCAGCGCCTGAATGCACTCGGCCTCTACCATTTCGACCAGATCGCCGCCTGGGGCCGCGACGAGATAACCTGGGTCGGCACCTACCTCGCGTTCCCAGGTCGCATCGACCGGGAGGACTGGGTGGGCCAGGCTCAGGCGCTGTCGGGGACGGGAGTTTGACCACCATGACCGCGGTGACGAACGAACGGATCTACGAGGTGCTGAAGGTCGTGCAGGCGCGCGCCGGGAACATGGACGGAGGCCTGCGTGAAGTGCGCGGCGAGTCGAAGGGCGTACGCGGCGATCAGCAGGCGCAGCAACTGCAGATGAACCCCGTGCAGACCGATATCGGCACCCTCTACGAGACGTTCGGCGCCCTCGACTCCCGGCTCGCCCGGATCGAGCGCCGCCTCGACATCACCGACGCTCCGGTCAGCTGAGGAACGAAGAACATGCTGTCGGATCAGGATCGCATCTTCACCAACCTCTACGGCCTGCATTCGCCGGGCCTGGAGGCTGCCAAGCAGCGCGGCGCGTGGGACGGGACCAAGTTCCTCCTGGAGCAGGGCCGCGACTGGATCATCGAGGAGATGAAGGCGTCGGGCCTGCGCGGTCGCGGCGGCGCGGGCTTCCCCACCGGCCTCAAGTGGTCGTTCATGCCCAAGAAGTCCGACGGGCGCCCGCACTACCTCGTGGTCAACGCCGACGAGTCCGAGCCGGGCACCTGCAAGGACCGGGAGATCATGCGGCACGATCCGCATCTCCTGATCGAGGGCTGCATGCTGGCCTGCTTCGCGATGGGCGCGCATGCCTGCTACATCTATATCCGCGGCGAGTACGTGGCCGAGAAACACGCCCTGCAGCGGGCGGTGGACGAGGCCTACGAGGCCCGTCTCGTCGGCCAGTCGAACGTCCACGACTTCCCCTTCGACATCTACGTCCACCACGGCGCCGGCGCTTATATCTGCGGCGAGGAGACGGCGCTGATCGAGAGTCTCGAGGGCAAGAAGGGGATGCCGCGGCTCAAGCCGCCGTTCCCGGCGAATATGGGCCTCTACGGCTGCCCGACGACGGTCAACAACGTCGAGTCGATCGCGGTCGCCGGCACGATCCTGCGCCGGGGCGGTTCGTGGTTCGCCAGCCTCGGCGGCAAGAACAACACCGGCACGAAGCTGTTCTGCGTCTCCGGGCACGTCAACAAGCCGTGCAACGTCGAGGCCGAGCTGGGCATCACCTTCCGTGAGCTGGTGGACCGGCATTGCGGCGGCATGCGCGGCGGCTGGGACAACCTGCTGTGCTCGATCCCGGGCGGCTCCTCGGTGCCGCTGGTGCCGGCCGATCAGATCATCGACGCCAAGATGGACTTCGACACCCTGCGCAACCTCGGCTCCGGCCTTGGGACCGCGGCGGTGATCGTGCTCGACCGGTCCACCGACATCGTCGCGGCGATCACCCGCATCTCGTACTTCTACAAGCATGAGTCGTGCGGCCAGTGCACGCCCTGCCGCGAGGGCACCGGCTGGATGTGGCGCGTGATGCAGCGCATGACCGAGGGCCGCGCGCAGAAGCGCGAGATCGACATGCTGTTCGAGGTCACCAAGCAGATCGAGGGTCACACGATCTGCGCGCTCGGCGACGCGGCGGCCTGGCCGATCCAGGGCCTGATCAAGCACTTCCGGCCCGAGATCGAGAAGCGGATCGACCGCTACACGGCCAACCCGCATTCCGATCCCATCCCGATGGCGGCCGAGTAGGCCGATGACGGGCCGGCCGGAAAGCCTGAATCTCGTCGATCCGCGGCGCATCGACCACGCGGCCGATCGCCGGGGTGACGCTGCCCGCGCATGGAAGGGCCGCATGGCCGCGGTCGAGGATAACTCTGCCGGCGTTCACCGGCGGATCGACAGGATCGAGCGTCGCCTCGATCTCGCCGACGCCCCGCACTGAGATTGCACCGATGACAAAGATCCTCGTCGACGGCACCGAGGTCGAGGTACCGGCCGAATACACCCTGCTCCAGGCATGCGAGGCCGCCGGGGCCGAGATCCCGCGCTTCTGCTTCCACGAGCGCCTGTCGATCGCCGGCAATTGCCGGATGTGCCTGGTCGAGCTGAAGGGCGCACCCAAGCCGGTGGCGAGCTGTGCCTACGCGGTGAAGGATTGCCGCCCCGGACCGAACGGCGAGCCGCCCGAGGTGCTCACCCGCTCCGGCCTGACCAAGAAGGCCCGGGAAGGGGTGATGGAGTTCCTCCTCATCAACCACCCGCTCGATTGCCCGATCTGCGACCAGGGCGGCCATTGCGACCTGCAGGACCAGGCGATGGCCTACGGGGTCGATTCGACCCGCTACCAGGAGAACAAGCGCGCGGTCGAGGAGAAGCATATCGGTCCGTTGGTGCGGACCGCGATGAACCGCTGCATTCACTGCACTCGCTGCGTGCGCTTCCTGGCGGAGGTGGCGGGCGTGCCCGACCTTGGCGCCATCGGCCGCGGCGAGGACATGGAGATCACGAGCTACCTCGAGCAGTCGATGGCCTCGGAGCTCCAGGGCAACGTCGCCGATCTGTGCCCGGTGGGCGCCCTGGTCCACCGCCCGCAGAGCTACAACGTCCGCCCCTGGGAGCTGAACAAGACCGAATCGGTCGACGTGATGGACGCGGTCGGCTCGTCGATCCGCGTCGACACCCGCGGCCGCGAGGTGATGCAGATCGAGCCGCGGGTCAGCGAAGAGATCAACGAGGAGTGGATCTCGGACAAGACCCGCTACCACGTCGACGGGCTGCGGATGCAGCGCCTCGACCGGCCCTACCTGCGCGAGAACGGCCGGCTGCGGCCCGCCTCCTGGGGCGAGGCGTTCCAGGCCATCGCCTCCAAGGTGAAGGGCACCGATCCGAAGCGCATCGGCGCCGTGGTCGGCGACCTCGCCGGCGTCGAGGAGATCTTTGCGCTTCGCGAGCTGATCAAGAGCCTCGGCTCGCCGAACCTCGACTGCCGTCAGACCGATGCCGGCCTCGATCCGGCGCTCGGCCGCGCCTCGTACCTGTTCAACCCGACCATTCCGGGCATCGAGGCCGCGGACGCGATCCTGATCGTCGGCGCCAACCCGCGCACCGAGGCCTCCCTCCTCAACGTGCGCATCCGCAAGCGCTGGCGCATGGCGCCGCTTGCGGTCGGGGTGATCGGCGAGCCGGTCGACCTGACCTATCCCAGCCACTACATCGGCGCCGGCCCCGAGTCGCTCGCGGGCCTCGCCCGCGGCGAGCACAGCTTCCTCGAGACCCTCAAGGCCGCGAAGGCTCCGCTCGTCATCGTCGGCGCCCATGTCGAGGCCGGTATCCTGGCGGCGGCCGCGACCCTCGCCAAGAAGATCGGCGCGGTGACGCCGGAGTGGAACGGCTTCGCCGTGCTGCACACGGCCGCCGCCCGGGTCGGCGCCCTCGATCTCGGCTTCGTGCCGGGGGAGGGCGGCCTCGATTTCCCGGCCATGCTGGCCACCGGCGGCGTCGACGTGCTGTTCAACCTCGGTGCCGACGAGCGCGACGTCGCCCCGGGCGCCTTCGTGGTCTACCAGGGCACCCACGGCGACCGCGGCGCCTCCCGGGCGGACGTGATCCTGCCGGGTGCGGCCTACACCGAGAAGTCGGCGACCTGGGTCAACACGGAAGGGCGGGTCCAGATGGGCAACCGAGCCGGGTTCCCGCCGGGGGATGCCCGCGAGGATTGGGCGATCCTGCGCGCCCTGTCGGACGTGCTGGGCCGGCGCCTGCCGTTCGATTCGCTCACCGCGCTGCGCCGGGCACTCTACGCAGCCCACCCGCATCTCGCGGCGGTCGGGACCGTGGAAGCCGGCGATGTCGCGGCGGCCGTGGACCGGCTGGCCGGTCTCGGCGGCGGCACGGGCGGCCCCGCCTTCGCTTCGCCGGTGACCGACTTCTATCTCACCAACCCGATCGCCCGTGCCTCGCGGGTGCTCGCCGAGTGCTCGCGCCTGGCTCGCGAGCGTGCCGCCGAAGCGCGGCCGCTCGCGGCGGCAGAGTAGGGATCTCACGATGACCTCGCTCGAAATCCTCGGGACCGTGCTCCTGATCGTGCTGAAGAGCTTCGTGCTGCTCTCGGCGCTGCTCGTCTTCATCGCCTACGCGCTGCTGGCCGACCGGAAGATCTGGGCGGCGGTGCAGCTCCGGCGCGGACCCAACGTGGTCGGCCCGTTCGGGCTGCTGCAATCCTTCGCCGACCTGCTCAAGTTCGTGCTGAAGGAGCCGGTGATCCCGGCGGGCGCCAACAAGGCGATCTACCTGCTGGCGCCGCTGGTCTTCGCGATGCTGGCCCTGTCGAGCTGGGCGGTGATCCCGCTCGCCGACGGCTGGGCGATCGCCGACATTAACGTCGGCATCACCTACATCTTCGCGATCTCGTCGCTCGGCGTCTATGGCGTCATCATGGGCGGCTGGGCCTCGAACTCGAAATACGCGTTCCTGGGCGCGCTCCGGTCGGCGGCACAGATGATCTCCTACGAGGTCTCGCTCGGCTTCGTGATCATCTGCGTGCTGCTTTGCGCCGGCTCGCTGAACCTCTCGCGCATCGTGATGGCGCAGGACACCAGCCTCGGCCTGTTCGGCTGGTACTGGCTGTGGCTGTTCCCGATGTTCGTGGTGTTCTTCATCTCGGCGCTCGCCGAGACCAACCGCCCGCCCTTCGACCTGCCGGAGGCCGAGTCGGAACTGGTGGCCGGGTACATGGTCGAGTATTCCTCGACGCCCTACCTGCTGTTCATGCTCGGCGAGTACGTCGCCATCATGAGCATGTGCGCGCTGGGCACCGTGCTGTTCCTGGGCGGCTGGCTGTCGCCGATCCCGTTCGCGCCGTTCACCTGGGTGCCGGGCGTGATCTGGTTCATCCTGAAGGCCAGCTTCCTGTTCTTCCTGTTCGCGATGGTGAAATCCATCGTGCCGCGCTACCGCTACGATCAGCTCATGCGCCTCGGCTGGAAGGTTTTTCTGCCCATTTCGCTCGTCTCGGTGGTGGTCGTGGCCTTCGTGTTGAAGCTCACCGGCCTGGCCCCGGGCGCGTGATCCAACGCAAACCGGAGATCACGGCATGAAGCTGGATCAGGTCGCCAAGAGCCTTCTCTTGAAGGAGTTCGTGTCGGGGATGATCCTCGGCATGCGCTACTTCTTCAAGCCGAAGGCGACCATCAACTACCCCTTCGAGATGGGCCATCGCGGCCCGCGGTTCCGGGGGGAACATGCGCTGCGGCGCTATCCCAACGGCGAGGAGCGCTGCATCGCCTGCAAGCTCTGCGAGGCGATCTGCCCGGCCCAGGCCATCACCATCGAGGCGGGCCCGCGCCGCAACGACGGCACCCGCCGCACCACCCGCTACGACATCGACATGGTGAAGTGCATCTATTGCGGCATGTGCCAGGAAGCCTGCCCGGTGGACGCCATCGTGGAGGGGCCGAACTTCGAATTCTCGGTCGAGACCCGCGAGGAGCTGCTCTACGACAAGCAGAAGCTCCTGTTGAACGGCGATCGCTGGGAGCGTGAAATCGCGCGCAACATCGCGATGGATGCGCCGTACCGCTAGGGCATCATCCCGAAAGGCGGTTGCCGGCTTTCGAAAAAAGATGATGCGACGCAAAGAGATAGCGCGTCGTCCCGGTTCCGTTGCCCGGGATGATGCGCTAGAGCCATGCCGGGGGTGCTGTTGTGCCACCGGCGACCGGGTTCTATAGACGGGCCGCCCGCTGCGGCCCGTTTCCACGCAAGGCAGAAGGGGCCGCTCCGGCGGCCGATCCCGACGAGCGCATGACTGCAGCAGCCGCCTTCTTCTACCTGTTCGCGAGCGTCACGGTCGCGTCGGGCTTCATGGTGATCGCCTCGCGCAATCCCGTCGCCTCGGTGCTGTTCCTGATTCTCGCCTTCGTGAACGCCGCCGGGCTGTTCGTCCTGATGGGCGCCGAGTTCCTGGCGATGATCCTGGTCGTCGTCTACGTCGGCGCGGTCGCGGTGCTGTTCCTGTTCGTCGTGATGATGCTCGACGTGGACTTCGCCGAACTGCGCCAGGGCTTCCAGCAATACCTGCCGGTCGGCGGCCTGATCGGGGCGATCTTCCTGGTGGAGCTGCTCCTGGTGGTGGGCTCCTGGACCATCGATCCGGGCCTCGTGCAGGCACCGCTTGGCAACGTCGCGGCGGCCGAGAACCTGACCAACGCCCAGGCGCTGGGCCGGGTGCTCTACACGGATTACGCCTACTTCTTCCAGCTTGCGGGCCTGATCCTGCTGGTGGCGATGATCGGCGCGATCGTGCTCACCCTGCGCGACCGCCCGGGCGTCAAGCGCCAGAACATCGCGGTCCAGAACGCCCGCACCCAGAGCATGGCGGTGGAGACCCGCAAGGTGCCCTCCCGCCAGGGTGTCGAGGTCTGATGCGCGATTTGATGCAAGGCGGGGGATTCGAACGATGATCGGCCTGAGCCACTATCTCACGGTCGCGGCGATCCTGTTCACGCTCGGCGTGCTCGGGATCTTCATCAACCGCAAGAACATCATCGTCATCCTGATGTCGATCGAGCTGATCCTGCTCGCGGTGAACATCAACCTGGTCGCCTTCTCGACGCAGCTGAATGACATCACCGGACAGGTCTTCGCCCTGTTCGTGCTGACCGTCGCGGCCGCCGAATCGGCGATCGGCCTCGCCATCCTCGTGGTCTTCTTCCGCAACCGCGGCACCATCGCGGTCGAGGACGTGAGCATGATGAAGGGCTAGAGCCCCCTTCTCCACGCGACCCGATTTCGCGGCCCCGCGTATACGGGCCTCGCGCATACGGGCCCCGAGTGACAATCCGGACGCCGCCCCGCGGCCGGCCCGGATGACGGACTGCAAGAGAGCGATGTATCACGCGATCGTCTTCTTCCCGCTGATCGGCTTCCTGATCGCCGGCCTGTTCGGCCGGTACATCGGGGCCCGGGCCTGCGAGTACATCACCACCGCGTTCCTGGCCTTCACGGCCCTGATCGCCTGGGGCGTGTTCCTCGACGGCGGCCACGCCGAGCGGGTGCAGGTCGCGTCCTGGTTCTCGGCCGGCGACCTCCAGGTCGACTGGGCCTTCAAGGTCGACGCGCTGACCCGGGTGATGCTCGTGGTCGTGACCACGGTCTCGACCCTCGTGCACCTCTACTCCGTCGGCTACATGCACGAGGATCCGCACCGGCCGCGGTTCTTCGCGTACCTGTCGCTGTTCACCTTCGCCATGCTGATGCTGGTGACGGCCGACAACCTTGTGCAGATGTTCTTCGGCTGGGAGGGCGTCGGCCTCGCCTCCTACCTGCTGATCGGCTTCTGGTACGAGAAGCCCTCCGCGAACGCCGCCGCCATGAAGGCGTTCATCGTCAACCGGGTCGGCGATTTCGGCTTCTCGCTGGGTATCTTCCTGGTCTTCGTTCTGACCGGCTCGGTGGCGTTCGACGCGATCTTCGGCAAGGTCGATGCGATCAAGACCCTGAGCTTCCACTTCCTCGGCTATGATTGGAACGCCCTGACGCTGGCGTGCCTGCTGCTGTTCATGGGTGCCATGGGCAAGTCGGCGCAGTTCCTGCTGCACACCTGGCTGCCCGACGCCATGGAGGGGCCGACCCCGGTCTCCGCGCTGATCCACGCCGCCACGATGGTGACCGCCGGCGTGTTCATGGTCGCCCGCCTGTCGCCGCTGTTCGAGGAGGCGCCGAACGCGCTGATCGTCGTCACGGTGATCGGCGGCATCACGGCCTTCTTCGCCGCCACGATCGGCCTGGTGCAGAACGACATCAAGCGGGTGATCGCCTACTCGACCTGCTCGCAGCTCGGCTACATGTTCGTGGCGCTCGGCGTCGGCGCCTACTCGGCCGGCGTGTTCCACCTGTTCACCCACGCCTTCTTCAAGGCGCTGCTGTTCCTCGGCGCCGGCTCGGTCATCCACGCGATGCACCACGAGCAGGACATGCGGAACATGGGCGGCCTGCGCTCCCACATCCCGTTCACCTGCGCCATGATGGCGATCGGCTCGCTCGCGCTGATCGGCTTCCCGTACACGGCCGGCTACTACTCGAAGGACGCGATCATCGAGGCCGCCTACGCCTCGACCCGGCCCGGCCACACGCTGGCCTTCCTGTGCACCGTGGTGGCGGCGTTCTTCACGTCGTTCTACTCCTGGCGTCTGTTCTTCATGACCTTCGAGGGCCCGGCCCGCTGGGGCATCCACGGATCGCATGATCACGCGGCCCCGGCTGTCGCGCATGCTGGCACCTCCCATGCCAGCACCACCCACGCCGCGATGGCGCACGAGGCCGACGGCGCCCCGGGTCATACCGAGGGCGTGGCCCACGACGATCACGGCCACGACGTCGAACCCGCCCACAAGAGCGACCTCGTCGCGGACGACCATCACGGGCACGGCCATCACGGCGACCACACGCCCCACGAGAGCCCCCTGGTGATGACGATCCCGCTGGCGATCCTCGCCTTCGGCGCCCTGTTCGCCGGGATCATCTTCCACGACCGCTTCATCGGGTCCGGGATGGACGCGTTCTGGGGCCATGCCCTGGCGCACGGCCCCGACAACCACATCATGCACGAGATCCACGAGGTCCCGGCGCTCGTCTCCTACGCGCCGCTGATCATGCTGATCCTCGGCTTCGTCCTGGCGTTCTGGATGTACATCCGCCGTCCGGAACTGCCGGGTACGCTCGCCGCGCAGCAGCCGTCGCTGTACCGGTTCCTGCTCAACAAGTGGTACTTCGACGAGCTCTACGACCGGATCTTCGTGCGTCCGGCCAAGGATTTCGGCCTGTTCCTCTGGAAGCAGGGCGACGGGAAGATCATCGACGGCCTCGGTCCCAACGGCATCGCGGCGCGGGTCGTCGACGTGACCCGCGGCGTCGTCCGCCTGCAGACCGGCTACGTCTACCACTATGCCTTCGTCATGCTCATCGGCGTGGCCGGCCTGATCAGCTGGTACCTGATGGCCGGCCTGCCCAAGGGTGTTCACTGACATGCTCGGCCTCGGAATCCTCTCCGGCCTGCTGATCGTCCCGCTCTGCGGCGCGGCCTTCATCCTCACCCTGAAGGGCGACGAGGAATCGGTCGCGCGCAACACCCGCTGGGCTGCGCTCGCCACGACGATCGTCACCTTCGTGCTCTCCCTGGTGGCCTGGGGCCGTTACGACGCCACGTCGTCGAGCTTCCAGCTCGTCGAGTCGCACCCGTGGCTCGCCGAGACGATCCGGTTCAAGCTGGGCGTCGACGGCTTCTCGATGCCCCTGATCCTGCTCACCACGTTCCTGATGCCGTTCTGCATCGGTGCGTCGTGGACCTCGATCCACGTCCGGGTGAAGGAATACTTCGTCGCGTTCCTCGTCCTCGAGACGACGATGATCGGCGTGTTCGCCTCCCTCGACCTGGTGCTGTTCTACCTGTTCTTCGAGGCCGGCCTGATCCCGATGTTCCTGATCATCGGGATCTGGGGCGGCCAGCGGCGGATCTACGCCAGCTTCAAGTTCTTCCTCTACACTCTGCTCGGCTCGGTGCTGATGCTGCTCGCCGTGATGGCGATGTACTGGCAGGCCGGCACCACCGACATCCCGACCCTGCTGCAGTACCGCTTCCCGGCGAACATGCAGACCTGGCTGTGGCTGGCCTTCTTCGCGTCGTTCGCGGTGAAGATGCCGATGTGGCCGGTCCATACCTGGCTTCCGGACGCCCACGTCGAGGCGCCCACGGCCGGCTCGGTGATCCTGGCGGGCATCCTGCTGAAGATGGGCGGCTACGGCTTCATCCGGATCTCCCTGCCGATGCTGCCGGTGGCGAGCCACGACTTCGCCCCGCTGGTCTTCGCCCTCTCGGTGATCGCGATCATCTTCACGTCGCTCACCGCGCTGATGCAGACCGACATCAAGAAGCTGATCGCCTACTCGTCGGTCGCCCATATGGGCTTCGTGACGCTCGGCCTGTTCACCCTGAACGAGCAGGGCATCCAGGGCGCGCTGTTCCTGATGATCTCGCACGGCATCGTGGCGGCGGCGCTCTTCCTCTGCGTCGGCGTGGTCTACGACCGGATGCACACCCGCGAGATCGCGGCCTATGGCGGCCTCGTGAAGCGGATGCCGCTCTACGCGGTGGCGATGATGGTGTTCACCATGGCCAATGTCGGCCTGCCCGGCACCTCCGGCTTCGTCGGCGAGTTCCTGTCGATGCTGGGGGCCTTCAAGGCGAACCCGACCGTCGCGTTCTTCTCCACCTTCGGCATCATCCTGTCGGCCGCTTACGCCCTGTGGCTGTTCGCCCGGGTGATCTACGGCAAGCTCGAGAAGCCCAATCTTCAGGGCATTCTCGATCTCGACACCCGCGAGAAGATCATCCTGGCGCCGCTGGTGGCGCTGACGATCTATTACGGCGTGCACCCGGCCCCCGTGCTCGATGTCTTCGCGCCCTCCACGGAAGCGCTGATGACCGGCATGAAGGCCGCCCTCGCCAACACCCAGACCGCGGCCGCCGCGCTGCCGCTCCCACGCTGAGACGGAACAGATGCCCACCGTCCACTCCGTCCTGCCCTCGCTGGCGCCGCTGCTGCCCGAGCTGATCCTCAGCGTCGGCGTGCTGCTCATGATCCTGTACGGCGCCTGGCGCGGCGACCGCTCCGCCGAAACTGTGAGCATCGGCGCCCTGGTGCTGCTGCTGCTGGCGCTGTTCGTCGTCCTGTCGCAGCCGACGCACGGCCGGGTCACCACCCTGTCGGGGGCGTTCGTCTCCGACGCGTTCTCCAAGGTGATGAAGTCGCTGGTGCTGCTCGGCTCCGCGTCGACGATTCTGCTGGCGCATGACTTCTTCAAGCGCGAGCGGATCGACCGGTTCGAGTTCCCGGTGTTGATCGTGCTCTGCACCATCGGCATGATGGTGATGGTCTCGGCCAACGACCTGATCGCGCTCTATCTCGGGCTGGAGCTGCAGTCGCTCGCCGCCTACGTGATCGCCGCGTTCCACCGGGACGACGCCAAGTCGACCGAGGCCGGTCTCAAGTACTTCGTGCTCGGCGCGCTGTCCTCCGGGATGCTGCTCTACGGCGCCTCGCTGATCTACGGCTTCACCGGCACGGTCTCGTTCCCCGGCATCGTCTCGGCGCTGAACGAGAATGCGGGCCTGGGCATCGTGCTCGGCATCGTGTTCGTGGCCGCGGGCGTCTGCTTCAAGATGTCGGCGGTGCCGTTCCACATGTGGACGCCCGACGTGTACGAGGGCTCGCCCACCCCGGTGACCGCCTTCTTCGCCACCGCGCCCAAGATGGCGGCCGTCTCCATGACGGTGCGGGTGTTCATCGGCGCCATGCCGGACGTGACGGCGATCTGGCAGCAGATCTTCATCTTCGTCTCGGTGGTCTCGATGGCGCTCGGCTCGTTCGCGGCCATCGGCCAGCGCTCGATCAAGCGCCTGATGGCCTACTCATCGATCGCCAATATCGGCTACGCGCTGATCGGGCTCGCCTGCGGTTCCGAGGAGGGGATCAGCGGGCTCGTCACCTACATGATCATCTACCTGGCGATGACGCTGGGGACCTTTGCGATCATCCTGTCGCTCCGGCGCCGGGACGTGATGTTCGAGTCGATCGAGGACCTGTCGGGCCTGTCGCGCACCCATCCCTGGCTGGCATTCTGCCTCGCCGCGATGATGTTCTCGCTGGCTGGCATTCCGCCGCTCGCCGGGTTCTTCGCCAAGTTCTACGTGTTCGCGGCCGCCATCAAGGCCGGCCTCGTGACCCTGGCGGTGATCGGCGTCGTGACCAGCGTGGTCGGCGCCTACTACTACCTGCGGCTGGTCAAGATCATGTATTTCGACGAGCCGAAGGAGCCCTTCGAGGCGATGGCGCCCGGCCTGCGCGTGGTGCTGGCCCTGTCGAGCGTGGTCGTGGTGCTGTTCTTCCTGCTGCCCGGACCGCTGGTCGGCGTCGCCGGCCGGGCGGCCCGGTCGCTGTTCTAGGCCCGGTGCGGCCTGCGGCCCTTCCGATGCACCTGGGGCCCGCACGGAAGCGAACGCCTTGAGCTACCGTCTCGGACCCGAGGCGCGGGCCCAGGGCCACCGCCTGCACGTTCACGGCACGCTGGGCTCGACCAACACTGAGGCCATGGCCCAGGCCCAGGCGGGTGAGACCGGTCCACTCTGGGTGGTGACCCAGCGGCAGGAGGCGGGCCGGGGGCGCCGTGGAAACACCTGGGCGTCGCTGCCGGGCAACCTCGCGGCGAGCGTGCTCTGGCCGGTGGCCGGGGTGGCGCCCGAGCACTTGGCCGAGCTCGGCTTCGTCGCCGGCCTGGCCCTGATCGAGGCGCTGGAGGCGACCTGCGGCACCCTGCCGGATACCCGGGGCGCGCCTTGCGCACGATCTCTCGCGTTGAAATGGCCGAACGACGTGCTGCTCGGCGGCGGCAAGCTGGCAGGGTTGCTGCTGGAAGCCGAGACGCTGCCGGGGGGGCGCAGAGCCGCGGTCGTCGGCTTCGGCGTCAACGTCGCGGCGGCCCCGGAGGGACTCGGCGCAACGAGCTTGGCCGCGACGGGTTACGCGGGCGGCTCCGAAGCGCTACTGGAACATCTCTCGGACCGGATGGCCGTGCGAGCACGCGCCTGGGACCGAGGACGGAATTTCGCTCCCCTGCGCGAGGATTGGCTCGCGCGGGCCGCGGGTCTTGGGTCGGAGATCGCGGTGCGGAGCGGCGGACACATCCTGCGGGGCGTGTTCGAGACCATCGACGAGGGGGGGCGGCTCGTGATCCTCGCCCCCGACGGAAAACGGCATACCGTGACGGCGGGCGAGGTGCATTTTGGAACGGCCGCGACGGCGGCATGACGTTGGACGACGACAGATGGTGATGGGACAGGAGGAGCTGGTCTTCCTGCCGCTCGGCGGCGTGGGCGAGATCGGGATGAATGCGGCCCTCTACGGGTTCGGTCCGGAGAAGGGCCGGAAGTGGATCATGGTCGATTGCGGCATGGGCTTCGCCGGCGAGGAGCAGATGCCGGGGATCGACCTGATGTTCCCCGACCTCTCCTTCATCGAGGAGAGGCGGAAGGACCTGCTGGGGATCTTCATCACCCACGCACACGAGGACCATATCGGGGCGATCTCGGAGCTGTGGCCTCGCCTCAAGGTGCCGGTCTACGCGACCCGCTTCGCCAAGAACCTGCTTGAGACCCGCCGCCTCTCGGAGCCCGGCGCCCCGAAGGTCGAGCTGCGCGAAGTGAAGCCGGGCCGCCGGGTGACGGTCGGCCCGTTCGAGCTCGAATACGTGCCGGTCTCGCACTCGATCCCCGAGTCGAACGCCATCGCGATCCGCACCGCCGCGGGCCTCGTGGTCCATACCGGCGACTGGAAGATCGACCCGACCCCCGTGGCCGGCGAGGTCACCTCGCCCGAGGCGTTCACGGCGCTTGGCGACGAGGGCATCCTAGCGCTCGTCTGCGACTCCACCAACGTGGTGCGCGAGGGCTTCTCGCCGAGCGAGCGGGAGGTCGCCGCCACCCTCAAGACGCTGATCGCGGATTCGCCGCACCGGGTCGCGGTCACGACCTTCGCGTCGAACGTGGCCCGCATCCGGGCCGTGGCCGAGGCGGCCGTGGCCTGCGGCCGCGAGATCGTGGCGGTCGGCCGGGCCATGGACCGGGTGATCGATGTGGCCCGCGAATGCGGCTACCTCGACGGCCTGCCCGAGTTCCGCCGCTCGGATTCCTGGAAGAACCTGCCCCGCGAGCGGGTCGTGGCCCTGCTCACCGGCTCGCAGGGCGAGCCGCGGGCGGCGCTCGCCCGAGTCTCCCGCAAGGACCATCCGGATATCAGCCTGGCTGCCGGCGACCGGGTGATCTTCTCGTCGCGGGCGATCCCCGGCAACGAGCGCGACGTCGGCTCAATCATCAACGACCTGATCGAGCAGGGCGTCGAGGTGATCACCGACCGGACCGAGCTGGTCCACGTCTCCGGCCACCCGAGGCGGGACGAGATGGTCGAGATGTACAAGTGGACCCGGCCGGGCACGTCCATCCCGGTCCACGGCGAGGCGCTGCACCTCGACGAGCACGCCCGCTTCGCCCGGGCCCAGGGCGTCCAGAACGTCGTCAAGGCCCGCAACGGCAGCCTCGTCCGCCTGAGCCCCGGCAAGCCCGAGGTGATCGACCACGTGAAGGCCGGCCGCCTGTTCAAGGACGGCAACGTCCTGATCGACGAGAAGGACCGGGCGATCCCCGAGCGGCGCAAGCTCATGCAGGCCGGCCTGGTCTCCGTGGCCATCGCCATCGACGAGGACGGCGTCGTGCTGGGTGATCCGGCGGTGGACATCATCGGCTTGCCCAATCGCGGCCGCTCCGGCGAGCCGTTGATCGAGACGGTGGTCGATGCGGTCTCGCGCACCCTGTCGGGGATGTCGCGGGGCAAGCTCAAGGACTCGGAGGGCGTCGAGAAGGCGGTCGACCGGGCCGTGCGCACCGCCGTCAACGAGGTCTGGGGCAAGAAGCCGGCCTGCCACGTGCAGGTGGTGGAAGTCTGAGCGGTCATCCCGAAAGGCCGGTTCCGGCTTTCGGAAAACGATGCCGCGCAACCAAAGACCGAGCGCATCGTCCGGGTTCTGATATCCAGGACGACGCGCTAGGATAAAAGAACGAGACGACGGACCACGGCAGGTCCCACCCAATCCCCTCATCCTGAGGTGCCCGGCGATCGGAGATCGCTGGGCCTCGAAGGAGCCCTCCAGCCGGCCGCGCGATCCCTGGAGGTCTCCTTCGAGGTTGCTGCGCAGCACCTCAGGATGAGGTCGGCATGAGGGAGACGCGGGACCAGCCGATCGGGGCGTCAACGGGAGGAACCAAAAATGATCGGTCGGCTCAATCACGTGGCCATCGCCGTGCAGGATCTCGAGGCGGCCTGCGCCGTGTACCGCGACACCCTGGGCGCGACGATCACGCCGCCCCTGCCGCAGCCCGAGCACGGGGTCACGGTGGTGTTCGTCGAGCTTCCCAACAGCAAGATCGAGCTGATGGCGCCCTTGGGCGAAGGGTCCCCGATCGAGGCCTTCGTGGCCCGTAACCCGGGCGGCGGCGTCCACCACGTCTGCTACGAGGTCGAGGACATCCTGGCCGCCCGCGACCGGCTGAAGGCCCAGGGCGCCCGGGTGCTCGGCACCGGCGAACCGCGGATCGGCGCTCATGGCAAGCCGGTCCTGTTCC
Organism: Methylobacterium sp. AC315; assembly: GCF_979253755.1. NCBI lineage: Bacteria > Pseudomonadati > Pseudomonadota > Alphaproteobacteria > Hyphomicrobiales > Methylobacteriaceae > Methylobacterium > Methylobacterium sp. AC315. The sequence goes on from NZ_CEEDEA010000001.1 coordinate 396,545, forward strand.
TGCACCCCAAGGACTTCCTCGGCACGCTCGTCGAGCTGGAGCAGGTGTGAACCGGATCCTGACCGCCCTGACCCGCTCGACGCCGGCGACCCTGGCCGCCGTCGCCGTGCTGGTGGCCGCCTTCGTGACCGTGGCCGTGAGCCAGTTTCGGCTCACGATCGGCGGGGCGATCGCGCTCTACTTCGTCGTGTGGTGGACGCTGCTCTTCGCGGTCCTGCCGCTGCGCAACCAACCCGAGACCCGGCCCGGGCACGTGGTGCCGGGCCAGGATCTGGGCGCCCCGGCCCGTCCGCGTCTGCGCGAGAAGGCGATTTGGACGACGCTGGTGGCCGGCGTCGCCTTCCTCGCCGCCCTGGCCATATTCCCGCTGACGGGGCTGTAGGGGGCGCGCCTCCGACGCGGGTACCGGTTCGGCGGCAGAGCGCGTTCCAGCGAACATTTCGAGCGTGCGGGCAGCGGCCCCGAAGCTCCGGACCTCCCTGTTCGCCGAGAAGCGGCGACGTCACGCATCGCCTTACGCGAAGTGCACCCTCGCGGCTCCGGCCTAGGCAGGTCGGAGGCAGCGCGCGCTCGTGCGGGAGGACGGACCCGCGCAGATCTCGGCCGGCGCCTGGGTCCCCGCGTCCCGTGTGGCTGGAGCGTCCTGGGCCATGCCCCCGGCTCCGCGGGCGCATGAGGACCAGGACACGCGTGCGGACGCGGCACGACGAACGTGGCGACGGACAAAGGCCCGCAAGCACCGGCGGCCGGCGGATCCGGCCACCGGCGTAAAACAACGGTGATCGGGCAGCACACGCCCTGGGCCGATCCCTCGCCAAGGAATAAAAAAACGTCTACACGGCCGCTCCCCGAACACGCCGACATGACGACGCTTACCTGCCGCGTATGCAGGACTGAGCCTGGAGAGCCTGAACCATGCCGATTCTCACCTTCCCCGACGGCAACACGCGGGAGGTCGCCGCCGGCACCACCGGCCGCAGCGTGGTCGAGGGCATCGCCAAGTCGCTGGCCAAGCGGACCGTCGCCATGGCGCTCGACGGCACGGTCGCCGACCTCGACGATCCGATCGCCCGGGACGCCCGCATCGAGTTCCTCGACCGGACCGACCCGCGCAGCCTTGAGCTGATCCGCCACGATTGCGCGCACGTGCTGGCCGAGGCCGTCCAGAGCCTGTGGCCGGAGACGCAGGTCACGATCGGCCCGGTGATCGAGAACGGATTCTACTACGATTTCTACCGCGAGACCCCGTTCACGCCCGAGGATTTTCCGAAGATCGAGGCGAAGATGCGCGAGATCATTGCGCGCGATGCCCCCTTCACGAAGGAGGTCTGGAAACGCGAGGACGTGCGCGCGCTGTTCGAGGGCAAGCAGGAGAAATTCAAGGTCGAGCTGGTCGACGCGATCCCGCCCGGCGAGGATCTGAAGATCTACCGGCAGGGCGATTGGTTCGACCTGTGCCGCGGCCCGCACATGACCTCGACGGCCAAGGTCGGCGCCGCCTTCAAGCTGATGAAGGTCGCGGGCGCCTACTGGCGGGGCGATTCGAACAACCCGATGCTGACGCGCATCTACGGGACCGCCTGGGCGGCCCAAGCCGACCTCGACGACTACCTGCACCGTCTCGAGGAGGCCGAGCGCCGCGACCACCGCCGCCTCGGCCGGGAGATGGACCTGTTCCACTTCCAGGAGGAAGGGCCGGGCGTCGTCTTTTGGCACGCCAAGGGCTGGACGATCTTCCAGGAGCTGATCGCCTATATGCGCCGCCGGCTGCGCGGCGACTATGCCGAGGTGAACGCCCCGCAGATCCTCGACAAGGCCCTGTGGGAGACCTCCGGCCACTGGGGCTGGTACCGGGAAAACATGTTCGCCGCGCAGTCGGCGGGCGACGAGGCCGAGGACAAGCGCTGGTTCGCCCTCAAGCCGATGAACTGCCCGGGCCACGTGCAGATCTTCAAGCACGGCCTGAAATCCTACCGCGACCTGCCCCTGCGGCTGGCCGAGTTCGGCGTGGTGCACCGCTACGAGCCCTCGGGGGCCATGCACGGGCTGATGCGCGTGCGCGGCTTCACGCAGGACGACGCCCACGTGTTCTGCACCGAGGACCAGCTCGCCGACGAGTGCCTGAAGATCAACGACCTGATCCTCTCGACCTACGCGGATTTCGGCTTCGACCAGATCGTCGTGAAGCTCTCGACCCGGCCCGAGAAGCGCGTCGGCTCGGACGCGCTCTGGGATCACGCCGAGGACGTGATGACCCGGGTGCTCGCGCAGATCGAGGCGCAGTCGGCCGGCCGGATCCGCACGGAGGTCAACCCGGGGGAGGGCGCGTTCTACGGGCCGAAATTCGAGTACGTGCTCCGCGACGCCATCGGGCGCGACTGGCAATGCGGCACCACGCAGGTCGACTTCAACCTGCCCGAGCGATTCGGTGCCTTCTACATCGACGCCGACGGCACCCGGAAGCCGCCCGTGATGGTGCACCGGGCGATCTGCGGCTCGATGGAGCGGTTCACCGGCATCCTGATCGAGCACTTCGCCGGGCATTTCCCGCTCTGGTTGTCCCCGGTCCAGGTGGTGGTGGCGACGATCACGGGCGAGGCCGATGCCTACGCGCGCGATGTCGTGCGGGCCCTGGAGCGGGCAGGGCTGCGGGTCGAGGCGGATCTGCGCAACGAGAAGATCAACTACAAGGTCCGGGAGCACTCGCTCGCCAAGGTGCCGGTCCTGCTCGCGCTCGGAAAACGCGAGTCCGAGGAGCGCACGGTCTCGATCCGGCGGCTCGGCAGCCAGCAGACCCGCTCGCTGCCCCTTACGGAGGCGGTGGCGGCCTTCGTGGCGGAAGCGACCGCCCCGGACCTGCGCCGGGCGCAAGCCGTGGCCGACACGGTCCCGACCAGCGACACCGTCCTCGACGGGCATCACGGCGTCCACGCGACGCCGTGATGTTTGGGGGCGGATGGACCGTCGGCCCGCCAAGATGAATCGGCGCAGAGAGAAGAATCAGCCGATCCCCGCGGCGGGCACCCGCAGGGATCAGTTGGGGCCTGCGCAGGCTTGCCCGGTCGAGCCGGGCAACCCTAAGTCATCGACCCTGATCGCCCACACGCGTCGATTCACGCGACTTCCAGAGGTATTGCAGCCTGTGTCGCGGAGTTTCAGTGCGAACGCCGTTTCGTCAAGGTAGGCGAAAGGAATCCCATTCTAAGTCGCCCCGGTAGCAGTCTTCGGCGGATCCTCCGGCCATCGAGCAGGAGCCAGGATCCCGCCGGGTGCTTGAAGGGGGTCGCCATGAAGGCGCGGGCGGGCAGGGTTTCGGCGCGGCTTGAACGCCATGAGCGGGCGCCGATCGCCGCCTCCGGGGGCTACGGGTTCCGTCGCGACCGGCGGCTCGGGGCCCGGATCGTCCGGGCCCTGGACAGCCTGCCGCTCGGCTTCTGCCTGTTCGATGTCGGCGACTGCCTGGTCTTCGCCAATGCCGGCTACCGGCGGATCTTCGGACAGACGGCCGGGCAGGCGCGGCCCGGCATGCATGCCCGGACCCTCATCGCGCTCAACACGGCGCGGGGCCTCAAGGCCGATCAGGACCCGGCCAGGATCTGGGCGGAGCGGCGCCGGATCCTGGCCCGGCGCGATCCCGAGACCGTACTGCAGATGCTCTCGGACGGGCGCCAGGTCGCCCTCACGCTTCAGCCGCAGCCGGATGGCGGCTGGATCGCCCTCTACGAGGACGTGACCGAGCGCCGGCGTATGGAGGCGCTGCTGCGCCACAGGGCCGATCACGACCCGCTCACCGGCCTGCCCAACCGCTCCCTCTTCGAGACCCGCCTCGACCGGGCGGCGGCCGAGCCGGGCGGCTGCGCCCTGCTGTGCATCGACCTCGACGGCTTCAAGCCGGTCAACGACGTCTACGGCCACGCCGCGGGCGACGCGCTGCTGCGGCAGGTGGCCGAACGGCTCCGGGAGGGTCTCGACGATCGGGATACCGCGTCCCGCCTGGGCGGCGACGAGTTCGCCCTGCTGCTGGACGACACCCCGCTCGCGACCGTGCTGGACTTGGCCCACCGCATCCACCGACGGCTCACTGAACCCTACGATGTCGGGGCCGATCGGCCGGTCCTGATCGGGGCCGCCATCGGCATCGCCTGCGCACCGGTCCACGCCACCCAGGCGCGGATCCTCGTCGCGCAGGCCGACGCGCCGATGTACCAGGCCAAACGGCTGGGCCAACCCTGCCTGTGGGACGCCACGCTGCGCCTCGGCCTCGCGCCGGTCGGTCCGGTGGCCCCGTGACGGCCGGCGGCCCCGCTCACCGGGCCTTGTCGTGCTCGGCGAGGCCGACGGCCTTGTAATCGTAGGTGGGGTAGAACTCGGTGCGGTATGCGCCCCAGGCGGTATCCTCGAGGACGCGGTTGATTTCGCGGAGCCGGGTCGCGGGCAGCCGCAGGACAATGATCTGCCCGATGCCCATGACGACGTTCCAGGACACGACCTCGACACCCGGCGGCGGGAAGGCCTTGTAGAAGCCCTGCTTGGCCAGCTGCGCGTTCAGCTCGGAGAGCGGACGCGACTGGTCGTGCCGCAGGAAGACCGTGAGCAGGATGGCGTTGTCCGGCGTCGCCGGGGCCGAGCCCGCCTGCGGCGGCGGCGGCGTCTGGGCCATGGCCGGAAGCGCCGTCGAGCAGGCCAGCAGCGCAAGCGCCGCCAGACCCGTCCGGGTCGCGATCCTCGAGCGTCTCATGCGTTCTCCCCGCTCCTCCGAACCGGCGCGACACCAACGCGCCACGCCCGCTTTCGTCGCAGCACGCGCGACCGGCGGCCCGGGTGTTCAGTCCGGCTCGACATCGTAGGACAGGCGCAGCCGCAGGCGGACGGCGCCCTGCTCGTCCCGGACGGCGATCACGTAATCCTGCCGCACCCGCGGGTCCGAGAGCCCCTGCGCGATCCGGGTCATCATGCGCACCGCCTGCGCCTGCGCGGCGGCGAGATCGGGCAGGTCGAAGCCCTTCTGGTCACGAACCAGGTTCGCACCATCGTGGAGATCGATGAAGTATCGGGGCACGGATATTGGCTCTGGAGACGCGATCGCGCGCCAGCATCGTGCTACGTTGTTTCTACGTAGTGTCCAGTGGGCGAAAGATGCATTTCGCCCCCGGCGTATACCTGCCGCGGTCCAGGCCTCGGTGAGATGCGTCAACCGCCCTGCAGGCTCTCGGCGAAGTCTTCCGGCACCTCACCGAACTGGCCGAGGATGGTCACGCCCTCGAGCTCGCCGGTCTCGTCGTCGGCGACCACCTTCAGCGCCGCCGCGCCCGGCATCCGGGCGGCCAGTGCCTCGGCCTTCTTGAGCGCGCCGAACTCGCTCTGGGCGGGCTCCTGCCGGGCCGGCCTCAGTCGCTTCCGATGCAGCTCGAACGGCTGCACCACGAATGTCGTCTTCATCGCCATCCGCTTCCTTTGAAGCACGCGGCGCGGTTGCGATAGGGCGTCCCCGCGAAAGATGGCCGCCGGCTCGCCGGGGGCGGCGACGCGTCCGGCCGTCCCCGGTCAGAGGCTGCGGGTCGTGACGCCGAGCGCCAGCAGCAGGTAGGCCCCGATGAAGAACCATTGCCGGTGCGCCACGACCGTCCGCCCGACCATCGGGATGCGGGTGTAGAGGCTGGCGACGGCAAGGCCGATGAGCACGGCCGAGACCAGGAAGGTGAGCAGGCGCGGGGCGGACAGCGTGGGCATGCCCCATGCTCGCGCCGGGACGGTTACCGGCGCGTTACCGGTCGAGCCCCGGAATGCGGGGCCGGTCCGGCGTGAGCGGGCCGGTGGAGCCCGGCAGCAACCCGACCTGAGCCAGCCACAGCGCCATGATCGCCCCGGCGATCAGGGTCGCCAGCGAGGCCAGCCGGCCGGTCCAGCGCCGCGTGATGATCATGACGGCCAGGACGACCAGAAGGGCGAGGAGGAGAACGAGCAGGAGCATGGTTGGCCAATGCCACGCCCGAGCCCGCGCGTCACCGCGGCGACGACCGCCTTTCAAAGACTAATCGCCTTGAAGTTGAGAATATCGGGGCACCCCAATCATGCAAGGTGCGGAGCCGGGGAGGGCTGGCGCCGGACGCCACCGGGGGATCGCGGCTGTGCCTTAACCATGACGCCCGATCCCCTCGGCGCCCCCACCGTGCAGGTCCAGCCGTGGTCGCAACGTCGGGCACACAGTCCTGCACACACACACCGTGTCGCAACCAACGCCGGCAGGCCAACGCCGAGATGCTGCGGAGGCCTGACAACTTCCCCTGATCCAACGATCACTCTGTTGAAGAAGAATATTCCACGCCTGCGCTGACAAAGCATGTGATGCTACGCTCGGGCCGGCGGACGCATCATCGGGTCTTCGACCAAACGGTTCGAATCACGGGCCGGACCAGGAATCCGTATAATCTCAGACGCGGCAAACGATTGGGCGCGGGCCGGAAACACTGGGGCAATGATTTTTTAAATCTGCAGACCGCCAGGATAGTTCACCTGACGGTTGTGTCAGAATTCCCTACCCGGGGGCGCGAGCATGCACAGCGATCATGTCCGTTACGCATCCAGAAGAATGATTTTGTAACTTGCATTCGGGTGGGAGAAGTAGCAAATCGCGTGTGAGGGGTACATCGGGAACCATGAAGTGACAGAAGAAGCGATTGTGCACACGCCTGACCTTATCGGCTTGGCGGGCGACGTCGTCGCCGCCTACGTATCGAACAATCCCGTTCCGGCCAGCGAGCTGCCGGCCCTGATCGCCCGGGTGCACGGCGCGATCGCAGGTCTCGCCTCCGGGACGAGCGCCGCCGCAGCCGGTGCCGAGGCGCCCGTGGCCGTCGACAAGCCGAGCGCGGGCCAGATCCGCAAGTCGGTCCAGCATGACGGGATCGTCAGCTTCATCGACGGCAAGACCTACAAGACGCTCAAGCGGCACCTGACCGCCAACGGTCTCAGCCCGCAGAGTTACCGGGAGCGCTACGGCCTCCCCACCGACTACCCGATGGTCGCCCCGAGCTACGCCGAGCAGCGCTCCGCCCTCGCCAAGGCGATCGGCCTGGGTCAGCCCGGTGCCATGGCCGACCGCGAGCGCAAGGGTCGCAAGGCGGCCTGAGCGACATCGACCTCGACGCCTCCGGCGGCGGATGCCGCCGAGGTCGTCCCGGCCCTGCACGACCGGTGCGCGCCCTCCGGATCCCTCATCCGTCGCCAGCGTGCCGCCTTCGACAAGTCCGGGCCGTCACGTCATTCGGTCCGGCCCGTAATCGTTGCCCCGCAGCCACACATGTCTGCGACGTGGCCCGACACGGACAAGCTGCCACACTCTGCACAAAGCTGATGCCCACGCCGGTACCTGTGAAGAACAGGTGCTGGGTCGAAGCATGATGAAGCGTGAGCAGACGAACTCCGTGGTGGCCTTCCCGACGCATATCGCGCCGACCGTGGCCGACGAGGACACCGCTTCGGTGATCGCGGTGCTGCAGGAGCAGCTCGCCCTCGCCCGCGAGGGGCGGCTGCGCTCGGTGGCGGTCGTCTCGGTCTCGACGGATGGCGAGGCGATCGGCACGCACTGGTCGTGCAAGGGCGCCGACATCTCCAGCCTGATCGGCAAGCTGACCGTGCTGACCCACGACATGATGTCGGCTAGGAAATAATCGGCCCGGAAATACTCGGCTTGGAAATACTCGGCCCGCACGTCGTTGGCCGGAAAGTCGCCGGCCGGAGAGTCGCTGGCCGGAGAGTCTTCGGTTCGCACGCGATCGGTGCTTCAGGGGCGTAAGGTCCAACCGGTCCTGCCGGAGGCCGACCCGCCGGGGACGGACAGGTCCGCTCGCGAGCCCCATCGCGCAGGGCCCAGGACGAACCGGGCCTGCGTGCCGCGATCCGATGCCGCTTCGCCGAGTCTCGGGCCCGGGGGGCATCCGGAAGCGGCAGCCCTATCTCTCTGTGTCGCGGGGTCGGCGCCGCGCGCGCTGCGTCGTTCCCCAGCCCACAGAGGATCCCCACACCGATGAGACGCGTTCTGCTCGCCGCCGCGCTGGCCGCGTCGACCCTGCCGTCCGCACCCGCGATGGCCGAGGACGACAAGCGCACCGAGACGATCGAGGGGCTGGTGCGGATCATCGGCGCCCAGGCCGGCATCGTCCTGTATTGCCGCAAGATCTACACCGTGGACGACACGGTGTCCGAGGGTCTGTCCCGGACGGTGCGAAGGGCCCTCGACGCCGCCCTCGGCCGTCGAAGGGCTCAGGCCGCCATCGCGGAGGAAGGCCAACGCGTCGCCAAGACCATCGCGGAGGTCGGAGCGGACCAATGGTGCGCCGACCAGCGGGACATCCTCAACACGGACGGCGTTCGGGTCTTCGTGGATTGAGGGGCTCGGCCCACCACCGTAAGCAGAGGGACCTTCCAGGTTTTTCGCCTGGAATAACCGCCGCGGGTGCCAAATAACGCGGCGCGCTCCACCGTCGTTCTGCAGTGCAGAACAGATTATGGCCTTGTTCCCACTTGGAACGTCTGTCATGTTTCGAGGACGGACGTCCTGAAAGCAGATCACGCCGGCTGCAATCGTCCTGACAAGAGCCCAAAGGGCCAGCAAGCCGGCGTCGGAGGAACACGCCATGTCCACACCGATCACCATCGCCGTCGCCCTCATCGTGTGCGGCGTCGCGGTCACCGCGTTCGCCTTCACCCGCGCGCCCCGGTCGAAGGACTTCGCGGGCTGGGACGTGATGTTCATGAGTGGGATCGGCGCCGTCGCCCTCGGGTTCCTGGCGACGCTGGTCGGGGTGGTCACCGGATAGTGAGGCCTCGCACCCTCCTTTGAGGGCGGACGCGGACAGTCCGATGCATTTCCGGAACCGGTTCTGAACCCGACGCGCCGATCCTGCGCGCTTCGCAGTTCACGAGACGGCAATGCTTGATCGACGGAGCGCCCCGCGCACGGTGCTGAACGAGACCGGCAGCATCTCCATCGACGAGCACCGCAGCCTGCCTTGCATCGTCTACGATCGCTCGCTGGGCGGCGTCCGCGTCGCCCTTCCGAACGCCGAGATCGTGCCGGAGCACTTCGTTCTCAACATCGACGCCAGCGCCGAGATCCTCGTCTGCCGCTCCGTGTGGCGCAAGGCGGAGGAGATCGGCGCGACGACGAACGAGCCGGAACCCGACCGGCCGAGCCTCCGTCGCCGGCCGGCCTGAGATCCCTCCGACCGGAGATTCCCCCGGCCGGCGCGCCCGTCAGCCGGAGCGCCGCGCGTTCCAGCGGCCGCTGCAGGTGACGATCCCGCCGGTCGACCTCCACGTGCCGCTGCCGGCGCCCTGCGTGTCGAGGCTGCCGTCGATCGGCACCGTGTTCGAGCCGCTGGTGATCGTGGCCGCGACGCGACCGCTCGACGAGACGCCGCCGTCGATATCGACGTCGTCCCCCGGGATCGAGGCGTCGCTGTCCTTGATCTGGACCTGATAGCTCGTCGAGGCCGCGCAGGGCCCTTCGGAGGTCGTCGCCACGATGGTCCAGGCGCCGTCGTAGCGATTCGGTATCTTGATCTTCTTCGTACCCGCGAGGGCTGGTGTCAGGACGCCGACGATCAGGGTCGCGGTCAGGATCGGGACAAGGCAACGGGGCACGGGGTCACTCTCGCTCGCGCCGCCGGGACCGACCACGCCGAGACAGAACCGTGAGAGGCCAAAACGGTTGCCTTGGCCATTCGGCGGGCACCTTCGCGCAGGACAACCGTTCTGTCCGTGCCGGGCCCGCCGATCGCGGGACGCGGCACCGCCCCCGGGGGACCCGCCATGCCCGATCCGAGATCACCCAGCGCCGACGAGGCGCCTGAACCCGAGCTGCCCCAGGGCCTGCCGATGCCGCCCAATACCGGCGACATGCCGCCGCCGCGATTGCCTCCGGCTCCGGAGGACGATCCCGCGCCACCGGGACGAGAGCCGGCGCCGGACATCGACGACGTGTCGGGCCTGTGAAGACCGCCGGTATCGTGCGGGCGCCCCGGCCGATGCGGGTGTGCCTGGGCCTGGCCGCCTCGCTGGCGTCGGTCCTGGCGGCCGACGCCGCCGAGCCGCTCACCGTCGAACGGCTCAGCGCCGACGGCTGGGAGATCGCCGGCTACACCGGCACCTTCGACAACCGATCGTCCCTGATCCTGTTTCGGAGGAAGGACACGCGGTACCTGGTTCAGTGCTCGATCCTGTACGACGTGACCCGCAATCCGCGCGTGATCACCAACTGCTACGAGCTGCACTGAACCGGCTGGCGGCGGATCGGGTCGAACTTCGGCGCCCCGCGCCCGTTGGCGTCCGACCGCAAGGAACGGACGAACCCATGACCCGTACGACGTTGGCGCTCTCGGGCGCCCTGACCCTCCTGCTGGCCGGACCGGCCGCCGCGCAGGTGACCACCGGGGGGGCCGGCAATACAGGGGTCACCGCACCGCCCACCACAGGCGGCGTCGGAGCCGGCACGGTGGGCAGCGGACCCGGCGCCCCGATCACCACGGGCGCGACGGCCAATCCCAGCAACTCCTCCGTCCCGGGCACGACACCGAGGGTGAATATCGGCGGCACGCCGACGAGCGGCCCGCCCGGCACCGGCGGCACCGCGGGCGGTCCGGCACTCGGCAACCGCTGAAGCCGCGTTCCGGAAGGCGGCCGCCGGCTTTCGGACAAGGACGATGCGCGCGAGGCGCATCCACGCGGGCGGGTGCCGGCACCCGGCCCACGGCGCCGCGAAACGAACGTCGCGCGCCGGGGCGGCTCACTCGCCCCAGTCGATATCCAGGGACCGCTCGAACGCGGCCGCCGACATCTCTTTACCCTTGGGATCGGCGACCACGATCTCCCGGAACCCGCGCCGGACGAGTTCCCAGGTCTTCTCCATGGCCTGCTCGTCGGTCCCGCACGCGAAGGTCATGACGCGGCCGGACGGATCGATCCCCTTGACGGTGAACACGACGCTCTCCTCAAATCCCCGCCCGCATATAGCGCGGCGCACGCGATACTGCCCACCGACGCGGGCGCCCCGGGACCCGCAAGGCGGTCGCGACGTTTCCCCGGACCAGGGAGGCCACGCATGACTGATTCGCGAGAGCCCACGAGCGTACCGGATCGGACGTTGCCTCCGGTCGACCCGGAGGTGGAGACCGGCCCCGCGGAGGCCGAGCCGGGCGCCTCCAACAAGCCCCTGCCGACCAGCGACGACGCGCCCGAGGTCGGGCTGTCGCAGAAGGGCGGTGGCGAGGACGCGGTCGTCCGGCGCGAGACGGAGATCTGACAGAATCGGGGGTCCCGTCACGCGCCCATCCCTGGACCTTATCGCTTGTGCAGTGCACAACAGCCATGGCCGCGGCCAGACGTGCGGCCGAAGGAGACCAGTCATGGCTAACATTCCCAGCTTCGAGGTCCCGCCGCAGATGCGCGATCTGGCCGAAACCAGTGTCGAGCAGGCCCGCAAGGCGTTCGGAACGTTCATCGGTTCGGCACGCCGCGCCACCGATACCCTTCAGGGCTCGACGGACCTGACCCGGACCAATGCTTCGGACATCTACGCCCGCAGCCTGGACTATGCCGAACAGAACGTCCGTGCGGCGTTCGACCTCGCGCAGAAGCTCGCAGCCGCCAAGTCCTTCCCGGAAGCGATGCAACTCCAGGCCGAATACGTGCGCGAGCGGTTCGCCGCGATGCAGTCCCAGGCTAAGGAACTCGGCGGCCTCACGCAGGGTGCGATGCAACAGGGGGCCGAGCGCGCCAAGGCTGCGATGCAGCAGGGTGTCGACGAGACCCGCAAGGCGGTCAAGCAAGGTCAGGATGCGGCCCAGCAGATGGGCCAGGAGACGCAGAACGCCGCTGACCAGGCGTCGCACTGAGCGCAGGCACCGGAAGACCCGGCCCTTCGGGGCCGTCGCCTCCGGTCGCGTTCGGACGAGACATGTCCTGACGCCGTCTGCGGGAGCCGTTTCCGATCACATTGCGATCGGGAGCGGCTCTCAGTCCTCGATGCCACGCGCTCGCTCACGCTGAACGGGTCTCTCCTTCGGCGGCGCGCGCTCTATCCGGGACGTGGAGTTGCCGATGATGTACGGCGAAGTTGGACGCTTGACGGACGAAGCCATCCGGCTCGGCATCCGCCAGGCCGAGAACGCGGCCCTTCTCGCGGTTGCGATGCACTCTGCGTGGCTCGACCTGTGGCTGGAGAGTTACCACGCCACGAGCGCTGTGCTGAACACAGGACCGGAGCAGCGCGCCCGGACCCGCCGCCTGATCGAGCGCGGCGTCTCACCGAGTCTCGCTGCGCAGGACCTGCACCTCGTCCGATAGCCGATACGCCGAACCGGATCCCGGTCCGGCTCAACGCGGCGCGACGAGTTCAGCGAGCCGATTCGGCCGAGGCCTGGTCCATCGGCCGGACGACGGCGGCCACCGGGATGCGGCCGGCATGCGTGGCCGACACGGGCTGGGGGGTGGTGGTCAGATCGTGAGCCGAGCGCGCCTGCGTGGTCGCGCGGGCCTGGTCGCGATACAGCGGCGGCGTCAGGTGGAGGTCGTCCTGCGCGAAGGCCGGGGCGGTGAAGATGGCGGCAGAGGTGAGCGCCGCCGACGCGAGGATGAGGATCGTGCGCATGGTGCGACTCCGGTTCGATCGCGGGATGCAATCGCTGAGTGCATGAGACCACGGATTTGTGCGATGCGGTATGCTCATTTCGCATTGCAACATAACGCATCGCCGGAACGGTTATGCAGTTTTCGCGCGATCGCCTAAGCGATGCCCGTGTTCCGGGGCAGATCGCGCCATGCATTCGAGACAATTGAACTAAATTGCCGTCCATGAACTGGAAAAGATAAATTGATCTCGCGCGAAAGTTTATTTCACCACGCAGGTCCCGGCGAGGGAAGCCTGCGGTTCCTTCGGGCAGCGCTGCCGCCCTCCGCCGTTCGGCGGCCGTGATCGCTCACCCTCGAACACGTGCTCGCGCGCCCGCGCCGGCACCACGACGGTTGGACTGGGCAGACGAAACGTGAAGCGCCGCCCGGCAGCGTAGAAAAAAGTTCTCCGGAACCTCGGCGCCTCCCCCTTGTAGGAGGTCGGCGGCGCGCGACATCTCCTGACGAGGCGTCGGTTCGGAGCCGGATGCTCCGGATCGTGAGGGGCCGGCCCGGGCGCCACGTCGCACGGATCGCGGCGGTGAGCAGGCCTCGCAGCGTTCGCGACACGAACCGACAACACGAACGCCAGGCTCACGTCACATGAGCCGGTTAGACAGAGTTCAATTCTGACGTCATCCGGAGCGCGCCCATGACGCCCGCAGACCTCGACAAGCGTGCCGAGTTGACCGTGTGGCCGAACCGCTCGCGTGGGCGGTCCGCCGAAGGGCGCCCCTACGCGACCCTGCGTGAGGCGCTTGCGGCGGCGGCCGAGGCGATCGCCTTGGAGGACGCGCAGCCCTGGATCATCACCGAGGAGGGCGACGTGCTCTCACCGGGCTGGATCCGGGCCAACACCCGATCGAGCGCCCTGCAGTGATGCCCGGTGTCAGACGGTGGAGGGTGAGGGGATCCGCTCAGCACCCGATGCAGATGTCGTGCACCACATGGGCCCGGCGGGGACCGGTCCGCTGGTTCGGCAACTTTCCATCCGTCGCAGGAAAGCCGCTGCCGAGCACCTGAAACCGTCTGCGGCCGGCGGCCGGGTCGGGGGTCGCGGGTTGCGCCGGTGCCGGGGCGCCCGCATCGGCCGGGGGCGCCTGGCTCGGCGCGCTGTTTGCCATGCCGGGATCCGGCGGGGGCATCATCATCCCCTGCGCGGGCGCCGTCGGCGCGAACTCGCCCGCCAGCGCGGAGACGGGGGCGCAGACCAGGACGACCAGGATCAGCCGAGACCGCACCGGCATGTCGCTCTCTCCGCTTCTCCCCGCAGGACGGTGACCGGCACGCCGGGGCGCGCCGGCCGGGTGAATCTCAATAAGCCCGGCCGTAGAACGGCTTGGAGACCGGATGATATCGGTCGCTCACCGGCCACGTATAGGGCTGGTCTTTAGAGGTACGGAGATCGGAACCGAACCGCGGGGCGTTGAACCCGATGCCGTGGAGGGCGCCGGTCCGGCCCTTGGCACCCTGAGTCGCGGACGCGGCATCGCGGGCCAATGCTGCGCTCGACAGGCCCATGGCGAGAACGGCCGCACATGAAACGCGGCCCAGCATAACGGCTCTCCTGACGTCTCGCATCGTCGCCTCCCATCCCGGCCGAGGTGCCGGACCTGAAGCAACGGCAGCCCTTTCGCGCGGGTTCCGCCAGTCCTCGCGACGGCCTCAGAACGCGTTCGCGGCGCCGAAGCAGGCCACCGCGAGCGGTCCGTTGCAGGCGGTGTCGGTCTGGCCGGTCCCGGCCGCGATGCCGGCGCCGCCGACCGCTCCGCCGCCGCCACGGGCCACGGTGTCGGCCCCGGCGAGGCCCTGGACCGGCGCCGCGTTCGCAGCGCCCGCGATGCCGGCGCCGCCGAACGCGCCGCCCCCGGTGGCGGTGGCTGTGGCGGACGCCGCGGTCACGGCCGGGTCGACGGCGGTCAGCCCCGTCGAGCTGGCGCCGATCCCGGCCCCGGTCCCGAATCCGCCCGCCCCGGAGGCCACCGCCGAGGCCGAGGTCGCATTGGTGTTCAGGCTCGTGCCGATGGCCGAGCCGCCGCCGAAGCCCCCCGTCCCGAAGTTCGAGAGCGCGTTGCCCGAGATCGACCCGATCGCCGAACGCGTCGACGTGTTGAAGCCGTTGCGCGTGCCGGTCGCGCCGATCGTGCTCCCGGTTCCGCTCGAACTCGACGGCGTTCCGGTGACGCCGGCGCCGCCGGTCGATCCGGATCCCGAGAGGCCCAGCCGGGCCGTACCGGCGCTGGTGGCGCCTGTCGGCGGCGCGATGCTGCCGCCCCCGGAACCGCCGCCGCCGAAGCTCAGCTGCCCGGCATTCACGAGGCCGCCGCCCTGGGCCGAGAGGGTCGGGAACGGGCCGGAGGTGGAGCCGCCGCCGAGGCTGAGCTGTCCCGGGTTGGCGGTCGCCGTCAGCGGCTCCAGGGAGGCCGCCGCGGGGACCGTCGCGGTGGCGGACAGGTTCTGGGCCCAGGCCGGAGCGGCGAACGGGACCAGCAGGGCGGCGGCGAGGATGACCCGCATGGCTGTCGGATTCCACGAGACGGTGTGTCCTGGGCCAACACAACCGATTCGGGTGGGTTCCGCCGTCTCGGTTCCCGCTGCTGATTGAAGGGCCGGGTCGGGCCGTCGCGTCAGGCCGCCCGCACCCACACCGCGGTGTCGTGGAACGTGGCGCCGTCGTTGGGGGCGGCCGGCGTGTCGCCGATCAGCGCGTTGATGCCGCGCCCGCCCGAGAACGAGGCCGCCGGCCACAGGCTCTCGACCACCACGATCCCGGGCGGCTGCCCCTCCGCGAGGCGCGCGTGCAGCCGGACCTGGCCGCGGGTGTTGCCGATCTCCACCGCGTCCCCGGTGGCGATCCCGAGGCGGGCGCCGTCCTCCGGATGGAGCAGGCAGGTCGGGCGGCCCTCGCGCCGGATCGATTCCGGGCTGTTCGAGAAGGTCGTGTTGAGGAACTGGCGGGCCGGGGGCGCCACCATCCGGAACGGACGCTCGGCGTCGGCCGGCTCCGACACCGCCCAATGGTCGGGCAGGGCCGGCATGCCGGCGGCGCGCGGCCCGAGCGCCGACCAGTCCGGCCCGAACCGGAACCGCCCGTCCGGGTGGCCGAAGCCGGTGAGGAAATGGCTCTCGGCAAAGCCCGGCTGCGCGTCGATCCAGCGCTCCCGCTCCAGCCGGCCGAGGCCGCCCCAGCCCGAGCGGGCCAGGGTCGCGTCGGCCAGATCCCGGGCGTTCAGGTCGAAGCCCGCATGCCCGGCCCCGAGCCGGCCGGCGAGGGCGGCGATCAGGTCGTGGTTGGAGCGGCATTCCCCCGGCGGCGGCAGGAGGGCCGGCCCGGACTGGATGTGGCTGTGCCCGCCGGCCCCGTAGATGTCGTCGTGCTCCAGGAAGGTGGTGGCCGGCAGGACGAGGTCGGCGAGTGCCGCCGTCTCGGTCATGAACTGCTCGTGCACGGCCACGAACACGTCCGGCCGCAGCAGCCCGGCGCGCACCCGGTTGCTGTCGGGAGCCGAGGCGGCCGGGTTCGCCGACTGGATCAGCATCGCGCGCACCGGCGGCCCGCCCTGCAGGGCGTCGGGATCGTCGGCCAGGATCGCGCCGATCCGGCTCATGTCGAGTTCGCGCACCCCCGGGGCCTTGGCGTCGAGGCCCTCGGTCAGGGTCTTGTCCCAGTTGAAGATCGCGGCGTTCTGCCAGAGGGCGCCGCCGCCCTCGTGCTGCCAGGCGCCGGTCACGGTGGGCAGGCAGGTCACCGCGTGCAGGTTGACCGCGCCGTTATGCGTCCGGGTGAAGCCGAAGCCGCAGCGGATGTAGCTGCGCGGCGTCGACCCGTAGAGCGCCGCGAACGCCTCGATCTCCGCGACCGTGAGGCCGGTGATCGCGGCCGCCCAGGCCGGGTCGCGCGTGGCGAGATGCGCCTCGAGCGCCGCCGTGTCCTCGGCATGGGCCGCGAGGTAGGCCCGGTCGGCGTGACCGTCGCGGAACAGCACGTGGAGCACCGCGCAGGCCAGCGCCCCGTCGGTGCCGGGCCGGGGGGCGAGGTGGAGGTCGGCCGCCGCGGCGGTGCCGGTGCGATAGGGATCGATCACCACCAGCTTGGCGCCGCGCGTCTTGCGGGCCCGGCTGATGTGGCTCATCGCGTTGACCTGGGTGCTCACGGGGTTGCCGCCCCAGACCACGATCAGGTCGGAGAGCGCCATCTCCCTCGGGTCCGGACCCGCGATGCGGCCGATCCCGGCGCTCCAGCCGGCGATGGCGATGGCGGTGCAGATGGTGCGCTTGCGCCGGGAATAGCCCATCACGTGGGTCAACCGGTGGATGCTGTCGCGCTGGACCAGGCCCATCGTGCCGCCGGAATTGTACGGCCAGACCGCCTCCGGACCGTAGCGCTCGGCCGTCTCGCGGAAGGCCGCGGCCAGCCGGTCGAGGGCCGCGTCCCAGGTGATCGGCCGCCACTGGCCGCTGCCCTTCTCGCCGACGTGTTCCAGCGGCCCGAGAATCCGGTCCGGGTGGTGGACCCGCTCGCCGTAGCGGCTGACCTTCGCGCAGATCACCCCGGCCGTGTAGGGGTTGTCGCCCCCCTTCACCGAGACGACGCGGCCGTCCGCCACCTGCACGTCCAGGCTGCAGGCCGAGGGGCAATCGTGCGGGCAGACGGTCCGGGCCAAGCGACACACTCCGTGGCGTAGTCTCGTGGTGATGGCCGGGATGATGCAAGCGCCGTGCTTTTTTGAGGCGGGCGCACGCGAAAGCCGTGCGCAGGCTGCGATCCGTCCCTGCGGCTGGTCTGCCGGCCTTCGAGGAATTCCAGCCTGGTCCGTTGAAGAAAAGGCCTTCATCCTGCCGGATTGCCGGTATGGTCTCGCGGCCCGGATCCGCTTTAACCAACGATTGTGCCGTTGCCAGAAGAGTTCGCTCAAGGCTTGCGCCGCGCCGGCTGGCTCGCCGGCCTGCCCGCGCTCGCGCTGATCTGGGCCGGCGCGACGCTGTTCGCCACCCCGCAGATCGCCGACGCCCTCGACGCGGCCGGCGCGCGGGTCGCGTCCGGTACCGCCACGGCCGCCGGCGAGCCCTGGCTGCGGCTGGAGGCGCGCGGACGCGACCTGGCGGCGGAGGGCGAGGCTCCGGATGTCGGCGAGCGCGAGACGGTGCTGGCCAAGCTCGCCGCCCTGGACGGCCCCCGGCGAATCGTCTCGGAGATCGGCCTGGTGGAGACCGCCGCGCCGTTCCTGTGGGCGGCGATCCGCACCGGCTCGGCCCGGGTGGCGCTGGAGGGCAGCCGCCCGGCGGAGATCGGACGGCAGGCCCTGGAGGCGCGGATCACCGGGGCGCTGGCGCCCGGCATCGCCCTCGACGACACCGCCCGGGCGGCCCGGGGCGCGCCGCCCGATTTCGCCAGCGCGGCGGCGTTTTTGGCAGCGCGGCTGTCCGGGCTCGCCAAGGGCGGCCGGGCGGCGCTCAGCGACACGGTGCTCAGCCTGTCCGGCGAGGCCCTGGACGTGCCGGCCTACGAGGCGCTGCGGACCGCCCTGGCGAACCCGCCGGCCGGGTTCAGCGTCGGGCGGATCGAGATCGTGCCGCCCGCGGTGGCGCAGTTCCGGTTCTCGGTGGCGAAGTCGGCCCGGGGGATCGTGCTCGACGGGTTCGCGCCCTCCGCGGCGGACCGGGAGGCGGCCCTGCGGGCGGCCGCCGAAGCGGTCCCGGGGGGCAGCGTGCAGGACCGGCTGCTCACCGCCCGGGGGCTCGACCCGGCGATCGACCCCAAAACCCTGATCGGCTTCGCGTTCCGGCTGGCCGAGCTGATCCAGTCCGGCACCGTCACCTTCGCGGACGATTCCGTCTCGGTCACCGGCGACGCCATCGACGCCCAGGCGATTCCCGACGCCGCCGCGCTGATGCGCGAGGCCCGGCCCGCCGGCGTGAAGCCCGGCCCGGTAACGCTGGCGGCACGGCCGCTCTCGCCCTACCGGGTTGCGATCCGCCGGACCCCGGAGGCGGTCACGCTCACCGGCCACCTGCCCGACGACGCCACCCGGGAGCGGGTGCTGGCCGCCCTGCGCCCGCGCCTGTTCCGCGAGCCGGTGATCGACCGGACGCGCCTGGCCGACGGCGCCCCGCCGGACCTCGGCGCCGCGCTGGCGGCGGCCGCCCCCCTGGTGGCCAACCTCGCGGCCGGGGAGGTGGCGGTCTCGGACCGGGCTCTGACGCTCACCGGCGAAAGCCTCTACCGCGAAGCCGCGTCCCGGACGCCGGAGCGCCTGGCCGAGGTGCTGCCCCCCGGCTGGACCGGGCGGGCCGCCGTCACGGCCCGCCAGCCCGCCGAGACCCGCGACCCGGCCGCCTGCCGGGCGGAGGCGGGCGCCGCGATCGCCGGGACGTCCCTGCGCTTCCCAACCGGCAGTGCGACCCTCGGGCCGGCCTTCTACCCGGTGCTCGACACCCTTGCGGCCCTGGCCAAGGCCTGCCCGACCCTGCGCATCGCGGTCTCGGCCCCGGCCGACCCGGCCAAGGCGAAGCCGGCCCAAGGGGCTGGGGCAGTGGCCGGGGAGGGGGCCGCGGTCGAGGTCCCGCCGACCCCGATGGCCTCCCAGCCGGCGGCGACCGGCGCGGTCAAGGATGCGCCGAAGGAGCCCGCGAAGCCCGCCCCGAAGGCGCAGGCCGAGACGCACGCGGCCCCGAAGAAACCCGAAGCCGCCAAGAAAGCGGATGGCAAGAAGGCGGATGGCAAGAGTTCGGAGGGCAAGAGTTCGGAGGGCAAGAGTTCGGAGAGCAAGTCTGCCGCCTCCAGGCCCGCGTCGTCCCAGAAGTCCGCGAAGCCTTCGCCCCCCAAGGAGGCCACGGACGACCCGCCCCTCGACCTGACGCGCCTGCGTGCCCAGGCCGTGATCGAGTATCTACTCCAGGCCGGCGTGCGGCCGGACCAGGTCGGCGCCGGGCCGGACGCGCCGGCCGGCCCCGTCACCCTGGCGCTGCTGCCGTGAGGGAAGGACCGCGCGCCCGCGCCGGTTTGCGCCTATGATCGCCGCCGCATGACGTTCGTGACCGACCCATATCCCAACCCGCCCAGTCCTTCTGAGATGCCGCGCAGCGGCTTCGAAGGAGGGCGCCGGGGATCGCCGCGGCATCCGGGGGCCTCCTGCGACGCGACCGCGGCGAGGCGGCTCGTGGGAGGCTGTGAGGCGTTCGATTCATCGCTCGCGGCAGACGATGCCGCGGCGGCGTTGCTCGGAAGGGCTATCCCGCCGCGCGAGCCGAGTTGGGATGGCTCCCGCAGGTTCGGGGCCGTGGTCGACGACGGACCGCGACAGGCCTGCTCTCCGGTGCGGAAGAGGGGACCGGCGCGGCATCCCGAGGCGCGATCGCGTTCGGCGCCCGGGAGACCGACGGGCGATCGATCGAAGGCCTCACGGCCTCTCAGGATGCGGGAGCGGGGCGGGCAGCCCTGCCGCAGCGCCGCCGGGAGGGCCGGACGGCCGTGACGCTGCTGATCGCCGGCTTCTGGCCCGGACTCGCCGGGGCGTCCGCGCTCGGCCTGCTGGTCGGGGCGCTCGCGGGCTGGCCGGCCCGGCCGGGGGTGCCGCTCGCCCTGTGCGGGCTGGCCGTGCTGCTGGCGGGAATCGCGCTCGCCGGGATCGTGCCGGGGCTGCTCGGCCTGTGGCTGGAGGGCGCCGCCCTGATGCTGCCGCCCTACCTCGCCGGCTGCGCGCTCGGCGCCCTGGGCCGCCGCCTGGCCGCGCGGCCCTGACACCGCGGCGTCGAACGGCACGGGAACCGGTCCACCCCCCGCCGACGTTGCGTCAGCATGCATGGCCCATGGGGCCTACACCCAGAAGAGGCGATCCGATGCCGAACCTGACGCGCTCCGCCCGACGCTACGCCCTCCGCCTGCCGCGCCCCCGGGCCGGCGCCGCCGCCACCGGCCTGTTCCTGGCCGCCCTGGCGCTCTCGGCCGCCACGGTCCCGCTGGTCGAGCCGACGAACGCCAGCACCGCCCAGGCCTCGCTGGCCCGCTAAGGATCCACGGGGGCGGCGTTCCAAAGAAGGTTCGCCCCGCCGACGACGCGCGCGCTCCCTCCCCCTCTGTGGGGGAGGGAATGAACGCGCAACATCCACTCCGGCCTGCAACCCCCACCCCTCCGACGCCGTTGTCAGCCCGGGCGGAGCCCGCCCCGGAGGGACGCTTATGGGTTTGCTCGAATCGGCGATCGGCGGCGTGCTCGGTCAGGTGTTCGGCGGCCAGAAGCAGGGGGCCGGGGGAATGTCGCCCCTGGTGAAGGCCCTGCTGATGCTGCTGCTCGCCAAGGGCGCCAGCGGCGGCTTCGGCGACATCTTCGGGCGCGGCCATCAGGGTGAGCCGGGGCCCGAGGCCGACCGGTCCGGCGGCGCCGGCCCCTACGGGCGCGATCCGGGCCAGCACCCGGCCGATGCCGGCGGACGCGGCGACCCGGGCGACATCGGCGGCTGGGACCAGTCCGGCCAGCGCCGGGAGGCCGGCCCCACCGACCCGTCCCTGCCGCCCGGCGATTTTTCCGACCTGTCCGGCATGCTCGACGGGCCGGGCGAGTCCGGCCCGGCCCGGACCGGCGCCGACCCGGCCCCGCGCGGCGGTTTCGGACAGGATGACGGACAGGGTGATCTCGGCGGCCTCGACGGCTTGGTCGACCGCTTCCGCCAGGGCGGTTTGGGCGACGTGATCGAATCCTGGATCGGCCACGGCGGTAACCGCCCGGTGGCCCCGGCCCAACTCGCCCAGGCACTCGGCCCCGACACCCTCGACACCCTCCAGAGCCAAACCGGGATGGACCGCGAGACGCTGCTCTCGCAGCTCGCCCAGGCGCTGCCGGAGGTGGTGCACGCGCTCACCCCGCAGGGGCGGGTGCCGGGAGCGGAGGAGCGGCGGGGGTGGTGAGAGTTGCAGTCACCCGCGTGAAAGCCGGAATGACTTGGTGGGTCGTAAGCAACCCGAAGCTTCCATCTTTTGAAGCATAAGAGCTCAAGCGATCACCGACTGCCACAGGCGGATTTATCAATCTCTCTACTCATCCTGCGGTGCTGCGTAGCAGCCTGGAAAGAGCCCGCCAGGGATCGCTGTGACCTCTGGAGAGCTTTTTCGAGGCCTACTCTTCGGCACCGCAGGATGAGGGGGAGGTTGGTAAGATCATCAAAAATATTTGCCGCGTCGCCGACGTTTTTCTCCAGCCGAGACCGGATCGCCCGTCAGGATTTCCAAGGGTAAGCGGTGAGGAACCGCCACTGCGTAGCGCTGGTGATTTCTCAAACGCTGCGGAGCGACATGACACGTCCATCCGGTGCTTCCAGAAGGCCTTCGAACACGCGGCGCGGCAAGCCGAGGGGAAGCACCACGGCGCGCCCCGGCCAATGATCGACCGCATGTTTCACCAGATCACCGGCGAGCCGTTCGGGCTCCTCCGCGGCATAGCCGAAGGCCAGCAGATACTTGGCTTTGGAGGCGCCATCGGTATGCAGAGGGTTGAGCAGGTAGCTGACGATCTTGGGCCATTCGACGGTCCAGACGATCGCTTCGACGTCGGCGGTCACACCGGGGCGCGCTCGACGAGTCTGATGTCCCCGGGCCGGACCGTCGCCAGCGCGCCGACGGGTGTCGGAAACTCGACCACGTAGGCCTCACCGTCGCGATAAACGCCGACGATGGTTCCCTCCGTGCCCGGTGCCAGCACATCGCCATCGTCGCTCGTTGCAGCGGCCGTCAGCGCGACCCGGTCGAGATCCCGCAGACCCGACCGCGATGCGTCCTGCCGAAACTGGTAGGCGAATTCCAGTGTCATGGCGGCATGATAGGCGCGTGCCGGGATTGCGCAAGCACCGTTTCCGAAGACCAAGCTGAAGACTATCGGTCTCCCGAGAGCCGGTGTCCCTAGTCTTTCCCACCCGCAGCCTCATCCTGAGGCGCCGAAGCGAAGCAGAGGCCTCGAAGGAGGCCTCCAGCCAGCAACGCAATCCCTGGAGGCCTCCTTCAAGGCTGCTGCGCAGCACCTCAGAATGAGGTTGAGGTTTGGGATCGCACAGTCAGAAACGCAGCTGAGACCCGCGACCCTGCTTTTAATCACGCAAGACTAAGTAGCTTCGGCCGTCAGGCGACCCGCCGCATCACCAAACTCGCATTCGTCCCGCCAAACCCAAACGAGTTCGACAGCACCACGTCCACCTGCTTGCGCTTCGCCTCGAACGGCACGAGGTCGATCTTGGTCTGGACGGAGGGGTGGTCGAGGTTGAGCGTCGGCGGGATCACGCCGTCGCGCAGGACGAGGATCGAAAAGATCGCCTCGACCGAGCCGGCGGCGCCGAGCAGGTGGCCGACCGAGCTCTTGGTGGAGGACATGGTCGCCTGGGCGGCGGCATCGCCCAGGAGGCGCTCCACGGCCTTCAGCTCCAGCTCGTCGCCCATCGGCGTCGAGGTGCCGTGGGCGTTGATGTAGCCGATCTCGGCGGGCGAGATGCCGGCGCGCTTCACCGCCGCGGTCATGCAGCGGAAGGCGCCGTCGCCGTCCGGGGACGGGGAGGTGATGTGGTAGGCGTCGCCCGAGAGGCCGTAGCCGACCACCTCGGCGTAGATCTTGGCGCCCCGGGCCTTGGCGTGCTCGTACTCCTCGAGCACGACGATGCCGGCGCCCTCGCCCATGAGGAAGCCGTCCCGGTCGCGGTCGTAGGGGCGGGAGGCCTTCTCCGGGGTGTCGTTGAAGCCGGTGGTCAGCGCCCGGCAGGCCGAGAAGCCGGCGATCGACAGGCGGTTGACCGGCGATTCGGCCCCGCCCGCCACCATCACGTCGGCGTCGCCGAGCGCCACGAGGCGGCTCGCGTCGCCGATGGCGTGGGCGCCGGTCGAGCAGGCCGTGACCACCGCGTTGTTCGGGCCCTTGAGCCCGTAGGCGATCGAGACCTGGCCGGAGGCGAGGTTGATGATCCGGCCCGGGATGAAGAACGGCGAGATCCGGCGCGGGCCCTTCTCGTGGAGGGTGATCGCGGCGTCGTAGATGCCGCCGATGCCGCCGATGCCGGAGCCGATCAGCACGCCGGTGGCGCACTGGTCCTCGTGGCTCTTGGGCAGCCAGTTGGCGTCCTTCAGGGCCTCGTCGGCCGCCGCCATCGCGTAGACGATGAACGGATCGACCTTGCGCTGCTCCTTGGGCTCCATCACCGCGTCGGGGTTGAAGGTGCCGTCGGTGCCGTCGCCGAACGGGACCTGCGCGGCGACCCGGCAGGGCAAGTCGGCGGATTCGAAGCCGCGGATCGGGCCGGCGCCGCTGTCGCCCGCGATCAGACGGCTCCAGGTGTGCTGCACCCCGCTGCCGAGCGGCGTGACCATCCCCAGACCCGTGACCACCACCCGCCGCATGCTACCTGTCCCGTCTCAAGAACCGTCTTGGGAAGCGCTCCCCCGCCGCCATCGACGCCGGCCCGGTGCCGGAGCGCATCTCGAACAACCGATCGCGGCCGGATCGGTGCCACCGAACCGCGAAACGCAGAACGGCGCGGGGGCTGCTTCGCCTCACCCGCGCCGCGTGAAACCGAATCCGGCGCCTTAAGCGGCCGAGTTCTTTTCCAGGAACTTCACCGCGTCGCCGACCGTCTGGATGGTCTCAGCGGCGTCGTCCGGGATCTCGACGTTGAATTCTTCCTCGAAGGCCATGACCAGCTCGACGGTGTCGAGGCTGTCGGCACCGAGGTCGTCGATGAAGTTGGCGCTCTCGACCACCTTCTCGGGCTCGACGCCCAGATGCTCGACGACGATCTTCTTCACGCGCTCAGCGATATCGCTCATCGGTCTTCCGTCCTCGTCCTTTTGGTCTGTCAGTCTTCTCGGGGTGCCGTGGCCGCGCCGCGCCCCTTCGGGCTTGTTGGCGAGCCGGTGTCGATCGCGCGTGTTTCGAGGTGAACTGGGAGGGCCCCGCCGGGGGGCCTTGGACTGAAAACCCGCTGAACCGTCAACCCCCTGTACGGCTGCGGGGCGTGGTAGCACAGGGTTCCCGCCCTGGCGAGAGCCGTTCAGAATCCCTTCATCGGTGTGGCCTGCGCGTGTCTAGGGCATCGCTTCGGACCTAGAACATCGCCATCCCGCCGTTCACGTGCAGGGTGTGGCCGGTGACGTACGCGGCCTCCGCGGACGACAGGTAGATGCAAGCGGCGGCAACCTCCGCGCCCTCGCCCAGCCGCCCGGCCGGCACCCGCGCCAGGATGCCCTCGCGCTGCTTCTCGTTGAGCGCGTCGGTCATCGGCGAGCTGATGAAGCCCGGCGCGATGCAGTTGACCGTGATCCCGCGCGAGGCGACCTCGGCGGCGAGCGCCTTGGTCATGCCCACGAGGCCGGCCTTGGCGGCGGCGTAGTTGCCCTGGCCGGGATTGCCGGTCGCGCCCACCACCGAGCCGATGTTGACGATCCGCCCGGAGCGGCGGCGCATCATGCCCTTCACCGCCGCGCGCGAGAGCCGGAAGGCCGCGGTGAGGTTGACGGCGAGCACCTGCTCCCACTCGTCGTCCTTCATCCGCATGAACAGGTTGTCCCGGGTGATGCCGGCATTGTTGACCAGGATGTCGAGGGGCCCGATCGCCGCCTCGGCCGCCGGCACCAGGCCCTCCACCGAGTCCTTGTCGGAGAGGTCGGCCGCCACCGGGCTCGCCCGCTCGCCGAGTTCCGCGGCCAGGGCCTCCAGCGCCGCGGGCTTGGTGCCGGACAGCGCCACGGTGGCGCCCTGGGCGTGCAGCGCCCGGGCGATCGCCTGGCCGAGGCCGCCGGTGGCGCCGGTCACGAGGGCTTTCCGGCCGGTGAGATCGAACATGCGGGACTCCCTTTGTCCTAGAGCGAGAACGCCGCCACGTCCGCGGGCGTGCCGATGGCCGCGGCGCGGGCCTGGGGCGCGATGCGCTTGACCAGCCCGGTGAGCACCTTGCCGGCACCGAGTTCGTAGAACTGGTCGGCCCCCGCGCCCGCCATGGCGGCGACGCTCTCGCGCCAGCGCACCGTGCCGGTGACCTGCTCGACCAGGGCCGCCCGGATCGCGTCAGGGTCCGCGACCGGGGCCGCGGTGACGTTGGCGTAGAGCGGCACCCGGGGGGCGTTCAGGGTCACGGCGGACAGCGCCCGCGCCATCGCGTCGGCGGCGGGCGCCATCAGGCGGCAATGGAACGGGGCGGAGACGTTGAGCATCACGGCGCGCTTGACCCCGCGCTCCGTGGCGATGCCGACGGCGCGCTCCACGGCCGCCCGGTCGCCCGACAGCACCACCTGGCCGCCGCCGTTGTCGTTGGCGACGTCGCAGGCCGCACCGTCCGATTCGAGCGAGGCCGCCTCGGCGATGCCGCGGGCCGCCTCGACATCGGTGCCGATCAGGGCCGCCATCGCGCCGACGCCCGGCGCCACCGCCGCCTGCATGGCCTCGCCGCGCAGGCGCAGCAGCCGGGCCGCATCCGCGATCGACAGGCTGCCGGCGGCCGCGAGCGCCGCGTACTCGCCGAGCGAATGCCCGGCCACGCAGGCGACGTCCCGGGCGAGGTCGAGGCCGCGCTCGGCCTCCAGCACGCGCAGGACCGCGAGGCTCGCCGCCATCAGGGCCGGCTGGGCGTTGGTGGTGAGGGTGAGTTCCTCGACGGGCCCCTCGAACATCAGCCGGGAGAGCGGCTGGGACAGGGCGTCGTCGACTTCGTCGAGCACGGCCCGCGCCTGCGAAAACTCCTCGGCCAGCGCCTTCGCCATGCCGACCGCCTGGCTGCCCTGGCCGGGAAAGATGAGTGCGCGCATGGCTTGTCTTGATCGCTCTCGCCGGGCGGCGCGCGAACGCCGCCCGTGTCGGCCGAAACTCTCGAATGGGGCGCGCACTCGCACCCGGGGCAGCGGGTGTCAACAATGCGTCGCACAATCCGCCACCCGCCCGGACCCTGCCCGCCGCGAAGCACCGCAGCTGCCCCCGTCCCACACCCCTGTCCCACGCCCCTTTCCCCGCGCCCGCCAGACGCGCGCCCTGCGCAACCCGCTGTGCTTGTTGCACAACGCCATTCCGTGTAGAGTGCGGCCACACCCGACATCACCCGTCGCTTAAGCTGAGGAGCCGCCCCGCATGGCGCGCGTCACCGTCGAAGACTGCATCGAGAAGGTCGAGAACCGGTTCGAGCTGGTGCTCCTGGCGAGCCATCGGGCCCGCCTCCTGGCCGCCGGCGCCCCGCTCACCATCGACCGCGACCGCGACAAGAACCCCGTCGTGGCCCTGCGCGAGATCGGCGACGAGACGATCACGGCCGACGACCTCAAGGAACAGCTGATCCACTCGATGCAGAAATACGTCGAGGTCGACGAGCCGGAAGCCGAGACCGTGCCGCTGCTGTCGAGCTCGCCGGCCGCCGCCGCCGTGGCCCCGCAATCCTCCAGCGACGATGGGGCGGTCCAGTTCGACCGCATGAGCGAGGAGGACCTGCTGCGCGGCCTCGAGAACCTCGCTCCGCCGGTCGAGACCGACGACGAGGGCGAGTGAGCCCGAGAATCACCGAGGCGCGTGTAAGCCCAGGACAGCGAGCCGCACCACGTGGGTCTGGATGATCACGACCTGACCGCGACCGGACCCGGCGGAGACGCCGGGTTCTTGCGTTCGAACGGCGAAGCGCCAGCCCCCGGCGCTTTTCCCTCGCCGGGGGCTGGCGCCGGCACGCCCGTTGCGGGAGAGTCCGCCGTGATCCCGACTCCGCGCCCCCCCCAGGAACCGACGACGTCCCGGCGGATGATGCGCCAGTACGAACTCGTCGAGCGGGTGAAGCGCTACAACCCGGCCGCCGACGAGGCGCTGCTCAACCGCGCCTACGTGTACGCCATGCAGGCGCACGGCACGCAGAAGCGCGCGTCCGGCGACCCCTTCTTCGCGCATCCGCTCGAAGTCGCCGGGATCCTCACCGACCTCCACCTCGACGACGCCACCATCGTGGCCGCGGTCCTGCACGACACCGTGGAGGACACCGAGGCGACCCTGGAGGAGATCCGCCGGCTGTTCGGGCCGGAGATCGGCGCGCTGGTCGACGGGCTGACCAAGCTCAAGCGGCTCGACCTCGTCTCCAAGCAGGCCGCCCAGGGCGAGAACTTCCGCAAGCTGCTGCTCGCCGTGGCGGCGGACGTGCGCGTGCTGCTGGTCAAGCTCGCCGACCGCCTGCACAACATGCGCACCCTCCACCACATGCGGGAGGACAAGCGCCACCGCATCGCCCAGGAGACCCTGGACATCTACGCGCCGCTCGCAGGCCGGATGGGCATGCAGGAGCTGCGCGAGGAGCTGGAGGACCTGGCCTTCCGCAACATCGAGCCGGAGGTCTACGCCACCATCGAGCAGCGGCTCGCCCGCCTCACCGCCAAGTCCGAGCGGGTGGTCGAGACCATCGCGCAGGTGCTCACGGAAAAGCTCTCCGCCCAGGGCATCACCGCCGAGGTCAGCGGCCGGCAGAAGCGGCCGTTCTCGATCTGGTCGAAGATGGAGCGCAAATCGGTCGCCTTCGAGCAGCTGTCCGACATCTTCGGCTTCCGGGTGATCGTGGATACGGTCCAGGATTGCTATGCGGCGCTCGGGATCGTCCACACCAGCTGGCCGATGGTCCCGGGGCGCTACAAAGATTACATCTCGACGCCGAAGCAGAACGATTACCGCTCGATCCACACCACGGTGATCGGGCCGAAGAGCCAGCGCGTCGAGTTGCAGATCCGCACCTGCGCCATGGACGACATCGCCGAGTACGGCATCGCGGCGCACGCCCATTACAAGGACCTAGGCAAGGACGCCGCGAAGGATCCGGGCCGGGACCCGTCCAAGGAGCCGGCCGCCCGTTCCGAGGGCAGCGTGCACCCGAAGCTGGCGGCCGAGAGCGGCGCCTACCAATGGCTGCGCCGGACCATCGAGCTGCTCGCCGAGGGCGACAGCCCGGAGGAGTTCCTGGAGCACACCAAACTGGAGCTGTTCCAGGACCAGGTGTTCTGCTTCACCCCGAAGGGCCGGCTGATCGCCCTGCCGCGGGGCGCGACGCCGATCGACTTCGCCTACGCGGTGCACACCGATGTCGGCAACTCGGCGGTGGGCGCCAAGATCAACGGCCGCATGGCGCCGCTGCTGCACGAACTCGCCAACGGCGACGAGGTCGAGATCAGCCGCTCGGACGGCGCCTCGCCGCCGGCCGCCTGGGAATCCCTGGTGGTGACCGGCAAGGCCCGGGCGGCGATCCGGCGGGCGACCCGGACGGCGGTCCGCCGGCAATATGCCGGGCTCGGCCGCCAGATCCTCGACCGGGCGTTCGAGCGCGCGGCCAAGACCTTCTCGGAGGACAAGCTGCGCGGGGCCCTGCCGCGGCTGGCCCGCGCCACCACCGAGGACGTGTTCGCCGCCGTCGGGCGCGGCGAGATGTTCTCCGGCGACGTGGTCCGGGCGGTCTATCCCGACCACCGCGACGAGCGCCGGCCCTCCTCGCTGGGGGTGCTGAACGGGGCCGGCCGCCTGGTGCGCTCGGCCGACCAGACCATGCGGCTGACCTTCCCGGCCGGCGAGGGCAAGCCCGAGGACCGCAGCGACGCGATCCCGATCCGGGGCCTCGCCGGCGACCTGCCGGTGACCTTCGCGCCGAACGGCGGCGCGGTCCCGGGCGACCGGATCGTCGGGATCCTGACCCCCGGGGTCGGTGTCACCGTCTACCCGATCCAGTCGGCGGCGCTCGCCGCCTTCGACAACGAGCCCGAGCGCTGGCTCGACGTCCGCTGGGACACCGAGGCCTCGGGCAGCGAGCGATTCCCGGCCCGCCTGGCGCTGAAGTCGATCAACGAGCCGGGGGTGTTCGCCCAGATCGCCCAGGTGATCGCCGACCACGACGGCAACATCGACAACATCTCGATGAAGCGCCGCACCCAGGACTTCACCGACATCACCATCGACCTGTCGGTCTGGGACCTGCAGCACCTCACGGCGATCATCGCGGAGCTGCGCGGCAAACGGCCGGTCAACAGCGTCGAGCGGGTGAACGGCTAAATCCGGCCGGCACCCCGGCGCGGGGCGGAGCTCAGGTTTTCCGGCGCAACCTCGGTAAAGGGTCGTCGTGGCCCGGCCGGATACGCCGGGATACGTTATCGCAATCACTTCGGCGCGCGATCGGCGGCCCAAGAGGCTCATATCCTGCGATTGACTTGACACAGCTGCGTTTCAACCGAATGGTCGATGCACCCGGGTGACGGTCGCCCGGAAGGGGACCGAGCTTACGCGTCCCGGATTTCAATCCGTCTCGGCATTCGATCGCGACGATGCGGCCCCGGGTTTTCAGCCCCGGACCTCGACCAGCCGTTTCAGCACACGATTTCCGACAACCCGTATTCTTCAGGATCCGACCCATCCATGGCAGCACCGCAACGCAGCGCCCTCTTCATCGACGGCGCGAACCTCTACGCGACCACTAAGGCCCTCGGCTTCGATATCGACTACAAGAAACTGCTCAAGGAATTTCAGGCCCGCGATAATCTTCTGCGCGCGTTCTACTACACCGCGATGATCGAGGATCAGGAGTATTCCTCGATCCGGCCGCTGATCGACTGGCTCGACTACAACGGCTACCGCGTCGTGACCAAGCCCGTGAAGGAGTTCACGGACTCGATGGGCCGGCGCAAGTACAAGGGCAACATGGATATCGAGCTGGCGATCGACGCCCTCGAACTCAGCCCGCATATCGACCACATGGTGCTGTTCTCCGGCGACGGCGACTTCCGCTCGCTGGTCGAGGCGATGCAGCGGCGCGGCGTCAAGGTGACGGTGATCTCCACCATCCAGACCCAGCCGGCGATGATCTCGGACGAGTTGCGCCGGCAGGCCGACGAGTTCGTCGATCTCGCGAGCCTGTCGAACCGCATCGGCCGGGAGCCGAGCGAGCGCCCGGTCCGGGCCCCCGGCGAGACCGCCAGCCGCTACCGCGGCGATTCCCGCCCGAGCCCGAGCCTGGAGAACCGCTACGGCATCCGCCAGCCGGACGCCGAGGAAGGCTGAGTGCCTGTTTGACCGGTCATTCTCATCCTCGACCTCATCCTGAGGTGCCGGAGCGCAGCGGAGGCCTCGAAGGAGTCCTCCAGCCTGCCGCGCGATCCCTGGAGGGCCCCTTCGAGGCTGCTGCGCAGCACCTCAGGATGAGGGGAGAGATGAGGATCTCCGTCGAACAGAGCCGTCATGCGAGTTCGACCGCGCAGTCAAACAGGCTCCGAGATCGGGGCTGATTTTCAGGCGCTGCCGCCGTCGAGCCAGTCGATCACCTGCCGGGCGCTGCGGTCGGGCGGGAACACCGGGTAGAACACCCGCATGACCACGCCGTCGTCGATCACCAGGGTGAGGCGGCGCAGCAGCACCTGCCCGCCCGCCTCGAACACCGGCAGGCGCGCGGCCATCGCGAAGGCCCGGTGCGGGTCGGCCAGCAGCGGGAACGGCAGCCGCAGCCGCTCGGCGGCTTCGCGCTGGTCGGCGCCGGTCTGGGTCGAGAGGCCGAAGACCTGCGCCACGCCGCGCTCCCTCAACGTGGCGTGGTGATCGCGGAAATCGCAGGCCTGCGGGATGCAGCCCCGGGCGCCCGGGATCGCCTCCCAGTCCGGCGTCAGGGCCGGCTTCCCCGGCACGCCGGTGCGCGGATAGGCATAGGCCACCGTGCGGCCGGAGAGCTTCGCGAGCGAGACGGTCCGGCCGTCCGTGGCGGTGAGCGCCACGTCGGGCAGCTTCATCCCGCGCAGGTGATCGGCCGCGCCGTCATCCACGGGGGCGGGGAGCTCGGCGGGCAGGCTGTCGGGATGATCGGTCATGGGCGGCTCCTCTGCTGCCGCCAGAGTAGATCGCCGGCGGCCAAAGGCGAATTGCCGGTCTTCGGGCCTCGCGCCCACCGTCATCGCGCGCGGAGCGGCTCCGAACCGATCCCCCGATGCCCCGCTCTACCCCCGGTCCCGCAACAGCCGCGCCCGGTCGCGCTGCCAGTCGCGCTCCTTGGCGGCCTCGCGCTTGTCGTGGGCCTGCTTGCCCTTGCCCAGCCCCAGCTCGATCTTCGCCCGGCCCTTGTCGTTGAAGTAGATCTTCAGCGGCACCACCGTGTAGCCCTGGCGCTGGGTCGCGCCGATCAGCTTGTTGATCTGGCGGCGGTGCAGCAGCAGCCGGCGCGGGCGCTTGGGCTCGTGGTTGAAGCGGTTCGCCTCCAGGTATTCCGGGATGTAGCAGTTGAACAGCATGAGGTCGCCGCCGGAGGGGCCCGCATAGGCCTCGCCGATGGTCGCCTTGCCGCCGCGCAGGGACTTCACCTCGGTGCCGGTTAAGGCGATGCCGGCCTCGAGCGTGTCCTCGATCGTGTAGTGGAAGCGCGCCGCACGGTTGTCGGCGACGACGCGCCGACTGGGCTCCGGTTTCGGGGCCATGTTTCGTGACTCTCCTCAGCCTTCCAGAAGGCCGGCGTGGCGCAGGGCGTCGTCCACGATGCGGCGCGTCGCCTCCGAGACCGGCACCAGCGGCAGGCG
This sequence comes from Methylobacterium sp. AC315, assembly GCF_979253755.1. Taxonomy (NCBI): domain Bacteria; kingdom Pseudomonadati; phylum Pseudomonadota; class Alphaproteobacteria; order Hyphomicrobiales; family Methylobacteriaceae; genus Methylobacterium; species Methylobacterium sp. AC315. The sequence continues at coordinate 428,727 of NZ_CEEDEA010000001.1, forward strand.
CAGGTCCTCGGTCATGTGGCCGAGCTTGGCCAGCGCGTACTTGGTCGGGCCCGGGTTGGCCTCGGCGAACAGCCCGCTCTGGAGCGGGAACAGCCGGTCCTGGAGCGCCAGCGCCTTGGCGTAGTCCCCCGCCAGCGAGGCCTCCTGCAGGTCGGCGCAGAGGCGCGGGGCCACGTTGGCCACCACCGAGATGCAGCCGTGGCCGCCCTGGGCGTTGTAACCGAGCGCCGTCGCATCTTCGCCCGAAAGCTGGAGGAAGTTCGGCCCCATGGCCTGACGCTGCTGGCTGACGCGGTCGATCTTGGCGGTCGCGTCCTTCACGCCGGCGATGTTCTTCAGTTCGAACAGGCGGGTCATCGTCTCGACACTCATGTCGACGACGGAGCGCGGCGGGATATTGTAGATGATGATCGGAATGCCGACCGCGTCGTTGACGGCCTTGAAGTGGGCGTAGAGACCCTCTTGCGTCGGCTTGTTGTAGTAGGGCGTCACCACCAGGACGGCGTCGGCGCCGGCGCGCTCGGCATGGCGCGCCCGCGCCACGGCCTCGGCGGTGGAGTTGGAGCCCGCGCCCGCCACCACGGGGACGCGCCCGCCGGCCTCGTCGATGCAGGACTCGACCACCCGGTCGTGCTCGGCATGGGTGAGGGTCGGGCTCTCGCCGGTGGTGCCGGTCGGCACGAGGCCGTGGCTGCCCTGCTCGATCTGCCAGCGCACGAATTTCCGGAACGCGGCCTCGTCGAAGGCGCCGTCGCGGAACGGCGTCACAAGCGCGGTGAGCGAACCCCGCAGGCGGCTCCCGGTCATCTCGGTCATCTCAGGCGTCCCAAAGAGGCTCAGCTGGGGTCTCGGCGGCGTGGCGTGTCCCGGCGTTCTCGGGGCCGCGCGTCCGGCACGCCGTTCGGCGGCGGACGGGCAGACATAGGCGGTCGCGCCACGGTGCGCAAACAGATCGTGGCGAGGGTTTACGGGTTCTTAATGCCCCCGCGCCGATCTTCATTTCTTTCCACTCCGGTCGCGAGAAGGGGGGAAACGTGATCCGAGCCCAGTCGATCCGCGGTCCACTGATCCGAGCGCTGGCCTCGACGCGCACGCCCCTGGCGGCGGTCGCGTTGGTCACGACCTTCGGGGTCGTCACGACCCTCATGGTCGACACGACCCTCGGGGTCGCGCGCGCCGGCCAAGGCGCTCACGCCGAAACCGATGCGCCCGCCTCGCAGCCGACGCCGCCCTCGAGCGACGCCGCCCTGTCGCCCGCCCAGACCCGGAGCACCGAGGCCGAGCTTGTCGCCGACCCGGTCGCGGCCGACGCCCTCAAGCTCGATCCGGCCCAGACCGCCAAGGGAAGCGAGAAGGGCTCGGACCGGGGCGAGGAGGCCGCCGGCAAGATCCCGGCCGCCGCCACCGCGTACGCATCCGCCGATCCCGACGCCCCCGTGGCGTTCCCGCTGCCCGACGCCGCGGTGACGCCGGCCGCGCCGGTCCCCGAGGTCCCCGACCCGGGCAAGCCGAAGAGCGCGGGCGACACCGATCCGACGCTGCTGCGCGGCGCCATCGACCTCTACCGCAAGGGCCGGGTCGCCGACGGCGACCGGATGCGCGACGGCTTCACCGATCCCGCCGCCCGGGCGCTGCTCGAATGGGTGGCGATCCGCGCCGGGGCCGGCATCGGCTTCGCCCGCACGGTCGCCTTCACCCGGGCCAACCCGACCTGGCCGGCCGGGCCGCTGCTGCGCCGCCGGGCCGAGGAGGCGCTGCTGTCCGAGCGCAAGCCCCCGTCCGTCGTCCGGGCCTATTTCGCCACCGCCAAGCCGGTGAGCGCGCCGGGCAAGTTCGCCCTGGCGCTGGCGCTGCGGGCCGACGGCTTCGACGGCGACGCCGCCGAGATCGTCCACGACCTGTGGCGGACCGAGAGCTTCGGGAAGAGCCTGGAGGCCAAGGTCCAGGACGCCTTCCCGGGCGTGCTCGCCCGGATCGACCACCGCTACCGGATGGAGCGGGCGCTCCTGAAGGACGACTGGGAGAGCGCCGGCCGGGCCGCCGGCTACGCGGGCGGCGGCTATGCCAGCCTCGTGCGCGCCCGCCGGGCCGTCGAGGACAAGGCCGGCGGGCCGGCCGCGCTCGCCGCGGTGCCGCCCTCGTTGCGCGGGGACGCCTCCTACATCTTCTCGCGGGCGCAGTTCTTCCGCCGGGCCGACAAGCCCGAGGAGGCCGCCGCGATCCTGGCCACGGCGCCCAGCAACCCGGACGTGCTGGTCGACGGCGACGAGTGGTGGGTCGAGCGCCGGATCGTGGCGCGCAAGCTCCTAGACCTCGGCGATTCCAGGACCGCCTTCACGGTGGCGAGCGGCCACGCGGCCCGCACCCCCGAGAAGCGCCTGGAGGCCGAGTTCCACGCCGGGTGGATCGCCCTGCGGTTCGCCGCCGACCCGGCCAGCGCCGCGCAGCACTTCGCCCGGATGGCGACCATCGCGGAGAGCCCGGTCTCGCTGGCGCGGGCCGCCTATTGGCAGGGGAGGGCGGCCGAGGCGCTGGGCCAGCACGATGCGGCCAAGGGCTTCTACGAGCGCGCCGCCCTGCAGCCGATCGCCTATTACGGCCAGGTCGCCCGGGCCCGGCTCGGCCAGACCAGCCTGCCGCTGCGCGCGCCGGCCGACCTCGAGGGCGCCGAGCGGCAGGCCTTCGACGACCGGCTGTCGATCCGGGCCCTGCGCCTGCTCGGCGAGGCCGGTCTCAAGGACCTGGCGCTGCCGCTCTACATCGACGCCGCCCGGGACCTCACCGATCCGCGGGAGATCCAGGCGCTCGGCGACCTCGCCACCGAGATGAAGGACGCCCGCGCCCTGGTGGCGGTCGGCAAGCTCGCGGTGCAGCGCGGCCTGCCGCTCGACGCCCACGCCTATCCGACCATCGGGATCCCCACCTACGAGACCTTCACGGCGGTGCCGCAGGTTGAGCGGGCCATGGTCTACGCCATCGCCCGGCAGGAGAGCCAGTTCGATCCCCGGGCCCAGTCCGGCGTCGGCGCCCGCGGCCTGATGCAGATGATGCCGGCCACCGCCCAGCGCACCGCCCGCAGGGTCGCCACGACCTTCGACGTCGACCGCCTGACCAGCGATCCCGCCTATTGCGCCAAGCTCGGCCAGGCCCACCTCGGCGAGCTGATGGAGGATTGGCGCGGCTCCTACGTGCTCGCCTTCGCGTCCTACAATGCCGGCGGCGGCAACGTGAAGAAGTGGATCGACGCCTACGGCGACCCGCGCAAGGGCGAGGTCGACGTGATCGACTGGGTCGAGCGCATCCCGTTCACCGAGACCCGCAACTACGTGCAGCGGGTGATGGAGAACCTGCAGGTCTACCGCTCCCGCCTGGACAACCGCAGCGCCCTGCTGATCGACGGGGATCTGCACCGCGGCGCGCGGTAGGGACCCGAACACGACGGCGCGGTTCGAGGCGGGCGGGGCGAAAAGTCCCTTCGAACCGGATACGCGCATTCCCTTCCCCGCAGAGAGGGGAGGGGGACGCGCGTGGGTCCGGCCGCCTCCTTACCGCCGCTCGTCCTCGATGATGCCGCGGATGACGGTCAGGGCGCGCGCGCGGCCCTCGCTGGTCCGGATCGCCGACCAGAGCCGCAGGCATTCCTGCGCCTCGGCCTGGCCGTCGGTCGCGCTCTCGTCGTCGAAGAACTGCTCGACCGGGATGCCGAGGATTCCGGCGAGCGTCAGCAAGGTCTTGGTCCCCGGCTTGTCCGAGCCGCTCATGACGGACGATCCTCTCCCTCCAAGTCGGCTGCGATCACGGCGCAATCGGGCTCGACCCTGGGTCCTCGATTCCATGCGCGTGCTGATGCTGAGCAGCCATTCCTTTCGGAGACGCACGTGAGCCGGTATAAATTCATCACCGGCATAGTATAAAATATTGTATAAAGATCAAGGCCGCTATCTTTATTTAATTCTCACAGTTAGCTTTCATACCAACCGAGCCCTCCCGGAAGGCGGCAATGATTTTTTCGACCGATGCATCTGGTCGGTTCGTCTATCTCAGCGGTGAGTGGTCCGAGATCACGGGGCAGGACCGGTCCGCCGCGCTGGGTCTCGGCTGGCTCGACCGCGTCCCCGAGACCGACCGGGCGACCATCCAGGACGTGTTCAGCCGGGCCGCGGGCGCCGTCAGCGAGTTCAGCCTGCGCTTCCGGCTGCGCTGCGCCGACGGGAGCGTGCGGTGGCTGGGCGCCGGGGGCCTGCCCTCGTTCGGCCCCCCGGACTCGACTTTCCTGGGCTATCTCGGCTCGATGATCGAGATGACCCCGAGCGCGACGGACGGGATGCAAGCCTACGGCCATGTCGGCCGCTACCTGCCGCCGCCGACGCATCATGCGACCGCGCCGCAGGATCACCTGGACCGGATCGCCGACCACCTGATCATCGCCCACTCGCTGATCGAGGGCGACGGTGCGAAGAGCGCCCTGCCGGGCCTGCGCGCCGCCCTGTTCGAGGTCGGGCGCGCCATCGCGCGCCGGAGCACGGAAACGCCGAACGCCTACAACTGACCGGCCCCATGGGTCAGGGTCCACGACGGGGCGCCGCCGCCGGGTGCCGGTCCGGCGCGGCAGGCGAGGCCGGCGACGGAGCGCGACACGCCGCCTCTCGCGAGCGGGACGGGGCAGGTCAGGGGAAAGTCGCCCCAGGCGGGGGTCGAAAGACGGGGCCTGCGCATCGGCCCGTCCCATAAACCTGTCCGGGGGCGCCCGGGCGTCCGGGGCGCGCATCTCGGGATGACGCTACCGGTCCCCGCGCCGGAGCAAGAACACCCCCTGGGCGCCGAACAGGTTCCAGACCCACCAGGGCATGGCGAAGCGCATCGGCCGGCCCCGGCCATCGAGGGCCGTGGCGCTCTCGATCTCCGCGCCGATCAGCCGGCACAGGCCGACGAAGTCGCGGATCGTGCAATGGTGGATGTTGGGCGTCTCCCACCACGCGTCGGGCATGATCTCGGTGATGGGCATCCGGCCGCGCAGGGCCAGCTCCGACCGGACCCGCCAATGCCCGAAATTCGGGAAAGAGATGATCACCTGCCGGCCGATGCGCAGCAGGTGCTCCAGCACGATCCGGGGATTGCGGGTCGCCTGGATGGTCTGGGACAGCACGACCACGTCGAAGGCGTCGTCCGGGTAGTTCTCCAGGTCGGTGTCGGCGTCGCCCTGGATCACCGATAGGCCCCGGGCCAGGCAGGCGTTGACCCCGTCCCGGGACAGCTCGATCCCGCGGCCGTCGATGCCGCGCCGGTCGCGCAGCAGCGCCAGCAGGGAGCCGTCGCCGCAGCCGATATCGAGGACGCGCGCGCCCGCCGGCATCAGCCCAAGCACGACGATGTGGTCGACCCGGGCGCCGCCGCCCTCGGCGGTGCGGGGCAGGGTGTCGGTGGATTGCCACGGCGCGCCGTGGGTCGCCTTGCCCGAGGAGCCCTTGAACAGCATCGAGCCGCTCATAGGCCGCGAGCCCGAGCGGCGGCGTCGATGAAGCCCCGGGCGGCCGAGAACATCGCCGGCTCGTCGAGCAGGAAGGCGTCGTGGCCCTTGTCGGTCTCGACCTCCACGAACGCGACCGGCGCGGCGGCGGCGTTCAGCGCGTGCACGATCACCCGGGATTCGGAGGTCGGGAACAGCCAGTCAGAGGTGAACGAGACCAGGCAGAACCGGGTCTTGATCCCCCGGAACGCGTTGGCCAGCGCGCCGCCATGGTCCTCGGCGAGGTCGAAATAGTCCATCGCCCGGGTGAGGTAGAGGTAGGCGTTGGCGTCGAACCGCTCGACGAAGCTCAGGCCCTGGTGGCGCAGGTAGCTCTCGATCTGGAAGTCGGCGTTGAACGAGAAGGTCGGGGCCGAGCCGCCCTGGAACCGCCGGCCGAACTTCCGGTGCAGCGCCGGCTCGGACAGGTAGGTGATGTGCGCGCCCATCCGGGCGACGCCGAGCCCCTTGGACGGCCGCGTGCCCTCCTCGAGGTAGCGCCCGTCCGCCCAGGCCGGGTCGGCCATGATCGCCTGCCGGCCGACCTCATGGAACGCGATGTTCTGCGCCGAGTGGCGCGGGCCGGTGGCGATCGGCATCGCGGCGAAGACCCGCTCCGGGTAGAGCGCCGCCCATTGCAGCACCTGCATCCCGCCCATCGAGCCGCCGATGCACAGGAACAGGTCGCGCACGCCGAGCCGCTCCAGCAGCATCATCTGGGCCCGGACCATGTCGCGGATCGTCACCAGCGGGAAGTTCAGCCCGTAGGGCCGCCCGGTGGCGGGATCGATCGAGGCCGGGCCGGTGGAGCCCATGCACGACCCGATCACGTTCGAGCAGACGACGAAGTAGCGGTCGGTGTCCACCGGCTTGCCGGGGCCGACCAGCGTCTCCCACCAGCCGGGCTTGCCGGTGAGCGGATGCGGATGGGCGAAATACTGGTCGCCGGTGAGCGCGTGGCAGATCAGCACCGCGTTCGTGCCCGCGGCGTTCAGGGTGCCGGCGGTCTGGTAGGCGATCTGGAAGGGCGCGAGTTCGACGCCGGCATCGGTCAGCAGCGGCGCGTCCGCGCCGAACCGCATGACCAGGCTCTTCGGGTCGAGCGCCTGCGAGGGCTCCGACAGGCGCCCGGCCGTCTCGTCGATCGGGTCCGGCCGCAGCGCGGTGTCCGGTTGGGTATCCATGCGGGACTTGACGACCGTGTGTCGGCGATCCCGGTCCGCGGCAGGGGGCACGGTGTCGCGAGACCCGCCCCACTCGCCCGACGCGGCCAGCGAGACCGGGAGGTAATGCGCGCGGCCGCGAGCGTCAACGCGCGCGGTTTGCGCAGGGGGCAAAAGAGAAGAGGGGCAGCGGCCCGGCTCAGGCGAGCGGCGCGGCCATCAGCGCCAGCCCGAGGGCGGGCAGGCCGAGCGCCAGGACGGCCCTCGCGTCGAGCCGGTCGGCGCGCACGCCGCCGCGCCAGCTCCGGCTCGCGACGTTCTCGACGCAGAGCCCGGACAGGACGAGCGCGCATCCGACGATCGCCTGGATCGAAACCATGGAAACCTCATCGCGCCGGCCGCGCCAGGGAACGCGGCCCAGGATCACGGCTGGGGAAGTGCGCGGGGCCGCCGCAGGTTCCTCCGAATCCGCGCCTTGGCGGTCATACCTTTGGCCCCCCCTCCGGCTGGCGCGCGCATGCCCATGCCTCACCGGATCGCGGCCGCGCAGGCGGCGAACACCATCGCGGCCCCGACCACCGCGATGCACCCGTTCGCCCACGGGGCGGCCTCCGCCCGGCGCAGCCGACAATCGGCGGCCACCGAGGTGAGGATCCCGATCAGGAACAGGCTGCAGGGGATCAGGTCACCGGGCATGTGGATCCGTCCAGGGGAACGCGGGACGCGACGCGCCCGACGCGGCCCCTTCTCTGGGATCAACAGGCCGAAACGTGGCGGGTGCCCCGCGGCATTTGCGCGTCGCCGCTTTGCCGCGCCGCGGGGCTTCCTCACCGAGACGCGGCACTTCCTCACCGGGGCGCAGGGCTTCCTCTCCGAGTCGCGGGGCTTCTTGGGCGACCCACAGGAACCGGCCCCGCCGGCTTCAGAGCGTGGCCGCGCCCGGAGGCGTCGCGAAATCTTCCAGGCCCATGTCGAGCAGGTCGTTCGGCGTCGCGGTCTTGTCGTAGGCGGCGCTGGCCGCGGCCTCGATCGCCGCCTGGTTCCGGGCGAACAGGTCGAGGGGCGCGAGGTCGGCCCCGCCGGCGAACGTCTGGCGCAGAACCGGGATCGGAACGTCGATCCCGATCACCCGCTCGCCGTTGGTCATGGCGAACCGGATCAGGGTCTCGTCGGCCGACAGGATGTGGGCGCCGCCGTCCAGGTAGCGTGTGAGGGGCATGGGATCGGTCCTCCGTGGCAAGCTCAGGTCCCCGCCGAACATAGCGACTGCCGGCGCACCAACCAGTGCGTGTCCACGCCCCGAAGGCGCCGAACCTCCCGGCGTGACGCGGGGCGCCCGGCTTCACCGACGGAGGAAATGCTGTAGACCGACCCGGAACACGAACCGTCGCACGCGCATCCGAGTCGCCAGAGCCATGTCCGCCCCCCTTCTCGCCCGCCCGGAACCGCGCCCCGGCGTTCTGGCGATCGACACCTACGTGCCCGGCAAGAGCGGACGGCCCGGCGGCGGCAAGGTCCACAAGCTCTCGTCCAACGAGACGCCGCTGGGGCCGAGCCCGGCGGCGCTCGCGGCGCTCCACGAGGCCACCGCCAAGCTGGAGACCTACCCGGACGGCCGCGCCACGGTGCTGCGCACGGCCATCGCCAAGCGCTACGGGCTCGATCCGGAGCGGATCGTCTGCAGCGCGGGCTCGGACGAGTTGCTGTCGCTGCTGGCCTACGCGTATGGCGGCCCCGGCACCGAGGGGATCTACTCGGAGCACGGCTTCCTGGTCTACCGGATCGCGATCCTGGCCGCGGGCGGAGAGCCGGTGGTGGCGCCCGAGCGCGACTTCACCACCGACGTCGACGCCATCCTGGCCCGGGTCACCGAGCGGACCCGGATCGTCTACGTCACCAACCCGAGCAACCCGACCGGCACCTACCTGCCGTTCGACGAGATCCGCCGCCTGCACGCCGCCCTGCCGGCCAACGTGCTGCTGGTGATCGACGGCGCCTACGCGGAATACGTGCGGGCGAACGACTACTCGGCCGGGCTCGAACTCGCGCTCGAATCCGAGAACGTCGTGATGACCCGGACCTTCTCGAAGATCCACGGGCTCGCCGCCCTGCGGATCGGCTGGATGCTGGCGCCAGCCCACGTGGTCGACGCGGTCAACCGCATCCGCGGCCCGTTCAACGTCTCCGGGCCGGCCATCGCGGCGGGCGCGGCGGCGATCGCGGACGAGGCCCACATGGCGGCGGCCGCCGCCCACAACGCCGAATGGCTGCCAAAACTCACCGCGGGCGCCCGGGCGCTCGGCCTGACGGTGACGCCGAGCGTCGCGAACTTCGTGCTGATCCACTTCCCCGACGCGCCGGGCCGGTCGGCCGCCGACGCCGACGCGTTCCTGACCGAGCGCGGGCTGATCACCCGCCGGGTCAGCGCCTACGGCCTGCCCAACGCCCTGCGGGTGACGGTAGCGGGGGCCGAGGCGAACACGGCCTTCCTGGCCGCGCTCGGCGACTTCGTGCGGGGCGCGCATGCCTGAAGCCGGCCCCCCGCCCATCGGGCGCCTCACCATCGTCGGGCTCGGGCTGATCGGCTCCTCGATCGCCCGCGCCGCCCGGCGCTACGGCCTCGCCCGGACGATCGTGGCGCTGGACCGCGACGCGGCCGTGCGCGCCCGGCTCACCGAACTCGGCATCGCCGATCTCGTCACCGGCGACCCGCAGGCGGGCGCCACGGATGCCGACCTGGTGATCCTGTGCGTGCCGGTGGGCGCCATCGGGGCGGCGGCGGCCGAGCTGGCGCCGTACCTGAAGCCCGGCGCGATCGTGTCGGATGTCGGCTCGGTCAAGGGCGCCGTGGTGGCGGCGGTCCAGCCGCACCTGCCGGCGGGCGTCGCGCTGGTGCCCGGCCACCCGATCGCCGGCACCGAGTTCTCGGGGCCGGATGCCGGCTTCGCGACCCTGTTCCAGGGCCGCTGGTGCATCCTCACGCCCCCCGAGGGCACCGACCCGGCCGCCGTGGCGCGGGTCCGGGCCCTGTGGGAGGGCATGGGCGCCGACGTCGAGACCATGAGCGCCGAGCACCACGACCACGTGCTGGCGATCACCAGCCACCTGCCGCACCTGATCGCCTACAACATCGTCGGCACCGCCGCGGATCTCGAATCGGCGACCCAGTCCGAGGTGATCAAGTTCTCGGCCAGCGGATTCCGCGATTTCACCCGCATCGCCGCCTCCGACCCGACCATGTGGCGCGACATCTTCCTCAACAACCGCGAGGCGGTGCTGGAGATGCTCGGCCGGTTCAACGAGGACCTGTCGGCGCTGGCCAAGGCGGTGCGCTGGGGCGACGGCGACGCGCTCCACGCGATGTTCACCCGCACCCGGGCGATCCGGCGCAGCATCGTGGCCCAGGGCCAGGAGACCGCAGCCCCGGATTTCGGCCGCCCGCGGCCGCCGGAGGAATAGGGCGGCCGACGGGCTCGTCCCACCAGCGCCGTCCCGAGGTGCCGCCCGAGGTGCCGCATCGGCGGCCCTGCAGGAGCCCTCCGGCCGGCCGCGCGATCCCCGGACGGCTCCCTGCGGGGCCTTCGCTTCGGTCCGTTACCTTGGGGGCCACGAGTCGTGCGATCGATCGCCCTTCGACAGCCTGCGGGCCGAATGCCCGGGACGGGCCGGCGACGACGGACCCCGGATCCGCAAGCCCGTCCGGGGAGGGGGCAAGTCGCGCATCGCGGGGGGCGATGCGGGATCGATCGGCCCCCGGTCGACGACACGAAACGCTCAGGCCGCGAGGTCTTCCCGGGCGATGCGGCGGCAATGTTCCAGGTAGCCGCGCTGGTGGGCGCCCATCAGGTCGGTGACCGCGGACCAGAGCCAGCCGGGGGTATCGGCGCCCTGTCCGGGGGCGCGGACGGTCTCGCTCCAGGCCTGCCGGTCGGCGTCGCCCATCTGGCGGCCGTGGGCGCGGCCCAGGATGGCGGCGAGGTGGCCGGAGACCCGCACGGCCTCGCCGCGGGAGAATTGCTCGGCGTCGATCTTGAGATCCTGCGGCATCAGCTCGCGGACCGTGACCGGGGCGCCCTGGAACGTCGCCGCGACCATCCGGTCGCCGAGGTTGGGCGAGAGGGCGCGGGCGCCGGCCACGACCCGGGCGGCGGCGTCGGCCGGCATGTCGGCCCCCCGGGCGGGCGGGGCCAGGTACGGCACCGCCTCCTTGACGTCGAGGAGCGCGAGATGCGGGCGGTCGCCGCCCACGATCTCCACGAGGCCGGCGTAGCGCAGCCGGCCGAGCGAGCTGCAGCCCTTGATCCAGTAGGCGGCGTCGCGGAGCCGGATCTCCGCCCCGGCCTCGGCGCCGCCGAGCGCCAGGACCAGCCGGTGCACCTCCGCGTCGCGGCTCAGCGCCTCGAACGCCTCCTGCTCGGCGCCGTCGAGGTCGAAGAACCGGTCGCCGCGGGGCAGCCGCGCGTCCTTGCCCTTGAGCCGCTCCCGGGACAGGTGGCGCCAGCGCCGGCCGAGCGCGCGCCGGCGGGTGGTGGCGACGATGTCGGATTGGGCGATGCCCCGCTCGGCGCCCTCGGGGTCGAGGATGCCGTCCGCGTAGCCCACCGCCATCGCGTCCATCATCCGGGCGGTGACGATGCCCGGCAGGGTCGCGTTGAGGGCGGCGGTCACCAGCGACAGGGCGAGCCGGACCAAGTCGAAGGCCGGGTTCGAGACCAGGGTCTGGTCGAGGTCGCGGATCTGGATGTCGATCCGCCCGTCGGGGCCGGCGACCGCGCCGAGATTGCCGAGATGCGCGTCGCCGCAGATCCAGACCGGCGGCCCATCCGGCAGCGTGCCGGCCGGCATGGCGGCGATCAGATCGTAGAAATGCGCGGTGCTGCCCCGGACGTAGGCGTGCGGCGAGGAGGCGATCTTGCACAGGCGGCGCTTCTCCAGCACGCTCGCCGCACGCCCCGACCGGGCCGGCACCTGCATATCCATCCGCGTCGTCCGTTCCTCTGCCGCGCCCGATCCGCAAGGGGCGGGATTCGATGTCGGGCGCGAAGCTAGAGTTTCATCCTTAAGCGCGGGTGAGCGTTTTGACGCAGCCGCGGTGCCGGCACGGACAGCGAACGCCGGATGAAACGACCTCAGGCCGCCTGCTGCTCGACCCGGTTCCGCCCCGCGGCCTTGGCCCGGTACAGGGCGATGTCGGCGCGCTTGAGCATGTCGCCGGGGCCGGTGTCGTCCGGGTGCCGGACCGCGACCCCGATCGAGACCGTCACCGGGATCGCCCGGGTGGCGCGGTGCACCGAGAACGGCATCGCCTCGACCTTCTCGCGGATGCGCTCGGCGATGGCCCGGGCCTCAGCCAGGCCCGCCTCCGGCAGGACCACGACGATCTCCTCGCCGCCGTAGCGGGCGACGGTGTCCACCGGCCGCGTGTGCTGGCGGACGCGCTCGGCGAAGGTGCGCAGCACCTCGTCGCCGGCCTCGTGGCCGTAGCTGTCGTTGATCGCCTTGAACCGGTCGATGTCGAGGATCAGCGCGGCCAAACCCGGGCGCCGGGTGGTCTCGTCGGAGAACAGCGCGCCGAGGTGGTTGTCGAGGTAGCGCCGGTTGTGCAGGCCGGTGAGCGCGTCGGTGACGGCCAGCTGCAGGGAGGCCTGCATGGCGCCCCGCAGGGCGTCCGTGAAGCGCTTGCGCTTCACCTGGGTGCGGACCCGGGCCATCAGCTCGTTGCGGTCCACCGGCCGCATCAGGAAGTCGTGGACGCCGAAATCGAGGCCGCGCACCACCCGGGCGCGGTCGTGCTCCTCGGCCAGCATGATCAGCGGCATCGCCCGGGTGCTGTCGAGCGAGCGGAGCTGGCTGCACAGGCGCAGGCCGTCCGACCCGTCGAGGTCGAGGCTGACCAGGGCGAGGTCGAACACGCCCTCGGCGGCCAGGCGCATCGCCGCCTGCGGGTCGGGCTCGATCGTGACCGCGTGGTGCTGGCGCAGGGCGCCGGCCATGCGCTCGGCCGAGCCGGGCCGGTCCTCGACCAGCAGGATCCGGGCGTCGAGGCCGGTCTCCGCGGTGGCGAGCGCCAGGGGATCGCCGATGCCGAACTCGCGCGACGCCAGCGCACGCTGGCGCAATTCGTCGGTGACCGCCTTGAGGCGCACGAGGCTGCGGACCCGGCTGAACAGGGCGGTGTCGTCCACCGGCTTGGTCAGGAAGTCGTCGGCCCCGGCATCGAGCCCGCGCAGGCGGTCCGAGGGCTGGTCGAGGGCCGTGACCATCACCACCGGGATGTGGGCGGTGACCGGGTTGTTCTTGAGGTAGCGGCAGACCTCGAACCCGTCCATGCCGGGCATCATCACGTCGAGCAGGACGAGGTCGCACAGGCCCTTCTCGCAGATCGCGATCGCGTCGGGCCCGTTCATCGCGGCGATCGTGTCGAAATACTCCAGCCCGAGCTTCGTCTCGAGAAGCTTCACGTTCGGGAACAGGTCGTCGACGATCAGGACGCGGGCCGACATGCTTCCTCGCTGACGCGCGATGTCCCTGTCCCGCCGGAGCGGGCGGTCATGCGCCGCTGATGGTGCGCCCGTGCGGCGTCACCGGGGCTCAAGATACGCGCGAACCGTTGCCAAAAACTTCGCGACCGAGATCGGCTTCGACAGGTAGGCCTCGCAGCCGCCCTCGCGGATCCGCTCCTCGTCGCCCTTCATGGCGAAGGCCGTGATCGCGATGACCGGAATGCTCTTGAGGTCGTCGTCCTCCTTGAGCCATTTGGTCACCTCGAGGCCGGAGACTTCGGGGAGCTGGATGTCCATGAGGATCAGGTCGGGGTGGTGTGCGCGGGCCAGCTCGATCGCCTCGATGCCGTGGGCGGTCTTGAGGGTCGCGTAGCCGTTCGCCTCCAAGAGGTCGTTGAACAGCTTCATATTCAGTTCGTTGTCCTCGACGATCAGCACCGTCTTTTTCATGATCCGATGTCCCGGTGCGCGCCGATCATGATTAGCGGGCCGTGAAGCCCCTTGGTGACCTTTGTAGCGATCACATGTTGATGAATGGCAAACCTCTTCAAGGGGCCGAATCTGCGGAACGGCTCGCCCTCGACGTTCTGCTGTGGATCGTCGCGGAGGACGACCGGCTCCTGCCGTTCCTGGCGGCGAGCGGCCTGAGCGCCGACACCCTGCGGGAAAGCGCCCAGGAACCGGCCTTCCTGGCCGGTGTGCTCGATCACGTGATGGGCGACGAGAACGTGCTGGTGGCCTGCGCGGGCGCCCTCGAGATCAAGCCGGAGCGGATCGCCGCGGCCTGGCGGATCCTGTCGCCGCAGCCGGAGGATGACTGGGCGTGAGGCGGCGGTTTGCCGCGCCGGGGTCGAGCCGCGGACGGGCTTTTGGCGCGGATGCGGCCAGGGTGTCAGGCGCGGGAGGCGCGGCTTCCCTCCCCCCTCTGCGGGGGAGGGTGGCCCCCGAAGGGGGCCGGGAGAGGGGAGCGACGGCGCAGGAAAGAGCGCTGACCCGCACATCGGCTCTGCCTCATTCGGACGCCGGGTTCCTCTCTCCCGACCCGGCCTGACGGCCGGCCCACCCTCCCCCGCAGAGGGGGGAGGGAGATGCGCGCACTGCCTTCTGCCTCATCCTCGATCCGGAATGACCCTCGGGCCCGTCCTCACGGCGTGCAGCCCTTGTCGCCCTCCTTGGCGGCGGCGCGGCCGGAGTGGGCGTCGATGTCGAGGGCTGTCATGTCGCCCACGATGGCGAACTCGCCGTAATCGAGCTTGAGCGCGCCGCTGACCCCGTTCTCGTAGAGGTCGAAGCCGAGGGTGTAGATCGGCGTCCGTTCCCCCGCCCCCGGGGTGTAGTAGCTGAGGCGCACCGGCCAGTGCGGCATGCCGGAGAGCGGCCCCGTCCGCAGGGGCTTGTCGCGGGCGGTGTCGGCTGCCGGGCCGGCCCCCGCATGGCCGATCACCGCGAAGGTATCGTAGACCTTCCGGCCGTCGTCGGAGCCGTCGAACACCTTGGCCGAGAGGGTCGCCTGGCCGCCCCGCGCCGCCTCGATCAGGTGGCGCATGTGCTCGCTCGGGAACAGCACCGGTCCCTCCACGGTGAAGGACTTGGCGCCCTTCAGCTTCACCGTGACGGACTCCCCCTGTCCTTGGCCCTGCTCCGAGGCGGTGCCGTCCACCGGGGCGGCGGGCTGGTTGTTGGTCAGCGTCGTGGTCTTGAACCGGAACTCCCGGCCCTTGCCGCCCTCGAAGGTGGTGCTGCGCATGTCCGACAGGCGCGGCCCGCTCTCGCCGGAGGAGAGCTCCGTCACCTGCCGGGTCAGCATGGTGTAGCCGCGGCAGGCATCGCCCCGGAAGTCGATGACGATGCGGCCCCGGGCGCTCTCCACCGAGCGGGTGCCGCCGCCCTCGGCGAGCGACAGGTCGTAGACCGCTCGGTGGTTGGCCAGCACGATGTCCTTGACCTCCTGGGCCGGCGCGGGAGCCTTGGCCTCGGGCGGAGGCGGCGGCTCGGAAACGGCCGGCGCGGCCTGCGCCCCCCAGGCGGAGACGAGAAGGCCGGCCGTCAGGAGGTGCGAGAGGCGCATGAATGATCCCGGTTCAAGGTCCGCCAGATAGCAGGCGACGCGAAAGGGGCAATCGTCGGACCGAACCGTGTACGGCAATCGCCGCACGGACGAACGGCCTCGACAGGCTCGATCATGTCTGGATCGTCCCTGCAATCCAGCGCGACGATCGGCCCGATGAACCACTCCGTCGTTCCGGGGCGCCGCAGGCGGGTACGGAATCCAGAGCCGCCGAAGGTACCGGGACTTGCTCCACCTCTGGTTCTGGATTCCGGGCTCCGCTTCGCGGCCGGGGATGACGGGGTTGATGCTTCTGCGGGGTGGATCGTCTCCGACGTGCGTGCGATGCGCCTCTGCTGTCCCTCATCGGTAGCCTTGGGCCTGCAGGGTGAACAGCTCGGCGTAGCGGCCGCCCCGCGCCATCAGGGCGGCGTGGCTGCCCTCCTCGAGCAGCCGGCCGCCCTCCAGCACCAGGATCCGGTCGGCCATCCGCACCGTCGAGAACCGGTGCGAGATCAGCACCGCGGTGCGGCCCGCCGACAATTCGCGGAACCGGGCGAACACGTCGTGCTCGGCCCGGGCGTCGAGCGCCGCGGTCGGCTCGTCGAGGATCAGGATCTCGGCCTCGCGCATGTAGGCCCGGGACAGCGCGACCTTCTGCCACTCGCCCCCCGACAGGTCGAGGCCGCCGGCGAAGCGCTTGCCGAGCGGCTGCGCGTAGCCCTGCGGCAGGCGCGCGATCACCGGGGCGGCGAGCCCCCGGACGGCGGCCGCCGCGATGCGGTCCTGGTCGCCGGCGGCCTCGATCCGGCCGACCGCGACGTTCTCGCCCGCCGTGAGATCGAACCGCACGAAATCCTGGAAGATCGCCGCGACCCGCGCCCGAAGGGCGTCGAGGTCGTAGGCGCCGAGCGGCAGCCCGTCGAGGAGCACGCGGCCCTCGTGCGGATCGTACAGCCGGGTCATCAGCTTGACGATCGTGGTCTTGCCGGCGCCGTTGCCGCCGACCAGCGCCACGGTCTCCCCGGCCCGCACCGCGAAGGACAGGCCGCGCAGGGCCCAGGTGTCGGTGCCGGGATAGCGGTAGCCGACATCCTCGAACACCAGGCCGTCGCGGATCGGGCTCGGCACCGGCGCGGGCTGCGCGGGCGAGCGGATCTCCGGCCGGATCGCGAAGAACGAGAAGAAGTCGTCGAGATACTGCGCCTGGCCGCTGATCTGGGTCAGGCCGAGCAGCAGCCCCTCGATGCCGCCGCGCAGACGCTGGAAGGCGCCGGCCAGGAAGGCGAGGTCGCCGATCGAGAACGCCCCGGCCACGGTCCGCCAGACGATCACCGCGTAGGCGGCGTAGTAGGCGAGCGTCCCGAGGCTTGCGAAGGCGAAGCCCCAGCGCGCCCGGGCGGTGGCCAGCGCCCGGTTCTCGGCGAGCAGGTCTTTCGCGAGGCCGGCGTACAGCGCCGTGATGTAACCCGAGAGGCCGAACAGCTTCACCTCCTTGGCGGTCTCGACGCTGGCGCCGAGGTAGCGCAGGTAGTCGATCCGCCGCCGCTCCGGGCTGCGGATCCAGGCCAGCCGATAGCCGGCCTTGGTGAAGTGCCACTCGTTGAGCAAAGCCGGCACCAGCGCGGCGGCGATCAGCACCACCAGCCAGGGCGTGAAGGCCGCCACCCCGGCGGTAAGCGAGGCGAGCGTAACCAGGGCCTGGAACTGGCCGAACACCGTGCCGATCAGCCCGGTGCGGCCGCTGACCTGCCGCCGCGCCCGCTCCAGCCGGTCCTGCTGGGCGCTGTCCTCGAACTGCGCGAGATCGAGCGAGGCGGCATGCGCCATCAGCCGCACCGAGGCGGCGTTGGCGTAGAGGTCGCCGATCAGCGTCTCGGTCAGGCTCGCGAGCCGGCCGGTGAGGTCGGACAGCAGGGCGAGGCCGAGTTCGGCGGCGACCAGGATGGCGAGGCGCGCCCGGGCCGGATCCGCCAGCCAGTCCGCGAGGCCGGCCTCCGCGGCCGGGCGGGCATGCTCGGCCACGATCCCGTCGAGGATCAGCTTGGCGAGGTAGAGCGACAGGATCGGCAGGAACGCCGCCACCAGGCGCAGGGCGAGGCTCGCCGCGAGCAGGCGCGGGCTCGCCGCCGCGATCTCGCGGAACAGGGCCGGCAGGTAGCGCAGCGCCCCCAGGCGCTCGCCGAGGCGCGCGATCGGGTCGGTCACCGCCGGTCCGTCCGGGTCCGCGCCGGGGCGGAACGGCTGTTGACGGCGGGGCCCGTGCGGTCCGCGGAATGGCCGTCCGGTTGGCCGACAGGTCGGGAAAGCATTATCTGAGGCCTGAGACTGAATTTCATCGTCGAGTGACGCGTGCTGAGCGGCCCTGCAATCCTGCGTATTTCCATCTTACTGATCGTGGCCGGTATCCTGGCGGCACTGGTGCAGTTCATGTTGCCGCATCCGGCCCCCGCGCCGGATCCCGCTCCGGTGGCCGAGGCCCCGGCCGCGCGCGTCCCGCCCGAGCCGGTCCCACCCTCCCGGGCTCCGGATCCGACGCCCATGCCCGCCGCCCCGCCGGCTGCGCCAGCCGCGGCCCCGCCGTCCCCGGCACAGCAGATGCCGGCCGACGCCCTCGCGTTCCCGGCCGAGCCCGTCCCGACTCAGCCCGGCCTGCAGCAGGGCGAGGCCGAGATCGACCGCGCCGAGGACGATGCCGGCCCCCGGGCCCTCGCGATCCTCGACCTGAACACCGCTTCGGTGGCCGACCTCAACAAGCTCCGGGGCGGCGGCGCGATCGGCCGGGCGATCACCGCCAAGCGCCCCTACGCGTCCGTGGACCAGCTCCTGTCGAAGCGCGTCCTGAGCCGGGCGGTCTACGAGAAGATCAAGGATCAGGTGACGGTGCGGTGATCGCCTTGGGGCCGGCCACCAGCGAACACCCTGGTGGCACCCGCCGCGATGTGCAAATAAATACACATCGCGGCGGAACCTTCCATGCCCAGGGTCGAGACGGATCGCAGGACCATCGTGGATCGGTTGATCGCTGCGGGCTGGGTCCGCGAAGGCGGAACCAAGCATGAGAAATTCTCTCACCCGAGCCGGCCAGGCATCAAGATCATGGTGCCGCGACACAGGGTACTGACGCCGGGCATCGCCCGCAGCATCGCCAGCGCCGCAGGCTGGATCTGAGGAGGACGCGCATGTCCCGCTACACCGTGCTGATCGATGGCGAGGCCGGCGCCTACGGGGTCGCGTTTCCCGATTGCCCCGGTTGCACCGCCATGGGGGCGACCATCGATGAGGCGATGGTCAACGCGACGGCGGCCCTCAGCGAGTGGATGAGCGATCGGATCGCCGCCGGTTTGGCGCCGCCGGCACCGCGGGCGCCGGAGGTTCTGAGGGCCGACCCGAGCGTGGCCGAGGCCCTGACTGAGGCCACGCTCGGCGTGGTTCCGCTGCTGCTCGATTCCGGCCGGCCCGTGCGCGTCAACGTCTCGCTGGATGCCGCGGTGCTGGCACAGATCGATACCGCCGCCCGGGCGCGGGGCCTCACCCGCTCGGCCTTCCTGGTCTCCGCTGCGCGGGACAAGATCCGGGCCGAGGGCTGAGCCGCTCCGCGCTCAGAGCTTCGTCCCGAAGATCTCGGCGACCTGCGGGATGTCCTTGTCGCCGCGGCCCGACATGTTGAGCACCATCAGGTGGTCGGTCGGGCGCTGGGGGGCGATGTCCAGCACCTTGGAGAGGGCGTGGGCCGGCTCCAGGGCCGGGATGATGCCTTCCAGCATCGAGCAGAGCTTGAACGCCTCCAGGGTCTCCGCATCGGTGGCCGAGAGGTATTTCACGCGGCCCATCTCGTGCAGCCAGGCGTGCTCGGGGCCGATGCCCGGATAGTCGAGGCCCGCCGAGATCGAGTGCGCGTCGGAGATCTGGCCGTCCGCGTCCATCAACAGGTAGGTGCGGTTGCCGTGCAGCACGCCGGGCTTGCCCCCGGTGAGCGAGGCGGCGTGCAGCCCGGACCCGACCCCGTGGCCGGCGGCCTCGACCCCGAAAATCTCGACCTCGCGGTCGTCGAGGAACGGGTGGAACAGCCCCATGGCGTTGGAGCCGCCGCCGATGCAGGCGATCAGCGAATCCGGCAGGCGGCCTTCCTGCGCGATCATCTGCTCCCGGGTCTCGCGGCCGATCACCGACTGGAAGTCGCGGACCATGGCGGGATACGGGTGCGGGCCGGCCACCGTGCCGATGCAGTAGAACGTGTCGGCGACGTTGGTGACCCAGTCGCGCAGGGCCTCGTTCATCGCGTCCTTGAGGGTCTTGGTGCCGGATTCCACCGGGATCACCTCGGCGCCGAGCATCTTCATGCGGAAGACGTTGGGCGCCTGCCGGGCGACGTCGACCGCGCCCATGTAGACCACGCATTTCAGCCCGAACCGCGCGCAGAGCGTCGCGGTGGCGACGCCGTGCTGGCCGGCGCCGGTCTCGGCGATGATCCGCGGCTTGCCCATGCGGCGGGCCAGCAGGATCTGGCCCAGGACGTTGTTCACCTTATGGGAGCCGGTATGGTTCAGCTCCTCGCGCTTGAAATAGACCTTGGCCCCATGCCCGGCCGGCGCCGTGGCGCGCACGTGCTCGGTCAGGCGCTCGGCATAGTAGAGCGGGCTCGGCCGGCCGATATAGTGGGTGCCGTAGCTCGCCATGTCGGCCGCGAAGGCGGGATCGACCTTCGCCGCCTCGTAGGCCGCCTCCAGTTCGAGGATCAGCGGCATCAGCGTCTCGGCGACGAACCGGCCGCCGAAGATGCCGAAGCGGCCGCGCTCGTCGGGGCCGGTGCGGAAGGAGTTCGGTTCGGGGGCGATGGTCACGGGGCGGGTCCTTCGACGGGGCGGTTCTTCCGGACGCGGAGAGCGATCTGTTGCCGGGTGCCTAGACCCATGCGGGCGCCGCCGCAATGCGGCCTGCCGCCCACACGCCCGCCTCACAGGATGGCGTCGATGCCCTTCCGCTCGGCGAGGGCGAGCAGCTTCAGCGACGGCCCGCCGGGCTTCTTCTCGCCCCGCTCCCATTTGCTCACCAGGGCAGTGGTCACGTTGAGCGCCCTGGCGAAGATCGCCTGGCTCATCTGCGCGGTCTCGCGGATGGCCCGGATCGCCTCCGGCGCGAGGTCCTCGACCGGCGTCAGGCACGACACGTCGAACCGGCGCATCGTGGCCTTGTCGATGGCCCCGGCGGCATGGAGGTCCCGGGCCACCAGGTGCGCCGACCGGAGCGCGTCACTGCCGTAGGTCGTCTTCGGCTCGGTCGTCTTCGGTTCGGTCGTCTTCGGTTCGGTCGTCTTCGGTTCGGTCATCGTCGATTCGTCTCCAGCCGTGCGCGGCGGCGGATCGCGGTCAGCGTAACCCGTTCGATCCGGGCAGCGAAAGGTCTGGCACAGCAAGCCGCGCATCTTGCCGGAGGACAGCATGGCTCTTCGCATCACGCTTCGCCCGCTCCTCGGGGCGGCCCTCGGGCTCGGCCTGGCCGGGGCGCTGCTCCTGCCCCGGCTTCCGGCCTTCGCCGAGGAGGCGCCGCGCCGCCTGCCGGAGGCCGCGACCGCTGCGCACGAGCCGCCCGGCGCGCAGGTGGCGGTGTTCGCGGGCGGCTGCTTCTGGGGCGTGCAGGGCGTGTTCCAGCACGTGCGCGGGGTGCGGGGGGCGGTCTCGGGCTATGCCGGCGGCGCGTCCGCCGACGCCGACTACAAGTCCGTCAGCCGCGGCGGCACCGACCACGCCGAGGCGGTGGCGGTGACCTACGACCCGGCCGTGATCCGCTACGACGAGCTCCTGCGGATCTTCTTCTCGGTGGCGCTCGACCCGACGCAGGTTGACCGGCAGGGGCCCGATGCCGGACGGCAGTACCGCTCGGCGCTGTTCCCGCAGGATGCCGAGCAGGCGCGGGTGGCGCGGGCCTACATCGCCCAGCTCGGCGCGGCGCACGCCTACGCGAAGCCCGTCGCCACCCGGATCGAGCCCGGCGCGGCCTTCTACCCGGCGGAAGCCTACCACCAGGACTTCATGGCCCTGCACCCCGGCCACCCCTACATCGCCGCCAACGACGCGCCGAAGCTCGACGCGCTGAAGCAGCTGTTCCCGGAGCGGACGGCGGCGCAGCCGGCGCTGGTGAACCGGCCGCCGGCTTGAGGGCGGCATCCGTGCGGGCGCCGTGACCGCAGGCCCGCATCCGCGGCCATCCTCCGCAGTGGTCGGCGCCGAGCGCGAAACCGCTTCTACCCGAGGCACCAGTCCAACCCCGCCACCGCAACCGCCCAACCTTAAAAAACGCCCGCGCGGCGCTCGCGCAAAGCTGCTCGAACCCGGGGCCGGTTGACACCACCCCCGCCATCGCCAACACCTCGCGCCCGCCGCTTCCGGAGCGGCGAACCCGGGAAGACCTGTGACACGATGGCGGTGACGCGCACCTACCTCGACTTCGAGAAGCCGGTTGCCGAGCTGGAGGCCAAGCTCGAGGAATTGCGCGCGGTCGGCGAGCGCGACGGCGCGGTCTCGATCTCCGAAGAGGTCGGCCGGCTGGAGGCCAAGGCCGGCCAGGCCCTGGCCGAGATCTACGCGAGCCTCACGCCCTGGCAGAAGACCCAGGTCGCCCGCCATCCGCAGCGCCCGCATTTCGTGGATTACTGCGCCGGGCTGATCAGCGAGTTCACGCCGCTCGCCGGCGACCGCACCTTCGGCGAGGACGAGGCAATCCTGGGCGGCTTCGGCCGGTTCCGCGGGCGCCCGGTCTTGGTGCTCGGCCAGGAGAAGGGCGCCACCACGGAGGCGCGGCTGCGCCACAATTTCGGGATGGCCCGGCCCGAGGGCTACCGCAAGGCGGTGCGCCTGATGGAGACCGCCGACCGGTTCGGCCTGCCGGTAATCGCCTTCGTCGACACCGCCGGCGCCTATCCGGGGATCGAGGCGGAGGAGCGCGGCCAGGCCGAGGCGATCGCCCGCTCCACCGAGGCGTGCCTGGCGCTCGGCGTGCCGAACGTCGCCGTGGTGATCGGGGAGGGCGGCTCGGGCGGCGCCATCGCGCTCGCCACCGCCAACCGGGTGCTGATGCTGGAGCACGCGATCTACGGCGTGATCTCCCCCGAGGGCGCCGCCTCGATCCTGTGGCGCGACCAGGGCCGCGCCCACGAGGCCGCCACCGCCATGAAGATCACCGCGCAGGACCTGCTGCGGCTCGGCGTCATCGACGGCATCATCCCGGAGGCGACCGGCGGCGCCCACCGCGACCGCGAGGCGGCGATCCGCGGCGCGGGCGACGCCGTCTCGGACGCGCTCGCCCAGTTCGACGGCCTGACCCCGGTGGAGATCCGCGACCGCCGGGCGGAGAAATTCCTCGCTATCGGCCGGACCCTGTGAGTCCAACCGGCGCGACGGGCGGCCTTCTGGGCGCCCTCGGGCGGCTCCTGGGGCGGCGCGACGCGCGCGAGCCGGGCGGGCACAACCACGTCTCGCTCGGCTGCAATTGCCAGATGGCGCACGTGCTTAAGACCCTGGACCTGCGCCACTGGTCGGGCCCGCTGGACTGGATCTTCTCCATGCCCGGCATGGTCCGGGATTGCCTGGACGACGATTTCACCGCGCTCACCGACCGGGCCCAGCTCGAGAGCATCCCGGAGGCGCAGCGGCGCGGGCCCGACATCTGGCGCGGCCGGCACCGGCTGTACCGGGAGCGGCACGGGCTCGAATGCGTGTTCAACCACCACGACCCGGCATCGAACGGGGCGGATTACGCCTTCCTGACCGAGGGCGTGCGCCGCCTGCGCCAAGCCCTCGACACGCCCGGCACCCAGAACCGGCTGTGGATGATGACCCACCTCCACACGCCCCGGGAGACGGTCGAGGCGATCGACGACCTGCTGGGCGCGCGCGCCAGCCGCAACCACCTGACCTTCCTGCAGCTCCAGCCGGACCATCCGGGCGTCGCGGTCGTCGAGGCCACCGACCTCCGGCCGACCTTGCGCTGGCTGACGGTCCAGACCCGCTCGACCCCGGTCGGCCTGCGGCTGGCCGACCCGGCCGAGGACGCGCAGCTCGTGGAGATCATCCGCACCGAGGCGGCCCGGCCGCCGGGGGTGTTCGGCTGAGGGGGCGCCGCGCAACGGAGCCCTCGAAGGAGCCCTCCTGCCGGCCCCGCGTTCCCTGGTGCCCTCGATCAAGGCCCGCTGGCGCGGGCACCCCAGGATGAGGTGGGGGATGGGATTCCGCTTGCCACGCAGGCCTTTCCCCGGCCTGCAGGCCCACCGCCTCACCCGTCCTGAAACAACCGCGCGCCGACGAAATCCACGAAGGCGCGCAGCCGCGCCGACATGTGCCGGCCGGACGGCCACAGGATCGAGAACTGGCCGGGATCGGTGAGGTAGGGGTCGAGGATCCGGGTCAGGGCCCCCTCGCGCAGGGCCGAATCCGCCAGGAAATCCGGCATGCAGCCGATGCCCAGGCCGCCGATTGCGGCGGCGCGCAGGGCCTCCATGTTGTTGCAGGTGAGGGCGGTGCGCAGGCCCGCGGGCGGCGGCTCGGCGAGGGTCCAGTCCTGCAGCTTGCCGGAGGTGGGGAAGCGGAAGCGCAGGGCCGCCTGCCCCGTGAGGTCGGCCGGGCGCAGGGGCGTGCCGGCCCGATCGAGATAGGCCGGCGCGGCGCAGAGAACGAACCGGAACAGGCCGAGGCGCCAGGCCATCAGGCTCGAATCGATCAGGGTGCCGCTGCGGATCGCGGCATCCATGCCGGCTTCCACCAGGTCCACCTGGCGGTCGTTGAAATCGAGGTCCAGCTCGATCTCGGGGTAGAGTGCCTGGAACTCGGGCAGCACCG
The DNA here is from genome assembly GCF_979253755.1 of Methylobacterium sp. AC315. NCBI lineage: Bacteria > Pseudomonadati > Pseudomonadota > Alphaproteobacteria > Hyphomicrobiales > Methylobacteriaceae > Methylobacterium > Methylobacterium sp. AC315. The sequence continues at coordinate 452,780 of NZ_CEEDEA010000001.1, forward strand.
GCAGGAGGAAGCGGTAGCCGACGATCGGCAGGCTGATCCGCAGGATGCCGCGGGGCGCCCGCCGGCTCTGGGTGACCAGCGCCTCGGCCTCGCGCAGGTCGTCGAGGATCGCCCGGCACCGCGCCTGGAGCAGGACGCCCTCCTCGGTGAGCGACACCCGCCGGGTCGTGCGGTGGAACAGGCGCACGCCGAGCCCGGCTTCGAGCCGCGCCACGGCCTTGCCCACCGCCGAGGCCGACAGGCGCAGGTCGCGCCCCGCCGCGACGAAGCTCAGCCGCTCCGCGCTCCGCACGAAGGCCGCGATGTCGCCGAGGTTGTCCATGCCGGCGGATTAGAGCGCGCCCGTCCGGAATAAAAGGACCGGAGACCGGATTAACGGCGCGCAGGCTCTACGCGACGGTGCGGTGCCCTCCCGGCGGCGACCGGCCGGGGGACGCGCGAACGGCCAGCCGAGGAAGCCGAGCCATGACCGAAACCCCGAACCCCGCCCCGACCGGCGATCCGCTGGTGCTCGGTTCGGTCTGCCTGGCCGCCCTGATCCTGCCGCTCAGCTTCTCGGCGGGCGCGGTGGCGACGCCCGCCATCGGGCGCGCGCTCGGCGGCAGCCCCGAGGCGCTGACCTGGATCACCAACGGCTTCATGCTGACCTTCGGCAGCCTGCTGATGGCGGCCGGGACCCTGGCCGACCGCTACGGCCGCCGGCTGGTCTTCACCCTCGGCGTCGCGATCGTCACCGGCTTCTCGCTGGCGCTGGGCCTGGCGTCCTCGGTCTGGCTGATCGACCTGCTCCGGGCCGGGCAGGGCGTCGGCGCCGCGGCGGCGCTGGCGGGCGGCACCGCGGCGCTCGCCCAGGACTTCGAGGGCCACGCCCGCACCCGGGCCTTCAGCCTGCTCGGGACCACGTTCGGCGTCGGGCTGGCCTTCGGGCCGGTCGTCACCGGATTCCTGATCGCCGGCGCCAGCTGGCGCTGGATCTTCCTGGTCGGCGCACTGGTCGGCGCGGCCGCGCTCGTGCTCGGGCCGCCGCGGATGCGCGCGACCCGCGACCCCGCGGCCCGGAGCCTCGACTGGCCCGGGACCGTGAGCTTCACCGCGATGCTGACCGCCCTCACGATGGCGGTGATCGAGGCGCCGGGCCTCGGCTGGGGCAGCCCGGCGCCGTGCTTGCTGCTCGCCGCCGCCACGCTCCTCCTGATGGCCTTCGTGGCGATCGAATCCCGGGCCGCCCGGCCGATGCTCGATCTCGGCCTGTTCCGCTACCGGCGCTTCGTCGGCGTGCAGATGCTGCCGGTGGCGACCTGCGCGTGCTTCGTGGTGCTACTGGTGATCCTGCCCCTGCGCTTCATCGGCCTCGAGGGCCGGAGCGAGCGGGAGGCCGGGCTCCTGATGCTGGCCCTGTCGGCGCCGATGCTGGTCGTCCCGATGGCCGCCGCCGCGCTGGCCCGGCGGGTCCCGCCCGGCCTGCTCTCGGGCCTCGGGCTGCTGGCGGCCGCGTCCGGACTCGTGTGGCTGGGCTTCACCGAGATCGGCAACCGCGCGGTGCTGGCGCCGATGCTGCTCATCGGCCTCGGCAGCGGACTGCCCTGGGGGCTGATGGACGGTCTGTCGGTGGCCGTCGTGCCCCGGGCGCGGGCCGGAATGGCGGCGGGCATTTTCGGCACGGTCCGGGTCGCCGGCGAGGGCGTGGCGCTCGCGCTGGTCAGCGCCACGCTGGCCGGCCTGGCCGCTGTCGCGCTCCGCCGGGCCCCGGGGCAGCCCGACGGCGCCCTGCTGGCCCAGGCCGGCCAGCGCCTGGCCGTGGGGGACCCGGACGCCGCCCGGGCGCTGCTGCCGGGGCTCGACGGCGCCGCCCTGATCCAAGCCTACCAGGTGGCCTTCGCCACCCTGTCCTGGACGCTGGCCGCCGTCACGGTGGTCTGCGCCGTCGCGGTGTTCCGGTTACTGGCGGAGCGGACGGACAACGTGGCCGATGCCGGCGTCGGTCTCTGACGGCGCCCACTACCCCCCCGCGCATCCGCGCGGCCACAAGGCCCCGCCCCTCGCCGGCGCCGCCATGGCGGCACTGGGCCTCGCCTGCCTGCCGTGGCTGCGCCGGGACGGGCGGGTGCGTACGACCGCGGCGGCGAGCCGCGGTTCAGTTTTCAGAACAATGGTTTAGCGCCAACCGTGAAGGTCCCGGATTCAAAAGCCCCGGGACCGTTTGCGGGTGCAGGACGCAGCCCTGCCGCCGGGCCGGAGACGGGCCCGCGTTCCCTCATCCACCGGAGAGTCCGGTGCAGTGTTGCGCCCCGGTCCTTGCGGTAACGAAGGCGCAAGCTTAACGAGCCTATTGGGTTGGGGAGTGGCGCCCGATGTCGGCTCGCAAAAGGCCGCCGGGCGCAGACTGAAGACGACGAGGTTCCCCATGACGGCGCGTCTCGCGACTGCGCGACTGCTGGCGGCGGCGTCCCTGCTGGCCCTCGCGCTGGCCGGCTGCCAGGACGGCTCCGGGATCAACGGCCCGAGCGCGCGCAGCATCGCGCCGATCGCCCCCCAGACGGTCGCCCTGATGCAGACCAAGGGCATGCAGCAGACCGACCCGATCCTGATCCGCGCCTACAAGAAGGAAGCGGAGATGGAGGTGTGGAAGCGCGGCGGCGACGGTCGCTACGCGCTCCTGAAGACCTACCCGATCTGCCGCTGGTCCGGCCAGCTCGGGCCGAAGGTCCGCGAGGGCGACCGGCAGGCCCCAGAGGGGTTCTACACGATCACCCCGGGCCTCATGAACCCGAACTCGTCGTACTACCTCTCGTTCGACACCGGCTTCCCCAACGCGGTCGACCGGGCCAACGGGCGCACCGGCAAGTACCTGATGGTCCACGGCACCTGCTCGTCGGCGGGCTGCTTCGCCATGACGGACGCGACCATCGCGGAGATCTACGCGGTGGCCCGGGAGGCGTTCATCGGCGGCCAGCGCAGCTTCCAGTTCCAGTCCTACCCGTTCCGGATGACGGCCCAGAACATGGCCAAGTTCCGCAACGACCCGAACATGCCGTTCTGGCAGAACCTCAAGGAGGGCTCGGATTACTTCGAGGCCCTGCGCGAGGAGCCGAAGGTCGGCCAGTGCGGGACCAAATACGTGTTCGGCGGCTCGGACGCGGCGGCCGGCGCGTGCAAGCCGCGACTCGACCCGGTGGTGGCCGAGAAGCGCGAGCACGACGAGCGAGAGGTGGCCGAGCTGGTCGCCAAGGGCACGCCGGCCGTGCGCGTGGTCTACCAGGACGGCGGCCAGAACCCGGTGTTCCGGCCGCAGAACAACAGCAGCGCCTTCGCGAGCCTCGGCGGCACCGAGACGGTGCTGCCCTACGACGCCAAGGAGTTCGGCCGGCACAATCTCGGCGACGTCAGCCGCCCCGAGACCCTGGCGGCCGGGCCGCAGGAGATCGAGATCGGCCCGAAGGTGCAGCCGACGATGATGGCCGGGGCCGAGCCGGCGAAGGGCGCCACCAAGGCCGCGACGAAGGCCGGCCGGGGGCAGAATCCCGTCGCCACGACGCTGATGGCCAACCGCACCGATCCGGACCTGCGGGTCGAGACCACCGCGTCGGTCGGCGAGAAGCCCGCCCGGATCACCGTGGCCGACGCGGACGGCGATCCGAGCAGCTACCAGAAGCTGATGGGCTCGCTGTTCAGCAAGGAGAAGCCGGCCGCCCCCGCAACCCCGGCGGTGGATGCGGCGGTGGTGCCGGAGCCGGTCAAGCTGGCCCATGACGCGGACAAGCTGGCCCCGAAGGCGACGGCCAAGCCGCATGCGGTGAAGACCGCGAAGGTCGAGGGCAAGGTCGAGGGCAAGGTTGACGCCAAGGCCGCGGCCTCCCCGAAGCTCGTCCTGCGCAAGGGCGAGCCGGACGTGAAGGCCAAGCCGTAGCGGTCAGATCAGCGGCCGGTCGCGGTTCATCAGCCACAGGGCGTGGACCGTGCCGGGCAGCCAGAAGATCAGCCACAGCAGGATGTTCAGCAGGAATTGCAGGCCGAAGCCCGTGGTGACGAGCACCGCCACCGGCGGGATGAAGATCGCGAGCAGGATTCGGACGAGGCTGGACACGGGAACTCCGAGTTGAAAGGTCCCGGCTCAAACGAAGCGCGACCGTGTCCGTTCCCGGAGGGAAGGACGTCACATCCGAGTTCCCATCGGGCGCTTCCGCCATCCGCCCCTTCGTGCAGGGGCTGACGCGTCCCCTCCGGAACCCTTTTCCCGCTCCTGATATTTTGATACGTGTTACGTACAACGTAGCATGCGGCGATGATCCGGAGTTTCGCGGACAAGGAGACGGAGGCGCTCCACCTCCGCGATGTCTGTCACCGGCAGTGGCGTGCCTTCAAAGCCGTCGCCGTCCGCAAGCTCGACATGATCGACACCGCGGCCGCGTTGGGCGACCTGCGTTCCCCGCCCGGCAACCAGCTCGAGAAGCTGAGCGGCAACCGCAACGGATAGTGGAGCATCCGCATCAACGACCCGTGGCGCATCCGCTTCACGTGGGGCGACGCCGGACCCGAGTCCGTCGAGATCGTGGATTACCATCGAGGATAGACCCATGCCCCGCCTGCGCACGCATCCCGGTGAGGTTCTCCGCGAGGAGTTCATGGCGCCGCTCGGACTGAGCGCCAACCGCTTGGCCGCCGAGATCGATGTCCCGCCCAACAGGCTCAGCGAGATCCTCCGCGAACGCCGCGGCGTGACCGCCGATACAGCGCTTCGCTTGAGCATCCGGTTCGGGACGACCCCCCAGTTCTGGCTCAACCTTCAGACCGCGCACGACCTCTCGCACGCGGAGGCCGAAAGCGACCTTTCGAAGGTACGGCGCTACGAACCGGACTGAACGCCTCTATCACGCCGGGCGCGATGGCACGTCAGGGAGGCGCCGGCTGGAGGTGGCCGAGGCGGCGGCGTTCGACCTCCGACACGTCGGGGACGTGATCCACGACGAGCTTCCGCCACCCGCCCTGCCATTCCGGAGCCGCAAAACGGGGCCCGGAAACCAGAACCGCCGTGGTTGCCGACTGTGAGCCGCAGCGTTCCGCGCTCTCCGTGCGCGTCGGCGGATCTGGGTTCCGGGCTCGCCTGCGGCGCCCCGGGATCCATAGTCGCGACTGTCGCGGACTTGAGCAGTCGCGTTCCAACCCGTCCGTAAAACGCGGTGGTTATGGATTCCGGGCTCCGCTACGCGGCCCCGGAATGACGGTGTTAAACCCAAAAACCTCAGTTCTTCGCCGGCGGCGTGGTCGCGCCGGGCACGGCCGCCGCCTGCTTCTCCGGGTTCTTCACCTGGCTGTAGGCGACGTTGGCAAAGGTGCCGATCACCGCGGGCCAGCTCGGGTTGGCGTATTGCGGATCGTCGCGGCCGACCTTGCAGAAGGCCGTGGTGAGGGCGTTGACGACGTCCTCATCCGTGGCTCCCGCGTCGGCCGCCTTGATCTGCGGCACCACCCGGACCAGCGTCGGCACGAAGTCCTGCTGCTTGAGGCCGGTGAGCGTCGCCGCCACCCCGACCTTGTCGAAGGCGGCCTTGAGCGTGTCCTGCTCGATCTCGGCGCACGGGGCGGTGCCGGCCAGCATGGTCTTGGTGGCGGCCCGGGCCTCGGAGGCCTTGTCGCCGGTCACCGGCGGCGCCTTGTTGCCCCAGGAATTGCGGATGTAGTCGGTGACGTTCCGGACCTCGACATCGGTCATCTGCTGGCCGATCGCCACCATCGGGGCGTAGCCGCTCTGGGCGGCGAGCCCGCCGTAGATCACCCGCAGCACCGTCTCGGGGCCATCCGACATCACCGAGGTGTTGCCGGCGAGCGCCGGCACCGCGCCCTCGATGCCCTTGCCGTTGGGCTGGTGGCAGGAGGAGCAGTAGGTCAGGTAGGTGGACGCGCCCGGCGCGTCGGCGGTGTCGAAGGCGGTGAGGTCCTTCGGCTTGTAGGTCTGCTTGGCCGGGACCGTGCGGAGGTAGGCGACCATCGCCTTCAGGTCCTCCTCCTTCACCTTGGAGAGGGATTCCATGATGGTCTGGCGCATCGGGCCGGCGGCGACGCCGGGGCGGTCCCCCGGGGCGGTGCCGGTCTTGAGGTAGGTCACCACCTGCTCGTCGGTCCAGGCGCCGATGCCCTGGTGGCCGTCCGGGGTGATGTTGGGGGCGTACCAGCCGTCGATGACGCCGCCGCCGAAGCGGCCGGCGAAGCTCGAATTGCCCACGAGCTTGTTCTCGTTGTGGCACATCGCGCAGTGGCCCAGCCCCTCGACCAGGTAGGCGCCGCGGTTCACCTCGGCGCTGGCGCTCGGGTCGGGCTTGAAGCGCTCCTCCGTGAAGAACGCGGTCCGCCATGTCACCAGCGCGGTGCGGACGCTGAACGGGAACGGGATCTGGTTGTCCTTGCGCTTCTCGTTCACCGGCGGCAGCGATTGCAGGTAGGCCCAGATCGCCTTGGTGTCCTCGTCGGTGACCTTGGTGTACCAACCGAACGGGAAGGCCGGGTACAGGTAGCCGACATGCTTGCTGTAGCCCTGCCGGAACGACTTCTCGAAGTCGGCGTAAGCGTAGTCGCCGAGCCCGGTCTCCTTGTCGGGGGTCAGGTTGGGGGTCATGATCACCCCGAACGGCATGTTGAGCGCGTAGTTGCCGGCCAGGAACTTGCCGCCCGGGGCGGTGTGGCAGGCGGCGCAATCGCCCATGGTGACGAGGTACTTGCCGCGCTCGACCGGATCGGACGCGTCCTGCGCCAGGGCCGGCGCGGCGAGCAGCAGGCCCGCCAGGAGGGGGGCCGCGCCACGGGCCGACGAGAGGGCGTTCCTGCGCTGCATGGCGACCTCTCCCGAGCCGTCTTTATAGGTTTTCTAGGGTGCTGCGCGTGAACGCAGCGCTTTGTGGCGTTGTTCCTGGCTGCGGCCGGGTGCGGCGATGCGCCGTGGCGCCCTGACGGAACCGAAAACCAAGATCGGCGAGGTGGGCCAGGAGGCCCGCCAGCATCCAGCTGGCGACCACCGGCCAGCCGGATCCGGTGAGGGCGGCCCGGAGCGCCAGCATCAGCGCCGCACCGGAGCCCAGGTTGGCGAGCAGCGCCGCCGGGGCCATCCCGCGGCGCCGCGCGAACCAGGCGAGCAGCAGAGCCTCGGCGGCGACCAGCGCCAGGATCGCGTCGACGATCCGGCCCGAGGCGAACAGCGCCTCCATCAGGCGAGCCCCCGGAACGGCGCGTTGAGGCGCACGATCCGCAGGTTCAGGCAGGCGGCGACGCTGACCCAGGCGAGATACGGCAGGTTCATCAGCCCGGCCATCGCCGAGACCCGGCCGGTGACCAGCACCAGCACGGCGATCGACAGCCACAGGGCCGCAACCTCGGCGAGCGCCCAGTCGGGCCGGCGGAACCGGAAGAACAGCACGCTCCAGGCGATGTTGAGCACGCCGTTGACCGCGTAGGCGGCGACCAGCAGCACCCGGGCGGTGGGATCGGGATCGCCGTTCCAGGCCGTCACCGCCGCGATGGTGGTGAGCAGGAAGATCACGGTCCAGACCGGCCCGAAGGCCCAGTCCGGCGGCTTCCAGGCGGGGAACCGGAGATGCCGGTACCAGCCATCCGTCTTGGTCGCGACCCCGCCGGCGACCGCGACCAGGATCGCCAGCACGGCCGCCACCGCGGGCGGGCCCCAGCTCGGATCGAGCCCCAGAAAAGTCACGGGGAGACCCAGCGGAACAGGTGGGCGAGGTCCTTGAAGAAGATCCGGGCGTGGGCGGCGGGCTTGGCCCGGACCAGCTCCTTGTTCATGTAGCTGTCCCAGGTGAGCTGCTGGACGTCCTTGTCCCGGCAGATCGAGACGAACCGCTCGCGCAGGCCGTCGCTGCGGTACCAGACCCACTGCATCATCCCGAGGATCCAGAACACGCGGCCGTGCAGCTTCATGAACCGCTTCCGTGCACTCGCGAGCGCCCGGACGTCGCCGGTGGCCAGGAAGGCCTTGGCCGCCTCGGCCGAGAGCTGGCCACCCAGCATCGCGTAGTAGATGCCCTCGCCGGAGGCCGGGGCGACGACGCCCGCGGCATCGCCCGCCAGCAGCACGTCGCGGCCGTTGTCCCAGCGCTTGAGCGGCTTCAGCGGCAGGGGCGCGCCCTCCCGGCGGATCGTCTCGGCGCCGTCGAGGCCGGTGGCGACGCGCAGGGCCCGGATCGAGGAGCGCAGGGAGAAGCCTTTCTTCGCGCTGCCGGTGCCGATGCTGGCGGTCTCGCCGTGCGGAAAGATCCAGCTGTAGAAGTCCGGCGAGTGCCGGCCCTGGTAATAGACGTCGCAGCGGGCGGCATCGACGGCGCCGCCCCCCGGCGCGTCGGGGGCCGGCACCCGGACGATCTCGTGATAGGCGAAGACCTGCTTCATCCTGTCGTGGCCCGGCACCTCGGCCCGGCCGACCGGCGAACAGGCCCCGTCGGCGCCGATGACCAGCCGCGCCCGGACCGCGTAACGGGCCTGGGCCTCGCCCTTGCCGGTGGTAAAATGCACCAGCGGCGGCCCGTCATCCGGCCGGCTCATCGTCTCGTAGGCCGCCTCGCGCAGGTCGGCGCCGGCCTCCTCGGCGCGGGCCCGCAGCCACGGGTCGAAATGCTGGCGGTCGACCATGCCGACGAAGCCCTCGCCCACCGGCATGTCCACGGCCTTGCCGCTCGGCGCCACCATCCGGGCGGAGCGGATCTTGGCCACCAACAGCGCGTCGGGGATCGCGAAGTCGCGGATCAGCCGGGGCGGGATCGCGCCGCCGCAGGGCTTGATCCGCCCGGGCTTGTCCAGCAGCAGCACCGCGTGCCCGGCCCGGGCCAGCTCGGTGGCCGCCGTCGCCCCCGCGGGGCCCCCGCCGACCACGACGACGTCGTAGGGGGCGTCATCATTCAACCGAGCCATCGCGTCACCTCGCGCCGAGGATGGGATTGAGCGGGATCGCGCCCCGGCCCGGGGCCCGGACGGGCTCGAGCCGCAGGGCCAGCACCACCGCGACGAGGAACAGCACCCCCTCGGCGGCGAAGACGGCGGCGTAGGCCTGGACCGGCTCGGCCGTGAAGAGCCGCACCAGATCCACCGCGGCCGCGCCCAGGAATCCGCCGGCCCCGAACGCGATGCCCTGGGCCGCGCCCCAGACCCCCATGCGGGTGCCGCGCTCCCGTGCGTCGCCGCGGCCGGCGAGCGCCATCATCGACCCGATGGCGGCGACCGCGTAGGCGCCGTTGGCGACCCCCAGCGCGAACACCACCGGGCGCAGGGGCAGGACGTCGCCGCCGGCGGCGAGCGCGAACAGGGCGGCGGCCGAGCCGGCGCAGCCGAGCGCGATCCAGAGCCGCAGGGAGGCCAGCGCGGTGCCGCGCGCCGCCAGCGTGACGCCGGCCACCAGCAGCATCCCGGCGAGCACGCCGCCGTGCTGGAGCCCGGCGAGCTTGGTGGTGGCCCCCGGGCTCATGGCGAAGACCAGCCCGGCATAGGGCTCCAGGATCAGCTCCTGGGCGCTGTAGGCCAGCATCGAGACGAACACGAAGATCGTGAAGGTCCGCGCCACCGGATCGGCAAGCACCTGGACCAGCACCGTGAAGAACGGTTTTTTGGCCGCCGCGGGCTCGGGCGCCCGCGCGGGCAGGCGTCGCTCGACCCCGATCAGCGCCAGCACCGCGACGCAGAACGCGATCGCCGAGACCGTGCCCGACACGGCGACCAGCCGCAGGCCGGAGAACGGATCCAAAAAGTGCCCGGCGAGCGGCGCCGTCAAGGCGAAGCCCAGGATCATCATCACCCACACGATGGTGGCCGCCGCTCCGCGCCGGGCCGGCGCGACGCCCCCCGAGAGCAGGACGAGCAAGGAGGTCCCGGCGGCCCCGGCCCCGATCCCGACGCACAGGAACGACAGGGCGGCCAGCGCGAGGCCGAGCACGAGGTCGGTGGCGGCGAGCGCCGTGCCGCAGGCCGCCCCGAACCCGCCAAGGCAGAGCGCGGCCATGCCGCCGACGATCCAGGGGGTCCGGGTCCCGCTCCGGTCGGAGCCGTAGCCCCAGCGCGGGCGCAGAACCTGCGCGGCGTAGTGCAGGGCGACCAGAAAGCCCGGCACCAGGGCGGGGAGCGCCAGCTCCACCACCATCACCCGGTTCAGCGTCGCGGTCATCAGCACGACGACGCTGCCCAGGGCGGTCTGGACCAAGCCGAGGCGGACGATCTGGGGCCAGCCCAGGGTCGTCTCACCCGCGCTCGAACCGGATTCCCGCATCACGCCCCTCCCACCAGAGGCCGCAGCGCGAAGGCGGCGACCAGCATGCCGAGGACGTAGAGGGTCGTGCCGGTGCCGTTGTACCAGGCCGCCCGCTCGCGCGGGCTCTTCAGGAACCGGACCATCAGGGCGAGCTGCCCGGCGAGCAACGCCGCCACCAGGGCGGCGTGGGCCTCGCGCTCCCAGGCGACCAGCAGCCCGATCACCACCACCTGCGGCACCGCCATGACCAGGCAGGCGAAGCGGGCGGCCCGGTCCGAGCCCATCTGCACCGGCAGGGACCTCAGCCCCATGCGCCGGTCGCCCTCCACGGACTTGAAGTCGTTGAGCGTCATGATCCCGTGGGCGCCGATGGAATACAGCAGGGCGACCAGCAGCACCCGCCGGTCGGGCAGGGCGGCGGCCATCACGGCGGCCCCGGTGAACCAGGGCAGGCCCTCGTAGCAGAGCCCCACCGCGGCATTCCCCCACCACCCGTTTTTTTTGAGACGCAGGGGCGGCGCGGAATAAATCCAGGCCAGGACCAGGCCGAACAGGGCGGCCCCGAGGATCCAGGGCCCCAAAGCCGCCGCGACCAGCAGCGACAGCAGGGTCCAGCCCAATGCCAGGTAGAGGCCCCAGCGGCCCGGGATGCGCCCGGACGGGATCGGCCGGTTCGGCTCGTTGATCGCATCGACGTGCCGGTCGAACCAGTCGTTCGTCGCCTGGCTCGTCGCGCAGACCAGCGGCCCGGCGAGCACGATTCCCGCGGCGATCACCGGCCACTGCCCGTGGGCCGGCTGCCCGGACGAGATCACCCCGCAGGCGAACGCCCACATCGGCGCGAACCAGGTGAGGGGCTTGAGTAGCTCGACGACTGCGCTCGGTGCGGGCGTGGCGGCCATGGACGCAGGCTACCGGGGCCGCCGAGCGTGTCAAGCTGGATTTACACTTGGCGAAAACGTGTCGCGCCGGCTTGGCGAACGAGGTCCGCCGAAGTTTACGAATACAAAATCCATTATCAGTCTATCCCGAACACGAAGGCGCGATCAGCGACCGCTCGACTGTGCGCGGGAACGGGTCGATCCGGGCCGATGCGGGCCAGCCTTCGTGAACTCCGCGAAGTCTGACGGTGCCAATTCTTCGTGAATCCCGCACGCTCACGAGGCGCCAGACGCGGCAGCGCGCAGTCTGGCGGCCCGTGAACCGGCCGGGGCCCCGCATCCGGCGTCGTCAGCAGCGGATGGACCGACCGCGCCCTGAACGAAAAACAGCCCCGGGCTTGCGCCACGAGGCTGGAAGGTTGCCCCTCACTTTATTGCAGCGTGGCTGAAGCACAGGGCGCCACCTGAAGACACCCGCGCCGACGGATCGAGGGGAATGGACGTCGGCGCGGGCGGTGCCGGCTCGTCGCCGACAACTCGATTTTGCACAATCGATCCCGGAATGCACGGCGGAAAACCACGCAGACACAGAGATAATTCTCAGTCGTCGATCAAATTTTCGTCAGGCTTCGCCCTGCAATACTGCAACGAATTGAATACAAGATCACATATTCCGGCATGGCCTCGGAAGAGCGCTGCGAATGCTACCTGTGATCTGCAGCAATCCCACGATTCTCGCCCCATGATTCATACGAGCCCGCCATGTCCTTGCCGGCCCGGGATGCCGGAGCCGATCATCGAACCTGGCGCGCTTCCCCGGGGACTCCAAAAGACGTGTCGTGCAAAGGACTTGCATCGATGCGCGGGGGCATCCGTGCGGGCTAACGCGTCCCCACATCGCCTTCGAGCGAGGCTCGTCCGGCTCTCCTCCCCCCTGGCAACCGACGGACTATGCCCTCCGGACGATTCATCCCCTGAGGATCGATACCTCAGGCCTCAAGACCCGCGCCGTCATTCCGGGGCGCCGGAGGCGAGCCCGGAACCCAGAACCGCCGTCGGTGCAAGAGCTTGCCACGTCGGCGTCCCTGGATCCCGGGCTCCGCTGCGCGGCCCCGGGATGACGGGCCGCGGCTGCATCGGCCCAGCCGCCGCTCGAAGATGAAATCCGGTACGCCGCGCAGGAAGCGCAGGCGTAACAGCCCGGATCGCAGGCGCCGCTACGAGACCGTGCCGGGCACGCGGGTCGACCGGGAGTTGAGCCGGCCCAGGCTTTCCGCCAGCCCGGACGCGGCGTCGGACACGGCGCCCGCCACGGCGGCGAAGCCGCGTGCCCGCAGCGCCTCCGTGAGGTCGGCCAGGGCGGCTTGGAGCTGGCGGGTCAGGACATGCTCGCCCAGGCTCGACAGCGCCCGGCTGGCGACGTCGGCGAGCCGGGCCGCGGTGGCCGGATCGACATGGCGCAGCAGGATCGCCACGCTGGTGAGGGCTTCGGCAAGCGTCTGGGACTGCATCGATTCCGAGGCCACCAGGATCACGGCCTCCAGGGCGTCGGTGGCCGCGATCGGGGCGGCATCGCCATACACGATGCCGGATCGCGCATCCTCGCCCGTTGCGGTCGCGCCGTCGCCCCAGTGCGCGATGATGTCCCGCAGGGCCTGGATGACCGAGAGCCCCGGGCTGGGATTCGACTTCGACGTGGACACCGAGGTCCACGCAATGGTGGCGAGCTGGTGCAGACCGTAGGTGGCATCGTTCCGGAGGTCGCGCCCGTCATCGTAGGACAGCGCCTTCAGCGCCTCCCCGACGACGGCCTCGCGCGCCGCCGCTTCGAGCGGCGCGCCGGGCCGGCCGCGCAGCCGGAACAGCGGATCGTGCAGGGCCCGATAGGTCCCGACCGCGATCTCGAACTCGATCTCCACGGCCCCGCCTGCATGCCGGTCCAGGGCCGCCTGGATCCGTTCGAGGTCGAGGTCGACGATGTAGCCGCACTCGCGGGAGCGGATCACGGCGACGACCGGCCAATCGCCCCGGGCGGTCCTGCGCGTCGCGGCGAGCCGGCGCAGATCGGTCGCCCTGGCCTCCAGCACGCGGCCGTGGATGAACTGGATGATCTGGGCGGGCCGCATCTGGTCGATCGTGTTGTAGATCATCACGATGATCAGGCAGAGCGCCGAAGTGGTCAGCACCAGGGCCAGGGATGTACCGAACACCGGCCGGTGAAAGCCTGTATTGGTCACGAGGGTCATCAGGACGAAGACCGACAGGCCGACGAAATACCCGAAGTAGAACTGGTTGGTGCGCCGGGCCATGAACTGGTCGGTCACCTGGGCGGTGAGCGCGGCCGCGCCCTGCTGCACGGCGATGAGCAGAAGGGAGAAGGTGATCGACGTCACCGTGATGATGCTCGACGCCACGGTGGTCAGCAGGCTGCCCAGGGCGGCACTGTCGCCCAGCAGGTCGCCGAGCCACCGGAACCCCGCCGGCGCCTGCCCGGCGGACCACGACCGGTCGGCGAGATAGATCAGGGCGTTCAATCCCACGAAGCCGAGCACGGTGGCGAGCGGCAGGGCGAGGAATTGCCGGAACGACCGCTTCACGGCGTTGAGGAACCGGTTCGGCAGCGACGTGATGGTGGCCATGCTCGACGTTCGCTGTCGCGCGGCGTGCGCTCGGGATGCGTATGGCACGGATGCGGGGGACCGTCCGCCCTCGGGGTGATGCGGATCGGACGGCTCGCGGCCGTTCACGCACCGGCTGTCGGAGAAGGCGACAACGCCTATCCCGTGCCGGGTTGCAGATTTACGGAACGTGGTCCGGATCGTTCATGGCGGCCGGAGACGGCGCATCGCAACCGACAGGCGCTCTCCCTCCCCCAATGCGGCCTCCGGGTTGGAGAGCTTGGAATTCCGATCTCTGCTCGGGGCGGAAGGCCCGGTCTTCATCGGATGTCGGCTTGACCGGTACAGCCACGCACCGTCATCCCGGGGCCGCGCAGCGGAGCCCGGGATCCAGAGTCGCAGACGTACCAACCTCTTGCATCGACAGCGTTTCTGGGCTTCGGGCTCGCCTGCGGCGCCCCGGACTGACGGCGCGGGCTATCACAGATGGGAGATCAAACCCTGGGAGATGGATCTTCCGACCTGTCTAACCCACGGCGCAGAGGGGGAGGGAGACGCGCCCGGGTCCGGTCATCGCCCTTATCCCGTGTGAAGCGCCACCCCTATCCGACGGAGTAAACCGTTGTCTTGTCTGTGCTTTCAGCCAAGCCCGCTGGACGCAGCCGTCAGCCGCGCCTTCCCCACGTCAAAAAGAATCACGCGTCCTCGGCCGGCGAGTCGAGGTCGCCGACGCCGTAGCGACGCATCTTGGCGTAGAGGCCCTGGCGGCTGAGGCCGAGCATCTCGGCCGCGGAGGCGCGGTTGTCCCGGGTGATCCGCAGGGCCGCCTCGATGCACAGCTTCTCGATCAGGTCGGTGGTCTCGCGGACCAGGGTCTTCATCGAGACCCGGCCGACCAGCTCGGCCATCTGCTCCACCGAGCGCGGCACGTCGCGGCTGCCGGCGAGCCGCCCCTCCGGGATCCGACGCGGGGCGGAGCGGATCGCGAAGCCGAGGCACGGGCGGGACCCGGGCACCGAGACGGCGGCGACCTCGACATCCTCGACGCCGCCATAGGTGCCACGGATCACGGTGGCGAAGCGGCGCACGGAGCCGTGGTCCACCAAGCTGGCGAACAGGGCCTGCGCCTCGGTATCCTCGCGGCCGAGCCACTGGTCGAGGGTGCGGCCCCGGGCCTGGCTCTCGGTGGCAAGCTGCGCCAGCTCCAGGAAGGCGGCGTTGGCCATCAGGACCCGGCGGGCCGAATCGGTGACCACGAAGCCCTCGGGCATCGCCTCGATCACCGCGCGGGTCGGCGCCTCTTGGTCGGAGCCGACCTCGGCGGCGGCCGAATCGGCCACGATCCGCATCAGCGCGCTCGGGCCCCCCTCGCCGCGGAACAGCGACACCGAGACCGTGACCTCGCCGCGCCCGTGCGGCAGCGCGGCGCGCAACTCGCCGGCCTGCCCGGTCGCCCGCAGGGCGGCGAACTGCGCCTCCAGGGAGCGGGCGCTGCCCGCCTCGAACAGGTCGACCGCGTCCTGGCCGGCCAGCCGCTTGGCCGGGCGGCCGAGCAGGCGCGCGGCGGCGGGGTTCGCCTCGATCACCCGGCGGGTGCCGGCATCGAGCACCAGCACCGGCTCGCCGGAGATCTGGAACAGCAGCCGGTACCGGGTCTCGGCGGCGCGCAGGCGGTCGTAGTCGCGCTCCAGGGCCTGCTGGGCGTCGGTCAGCCGGCGCTGGAGCGCGGCCACCGCCCGCATGTCCCGGCCGAGGATCAGGATCGGGCCGCCCTCCACCGAACGCAGGGAGGCGTAGCGGATCGGCAGGTCGACGCCGCTGGGGGAGGGATGGTTGATCTGCCGCCAGCGGGTGATGCCGCCGGTCTGGGCGTCGCGCAGCAGCGCGTCGACCTTCGGCCGGCTCTCGATCGTCACGGTGTCGATCCAGCGCCGCCCGAGCCAGCCGGGGATGTTCTCGGCGTCGAGGTCGGCCGCCGCCGTGGCATCCCGAATCACCCCGTCGGCATCCACCACCAGGGACAGGTCGGCCGATGCCGCGACGAGACGTCCGACCGCCTCTCCGTCGAGGTGGCCGGCCACCTGGAGCAGCGCCTGGGGCGGCGGCTGCGGGGTGGGGTGAGGCTGGGGCGTCACGATCACCATTACGTGAGAGTTGAAAATTTTGCCCCTTTCAGCAGGCCATGGCCCGTCTGTCCAGCAAGGCTTCTGCGGTTGCCGGCGCCAAGCAGCCGTCCGGAGCGCACGCATCCGCCCCGACGATGCCCGCCTCGCCGCCGTAGCGCGCGAAATACGGGCCGCCGACGATGACCCGGACATCCGGATTGCAGGAGGCCTTCCGGACATCCGTCACGGTGCCGGACAGCGCCGGCAGGAACACGTCGCAGGACAGGGACAGGCCGACCACGTCGAACCACTCCGCGCGCAGCAGGGTCAGGGGATCGACCCCGGGGCCGGGGACCGCCGTGGTCACGTCCCAGCCGGCCTCGCGGAAGAAGCTCGCGACGATCGACAGGCCGAAATGGTGGGTCTCGCCCGGGCAGGGCAGCAGCAGCACGCTGCGGCCGTTGGCCGGCACGGTCTCGTCCTCGAGCTGGGCGCAGAGGCGCCGGCTCACCGCCTGCAGCCGGCCGAGCCCCTCGGTCACGGCCAGGAAATCGCAGGCGTCCTCCTCCCAGAGTTCCCCGAGATGGCGCGCCGCCGGGGCGAGCAGGTCGAGCAGCAGGCGCGGCAGCGGCAGCCCGCCCTCGCGCAGAGACGCGACCTGGCCGTCCAGGTCGATCGGCCCGGGGGCCAGCAGCAGGGCGCTGAAGGCCGCGATCTCCTGCGGGCTGGGCGCCCGGTCGCTCTGGGCCCGGCGCCCGACCGGCCGGTGGGCCATCATCAGGCGGGGCAGGATCTCCGCCTCGACCAGGCGGGCCAGCGCGTCCGGCACCGCCTTGTCGTCGGAGGAGGGGCGCGGGATGGCTTGGTGGCGCACCCGCGGCCCGTCGCCGTAGGCCGACAGGCCATCGCCGATCGCGCCGCAACCGCCAGCGATCGGACCCGGATCCAGACGCTCGCCGAAATGCCTCCAGTCTCCCATAGGCATCCCTCCCAGAAGCGGCCCCGGCCCAGGTGGGCCGGCGGTTCCGCAAGCGCGTCGAGTGCGGCGTTGCCCGCCGATCTTCTCAAGTCTTCGTCGTCGCAGATCCTCGAATCGAACCAGCCAAGCCACGGAAGGCATCGACCAGCGTTCGGAACGATACCTGAGCCGTCGATCTTGGCAATGACTTGGAACAAAGAAAATATATCAAACTCGATGTCACCCGAGCGAAGCGTCAAGCGCACTTGACACTTTTGGTGCCTGGGCCCTAGCCTCTGCCAACGACGACACCCGACGGGCGTCGCCGAGCACAGGGGAGCGGATGCATGGGTCCCGGGGACCGGCCATCACGACCGCTCTACACGTCCGCCCAGCGGCAGAGGCGCGACGCCTCGCCCTGGACGCTGGTGCAAGGACTGCTCGCCCCGCTACAATTCCTGATTTTCCTGATGAGTCTGGCCCTGGTGCTGCGGGCGCTCGCCACTGGGCAAGGCCTGCTCGCCGCTCAGATCTCGGTCGTGGCCAAGACTGTGGCGCTCTACGCAATCATGGTGACGGGCTCGATCTGGGAAAAGGTCGTGTTCGACCGCTGGTTGTTCGCGCCGGCCTTCTTCTGGGAGGATGTGGTCAGCATGCTGGTGCTGGCGCTCCACACTGCCTACCTCGCCGCGTTGGTCACTGGCGCGCTGGCTGAGCGGGCCCTGCTGATCCTCGCTCTGGCGGCCTACGCCACCTACGTGATCAACGCCGGTCAGTTTCTGCTCAAGCTCCGGGCCGCCCGCCTGGAGGGCAGCGGCGCCGGCGGGCCGCATCTGGCGGAGGCGCTGTCGTGAACGCGCCCGTCCAGCCCCCCGTCACTGCAACGTCGGCCGCCTGCGGCAGCATCGACCTCCATCAGGAGCACGGCCAGCGCGCGGTGTTCTGCGGGCTCACCGGCATCGTCTGGCTGCACCGGAAGATCCAGGATGCGTTCTTTCTGGTCGTCGGCTCGCGCACCTGTGCCCACCTGATCCAGTCGGCCGCCGGGGTGATGATCTTCGCAGAGCCGCGCTTTGCTACCGCGATCATCGACGAGCGCGACCTCGCCGGCATCGCCGACGCCAACGAAGAGCTCGACCGGGTCGTCACCCGGCTGATCGAGCGCCGTCCGGACATCAAGCTGCTGTTCCTGGTGGGCTCCTGCCCGTCCGAGGTGATCAAGCTCGACCTGTCCCGGGCGGCCCAGCGCCTGTCGGGACGCCTCGCACCGGTGCGGGTGCTGAACTATTCCGGCTCCGGCATCGAAACGACCTTCACGCAGGGAGAGGATGCCTGCCTGGCCGCCCTCGTGCCGGAGCTGCCCCGGTCATCCTCCGAAGCGGAGCCCTCGCTCCTGATCGTTGGCGCGCTGGCCGACGTGGTCGAGGACCAGTTCGTCCGGATGTTCTCTGCGATGGGGATCACGGACGTCCGGTTCCTCCCGGCCCGCCGCGCCGGGGCCATGCCGGCGGTCGGGCGGAACACCCGCTACCTGCTGGCCCAGCCGTTCCTGGCCGACACCGCCCGGGCCCTCGACGAGCGCGGCGCGCACCGCCTCGCCGCTCCGTTCCCGCTCGGCGCCGAGGGCACCACCGGCTGGCTGCAAGCGGCCGCCGAGGCGTTCGGCGTCACCGACGAATCCTTCGCGGCTGCGACCGCGGCCGGTCGCGCCAGGGCTCAGACCGCGCTTGCCGCCCACCGTGTGAGCCTCACCGGCAAGCGGGTGTTCTTCTTTCCCGATTCCCAGCTTGAAGTGCCGCTCGCGCGCTTCCTCGCCCGCGAACTCGGTGCGGAACTCGTCGAGGTCGGGACCCCATACCTGCACCGGGCGCATCTGGCGGCCGAGATCGAGATGCTGCCGGCGGGAACCCGCGTGACCGAGGGCCAGAGCCTCGACGACCAGATGGACCGCTGCCGGGCGACGCGTCCGGACCTCACGGTCTGCGGCCTTGGTCTCGCCAACCCGCTGGAGGCTGAGGGGCTGTCGACCAAGTGGTCGATCGAGCTGTTGTTCACGCCCGTGCAGGGCTACGAGCAGGCCGGCGACCTCGCCGAATTGTTCGCGCGTCCGCTCCGGCGTCGCGCGCTGCTGGAGGTGTAGGGCGATGCAGCTCACCCTCTGGACCTACGAAGGCCCCCCGCATATCGGCGCGATGCGCATCGCCACCGCGATGACCGGACTTCACTACGTGTTGCACGCGCCGCAGGGGGACACCTACGCAGACTTGCTGTTCACGATGATCGAGCGGCGCGATGCCCGTCCGCCCGTCACCTACACGACCTTCCGGGCTCAGGATCTCGGCCGCGACACCGCCGAGCTGTTCAAGACCTCGGTCGCCGCCGCCTACGCGCGCTTCCAGCCGCAGGCGATGATCGTCGGCGCCTCCTGCACCGCCGAGCTGATCCAGGACGATCCGGGCGGTCTGGCCAAGGCCCTCAACCTGCCGATCCCGGTGATCCCGCTGGAGCTGCCGGCCTATCAGAAAAAAGAAAACTGGGGGGCGTCCGAGACCTTCTATCGGTTGGTCCGGGCGCTCGCCGGAGCGCCCGGACCGCGTCCCGCGCGGGAGCCGGGCCGGCGTCCGCTTTGCAACATCCTCGGCCCGACGGCGCTCGGCTTTCGCCACCGCGACGACCTGATCGAGATCCGCAGGCTGCTTGATACGCTCGGGGTCGACGTCAACGTGGTGGCGCCGCTGGGTGCCAGCCCGGCCGACCTCGGTCGCTTCAAGGATGCCGACTTCAACGTCGTGCTCTACCCGGAGACCGCCCGCAGCGCGGCCGAGTATCTCAAGAAGAGCTTCGGGCAGCCGTTCACCCGTGAGGTGCCGCTCGGCGTCGGCGCCACGCGCCGCTTCGTCGCCGAGATCGCGGGCCTCGCCGGCCTCGATCCGGCACCGCTCCTCGAGGGCCCTGGCTCGCGGCTCCCGTGGTACTCGCGCTCTGTCGATTCGACCTACCTGACCGGCAAGCGCGTCTTCGTATTCGGCGACGCCACGCACGCGATCGGCATCGCCAGGATGGCGGCCCGGGAGCTGGGCTTCACCGTCGTCGGCCTCGGGACCTACAGCCGCGAATTCGCCCGCGAAGTTCGGGCCGAGGCCGCCGAGCACGGCATCGAGGCGCTGATCACCGACGATTATCTCGACGTCGAGGCTGCGATCCGCGCCGCCGCCCCAGAGTTGGTCCTTGGAACCCAGATGGAGCGCCACGTCGCCAAGCGGCTCGGCATCCCCTGTGCGGTGATCTCCGCCCCGATCCACGTCCAAGATTTCCCGGCACGCTACGCTCCGCAGATGGGTTTCGAGGGCTCCAACGTCCTGTTCGACACCCTGGTCCATCCGTTGATGATGGGCCTGGAGGAGCACCTGCTCGGTATGTTCCGGGAGGATCCCGAATTCCACGACGGCGTCGGGCCCTCGCATCTCGGCGGCAACGCCCTCGCGGTCTCCGCGCCGCAGGAATCCGAAGCGGCCGATCCGGCACCGGCAGCGACTGCCGCGATCCTCTTGGACGAAGACGTCGTGATCACGGCCGCGCCCTGGGCGCCCGAGGCCGAGAAAGAGCTGAAGAAAATCCCGTTCTTCGTGCGCGGTAAGGCGCGCAGCAACACGGAAAAATTCGCCCGTGAGCGGCGGCTGCCGCTCATCACCCTCGAAACCCTCTACGACGCCAAGGCGCATTATGGCCGCTAGAGCGCTCACCGCCGGCCTGGCGGCCGGCTCGGCCAAGGCGGACGCATCCAAGCGCCGGCCGCCGATTCGGGTCGTCATCGTCACACTCGACAACCACCTCGCGAGCGCGGTGGAGCGGGCGCGTCTGCGCCTGCGGTCCGAGATGCCGGGTCTGGTGCTCGACTTCCACGCGGCGGCCGAGTGGGACAACGATCCTGCCTCGCTCGACGCCTGCCGCAGCGACATCGCGCAGGCCGACATCGTGCTCTCCGCGATGCTGTTCATGGACGAGCATGTCCGGGCGATCCTGCCGGCGCTCGCGGCGCGGCGTGACGCTTGCGACGCGATGGTCGGGTGCCTGTCCGCCGGCGAGGTGGTGAAGACGACCAAGCTCGGCCGCTTCGACATGAGCGGCAACAAGCGCAGCGCCCTCGACTTTCTGAAGAAGCTGCGCGGCAAGCCGGGCCAGCAGGGCAATGCCGGCCGGCAGATGGCGCTTGTGCGCAAGCTGCCGAAGATCCTGCGCTTCATCCCGGGCTCGGCGCAGGACGTGCGCGCCTATTTTCTCACCCTGCAATACTGGCTCGCCGGCTCGGATGAGAACGTCGCGGCGCTGGTCCGCTTCCTGGTACACCGCTACGCCGCCGGTGCCCGCGCGGCGTGGCGCGACGGACCGGCCGCGCCGGCCCCACTCGACTATCCGGAAACCGGCCTCTACCACCCCCGCTTGGTCGGCCGGATCGGCCAGGACCCATCCCGGCTGCCCCGCGGCGCCGACGCGAAAGGCCGCGTCGGGCTGCTGCTGATGCGCAGCTACGTGCTGGCTGGCAACACCGCCCATTACGATGGTGTGATCGCCGCCCTCGAAGCCCGGGGCCTCGACGTGGTTCCCGCCTTCGCCAGCGGCCTCGACAACCGTCCGGCCGTGGACGCCTTCTTCATGCAGGACGGCCGCGCCCGCATCGACGCGCTGGTGTCGCTCACCGGGTTCTCGCTAGTCGGCGGCCCGGCCTACAACGACGCCGCCGCCGCCGAGGCGATGCTGGCCCGGCTCGACGTACCCTACATCGCCGCGCAGGCTTTGGAGTTCCAGACGATCGAGCAATGGGAGGCGGGCGAGCGTGGCCTGTCGCCCGTGGAGGCGACCATGATGGTCGCGATCCCCGAACTCGACGGCGCCACCGCCCCGATGGTGTTCGGCGGCCGCTCGTCGGCCTCCGGCAGCGACAACGCCCGGGACATGCGCGCCCATCCGGAGCGGGTCGCCCGCCTCGCCGAGCGTGTCCGGAGCCTCGTTTCTCTGCGCCGCACTCCGAAGGCCGAGCGCAAGCTCGCCGTGGTGCTGTTCAACTTCCCGCCGAATGCCGGCGCCACCGGCACGGCGGCGTTCCTGTCGGTCTACGCTTCGCTGCTCAACACCCTGAAGGGCTTGGCGGCGGAGGGCTACACCGTGGATGTCCCGGAGACCGTCGATGCCCTGCGCGACGGGATCCTCGAGGGTAACGCCAAGCGCTATGGGACCCAGGCCAACGTCCACGCCCGCATCCCGGCCGAGAACCACCTGCGCCGGGAGACATATCTGGCCGAGATCGAGGCCCAGTGGGGCCCGGCACCCGGCCGCCACCAGACCAACGGCGCCGACCTGTTCGTGCTGGGCGCCCGGTTCGGAAACGTCTTCGTCGGCGTACAGCCGGCCTTCGGCTACGAGGGCGACCCGATGCGGCTGCTGTTCGAGCGCGGCTTCGCGCCGACCCACGCGTTCTCGGCCTTCTACCGCTACCTGCGCGAGGATTTCGCCGCCGACGCCGTGCTGCATTTCGGCACCCACGGGGCGCTCGAGTTCATGCCCGGCAAGCAGACCGGACTGTCCGAGGCCTGCTGGCCGGAGCGGATGATCGGGGCAATGCCAAACATCTACCTCTATGCCGCCAACAACCCTTCTGAAGGGACCCTGGCCAAGCGCCGCTCGGCCGCGACATTGGTGAGCTACCTGACCCCGAGCCTGGCCACCGCCGGGTTGTACCGCGGGCTGCTCGACTTGAAGAGCTCGATGGAGCGCTGGCGCGGGCTCGATCTCGAAGCGACGGCCGAGCGTGAGACCCTCGCCCGGATGATCCAGGACCAGGGCGCGGCCCTCGACCTCGTCGCCGCCGAGCCGGCCTGGACCGGCGATCTCGGCGTCCGGGTCGGCAACCTCTGGTCCGCCGTGCAGGAGTTGGAGCAGACCCTGATCCCGCACGGGCTGCATGTGGTCGGCCAAGGCGTCCCGGAGGAGGAGCGGGTCGATCTGCTGCTCGCCCTGGCGGAAGCCTCGCACGGGCTGAAGCCGGACCGTGCCGGCATCGCCGCCCTGGTGGCCGGCGGCGCCATCGAGGATGCCTTCGCGGCCTCCGGGCTGCCCGAGCATCCCGAGACCCGCACCGCGTTCTCTGACCTCGCCAGGACCGAGACTCTGCTGGCGAGGGACCACGAGGTCCCGGCCCTGCTGCGGGCGCTCGATGGCCGCTTCATCCCGCCGGTGGCCGGAGGCGACCTTCTGCGCAACCCCGCGATCCTGCCGACCGGGCGCAACATCCACGGCTTCGACCCGTACCGCTTGCCGTCGACCTTCGCGGTCGCCGACGGCGCCCGGCAGGTCGAGCGCATCCTCGAGCGCTTCGCTGCGGACGGCAAACCCTATCCCGAGAGCGTGGCCTTGGTCCTGTGGGGGACTGATAACCTCAAGAGCGAGGGCGGCCCGATCGCGCAGGCGCTGGCCCTGATCGGCGCGGCCCCGCGCTTCGACGGTTACGGCCGTCTCAGCGGCGCCGCGCTGATCCCGTTAGAGACCCTCGGCCGCCCGCGGATCGACGCGGTCGTCACCCTCTCGGGCATTTTTCGCGACCTTCTGCCCTTGCAGACCAAGCTCCTCGCCGAAGCCTCCTATCTCGCCGCCACCGCCGACGAGCCATTGGAAAAGAATTTCGTCCGGAAGCACGCGCTGGCGATCCAGGCGGAGCAGGGCTGCGACCTGGAAACCGCTGCGCTACGGGTCTTCTCGAACGCCGAGGGCGCCTACGGGGCCAACGTCAACCACTTGGTCGATTCGGGGGCCTGGGACGACGATGCCGAGCTGTGCGAGACGTTCTCGCGCCGCAAGAGCTTCGCGTATGGCCGCACGGGCAAGCCGACGCCGCAGCGGGACCTGATGAAGACGGTGCTGGCCTCCGTCGACATGGCCTACCAGAATCTCGACTCGGTCGAGGTCGGCGTCACCTCGGTGGACCACTACTTCGACGGCCTGGGCGGCATGGGCCGGGCGGTGGCCCGCGCCCGCGGCGAAGCGGTGCCGATCTACATCAGCGACCAGACCCGCGGGGAGGGGCGCGTGCGCTCCCTGGAGGAGCAGGTGGCGCTTGAGACGCGCACCCGCATGCTCAACCCGAAATGGTACGAGGGCCTGCTCGGACACGGCTATGAGGGCGTGCGCCAGATTGAATCCCACCTGACCAACACGGTCGGCTGGTCGGCCACCGCCAACGCGGTCCAGCCCTGGATCTACGAGCGGATCACCGAGACCTACGTGCTCGACCCGGCCATGCGCGAGCGCATGGCTTCCCTCAACCCCACCGCCTCCGCCAAGGTCGCCCAACGGCTGATCGAGGCACACCGGCGCGGCTTCTGGACTCCGAACGCAGAGATGCGGGACGCCCTCGACCGGGCCGAGGAGGAACTGGAAGATCGTCTCGAGGGCGTCACCACAGGAGTCGCCGCATGAACATCGCCATCCGTAATCCGGTCGTTGCCCGGAAGGAAGAAGGCAGCCTCCAGGTCGCCCTCGATCCGGACCTGAAGATCGAGACCGCGAAGGTGTTCGCGGTCTACGGCAAGGGCGGCATCGGCAAGTCCACCACCTCGTCGAACCTGTCGGTGGCGTTCTCGAAGCTCGGCAAGCGGGTGCTGCAGATCGGCTGCGACCCTAAGCACGACTCGACCTTCACGCTGACCAAGCGCCTCGCCCCAACGGTCATCGACGCCCTGGAAGCGGTGAACTTCCACTCGGAGGAGCTGCGCGTCGAGGACTTCGTGGTCGAAGGCTACAACGGCGTGATGTGCGTCGAGGCCGGCGGCCCGCCCGCGGGTACGGGCTGCGGCGGCTACGTGGTCGGCCAGACCGTGAAGCTCCTCAAGGAGCATCACCTGCTCGAGGACACCGACGTCGTCGTGTTCGACGTGCTGGGCGATGTGGTCTGCGGCGGCTTCGCCTCGCCGCTCCAGCATGCCGACCGTGCGCTGATCGTCACCGCCAACGACTTCGACTCGATTTTCGCGATGAACCGGATCGTGGCGGCGATCCACGCCAAGTCCAAGAACTACCCGGTGCGGCTCGGCGGCGTCATCGCCAACCGCTCGGCCAAGACCGACGAGATCGACCGGTTCAACGACGCGGTCGGCCTGAAGCGGCTGGCGCACTTCCCCGATCTCGACGTGGTCCGCCGCTCGCGGCTCAAGAAGTCGACCCTGTTCGAGATGGACTCCTCCCCCGAGCTCGACGCGGTCACGGCCGAGTACATGCGCCTCGCCGAGACGCTCTGGGCCGGCGGGGAGCCCTGCGAAGCCCTGCCGATGAAGGACCGCGACCTGTTCGAATTCCTAGGGTTCGATTGAGATTGGGGTTCGACTGATGGCGGGCGCGAGCTACGACACGAGACGGGGCGAACTGACCACCTATTTCGACCGCACCGCGGTCGAGGCCTGGTCGCGCCTGACCTCCGATGCGCCGGTGAGCCGGATCCGCGCCACCGTGCGGGCCGGCCGGGACGCGATGCGCGGAACGCTGCTCTCTTGGCTGCCCGCCGACATGACCGGCCTGCGCCTGCTCGATGCCGGCTGCGGCACCGGGGCGCTCAGCGTCGAGGCTGCACGGCGCGGCGCCGAAGTGGTCGCCATCGACGTCTCGCCTACCCTCGTCGAGCTCGCACGGGAGCGCCTGCCGGCGATCCCCGGCGCCGGCCGGATCGATTTCCGCGTCGGCGACATGCTCGACCCGGACCTCGGCCGCTTCGACCACGTGGTGGCGATGGATTCGCTGATCCATTACCGCGCCGCCGACATCGTTCGGGCGCTCGCTCTCCTAGGCGCCCGCACCGACGGCTCGGTGCTGTTCACGGTGGCGCCCCGCACGGCGCTGCTGACCCTGATGCACGCGGCCGGGCAGTTCTTTCCCCGCGGCGACCGCTCGCCGGCGATCGTTCCGGTGACGGAGGGCGGGCTCCGGCGGCGCATCTCTTCGGAGCCGGCGCTCGACGGGTTCGCCTGGTCGCGAAGTCACAGGGTCAACAGCGGGTTCTACCTGTCGAACGCGGTGGCGCTGACGCGGACGCGCCCGTCCACGCCTTCCGAACGCGGGGACGCGGCCCGGCCCGGGGCGTCGTCATGAGGACCGGCTCCCGGAAACTCACCCACGCCCTGATGCGCCTCGGCCCGGCGATCCTGCCCTTCGCGGATGCCGCCACTGTCGAACTGCCGATGGGGCGTCTGCTGCGGCTCGCGCTGTTCCAGGTCACGGTCGGCATGGCGGCGGTGCTGCTGATCGGCACGCTCAACCGGGTGATGATCGTCGAGCTCGGCGTTCCGGCCTGGATCGTCGCCGTGATGCTGGCCCTGCCGCTGATCTTCGCGCCGTTGCGGGCCCTGGTCGGGTTCCGCTCGGACACGCACCGCTCGGTTCTGGGCTGGCGGCGGGTGCCGTATATCTGGTTCGGCACCCTGCTCCAGTTCGGCGGCCTGGCGATCATGCCGTTCGCGCTGCTGATCCTGTCCGGCGACACCACCGGCCCGCTCTGGGTCGGGGACGTGGCGGCGGCCTTCGCGTTCCTGCTGGTCGGGGCCGGTCTGCACACCACCCAGACCGTTGGTCTCGCCCTCGCCACCGACCTCGCCCCCGCGCATGCCCGGCCCAAGGTGGTGGCCCTGCTCTGCGTCGCCCTGCTGTTCGGCATGATGGCGAGTGCCCTGCTGTTCGGGCTGTTCCTGGCCCACTTCTCCCCCGTGCGGCTGATCCAGGTGATCCAGGGCGCGGCCCTGGTCACCATCGTGCTGAACGGGATTGCCCTGTGGAAGCAGGAGCCGCGCGACCCGAACCGGAGCCGGACCGCTCCCACACGGGACTTCCGCTCCTCCTGGCGCGACTATGCCGGGCAAGGTGCCGCGCGGCGGCGCCTCGTGGCGATCGGGCTCGGCACCGCCGGGTTCTCGATGCAGGACATCCTGCTGGAGCCCTATGGCGGCCAGATCCTGCACCTTTCGGTCGGGGCGACCACGGCGTTGACCGCGCTGCTCGCCGCCGGCGGCGGGCTTGGCCTGCTGATCGCCGCCCGCTGGCTCGGGCGCGGCGGCGACCCGTTCCGGGTTTCGGCGGTGGGCGTCGGCATCGGCATCCTGGCGTTCTCGGCGGTGGTCTTTGCGGCGCCGCTGGCTTCGGCCGACCTGTTCGCGGCCGGTGTGAGCCTGATCGGCCTGGGCGGCGGCCTGTTCGCCCACGGCACGCTCACCGCCTCGATGAACCGGGCCGGGCCCGAGGATACCGGGCTGGCGCTCGGCGCCTGGGGCGCCGTGCAGGCGACCGCAGCCGGCCTCTCGATCGCTGCCAGCGGCGTGGTGCGCGACGTCGGCGGCGCCATCGCCCAGTCGGGGGTGCTCGGCGAGGGCATGAACGAGCCCGCGATCGGCTACCTCATCGTCTACCACATAGAGATCGCCCTCCTGTTCGCGGCCCTGATCGCCCTGGGTCCGCTCGTGCGGGAGGACGCGCGTGCAACGGTTCGAGATCGCCTCGGCGGCACCCTTGCCGAACGGACGGCCTGAGACTCGGGGAGGACAACCATGCCAACCGGCGCCATTACGGGTTACGTCGACGTCGCCCAGGTCGTGCTCTACGCCTTCTTCATCTTCTTCGCCGGCTTGGTGTTCTGGCTGCGCCGGGAGGATCGCCGGGAGGGCTACCCGTTGGAGAACGAGATCGTCGGCCGTCGCAAGGCGCCGGACCCGGTCCTGATCCCGCGCTCCAAGGCGTTCCACCTGCCGGGCGGCGAGACCACCTACGCGCCGCAGGCGATGCAGGGCCGCGACGACATCGAGACCGGGATCCCGGCCCGCAAGGTCGAGCCCTGGCCCGGCGCGCCCTACGAGCGGACCGACCGCTCGCTCCAGGCGGGCGTCGGCCCCGGTTCCTGGGTCGTCCGCCACGACGTGCACGACAGGACCTGGGACGACGAGAAGCGGATCGTGCCCCTGCGGGTCGCCACCGCCTTCGTCGTCCACGAGGACGGCCCGAACCCGATCGGCATGACTGTGTTCGGCACCGATAACGGGGTGGCGGGCGTCGTCAGCGACGTCTGGATCGACCGCGGCGAATCGCTGATCCGCTACTACGAGGTCGAATTGCCCACGGGCGGACGCAGGCTGATGCCGTCCGCGTTCTGCCGGGCCGGCGGCTTCACCAAGACGGTGAAGTCCGAAGCCCTGCTCGCCGACCAGTTCGCCGACATCCCGGCGACGCGGGATCCCGACAGCATCACCTTCCTGGAGGAGGAGCGGATCATGGCCTATTTCGGTGCCGGCACGCTCTACGCCACCCCGGCCCGGGCGGAGCCCCTGCTATGAGCGGCGATTTCCTGCCCGAGGGCACCCCGCGCGGGTTGCCGGGCCCGCTTCCGGCGGGCGAGCGCATCCTGTGGCAGGGCGCGCCGACCACCGCGGGGGCACTGGTCCGGATCTATCACGCCCGCCTGGTCGCCGCCTGGTTCGCCGCCTGCGCCCTGGCCTTCGGGCTCAGCGCCGGCTCGCCCGCGGCGGCGCTCTCCACCGTGGGGCCGACGCTGGTGGTCGGCGCGGTCGGATTGGCCCTTCTGCGTCTGTTCGCCTGGCTGACCCACCGCACCACGGTCTACACGATCACCAACCGCCGGGTGGTGCTGCAGGCCGGGATCGCCCTGCCGGTGACCCACAACGTGCCCTTCGCCCAGATCGAGGGTGCGGCGTTGCGTGCCTTCACGGACGGGAGCGGAGACTTGCCGCTCCAGTTGCGGCCGGGCCTCCGCATCGCCTACCTTCAGCTGTGGCCGCATGCCCGGCCCTGGCGTCTCGGCCGGACTCAGCCCATGCTGCGATCCGTGCCTGATGCGGATGCGGTTGCGATGGTCCTGGCGCGGGCGATCGAGGCCCATGCCGAGGCGTCTCAGACGGTACGGCCCATGATCGTCCCGCGTCCGCGGGCGGTCCAAGACAATCCCGGCCGCCTCGTCGCGGCCGAGTAGGGAGAGGCGCGATGGGCGAGCGGGCGGAGAGCGTCGGCCGGGCCAAAAGCTCGGCAGCCGGACCGGCACCGGCTCTGCTGATGATCGGCGCCGGCGCGCTGATGGGCTTCTCCATGCTGGCCGTCCTGATCGGGCGCAGCGAAGGCATCGGCATGATCGCCCTGCCGCCGGCCAAGCCCGTCGAGCGGCTCGAATTCCGCGCCGAGGACCAAGTCGACGGATCGATCGCCCTGCGTAACGCCGCCGACCGGCACATCGTCGCCTGGATCCGCCCCGGCGAGGACGGCTTTCTGCGCGGGACGCTGCGGGGCTTGGCCCAGGCCCGCCAGCGCGATGGCCTCGGCCAGGAACAGCCGTTCAGCCTGACCCGCTACGACGACGGCCGTCTCTCGCTCGCGGACGACGCCACCGGCCGCCGGGTGCCGCTCGAGGCGTTCGGCCCGACCAATGCCGGCGCCTTCGCCCGGCTGCTCGCCGCCGCCACGACGGAGACCCGCTGATGGGCCTGTTTGGGAGCCGCACCGTCACCGTGCCCTGCACGGTCGAGATCGAGCAGACGCCCGAGAGCCTGCACGCGCACGTGACCCTGGATTCCGGCTTCGAGATCGAGCCCGGCGACGAGGTCCAGGTCCACGACGCGCCGACCTCCGTGCCCTATGGCGAGCGGCTCACCGTCCGCCGCACCGCCACCGTCACCCGGGCCGGCCCGCTCGAGCGGGCCTGGACCAAGCTCGTCGCCCATCTCGAACTGACCGAACTCTACGAGGTCAGTTTTTCCGAGAGGAGGAAGCTGTGAACGCTCCTGTCCCGCCGCTCTCCGGCCAGCCGGTCCCGAAAACACCGGTCAACGAATCGACCAAGGCCGCGCAGGAGACGACCTTCCTGAGCCCGCGCTTCTACACCACCGATTTCGTCGAACTCGACCGCACCGATGTCGAGCCCGTGCGCCGGGACTGGGACCTGCTCATCGCCGAGTTGCGCGACGACCCCAACAAGCGCCACTTCACCCGCAACGCCGACTTCGACTGCGACCTGTCGCAGATGGAGCCCGAGCTGCGGAAGGAGTTTCTGGACTTTCTGGTGTCGTCGATCACCGCCGAGTTCTCCGGCTGCGTGCTCTACGCCGAGATGCGCAAGCGCGCGAAGAACAAGGACATCAAGGAGCTGTTCGGCTTCATGAGCCGCGACGAGGCCCGCCACGCCGGCTTCATCAACGACACGCTCAAGGATTTCGGGATCGGCGTAGACCTGGGCTTCCTCACCAAGTCGAAAAAATACACGTTCTTCCGGCCGAAGTTCATCTTCTACGCGACGTACCTGTCCGAGAAGATCGGATACGCCCGCTACATCACGATCTTCCGGGAGCTGGAGAAGCACCCGGAGCGGCGCATCCATCCGATCTTCAAGTGGTTCGAGTTGTGGTGCAACGACGAGTTCCGCCACGGTGAGGCATTCGCGCTGTTGATGCGCGCCAACCCCAAGCTGACCAGCGGCATCAACCGCTACTGGATCCGGTTCTTCCTGCTGGCGGTCTTCGCCACGATGTACGTACGTGACCATCACCGCCCGGCCTTCCACGCCGCGCTGGGGGTCGATCCGACCGACTACGATTACAGGGTCTTCCGCATCACCTCCGAGATCTCGCGTCAGACCTTCCCGCTGGAGCTCGATCTCGACAACCCGAAGTTCCACGCCGGGCTGGAGACGCTGCTGGCCTGCTCGCGGGCGATCGCGGAAGCCCGGGCTCAGGGCGGCGTCCTGGGCAAGCTGAAGCACGGGGTCCAGGTGCTGCGCGCGGCCGCCACCTTCGTCCGGCTCTATCTCCTGCCGGTGAAGGCGAACGCATTGCCGGCCGACATCCGCCTCCAGCCGGTCTGGTAGAATGGCGACCTACGCCGCGCCGGTGGTCTACGCGCTTCTGCTCTGGTGGTTCTCCACCGGGCTGATCCTGCTGCTCGACCACGCGCCGCGGCGCACGCATCCGTGGAGCATGGCCGGCGCGACCCTGCTGCTTGCCGGCGCCCTGGTGGCGATCCGTACCAGCGCCCAGGATACCAGCGCCGCAGGGGCCTACACGGCCTTCACGGCCGCCCTGGTGGTGTGGGGTTGGCAGGAGATGAGCTACTACATGGGCTTCCTGTCGGGCCCGAAGCCGTTCGCCTGCGCGCCGGGCTTGCGCGGTTTCGACCGGTTTCTGGCTGCGCTCGCCACCAGCCTGTGGCACGAATTCGCCATCGTGATCGGCGGCCTGGCGATCCTGGCGCTGGTCTGGGGCGGGGCCAACACCATCGCGTTATGGACCTACGGCGCGCTGGTGGTGATGAACCTGTCGGCGCGGTTGAACCTGTTCCTCGGGGTGCGCAACCTGCACGCCGAGTTTCTGCCTGATCACCTCGGCTACCTGGCCTGCTACCTGTCGCGCAAGCCGATGAACCTCCTGTTCCCGGTCTCGGTGAGCCTCGGGACCATCGCGGCGGGGCTGCTCGGGCGGGCGGCGCTCGGTCCGGACCTGTTGGCGCACGAACTGATCGGTTTCACCGTGCTGGCGACCCTGATGGCGCTGGCGACGCTCGAACACTGGTTCCTGATGCTGCCGCTGCCCTCGGCCGAATTGTGGCGGTGGAGTTTGCCGGCCCGCAGGCCGGACGGCGCGGCACGGCCGCGGGACAACGGGTAGACCCGGGCATCACAACGGGAGTTCGCGCGCGCACCAGTTTGGAACTGGTCTCGTGCGAAATCCAACCTCACAGGCGGGGGCAACCCGCGAACCAATCGGGGAGAGGCGACATGGACTACGAGACCTTCTTCGGAGCCGAGATCGCCGGTCTCCACCGCGAAGGGCGCTACCGGGTCTTCACCGATCTCGAGCGCCACGCCGGTAACTTCCCGCACGCCACGCACCACCACCCGGCCGGCACGCGCCCGGTCACGGTCTGGTGCTCGAACGACTATCTCGGCATGGGCCAGCACCCCACGGTCACCGGGGCGATGCACGAGGCGATCGACCGCTGCGGCGCCGGCGCCGGCGGCACCCGCAACATCTCCGGCACCAACCACTATCACGTGCTGCTGGAGCAGGAGCTCGCCGACCTCCACCGCAAGGAGGCGGCCCTGCTGTTCACCTCCGGCTACGTCTCGAACTGGGCGGCGCTCGGGACCCTGGCGTCGCGCCTGCCGAACTGCGCGGTCTTCTCCGATTCCGAGAACCACGCGTCGATGATCGAGGGCATCCGGTTCTCCCGGGCCGAACGCCACATTTTTCGTCACAACGATCCGGAGGATCTGAACCGGAAGCTCGCCTTGGTCGATCCGGCCCGGCCGAAGCTCATCGCGTTCGAATCCGTGTACTCGATGGACGGCGACATCGCCCCCATCGAAGAAATCTGCGACGTGGCCGAGGCCCATGGGGCGCTCACCTATCTCGACGAGGTCCACGCGGTCGGCCTCTACGGCGCCCGTGGCGGCGGAATCTCGGAGCGCGACGGCGTCGCCCACCGCCTCGACGTGATCGAGGGGACGCTGGGTAAGGCGTTCGGCGTGCACGGTGGCTACATCACCGCCTCGGAGAAGCTGTGCGACTTCGTGCGCAGCTTCGCCTCCGGCTTCATCTTCACCACCTCGCTGCCCCCCGCGGTTGCGGCCGGCGCAGCGGCCTCGATCCGCCATCTCAAGGCCAGCGGCACCGAGCGGGCGCGCCATCAGGAGCGCTGCGCCAAGGTCCGGACCGCCCTGGAGGCCGCCGACATCCCGGTCCTGCCCAACGACAGCCACATCGTGCCGGTGATGGTCTGCGATCCCGTGCTGTGCAAGGCGATCTCCGACACCCTGCTCGACGAGTTCGGCATCTACGTGCAGCCGATCAACTACCCGACGGTGGCCCGCGGCACCGAGCGCCTCCGGATCACCCCGTCGCCGCTGCACACGGACGCGGATATCGCCAATCTGGTCGGGGCGCTCTCCACGATCTGGGCGCGGATCGGGCTCCGGCAGAAGGCGGCGGAGTAGCGGTTCCCTTCTCCCACCCGCTCCCGCATCCTGAGAGCCCGCGCGAGCGGGCGTCGACGGAGCCTTCAAGCCGGCGACCCGATCCCCGAAGGTCTCGTTCGAGGCATTCGCTGCGCTTCGGCACCTCAGGATGAGGGGGGTGGATCGGATTCCCCAGCAGCATCGAGTCACCGCGTGCCAACCTTCCCCTTCTCGGCCATCGTCGCGCAGGACGAGATGCGCCAGGCGCTGCTGATCGCCGCCGTGGATCCCTCCATCGGCGGCGTGCTGGTGTTCGGCGACCGCGGCACGGGGAAATCCACGGCGATCCGGGCGCTGGCCGCCCTGCTGCCGCCGATGCGGGCGGTGGTCGGCTGCCCGTACCGGTGCGACCCCGACAGCCCGGCCGAAGCCTGCCCGCACTGCGCGGCCACGCCGGGCCCGCGCAAGAGTCACAAGACGGCGGTGCCGGTGGTGGACCTTCCGCTCGGCGCCACCGAGGACCGGGTGGTCGGCACCCTCGATCTGGAGCGGGCGCTCGGCGCCGGCGTGAAGGCGTTCGAGCCGGGGCTGCTGGCCCGGGCCAATCGCGGTTTTTTGTATATTGACGAAGTGAACCTCCTCGAGGACCACCTGGTGGATCTCCTCCTCGACGTGGCGGCCTCCGGGATCAACACCGTGGAGCGGGAGGGCCTCAGCTTGCGCCACCCCGCCAAGTTCGTCCTGGTCGGCTCCGGCAACCCGGAAGAGGGGGAGCTGCGCCCGCAGCTGCTCGACCGGTTCGGGCTGGCCTGCGAGGTCGTGACCCCGCGGGACATCGCCACCCGGATCGCGGTGGTGCGCGCCCGCGACGCCTACGAGCGCGACCCCGAGGGGTTCTGTGCCGCCCGCGCCCGGGACGAGGCCGCCATCCGGAAGAAGATCCTGTTGGCCCGGGAACGCCTGCCGGGCCTGACGGTGCCGGATTCGGCGTTGGAGCGCGCCGCTCAGCTCTGCCTGGCGCTCGGCACCGATGGCTTGCGCGGCGAGCTGACCCTGATGCGCACGGCCCGGGCCTTGGCGGCCCTCGACGGCGCCGGTTCGGTCACGGACGACCACATCCGCCGGGTCGCCCCGGCCGCCCTGCGCCATCGCCTGCGACGCAATCCGCTGGATGAATCCGGCTCGACCGCCCGGGTCGAGCGGGCGCTGGCGGAGGTGTTCTCGTGACGGAGCCGCCGTCTCTCCCTCCCCGCGCTACGGGGGAGGGTACCCTGCGCAGCATAGGGGGCCGGGACGAAGTCCCGCGAGATGGGCAGCGCGTCGGCTCAGAATGCGAGACCCGTCGCGGTTCCTCCGGCAGCGGCGCTCCCCTCTCCCGACCCTCGCTGACGCGAGGGCCATCCTCCCCCGCAGAGGGGGGAGGGAAGGCGGAAGCACCAAAAAAAACCTGGCTCGAAGCCTGCATCGCCGCACGCCTCCTGGCCGCCGACCCGAGCGGATGCGGCGGCGCGGTGGTGCGGGCGGGGCCCGGGCCTGTACGCGACCGCTGGCTCGATGACGTGCGGGCGTTGCTCCCCACAGGCACGCCCTGGCGGAGGCTGCCGCCGGGCATCGGCGACGACGGCCTGCTCGGCGGCCTCGACCTCGCCGCGACGCTCGCGGCCGGCCGGCCGATGGCGCGGACCGGCCTGCTCGCCGAGGCCGATGGTGGGCTGATCGTCGTGCCCATGGCCGAGCGGCTGCCCCCCGGCGTCGCGGCCCGCCTGGCCGCCGCCCTCGACACGGGTACCGCGTCGGAGCGGCCGGCGCGCTTCGGCCTCGTGCTGCTCGACGAGGGCGAGGGCGACGAGACCGTGGCGGAGTCCCTCGCCGACCGCCTGGCCTTCCGGATCGACCTGAGCGGCGTCGGGCTCGCGGATTGCGATGCCGCTCAAGTCGATCCGGAGTCCGATCCCGGCGCCCCGGAAGCCGACCCGCTCGGCGTACTGTGCCGATTGTCGGAGGCGTTCGGCGTCGCCTCCCTGCGCGGGCCAATCCTGGCCGCCCGGGTGGCCAGGTCCCTGGCAGCCGGGAACCCGGTCGGCGCGGCCGAGCTCACCATGGCGGCTCGCCTGGTCCTGGCGCCGCGGGCCACGCGGCTGCCCATGCCGGAGGACGCGCCACCCGAGGAGGCCGAGGCACCACCTCCGCCCCCGCCCGCGGAAGACCAGGCTGCCGCGGAAGACGCGTCGGATCCCGCCCCCGCCGAGGCGGCCGACGACCGCGTGCTCGATGCGGTGCGCACGGCGATCCCGGCAAACCTCCTGGATCAGTTGCTGGCGGGGGGCGTACGGCTCTCGGCCGCGAAGGCCGGGCGGGTCGGCCAGCCGGCGGCGTCCCGCACCGGGCGGCCGATCGGCAGCCGGCGGGGCGATCCGCGGCGCGGGCGCCTCGACCTGCTGGCGACCCTGCGGGCGGCGGCCCCGTGGCAGACGCTGCGGCGGGCGGAGGGGGAAACCCGCCCGATCGTGGTCCGGCGGGACGACCTGCGGATCCGGATCCTGCGGCAGCGGACCGAGACCACGACGGTGTTCTGCGTCGACGCCTCGGGCTCGGCCGCCCTGGAGCGGCTGGCCGAGGCGAAGGGCGCGGTCGAGCTGCTGCTGGCCGAGGCGTATGTCCGGCGCGACCGGGTCGCCCTGGTGGCGTTCCGCGGCAGCGGTGCGGAACTGGTGCTGCCGCCGACCCGCTCGCTCACCCGGGCGAAGCGCGGCCTCTCGGGCCTGCCGGGCGGGGGTGGGACGCCGCTGGCCGCCGGGATCGATGCGGCACTCAACGTGGCGCTCGGCGTGCGTCGGAGCGGAAGCCGACCGGTCATCGTGCTGCTGACTGACGGACGCGCCAACGTGGCACGCTCGGGGGAGGGCGGCCGGGCCCGGGCCGGGGCCGAAGCCCTGCAGGCGGGCCGGGCGCTCCGGGCGGCCGGGTTGCCGGCCCTGGTGATCGATACCGGGGCCCGGGGCGAAGGCGCCCGGGCGGTCGCCGAGGCGATGGCGGCCCGCTATCTCGTGCTGCCGCGGGCCGATGCCGGCCTGCTCAGCGCCGCGGTACGGGCCGCGCTCTGAGCAGAGAGGTTGGGCGGGGCCGAAACCGGTCGAGGATCAGAGGTGGTAGCCGGCCCCGAGATCGGCGACGCGCTGGTTGTGGGACATCCAGGCGTTCAGCATCTCGCGGAACAGGCCTCGGAAGCTCCAGCGGCCGTTGGTCGAGCCGGCAAAGTGATGGGTCGAGGAGGTGAAGACGATCATGGCCGGTTCCTACGATGAGAGATGCGCGGTGCCTGCGTTCGCCCCTTTGATGCTCTCGATGCTGCGTCGCAGCAATCCAGGCTGTGGCAGCGGTGGCATGCGATTTCCGCATGCGTTCTCAGTGCCTTACGAAATATTTCCAACCCAGAACGATAGCGCAGCCATGATCCATGTAGCTACCTTTGGTGCGTCGCGGGACGATGGCCGGTGCTGAGGCCCCGCGACGCCGACCGGCCCGATTGGGCAGTCGAGGGCCGGGATTGGCCGCATCGGGACGCGAGCCGCTTCGTTGAGGCGGCGGGCCTGCGCTGGCATGTCCAGGAGTTCGGGCGGCCCGAGGCGCCGGTGCTGCTGCTCCTGCACGGGACCGGGGCGGCCACCCATTCCTGGCGCGGGCTCGCACCGCTCCTGGCCCAGGATTTCTTCGTCATCGCCCCGGACCTTCCGGGCCACGGCTTCACCGATCCCCTGCCGGACGCCGACCTGTCGCTGCCCGGCATGGCCAGGGCCGTGGCGGGGCTCGTGGGCGTGCTCGGACGCCCGCCCATCGTGGCGGCCGGTCACTCGGCTGGGGCGGCCGTGCTGGCGCGGATGTGCCTGGACGGGTCGATCGCGCCGCGCCTGCTCGCGGCATTCAACGGTGCTCTGGCACCGTTGCCCGGGGCGGCGAGCCTGCTGTTCCCCGGCATGGCGAGGCTGCTGTTCCTCAACCCGTTCACGCCGAGGATCTTCGCCTGGACGGCGGACCGGTCGGCGGCCAAAAAGCTGATCGAGGGGACGGGCTCGCGGCTCGATCCGCAGGGCGTCGATCTCTACAGGCGCCTGTTCGCCCGGGCCGGGCACGTCCGCGGGGCGCTGGGCATGATGGCGAACTGGGATCTCGCCGGCCTGCACCGGGCGCTGCCGGACCTCACGACCCGGACCCTGCTGATCGTCGGCGGCGACGATAGAGCGATCCTGCCCGACACCGCCTTCTCGGTCCGCGACCGCTTGCCCGACGCCCGCGTCGCGCTGATCCGGGGGCTCGGCCATCTCGCGCACGAGGAGGCTCCCGAGCGGGTCGCCGAGGTGCTGCACGAGGAGGCCCGGGCCGCGGGCATTCTCGGCGTCTGACGGGACTGGCGCCGGGTTTGCGTGGGTCGTAGAGCCAACCGCAAGGTGCAGGGCCTGCGGCGAGGCCAAGATGAAGGAGTGGCCGGGACGATGGCGAGACCCGTGATCGGCGTCATCGGAAACGCGCGCCTGCTCGACAACCGGTTCACGGCACAGATCGTCGGCCAGAACAACCTCCGGGCGGTGGCCGAAGTGGCCGGGGCCCTGCCGCTGATGTTCGCCGGCTGCCCCGGGATCACCGATCTCGGCGACCTCCTCGACACGGTCGACGGCATCCTGCTCACCGGCGGCCGCGCCAACGTCCATCCAACCCGGTTCAGCACCGCGGCGGACCCCGCCCACGAGCCCTACGACGAGGCCCGCGACGCGACGGCGCTTCCGCTGATCGAGGCCTGCGTGGCGCGGGGCGTACCACTGTTCGGCATCTGCCGCGGGTTTCAGGAGATGAACGTCGCCTTCGGTGGCAGCCTGCACCCGGAGATCCGCAACCTGCCCGGGCGCCTCAACCACCGGATGCCACGGCTCGAGAACGGCGAGATTCACCCGGACCTCGAAGTGGTGTTCGCCGACCGCCACGCGGTCCGCCTCACCCCGGGCGGCGCCTTCGCGCGGCTGCTCGGGCGCGAGACGATCCGGGTGAACTCCTTGCACGGCCAGGGCATCTTGAAGCCGGGCGCCCGTATCGTGATCGAAGGCATCGCCGAGGACGACACCATCGAGGCGATCCGCATCCACGACGCGCCGGGCTTCGCCCTGGGCGTGCAATGGCACCCGGAGCACGACGCCGCGACCAACCCGATCAACCGGGCGTTGTTTGCGGCGTTCGGGGCTGCGACGGCGCGGAGGCGGGCCTCACGATGAGAGGCGTGGAATAGACCCTGCGACGGCCCACTACCGGCACCGCCGATCAGGCCGGCACCCTTCGATATCGCGCTGCTGCGAACGCATTTACTGCAGAAAGCAAATTGACCACACCGCGAAACGCGTTTGTTTTGATCCAGTAACAGCAGCACCGGGCGTCTGGGCGGGATCAGCACGGTCCGGCAGATGGGCAACGCGCTCGGGGACCCTGCGCGGGCGCGTCGGCTACGCCTTCGACCGCACCCTCGTGTACGGCACCGGCGGCTTCGCCTACGCAGGCGAGACCTACCGCGGCGTCTTCCAGACGGCGGCCGGCCGGCCGAGCTTCTACGGCGGCAGCTCGCGCGTCGAGACCGGCTATGCCGTCGGCGGCGGCATCGAGTTCGCCCTGCCCACCGATTCGGCGTTCAATATCTTCCACACCAACGCCGTGACCCTCAGAGGCGAGGCGCTGTACTACGATTTCGGACGCCGCACCGTCCCGGTCGTGGCGGTCGGACCGGGCGTCGGCGCCTACGTGGCGCGCTTCCGGAACGAGGGCGTGCTCGGCCGCTTCGGCTTGAACTACAAGTTCGGCAGCTAAAGCATCGCTCCGGAAGGCGGCCGCCGGCTCGTCGATGGCTTCGCGGTCCGCTCAGGACTGCAAGCGCTCGCCGCCGACAGGGATCCCGGCTCGGTCGAGCGAGGGCCTCGCATCAAGGATCTGGCGCATTCGGCAAAAGGCCGAGTAAGTATGGCCTTCTGTTTCCGTCGGTCGGCCTTTCGTCCTCCGCATCGGCCCTGACGAGCCCGAGCGGCGTTCGCATCCGCGCCTCACGGCCGCTTCGGCACCGGCCGCCGGCAATAGGCGCGCGCCTCCGCGTCCGAGAGGCCGTCCTGGGCCGTCACACATTGATCGAGGGTCAGGCCGATGCTGACCGCGTAGGTCTGGTTCGGCGACAGGGCCTCGCGGGCGAGACCCGCCAGGTAGACCAGGAACGCGGCCACCGCGACCAGGGTCACGGCCACGATGGCGCGGTTCAGCATCGGTCCCGCTCCCGTCCACGCCGGAGGACCCAGCGGCCCATCACGGGAACCCGACCAACAGTTGCGCCAGCGCGAGCAGCACAAGGCCCGCGCAGATCAGCACGACGGCGGTGCGATCGAGATCAGGCCGGCCCATCGCGGGCCGGCCTAACCCATCGTGCCGGGTACTGGAACCGGTACGATACGCTGGCTTTCTGATGCGCATCGGCTTTTTGCCGAACACCGGTGGCCGGCTTTCAGGATGATGCTCCCGCATCCGCCGTGGAGCGGGCGGCGCCCGGCGCGGAGCTCACTGGAGCACGCCTCCACAGGCCCGCGGCCGGGCCGAAGGTGAGCGACAGCATCGCGGCGCCGAGCAGGGCGCGATCGATCCTGCGTGCGACGCGAGCCTTAGACTGCAACACGATCATGGCGCGCCCTCCCTCGGGCCGGAGAATGGGGAGCGCCTGTTGCTGCTCGATGTCCCCGCGTCTCCATCCCCATCGGCGCGTCGGCGCGGCACAGGAACACCCCGGTCGAGCCATCGTTGGACCCATAACCCAACGCGAGACCCCGCATGACCACAGATCCGCTGCACAAGTATCCCCGTCCGCCGTTCGAGGCGCAGCCGCAGAGCTTTCCGGGCAAGACCGGCCGCATGGCGCCCGAGCCCGATCACGGCGAGGACAGCTACAAGGGCGCGGGCAAGCTCACCGGCAAGGTCGCGCTGATCACCGGTGGCGACAGCGGCATCGGCCGCGCGGTGGCGATCGCCTACGCCCGCGAGGGGGCCGACGTCGCCATCTCCTACCTGCCCGAGGAGCAGGCGGATGCCGAGGCGGTGAGCGGCTGGATCGAGAAGGCGGGTCGGCGCGCGCTGCTGCTGCCGGGCGACCTCAAGGATCCCGCCTACGGCCGCTCGATCGTGGCCCGCACCGCAGAGACCTTTGGACGCCTCGACGTGCTTGTGAACAACGGCGCGTTCCAGCAGCCGAACCAGGGCCTGGACGCCATCGAGGACGCCATCTTCGAGGA
Source organism: Methylobacterium sp. AC315 (assembly GCF_979253755.1). Lineage (NCBI taxonomy): Bacteria > Pseudomonadati > Pseudomonadota > Alphaproteobacteria > Hyphomicrobiales > Methylobacteriaceae > Methylobacterium > Methylobacterium sp. AC315. The sequence goes on from NZ_CEEDEA010000001.1 coordinate 492,856, forward strand.
CCATTTCCGCACGAACGTGTTCGGCCCGTTCTACGTGACCAAGGCGGCGCTCGCCCACCTGAAGCCCGGCGCGTCGGTGATCTTCACCTCCTCGGTGAATTCCAAGCATCCGATGCCGTCCCTCATGGCCTATAGTGCGACCAAGGGCGCACTGAGCAACATGGTGCTGAGCCTGTCCCAACTCCTGGCCGAGAAGGGCATCCGGGTGAACGGCGTGCTGCCGGGCCCGATCTGGACGCCGTTCATCCCGTCCGGAATGAGCCAGGATTCGGTGAAATCCTTCGGTAGCCAAGTGCCGTTCGGCCGCCCGGGCCAGCCGGCCGAGCTCGCCTCCGCGTACGTGATGCTGGCCTCCGAGGAGAGCAGCTACACGTCGGGGGCGCTCGTCACCGTGGCCGGCGCGATGCCGGTGTTCTGAGCCGGACCGTTCCCGCTTTCTGCATCCGGGAACACCGCCGGGCTTGCCACCGGGCGGTGTCCCACACCCGCGCGCTTTTCGAGGCTCGCCCGCCCGTGGTATCGACAGGCCTCCTCCTCGATCCACCGGAAGACACCGACCGCGCCCCGAGGCGCGGGGCGCCGGCAGGACACGGGTCAACACGGATCTTGCACACGTGACGGCGGCTGAGACTTGCGGCGCACTTCCGGGATGGCGGCTTTCCGTCGCCCCGATGATGGACTGGACCGATCGCCATTGCCGGGCCTTCCACCGCACCCTCTCGGCGCGGGCGCGGCTCTATACCGAGATGGTGACCACGGGCGCGGTGCTGCATGGCCCGCGCGAACGGCTGCTTGGGTTCTCCGAGCAGGAGCATCCGGTCGCGGTCCAGCTCGGCGGGTCGGATCCGGCCGAGCTGGCGCAGGCGGCGCGGATCGCGGCGGAGTTCGGCTACGCCGAGATCAACCTCAATGTCGGCTGCCCGTCCGATCGGGTGCAGGACGGCCGCTTCGGCGCCTGCCTGATGCGCGAGCCGGCCCTGGTCGGCGACTGCGTGGCAGCCTTGAAGGCAGCCGTGTCGGTTCCCGTGACGGTCAAGTGCCGGATCGGCGTCGACGACCAGGATCCCGAGGCGGCCCTGGATGCGCTCGCCGACGCGGTCGTGGCCGCGGGGGTGGACGGGCTGATCGTCCACGCCCGCAAGGCCTGGCTCCAGGGGCTGTCGCCCAAGGAGAACCGCGACGTGCCGCCCCTCGATTACGGCCGCGCCGCACGGCTGAAGCGGCGGCTCGGCGCCCTGCCGGTGGCGGTCAACGGCGGGCTGCGCGACCTGGATACGGTGCGCGCGCGCCTCGCCGAGGTGGACGGCGCGATGGTCGGGCGCGCCGCCTATACCGAGCCGGCGCTGCTGCTCGGCGTCGATCCGGAGCTGTTCGGCGTGGCCGCGCCCGTCCCCGACGCCTTCGCGGCCATGGCGGCGTTCGAGCCCTACCTGGCTGAGGTCCTGGCCCGGGGCGAGCGTCTGCATGCCGTGACTCGCCACATGCTCGGTCTGTTCAACGGGAGGCCCGGCGCCCGGGCCTTCCGGCGCCACCTCTCGACCCACGGAATGCGGCCCGATGCCGGACTCCAGACCCTGCGGGATGCGGTCGCCCTGGTCTCGCGCGAAGTGCCGGAGGCGCGGGCGGCGTGAGCGGCGCCCCGTCTCAGCGTATCGTGCCGGGCATCTGTACGATGCGCTAGATCACTGATCCGCATTGTCTTTTCCGAAGGCGGCAGCCGGCTCTCGGAACGATGCTTCAGGGCGGGCTCAGGATCAGCCGGTCGCCTCGGACCTCGTAGGCCGACAGGCGCGTCAGGAAGGTCTGGCCCAGCAGGTTGACGGCCAGCGAGCCCGGCCGCGCCACCATGGCGTTCACCCGGCGCTCGGTGATGGTGCCGATGCGCAGAGAATCCAGCTGGATCGGCGCCGCATACGCGATGCCGTTGGCCGTGGACACCCGGACGGTGAAGTCGGCCGCCGCCGGGGTGAGACCCAGGGCGGCGGCATTCTCGGCGGTCAGCACCACGCTGCTCGCGCCGGTGTCGAACAGGAACGGCTGCACGCGGCCGTTGACCTCGGCCTCGACCCGGAAGTCGCCGTCCGACCGCCGGGTGATCGTGACGCCGCCGCCGGGCCCGGAGACGGCCGAGCCCGGCCGGAGTTCGCCGAGCATCCGGGCCCCAACGCCCTGGATCTGGTCGCGGTAGCTGTAACCGATGACCAGGGCGAGCCCGATCAGCGCCCAGGCCAGGAGCGCCCGCAGGCTCGGGCCGAGCGAGGTCGTGATCTGCCGCCAGTAGCCGGCGACCACCAGGATCAGGATGCCCCCCGTCGAGGCGAGCCCGGCGAGGTGGTCGGGCTCGATTACGCCGCCGATGGTGTCGCTGCCGTCGCTGAGGACCAGCACGGCCATGACCAGCGCGATGGCGGCGAGCCCGAGATAGATCATGACGGCAGCGGCTCCTCGAGAGGAATGAAACCCGCCGCGCGCAGCCGCGCGCCGAGACCGGCCATGATGGTGCGCCGCCGCGCCTCCGGCATCCCGCCCCAGGTGGCGATCTCGTCGCGGGTCCGACCGCAGCCGCGGCACAACCCGCTGCCGGCGTCGAGCACGCAGACCTTGGTGCAGGGGGACGAGGGTTTGGGCGCGGGCTGCATCGCGGATCCTTGGCCGACGGATCGTGGCCCGATCAAGGCCCTGAATGCCGCATCAATCCGCCAACGCCGCCACCAGGGCCAGCAGCGCGGCGATCTCGGCGAGCTGCTGGCAGGCGCCGATCACGTCGCCGGTCTGGCCGCCGATCTTGCTTCGGGCGAGCCGGGTGAGGGCGAGCGCCGCGAAGCCGGCGCACGGGATCATCAGCGCGACGCCGGCCACCGGCAGGCCGAGGAGAACGCTTCCCAGCGCGACGGCGAGGCCGCTGCCGAGGGCGATCCGAAGGCTCCCCCGGTCCGGGCGGCCGACCGCGGCGGAGAGCCCCCCGGGGCGGGCCGGCGGCAGCAGCACCATCGGGGCGAGCGCCGCGAGCCGCGACAGGGCGGCGACCAGGACGAGCGCGGTCGCGGCGGCGTAGCCGGCGCGGTCCAGGAGCGTCGCCAGCGCGCCGATGCGCAGGGCGAGCGCTAGGACCAGGGCCGCCCCGCCATAGGCGCCGATCCGGCTGTCACGCATGATCTCCAGGCGCCGTTCTAGCGTGGCGCCGCCCCCGAAGCCGTCGGCGACGTCGGCCAGGCCATCCTCGTGGAGCGCCCCGGTGGCCAGGACCATGACGGCCACCGCGAGGGTCGCGGCCAGGAACGGCCCGAGCCCGATCCACCAGCCGGCCGCCAGCGTCAGGGCGGCGGGCAGGGCCAGGATCACGCCGGCCAGCGGCAGCATCCGGGGCAGGGCGGTGAAATCGGGGACCCGGTGCGGATCGGGCTCGCCGGGCAGTTGCGGCACGGGCAGGCGGGAGTAGAACCGCAGGCACCCGGCGAGGTCGTAGAGGGCGCCGCGCCCGGGCCAGTCGGCCTCCCCGCCGGTCTGCCTGTCCATCGCGGTCACTCCCCCACCGCCCCCGGCGGGGCGAGCCGATCGCGAACGGTCGGGCGGCGCAGGACCACTATAGTCGCCCCGCCACGTCGCCGTCTCCCCGTTCGCGGGCGCCCACAGGAAATCATCGCCGCCATGACCGACGCCGCCAAGACTGATCCGGGTCCGTTCGACGACATCCGCAACCTGCTCAAGGCGATGCCGGGCCCGGACCGGGACGCGCAGGAGGCGGTGGCCGCCCGGGACGCGAGCCTGACCAAGCCGGCGGGCTCGCTCGGACGGATGGAGAGCCTCGTCTCCTGGCTGGCGGCCTGGCAGGGCAAGGCGCCCCCGAGCCTCGACAGGCCGCTGGTCTGCGTCTTCGCCGGCAGTCACGGGGTGACGCGCAAGGGCGTCTCGGCCTTCCCGGACGCGGTCAACCGCCAGATGCTCGACAACTTCGCGGCCGGCGGGGCGGCGATCAACCAGATCTGCGCGGCCTACGGGCTCGGCTTCAAGGTGTTCGACTTGGCCCTCGACATGCCGACCGGCGACATCACCGAAGGCCCGGCGCTCGATGAGCGCGCCACCGTGGCGACCATGGCGTTCGGCATGGAGGCGGTGGCCGCCGGCACCGATTGCCTCGGCATCGGCGAGATGGGCATCGGCAACACCACGGTGGCTGCCGCCCTCTACGCCGCCCTGTTCGGCGGCGAGCCCGCCCACTGGGTCGGACGCGGCACCGGCGTCGACCGGGATGGGCTCGCCCGGAAGGTGGCAGCCGTCGAGGCCGCGCTGGCTTACCATGCCGGCCATCTCGACGACCCGCTCCAGGTGCTCGCCCGGCTCGGCGGCCGCGAGATCGCCGCCATGGCGGGCGCGATCCTGGCGGCCCGGCTGCAGCGCATCCCGGTGGTGATCGACGGCTACGTCGCCACCGCGGCGGCGGCACTGCTGCACGCCGTGGACCCGACCGCGCTCGACCATTGCCTGGCCGGCCACGTCTCGGCGGAGGGCGTCCACGCGGAGGTGCTGGAGCGGCTCGGCCTGGTGCCGCTCCTGGCCCTGGGGATGCGGCTCGGCGAGGGCTCGGGGAGCGCCATGGCGATCGGCCTGCTCAAGGGCGCGCTCGCCTGCCACACCGGCATGGCGACCTTCGCGCAGGCGGGCGTTTCAGGGAAGAGCGGCGGGTAGGCGTAGGACCGGACCTCGACGCGCTCGCCTCATTGAGGTCCGGTCTCAGGCGATGGATTTCTGCTCGATCACGCCACGCCACCCCATGCCCCGATAGGTCTCGTAACCGGGCGTCTCGTGGAACGCGACCAGGGCGCCGCGCTCGTTCAGATAATAGCCCTGCGCTTGATCCTCGGTGCGAAGTGGGTAGGTCTCGCTCAGCATGCCCTGCCCCCACGAGCAGGCGATCACCCGGTGGCGCGCGTCCAGAAGCATCACGCGGGTCCGCTCCTTCTCGCCGGCCCCTAGCCGGACGCCGTCGACGATGGCCTTGGCTTGCGGCTGCCAGTCGAAATGGATCGCCAGAACGCCAAGTGGCGCGCCGTCGCTTCGACCGTCGGCGCGAATGCTCGCGCAGTAGGTGGCGACTTGCGCGCCCCGGAGCCGAGTCTCGGTCCGCACGTCGGCCACAGCGAAGGCGTCGCCGCTCCGCAGTGTCACGGCATCCCTGAACCAAGATTCTCGCCCGACCTCCGAGCCGACGACGTCCGGGTATGTGTCGGGGCGGCCGTTCGCGAGGACGCGGCCGTCCAAATCGCACAGCCACAGGTCCAGGTAGACTGTGTACGCAGAGAGGATGACGCCCAGACGTTGTGTAGCGTAGGCGGCCGCCTCCGCGCTCGGGTCGGAGCCGCATGCGACGACCGCCGCGTCCGTTGCCCACCAGCGCACGTCGCAGGTCCGCTCGTAGAGATTACGGTCTATCAACTCGACGGCGTTCAGGGCCAGGTCCACGCTGCGGACGGCGGAAGCCTCGTCGGTCAGGCGGCTCACTGCCTGGGTCAGATCGTCGACGCCGGTACTCAGGTCCAGACGCAGGATCGAGGTCAGTCGATCGACCTGCGTCGACACGGCGCGGACTTCCTGGGCGACGACCGAGAAGCCCAGCCCCTTCTCGCCGGCATGCGCCGCCTCGATCAGCGCGTTCAGAGCCAGCAGCTTCATGCGGCTGGCAATGGTTTGAATGGATGTCAGATGCGAGGTCGCTTGGCTCTTCAATGTCTGGGCCGATATGTTCACAAGATCCGCAACAGCAAAATTGCTCATATCCGCCTCATGCGTTTGACATAACGGGAATATTATCGAGTAAATCTGGCGTGAATAAATAAGCATGATTTATGCCAGACGATATGATGTCATGCGGTCTCGTCAAAAATTTGATTTTGATAATATATCTATACTACAAATTATCAACTTGCTGTCACACGTTAGGTAGAAATTCTAAAATTCAGCACAATATTATTATCGTAGCAAGTCAATTTCGAAAAATCTACGACTTTGCATAGATATAGGAAAACAGACGCAGAGAGGAAACGCCCATCGGCACGTCACGCTCATTCACGCCCTGGAGAGGCTGGGGCATCACAGCGGACGCTGGCGATCCGAGGGGAAATGGAGACGCGTCAGCCGGTTGCCTCCGTCGAACCATGTTTTGCATGGAGGCTATCGTCGGCGCTATTCCGGCGCTCCGACCGCCCGGCCTTGCGACCGCGACCCATGAACATCACCCAAGCCTTCACCTTCGAGGCGGCCCACCGGCTGCCGAACGTGCCCGCGACGCATCGCTGCCATCGGATGCACGGGCATTCCTACCGCGTCGAGCTGACCGTCTCCGGGCCCGTGGATCCCCATACCGGCTGGGTGATCGACTTCTACGAGATCGAGAGCATCTTCGGGCCGCTGCTGGCGCGGCTCGACCACCATTGCCTCAACGAAATCGAGGGGCTGGAAAACCCGACCGCCGAGAATATCGCGGCCTGGATCTGGCAACGGCTGCGGCCGGATCTGCCGGGGCTCGCCCGGGTGCGGGTCGCGGAGACGCCGATGTCCTGGGCGGAGTACGATGGCGACTGACGACACGATCATCGGCGACCGCTCGGCGCTGGTCCTGTTCTCCGGCGGCCAGGATTCGGCCACGTGCCTCGCCTGGGCGCTCGACCGGTACGACCATGTCGAGACGTTGGGGTTCGATTATGGCCAGCGTCACCGGGTCGAGCTGGATCGTCGGGCCGTGCTGCGGGCCGGCATGGGCCGCATCGACCCCACCTGGGCGGGACGCCTCGGTGACGACCACACGGTCGCGCTCGAAGCGCTGGGAAAAATCTCCGAGACGGCGCTGACCCGGGACGCCGAGATCGGGTTCGAGGCGTCGGGCCTGCCCAACACCTTCGTGCCCGGTCGCAACCTCGTGTTCCTGACCTTCGCGGCGGCGCTCGCCTACCGGCGCGGCATCCGGCACGTGGTCGGCGGCATGTGCGAGACCGACTATTCCGGCTATCCCGATTGCCGGGACGACACGATCAAGGCGCTGCAGGTCGCGCTGAACCTCGGCATGGAGCGCCGTTTCGTGCTGCACACGCCGCTGATGTGGCTCGACAAGGCGCAGACCTGGGGCCTCGCCGAGGCTCTGGGCGAGCGGGCGCTCGTCGACCTGATCGTGGAGGACAGCCACACCTGTTATCTCGGCGAGCGCGGGGCACGGCATGCCTGGGGCTACGGTTGCGGCACCTGCCCGGCCTGCCGGCTGCGGGCGGACGGCTTCACAAGGTTCACCGCGGCCTGAGACCGTCCACCAGCACCGCCAGCGTCCCCGAAAACGCCGCCGGGCTCGCGAACAGCCGCTCCATCAGCAGCGCCCCCTCCAGCGTAGCGATGACGTAGCGGGCGAGCGCGGCCGGTTCCTGGCCACGCTGGACGCTGCCGTCAGCCTGGCCCGCGCGCAGGATCGTCTCCAGCCAGGCGAGATGCGTCTCGAAGAACGCCGCGATGTCGGCGCGCAGGCGCTCGGGCAGGGCCTCGCCCTCGATGGCCAAAGCCGCGCACAGGCACCCGAGCCCCTGCTCGACGCCGCCGAGATAGAGCCGGCCATAGGCCGCGATCCGGCCGGGACCGTCCGGCACCGCGGTGCCGATCCCCGTGAGGGCGTCGTCGTAGCGCGCCGCGTAAGCTGCCACCAGGGCGGCGCCGAGATCGACCTTGGTGGGAAAATGATGGTGGATGCTCGCCTTGCGGATCCCCACCGCTCCGGCGAGGTCGGCGTAGCTGAAACCGGCATAGCCGCGCCCCCGGACCAGAATCTCGGCTTGGCTCAGCAGCTCGGCCCGTGTGTCGCGCATCGCTCAGACATCGTTTCTGGGGCTCGCGCGAACGTGTGACGGTCCGGGGCCCGACCTCCAACATGCCACTTGACCACCGAAAGATCTACCTACTTAATGGTAGGCAAGAAGAATAGGGAGGTTCCGGCATGACGGCGTCCGCCGTCCATCAAGGCGAATCCGTCGCCGTAGGCCGCCCCCTGTCGCGGCGTGACGCCCTGTTCGCCGGCCTCTGCCTGTGCTGCCTGCCGGGTCTCGGGCGCGCCGCCGAGGGCTTCGCGATGGAGGAGGTCGGACCCGGCATCTTCATGCGCCAGGGCCTGACCGCGGACGCTTCGACCGACAACGCCGACGCCATCGCCAATATCGGTTTCCTCATCGGCCGGGACGGCGTGCTCGTGACCGAGACCGGCGGCAGCTTGGTGGACGGCCAGTGGCTGCGGGCCGAGATCGCCAAGCGAACCCCGAAGCCGATCACCCACGTGGTGCTGACCCATGTCCATCCGGACCACGTGTTCGGGGCAGGGGCCTTCGTGCAGGACAAGCCGGTCTTCATCGGCCACGCCAAGCTCGCCGAGGCCCTGCGTGCGCGGGGCGAATTCTACCGTCAGCGCCTGATCGAGATGCTCGGCGCCGATCGCACCGGGCCGGTGGTCTACCCGACGCTGAGCGTGGCCGACACGGCCGAGATCGACCTCGGCGACCGGCGCCTGACCTTCACGGCGCACGGGCCGGCCCATACCAGCTGCGACCTGTCGATGCGCGATTCCGCCAGCGGCCTTCTGTTCCCCGCCGACCTGCTGTTCGTGAACCGGATCCCGTCCCTCGACGGCAGCCTGCGGGGCTGGCTCAAGGAGATCGAGCGGCTGAAGGCCATGGGGGCGACCCGGGCGGTGCCGGGCCATGGGCCGGTCTCTGTCGATCTCGCCCCGGCACTGGACGACCTGAGCGGCTACCTGACCGCCCTGCGCGACGGCACCCGGGCGGCGATCGCCAAGGATGTCTCGATCGAGAAGGCGGTGGCCAGCGTCGCCCGGGACCAGCGGGACAAGTGGGCCCTGTTCGACACCTATAACGGCCGCAACGTCACCGTGGCCTATCAGGAACTCGAGTGGGAATAGTCGCTCGAACCTCCATATTGAGACCAACCGGGAGAAACGCCATGACGCTCAAGACCGCCCACGCGGCAGCGCTCGCCCTGATCCTCGCAACCACCGCCCTGTCGGGACCCGTCCGGGCCGCCGGCGCCTCCGACACCGAGCAGGAGCGGACCGCGCGCTGGCAGGAGATCGCCAAGTCGATCTTCGGCGACCGCGCCATCGAGACCACCGACAACCTGGTGAAGATCGACGCGCCGGCGCGCGCGCTCGACGCCGCCCTGGTCCCCATCACCCTGACCATGCCGCAGGACGGGCAGATCAAGGCCGTGTCGCTGATCATCGACGACAACCCGGCGCCCTACGCGGCCCGGTTCGAGTTCGGGCCGGCCGCCGACCCGACGGAGCTAAAACTCCGGGTGCGGGTCAACAACTACACCGACATGCATGCCGTGGTGGAGACCCAGGACGGCAAGCTCTACGAGGCCAAGCAGTTCGTGAAGGCGTCCGGCGGCTGCTCGGCCCCGATGGGCATGAGCGACGAGGAGGCCATGAAGGGCATGGGCGACATGCGGATGAAGTTCGCCGAGACGAAGGTCGGCAAGCCCGTGGAGGCGACGCTGATGATCCGCCACCCGAACTTCTCCGGCATGCAGATGAACCAGGTCACCCGCGACTACACGCCGGCCCGCTACATCGACAAGCTCACCGTCTCGGCCGGCGACCGCAAGGTCTTCACCATGACGGGCGACATCTCGATCGCCTCGAACCCGGTGATCAACTTCGCGTTCAAGCCGGACGGCAAGCCGCTCCAGGTCGCGGCGAGCGACAATGCCGGCGGTAGCTGGCAGCACAGCTTCACCCCGCCGAGCCCGACGAACTGACCATGCGGCGCGCATCCCTGATCGGTCGGCTGGCGGCGGCGTTGGCCGCATTCGGCTGCCTCGCTGCCGCACCGGCCGATTCCCCCGTCAACGTGCCCGAGCCGGAGGGGCTCTACGCCGGTCCGCCCAAGGGCTACACCCCGCAAACCCTGCAGGGCGCCACGGTGGTCGATGCCGACGCGCTCGCCGCCCTGATGGCGGGGCCGGACAAACCGGTGCTGATCGACGTCGCCGCCCCCGACCGCAAGCCGTCGAACTTCCCCGAAGGCCGCCTCTGGCTGCCGGTGCATCCCTCGATCCCCGGCTCGATCTGGCTGCCGCTGGCCGGGGCCGAGCCGATCGCCCCGGAGCGGGAGGCCCTGTTCTACGCCCGGGTCGCGGAGCTGACCGGCGGCGAAACGGGAAAACCTGTCGTGGTGTTCTGCCATGTCGAGTGCTGGGGTAGCTGGAACGCGGCCAAGCGTCTGGTCCGCAAGGGCTATACCGGCGTGCGCTGGTTCCCCGAGGGCGTCGAGGGCTGGCAGGAGAGGCACGAGACCATGACCCTGCGGGAGGATCCGGCCTGGAAGGCTGCCGCCGAGCCCCAGGCGGGACGCTGACCCGCGGGGCGGTGCGGTGTATGAAGGGTGCCAGAAGCGCTGGGACGGGCCCGTCCTGTACGGGCTCGTTCAGCACGTGGGTCTCCTTCCCCCTCTGCGGGGGAGGGTGGCTCGCGAAGCGGGTCGGGAGAGGGGAGCGCCGTTTCCGAAGGGGTCGCGGCGGAGCTGAGATCCTGCTTCGTCGTGCTGCGCATCTCCCGACCTCTGCTGACGCAGGGGCCATCCTCCCCAACGAACGGGGAGGAAAAACCGTGGTGTTTCGGGCGCCCTCCGCCGACCCCGATGAGCCGAAAGAGGTCTGAACCATGTCGCAGGTCGTGCAGTCGCGCCGGCTCCGAGCCATCGACATCGGAAAGCGCAAAGCCGAGGGGCGCAAGATCATCGCGCTCACCGCCTACCATGCCCACACCGCCGGCATCGTCGATCCCTATTGCGACTTCATCCTAGTGGGCGATTCGCTCGGCATGGTGATGCACGGGATGGAATCGACCATTCCGGTGACCCTGGAGATGATGATCCTGCAGGCGCAGGCGGTGATCCGCGGCACCGCCAAGGCGTTGGTGGTGGTCGACATGCCGTTCGGCTCCTACGAGGCGAGCCGGGAGCAGGCCTTCCTCAACGCCGCCCGGGTGCTCAAGGAGAGCGGGGCGGGGGCGATCAAGATGGAGGGCGGGGCGCATTTCGCCGAGACGGTGGCGTTCCTGGTCCAGCGCGGCGTGCCGGTGATGGGCCATATTGGCCTGACCCCGCAGGCGGTGAACACGATGGGCGGGTTCAAGGTCCAGGGCCGGGCGCCGGACGACGAGCGCCGCCTGCTGGAGGATGCCCGCGCGATCTCAGAGGCCGGGGCCTTCGCGATCGTGCTGGAGGGCATCGTCGAGCCGGTGGCGCGCGCCATCGCGACGTCCCCGCAGGTCACCGCCGCCACCATCGGCATCGGCGCCTCGGCGGTCTGCGACGGGCAGATCCTGGTGCTGGAGGATATGCTGGGCCTGTCCGAGCGCACTCCCAAGTTCGTCCGCCAGTTCGGGTCGCTGCGAGCCCATATCGAGGACGCCGTCAAAGCCTACGCCGACGCGGTGCAGGCCGGGCGGTTCCCGGCGGACGACCACACCTACGGGTAGGGGCGACCACGCGCCCTACGCCGGCGCGCTGGTCCCGGCCGCATCGGGCAGCAGCATCGTGAGCGCGCGCAGGGCCGCGCTGGCCTCCCCCTTCCAGACCAGGCGGGTCCGGTTGACGCGCAGGTGCGGCGGCAGCGGATGGCGCTCGACCGCCGTGCTCATCACCGCATTGTCGAGCACCGCCGCCGGCACGATGGCGATACCGGTGCCGGCGGCCACGCAGGCCACGATGGCGTGGTATGAGCTCATCTCCAGAACCCGGTCGTAGGACGCCCCATCCTCCGCCAGCCACGCGATCAGGCGCTGGCGATAGGAGCAGCCGTGCGGGAACGCCACCAGGGTCCGCCGGCCGGAGCCGTTGCCGATCTCGGACGCGTTCCGGCCGGTGATCAGCACCAGTTCCTCGTCGAAGGCCGGCACCGACGACAGACTCACGTGATCGAACGGTTCGGAGACGAAGGCCGCCTCGATCTCGAAGCGCTCGAGGTGCCGGAGCATGGCGCGGCTCGTCCCGGTCTGCAGCTCGATCGTGACGTCGGGGAACTGTGCGTGGAAGGCCGACAGGATCGGCGGCAGCCGCGCGCCCGCCGCGCTCTCCAGCGAACCCAGCCGCAGGACGCCGCGGACCACACCGCTGCGCAGCTCCTGCTCGGCCAGATCGGCCATCCGCAGCAGCGTCTCGGCATGGCCCAGGAGAATGCGTCCCGCCTCGGTGAGGTTCAGGTTGCGGCCCTCGCGGCGGAACAGGGCCACGCCCAGCCGCGCCTCGAACTGCTTGATCCGGGTCGTCACGTTGGACGGGACCCGGTGCAGCCGCGTCGCCGCCCGCGTCACCCCGCCCTCCCGGACCACGCAGCGGAAAATATCGAGATCGTCCAGATCCATCGTTCTCATCAAGAGAACCGTACGTCACAAAAATTAATTTTCCAAGAACGTCTGATCGGTATTCAAGAGGTGCCGCCATGAGCACGCACCCGCACGCCCCGACCGATCCGAAGCACCCAGCCTGGCCAATCGTCGCCAGCGGCCTCGTCGCCCTCGCGGTCGCGATGGGGATCGGCCGGTTCGCCTTCACGCCCCTGATGCCGCTGATGATGCGCGACGGCACCCTCACCGCCGCCGCGGGCGCCGAATGGGCGGCGGCGAACTATGTCGGGTACCTGGTCGGTGCGCTGACGGCCCCCTGGTTCGCCCGCGCTCCGCTCCGGGGCCTCCTCCTCAGCCTCGTCGGCGTAGCGCTGACGACGGTGGCGATGGCGGCGGCCGATCACGCCGCACCCCCCGGCCTCGGGGCAGGATTGCGGGCCCTGGCCGGCGTGTTCAGCGCGTGGGCGCTGATCTGCGCGAGCGGCTGGTGCCTGGCCGAGCTTGCCCGGTGCCACGTCGCGCGGCTCGGCGCGTGGATCTACACCGGCGTCGGCCTCGGCATCGCGCTGGCCGGCGCGCTGGCCTGGCTGGGCGGAACCCAACCGGCGACGCGGCTGTGGCTCGAACTGGGCCTCGTCGCAGGGCTGGGTGCGCTGCTCGTCGGGTTCCTGTCCCGGGGACAGGGCATGGCCCCGGCCCGGATCGAGGAGCGCGCGGGCGCGTCCTTCGCACGTCCTTCCCGGAGCGGGCAGGCGGCCCTGGTCCTGTGCTACGGCATCTTCGGGTTCGGCTACATCGTGCCGGCCACGTTCCTGCCGGCGATGGCCCGCGAGCTGGCCTCGGACCCCCGGGTGTTCGGCCTGACCTGGCCGCTGTTCGGCCTCGCCTCGGCCCTGTCGGTGGCGGCGGCGGCCCGGTGGCTGGCGAGCGTGCCGCGGCGGCTTCTCTGGGCGTCGGCCCAGGGCCTCATGGCGCTGGGCACCGGACTGCCCCTGGTCGCCCACACCCTGTGGGCGGTCGCAGCCTCTGCGGTGCTGGTGGGCGGCACCTTCATGGTTGCCACCATGGCGGGCCTGCAACTGGCCCGCGAGGCGCGGCCCGACAACCCGACGCCGCTCCTCGCCCGCATGACCGCCGCCTTCGCGGCCGGGCAGATCCTCGGGCCGGTGCTGGTGCGCCTGCTGGGTCCCGGCCGCCGCGCCGGCTGGGACGCCCTGGACTGCACCGGTGCCATCGCGACCGTGCTGCTGGTGCTGACCGCCCTGTGGCTGTGGCGCGCCGCGCGCGCCGGCTGAGGGCCTCGTGCTCGCGTCAACTCGGTCCACTACGCTCCTATTCCTTTGACCATGAAGCCCCTCATGAAGGAACGGGGGCTCCAATGATTCCTGGTGAAGGACCATACGTATGGATAAGGCCGTTGAGTGACTTGGGGGCGGATAAGATCCCGCTCCTGGCTCGTTATGGCACTCGCACGGCGGCGGCGCTTCGGCGCGACGGGAAATGAGTGAGTCGCATGCAACTTTAGCGAAATTTCAAGGAGAACCCGATAGGTGGGTATTTACCTAGGGAGTGATACCTTGATCGATCACCTTTCCATTCGAAATTTTCGCTCGATCGTTGCTGCCGATTTTCCAGCAAGGTCAATCACCACATTGGTTGGCGCGAATGACGCAGGGAAGTCAAATGTGCTTCGCGCTCTGAATCTCTTTTTTAACGGAGAAACCAACGCCGGAGAATCATTCGAATTCTTGAAGGATTTCAACCAGTTCGCCACAACCCCCCAACGCAAAGCAGCTCAGATTGAAATTAAAATTACTTTAGAATTACCACAAAGTTATCAGAGAGAAGATCTTCCGACAAAAGTCGAATGGTGCAAATTTTGGCGACGTGAGGGTGAAGTAACACGGATGGAGACCCGAAAGTTCGTTGATGGCACGGACTTTCCTCAGAGGAGCAAGATTCCATCACTTCTGGACCGCATACGATTTACTTATGTACCCGCGATCAAAGACAAGGCTTTCTTCGCTGATTTGCAGGGCCGGCTCTATGATGTTTTATCATCTGTTGCCGAGGGCCCACTTAAAGATTCGGCTGGAGCGTTTCAGGCTCAACTCGGCGCTCAGCTACATGAACTGCTGAACACTTTGCACGTTGCATTCGGCGCAGAAGCAACCATGCGACTGCCTGAAAATCTACGCCAAATATTTGAGAATCTAGAGATAAATTCTGGAGAAATACCGCTTTCCCGAAGAGGAGATGGTATAAAAATTCGCCATATCCCTATGATACTCAATTTTATCTCCGTGAAACGTGACGAATTGTTAACACGCGGAGGGGTCCGCTACACGCATATTTGGGGCTTCGAGGAGCCCGAAAACAATGTCGAAATGTCCTCCGCCTTTCAAATGGCGGGTGAATTTGTCGATTTAATTACTGATACCAAGCACTTTCAACTATTCCTGACAACGCATTCCCCAATTTTTTATCGCCTCGATCACCATCGTCCGGAAGCCGCAGAATGGCTAGTCTCTCATTTTGTTTCCAAAAATGGACGGGATACTTGTGTCGAAACGCGCTCACCTGACGAAGTTGATGAGAGCATGGGCCTAATGCCTATCGTCGCCCCATACATTACACAAGCGAAGGCGCGCTTTGACGAGCTAAATAGCCAGCTCATTAACGTACGTGCAATTGCGGCCCAACAACGTCCGACCATCTTCGTAGAAGGCGAGAACGATATATTAGTTCTAACTCGATCTTGGGAGGTTTTTGCAAATAATGCGATCGGAACCATAAACTTAAGCTCCGGCGAAGACGCATATGGCGGTGCTAACGCATTACAGAGCCGAGCTTTGGCTTGGCTCCTAACCTTACGTCATCGTCCAGTTGCCGAGAGGGTAAAGTGCGCCGCCGTGTTTGATGCGGATCCAAGTGGCAGCGCTGCAAAAACGAATTTAACCAATGAAATGGATCGTCTAAATCTGACAAACTTAGGATTGAAAGTTGTCAGCCTCCGCACTCCACCATGTCTAGTGCCTTTGGCGCGATCTGGATTCAGAATACCAGTCGACCTAGAGTCATATTACTCTAACGAGATGTGGCAGCGAGCAAAATCGAGTGGGTGGCTAGAACCCGTAACTGAACTCAACACTTTGCTGTCGCCTAATATGGTACAGAGTATGGTTGACGGAGGAGCAAATCCATTCCAGTCGCTAGACGCTAACGATGCATTGAGACTTAAATTCAGATTCAGCGACAACGGGAAACGCAACGCTGCACGCAGGATCACAAGAATGTCAGTTACGGAAGCCGAACAGGAACTCGCGAATTATAAACCACTCGTCTTGGAATTGCTGCGTCATTTTGGCTTCCCTCAACCTGATCAGCAAGCAGCATAAAATCTTATGACCATTATGAAAAAACAATTTCATCACGTCTAAATTTTACCGATTTTTTATCTCGACGCGTTATTGAATATGCATCTCCAAATTGTCGTCACGAACCCGGATCTCGTGACGACACATTATTATTTATTACATCGACCATTTACGAACAGAATAGTTGCCTTTCGTTACAATACCTCAGTCCAAGCTGACGATTTATAATTCTGCATTTTACCCCACCCGCCGCGAGGGCAGCCGCAACCCCGGCGCCGGCCGTTCCAAGAGCACCTCCCGGCGGAAGCGCACCAGGCGTGCCGGCCGTCCGGCGGTGCCGCTGGTGAGGGCCTCGGTCTCCTCCACCAGACCCTGCTGGGCGACGAGCCGTCGAAAGTTCTGCTTGTGCAGCTGCGTGCCCGACAGGGCCTCGACGGTGCGCTGGAGCTGGAGCAGCGTGAAGGCCGGCTGCATCAGCTCGAACACCACCGGGCGATACTTGATCTTGCCGCGGAGCCGGCCGATCGCGGTGGCGAGCACCCGGCGGTGGTCGAAGGCCATCGGCACGCCGGTCGGGTCGTTCGGCACCGCCGGGCCGGCATTGCCCTTCGCTTCCGGGATCAGGCCGGCCTCGAACAGCAACTCGTAGCGCTCCAGCACGCGCTCCTCGTTCCAGGTGCCGCCGTTCATCCCGAAGGTGAGGCCGAGCCGGTCGAGGCGGCGGGTGCGGATCGCGCAATCCGCGGGCTCGGCGGCCCAGGCGGCGAGCCGCGTCTCGATCGCGTCGAGCTGGGGCGGCCGGCCTTTGCGGAAATCCTCGTACGGGAGGTAGCGGTACCAGTTCTGCCACGCCGCCTCGGCCAGGCCGGCCGGGCGCTCCTCCCGGACCAGGGCGAGGTAGGCCACCGAGAGCGAATGCGCGTCCGGCATGTCGGCGGTGCCGGAGCGGTCGCGGTCGCCGAAGGTGTAGAGCTGCTCGACATAGCCGAGGCGCTGGTGCGTCTGCCGCTCGACCCAGGCGCGCAGGCCCCGCTCCAGGGTGGCGTGCTCGGGCACGAGCGGCCCGGCCGGGAGGCCGTCGCCGCGGCCCGGGGCCTGATCCGGAACCCGAATGGTCAGGGCGCGCGGCTCCCCCTTGGTCGCCGCGACGATCACCGCGACGAGGCCCACGGAGGAGCGCTCCGGCAGGGCCTGTGCCCCGCGCGCACCCGTCTGCGCCTCGCCGACCGCCATCGTCCCTCTATAAAACCTCTCCCGCCGGGTGCGGGATCTCAGATCGATACGTCTCTATAGGGGCACAGGATCGCCGCGCGTCAACGCGGCCGTGTGACCGGACGTCTTGCAAAGCCGGCGGCCGCTGCCCAAACAGGGCCGCCCGAGATGCGCCGGCGCGGGGCCGGCGCGGGGCCAGTTCCGGCGGGGGCCGGCGACCAGAATGGCAGCGCGCGCGAACTCCGCGACAGCCGGAAGCCGGCCCGTCGACCTGCGGCTCTACGGCGTCCTCGATGTCGGCGTCTGCGGCGCCGACGGCGATCACTTGGCGCGGCTCGCCGCCGACGCGGCGACGGGGGGCGCGACCCTGCTCCAATACCGCGAGAAGGACATACCGGACACCCGCGCCGCGCTGGCGCGGATCCGGGCGATCCAGGCTGCCGTGGGCGGGCGGGTGCCTGTGCTGGTCAACGACCGGGTCGATCTGGCCCTGGCGGCTGGGGCGGACGGCGTCCATCTCGGACAGAGCGACCTGCACCCGGCCGAGGCGCGCCGTCTCCTCGGGGAGGGGGCGATCATCGGGCTGACCGTGAAGACCGCCGCCCAAGCCGACGAGCTGTACCGGCTCCCGGTCGACTACGCCTGCATCGGCGGCGTGTTCGCCACCACCAGCAAGGACAATCCGGACCCGCCGGTCGGCCTCGACGGGTTTTCGCGCATCGCCTTCCGGGCCCGGCTTGCCCGGGGCTCCGGCTTGCCGCTCGGCGCCATCGCGGGCATCGGCCTGCACAACGCCGCCCCGGTGATCGCCGCCGGTGCGGACGGCGTCGCGGTGATCACCGCCCTGTTCGGGACCGAGCCGGTGCGCCAGCGCGCCCGGGAGCTGCGCGCGGCCATCGACGCCGCCCTGGCGGCGCGGGGAGACGCGAAGTGAGCGGCGCCAGCCCGATCGCGGTCACCATCGCGGGCTCGGATTCCGGCGGCGGCGCCGGCATCCAGGCAGACCTCAAGACCTTCTCGGCCTTGGGCGTCTACGGCGCCAGCGTGATCACGGCGCTCACCGCCCAGAACACCCGAGGCGTCCAGGGCATCCACGACGTGCCGGCCGATTTCGTGGCCCGGCAGATCGACAGCGTCTTCTCCGATCTGGCGGTCGATGCCGTGAAGATCGGCATGCTGTCGCAGATTGCGGTGATCGAGGCGGTCGCCGACGGGCTGTCACGGTGGGCCGGGACCGCCCCGGTCGTCCTCGACCCCGTGATGGTCGCCACCAGCGGCGACCGGCTGATCTCGGAGGACGCCGTGGCGGCGCTTCGCGAGCGGCTGATGGGCCGGGCCGACCTGATCACCCCCAACCTGCCGGAGGCGGCGGTGCTGCTCGGCGAGCCGGTCGCCGGGGACGAGGCGACAATCGTGGCCCAGGCCCGCCGCCTGGTCGGGCTGGGCGCCCGCGCCGTGCTGATCAAGGGCGGGCACGGGACGGGGGCGATGAGCATCGACCACCTCGTGATGCGGGAGGGTCACGCACAGACCTTCGCGGCCCAGCGAATCGCCACGCGCAACACCCACGGCACCGGCTGCACGCTCTCCTCCGCAATCGCGGCTGGGCTCGCCCGGGGCCTGACGCTGCCTGAGGCCGTGACGGCCGCCAAGGATTACCTCACGGCCGCGCTCACCGCGGCGGACCGGCTCGCGATCGGCGCCGGCCATGGGCCGGTCCACCACTTCCACGCAATCTGGCGCTAGCTCCCGATCGCCCCTGCCTTGCGTCGGGGCAGCGATTGCGTTTGAAGAAGCGCACGATCGTTCGGATAATGGAACGGCCAGGGTGGACCGGTGACGATGCAGGACCAGGCGGAACGGCCCGACCGGACGCGCGGACGCGACCTGTTGACCGGGGCACAGGTGCTCTCCGGCCAGCTCGGCAAGACGATCCAGCGCCTGCGCAAGGCCTACAACCTCTCACTGTCGGAACTCGCCGAGCAATCGGGCGTGGCAAAGTCGATCATCAGCCAGATCGAGCGCAACGAGACGAACCCGACGCTGGCGACGATCTGGCGGCTGTCCCAGGCGCTCGACGTGTCGATCGACCGGGTCCTGGCGTCGAGCGACGAGGAGCCGTTCATCGAGAAGACCTCCCGGGCGGACACCCCGATCCTGGTCTCGGAGGACGGCAAGGTCCGGCTGGCGATCATCGGCTGGATCAAGACGATCGAGTGGCTGCAATGGTACGAGGTCACGGCCGACCTCGGCGGCGTCCTCGATTCGGACCCGCACCAGCGCGGCTCGGTGGAATCGCTCTCGGTCGCCGAGGGCGCGTTCGAGGTCGAGATCGGCGGGATCGTGCAGCGCGCCCGGACCGGCGAGACCCTGCGCTACCGCTGCGACCGGCCCCACCTCGTGCGCTGCACCGAGGGCCCGGCCCGGGCCACCATGGTGGTGATCATGAAGGCCGCGGTGATGGAGTAAGGCGACCGCGGCCTCGGCCCGTCACCGCCCGGTATTCACCCAGCGCACCACGTCGGCCAGCACGGTGGTCAGAGCCTGATCGAGGGCGCGGGCGCCGTTGCCGGCATCGATCTTGGACACCGGCACGCGGGCGGTGAAGATCCGGGCGGCAGTGACCTTGCCGGTACCGTCGGCCACGAGCTTCAGGGACAGGTCGACCACCGCCTCGCCGGTCGTCGCCTGGATGTCGAAGGCGCGGATCTCGCTGATCAGCTGGTAATCCGCCACGACCTTGTCGCCGGGCCGGCTGACCGAACGGAGCCGGCCGGAATTTTCCAGGCTCTGCAGGAGGCGGGTCTGGATCAGCCGCGGCAGCCGGTCGGCCCATTGGCCGCCGCCCAGGAAGGCGAGGGCGCCACCGGATTCACGCACGATGATCCGGTCGGCCTCGAACGGCTGGATCCCCACCGGCTCCGACACCGCGATCGAGCGGCCGGCCGCAACCGGGCGCCCGGCCGGAGGGAGTGCCGCGAGATCGAAGGTCAGGGGCGTCGCACCGCCGCAGCCACCCAGCAGGGCGGCGAGCAGGGTAGCGGCGATGAGGTGGGACGAGCAGCGGGCCATACGCACAACCTGAGGAACCCCGCCGGCGAACGGCAGAGCTGTATAAGCTATGCCGCAGAAACTATCCCTCTCTCGTATAAGTGCCGTGCGCCGGGACACATCGGCCCGGCGCACGATGATTTCACCGGCCGCCGTTGTATTCGGGCAACGACGGCTTGCCGCCGAAGATCACCTGGCTCGGGTCGCGCTCCAGGCTGCGCACGGTGCGGTTCAGGGTGTTGAGGGTGCGCTGTCCGTCTCCCGACAGGGCCTCCACCTCCCGGCGGCCGGTCCCGCTCAGGCGGCCGAAATTCGTCGAGATGCTGGCGGTGCGCTTGTCGAGGTTCTCCGACATGACGCGGAAGGCCTTGCCGGCGTCGCGCACCGAGACCGCGGCCGCGCGGATCTCGGTGAACGTGCTGGAGCCCTCCTGGCCAGCGGCGGAGCCGAGGAAGCTCTGGGCGCCGTTGAGCACCGCGTCGATCTTGTCGGCCGAGGCGTTGAGCTTGGCCGCCAGCGAGCGGGCGTCGTGCACGGCGCCCTCGATATCGGGGCTGGACTTGGACAGGGCCGCCGAGAACCGGTCGGCGTTGTCGATGACGTGGCCGAGCTTCGCCCCATCCACCGCCTTGACCAGGGTCGCGATGTTCGGGCCCGCATCGGCGAGCGTCTTCGAGAATGCCTCGACATTGGTGAGCGCGCGATTGATCGCGCCCTCGTTGCCGGCCACGATCCGGTCCAGCCGGGCGAGCATGTCGTCGGCCCGCTGGGCGACCTGGCGGGCCAGCGCCATCATGTCCTGCATATCGGAGGAATCGGCGAAGATCGTCGGCGGCTCCCCGTTGGCCATCGGGGCGAGCACGGGCGCGTCGGCGTTGCCGCCCGACAGGGAGATCACCGAGACGCCGGTCAGCATCGCCGAATCGAGCCGAGCCCGGGTGTCCGCCCGGAGCGGCGTCGAGGGGTCGACCTTGATCTGGGCGAGCACCCGGCGTGGGTCCTGCGGGGCGAGGCGGATATCGGTGACCTCGCCGACCTTGATGCCGTTGAAGTTCACGCTCGACCCGCGGGAGAGCCCGCCGACCGAGCCGGAGAACACGATGCGGACGACTTGGCTCACCTGCCGCGAGGAGCCGCCGGAGAGCCACAGCACGGTGCCGAAGCCCGCCAGGATGACGGCGAGGGTGAAGGCCCCGATGAGGGCGTAGTTCGCGCGGGTTTCCATGCGATCAGCCTGCGGTTCCGCTCGGCGAACACGGTCCGGCCGAGCTGCGTATCCACGATCCCGGATGGGACCGGGACGGGATCAGGGGGAAGAAGCGGTCAGGCATGCGCCGGCACCCCGGGGGTGATGGCGCGAGCCCGCTTGCCGTGGAAGTATGAGCGCAACCAAGGGTGGTCGCTCGCCAGCATCTCCTTGATCGTGCCGGCGGCGATGATCTGCCCGTCGCCCAGCGCCGCGATGCGGTCGCAGGCGGTGTAGAGGCTGTCGAGGTCGTGGGTGACCATGAACACGGTCAGGCCCAGCGTCTCCTTCAGGGTCGAGACGAGGTCGTCGAACTCGCCCGCGCCGATCGGGTCGAGGCCCGAGGTCGGCTCGTCGAGGAACAGGATCTCGGGATCGAGCGCCAGGGAGCGGGCGAGCGCCGCGCGCTTGATCATGCCGCCGGACAGCTCGGACGGCAGCTTGTCGGCCGCATCCGGTTGCAAGCCGACCATCTCGATCTTGAGACGGGCGAACTCGTCGAGCAGGCGTTCAGACAGGTCGAGATGCTCGCGCATCGGCACCTGGATGTTCTGCTTGACGGTCAGCGCCGAGAACAGGGCGCCCTGCTGGAACAGCACGCCCCAGCGCTGCTCCATGCGGCGCCGCTCGGCATAGGTCATGCCGTCGACGTCGCGGCCGAACACCTCGATCGTGCCCGCCCGCTTCGGCGTCAGGCCCAGGATCGTCCGGGTCAGCACCGACTTGCCCTGGCCCGACGGCCCGACGAAGCCCATGATCTCGCCCGCGCGGATGTCGAGGTTCAGCCCCTTGAGGATGGTGCGGTCCCGGAAGCCGACCACGAGGTCGCGCACCCGGATGATGGGCGCGGGGCCGGCGGCGGTCTCGGGCATGACGGGGGCGATCATCACAGCGGGCTCAGAAATCGATCGCGGCGAAGAACACCGCGAACAATCCATCGAGGACGATGACCATGAAGATGGACTTCACGACTGAGGCCGTGACGTGGCGGCCCAGCGATTCGGCCGAGCCCTCCACGGCGAAGCCCTCGATCGTGGCGAGGATCCCGATGATCAGCGCCATGTACGGCGCCTTGATCAGGCCGACCATGACGTGGTGCACGCCCACCGCCGCCTGGAGCCGGACCAGGAACTGATCCAGCGTCAGCCCGCCGTACAGCATGGCGGTGAGGCCGCCGCCGGTGAGCGCGGCGATGTCGCCGATCAGCGTCAGCATCGGCAGGCCGACCATCAAGGCCAGCACCCGCGGCACGATCAGGATCTCGACGGGATCGAGGCCCATGACCCGGAGGGCATCGACCTCCTCGCGCATGCGCATCGAGCCGATCTCGGCGGTGATCGCCGAGCCCGAGCGGCCCGCCACCATGATCGAGGTGAGCAGGACGCCCATCTCGCGCAGGATCAGGAGGCCGATCAGGTTCACCACGAAGGTCTGGGCGCCGAAGCGCTGGAGTTGGAAGATGCCCTGCTGGGCGACGATGCCACCGACCAGGAACGAGATCAGCACGATGATCGGGGCGCCGTTGAAGGCCACCTGCTGGATCTGGTTGACCAGGGCGGTGCCCCGGAACGTGCCCGGCCGCAGGGCCACGCGCCCGCAGGCGGCGATCACCTCACCCAGGAAGGCGAGGGCGGTGACGAACTCGCGACCCCCGCGCACGGTCTCGCGGCCGACGGTGTCGAGGAACCCGACGATGCGGCCGTGCCGCAGCGGGTCCGCCGACTCGACCTCGCGCAGGCGGACCTCGCCCAGCAGGGTCCGGTGCTCGGACCGCACGCCGACATAGGTCAGCGTGCCTCCCGCCTGCTCGATCTCGGCGCGGGTCCGCTCGAGCACCCAGGCGCCCAGCGTGTCGAGCCGCTCGATCCCGGACAGGTCGACCGTCATGGAACTGGCCCGGCCGGCCGCCAGGATGCGCGCCGCATTCGCCTCGACGGTCGGCGCCTGATCGGCGGTCCAGCGCCCGTCGAGCGCCAACCGGCCATCCGCCGGCCGGTCCCGCAGCGATGCGCCGGGAACCATGCCCTCGCTCAGCAAGCCCTAACTCCTCGATTGGAGGCACCACCCTGCCGTGTGGTTATGTCGACATTACGGTTGACGATCCGTATCCGACGTCACGCGGTCGGAGGCGAGCGCCAGACCCAGGCCACAGGCGGCGAGCGGCGCCATCAGCAGGAAGGCGAGGGGGCCGCCGGTCCGGTAGGCGAGCCCGCTCGCCAGGGTGGCGACCACGGAGATTCCGGCGTTGACCGCGCTGAGCGTGCCCTGCGCGCGGCCCCGCGCGCCCTCGGGGGCGAAGGCCGATACCGCCGCCATCGCGCCGAGCTGCGTCGCCCCGAAGGTCAGGCCGTGCAGGCATTGGAGCGGTACCAGGGCGGCCAGGTGGTCGCCGAGAAGATACATGCCGACCGCGCGCAGGATCGCCGCCGCCGCGCCCAAAGCCAGGAGCCGCACCGGGCTGCGCCAGGCGGCGGGGAGGGCGGTGATGCCGGCAAACAGCGCGATCTCGGCCAGCACGCCGGTCGCCCAGAGCGAGCCGACCCAGGCCGGTGCGATCCCCTGGCTGGTCCAGTAGATGCTGCCGAACCCGTAGATCGCCCCGTGGCTCGCCTGGATCGCCGCCGCGGCGCCGATGCAGAGCCACAGCCTGAGCGGCAGGCGCGGCCGCATGGTCCCGGACGGGACCTGCGGCAGCGCCACCACCGAGCGGCTGCGCCAGGCCACGAACCCCGCCGCCAGGGCGAGGCCGGTGAGCAGCAGCGGCACCGCGAGCTGGCCGCCGAGCGCCGAGAGCATCAGGCCGCCCACGAGGTTGGCCAGCAGGAACGCGATGGAGCCCGCCATCCGGATCCGGGCGTAGACCAAGCGGGCGTCGCGGCGCACGGCCGCCAGCGTCAGGTAGTCGATGCACGGCACCAGCGGCGCGCCGGCCACGGCGTTGAGGATGATGAGCGACGCGAGCGCGGGCCAGCCGATCCCGGCGGCGCCGGGCATCAGCGCGTAGGTCAGGCTGAGGGCGAGGCTGCCGAGCATGATCAGCCGCCGCGGACCCAGCCCGCGGTCGAGCAGGCTCATCAGCGGCGCCGTCGCGACGATCCGCGTGGCGATCGGCAGGGCGAGCAGCACGCCGATCACCCCGGCATCGAGGCCGAGCCCGTCGAGCCAGAGCGGCATGAACGGCATCGCGATGCCGATCTCGGTGAAGACGACGGCGTAGAGCAGCGACAGGCGCGCCGGGCCGGACGGACGATGCAAGGATGGAAGGTCCCGGAGGAAGGGAGGCGGGTTCGGGGCGTCCCGGGTCCCGGGTACGAACGCCGTAAGCGCCCGTTAAACCCTCCCTGTCAATTTACCGTCTCCCGGTTCGCACCGCGCGCCGGCCTTCGCCGTGCCGTCCTTTCGGGTTCGGAGGGATTCCATGTCCGGTTCAGCCCCCGCAGGCGCCCTCGCCGAGTACGAGGCGATCGAGGCGACGATCTGCCTCAGCGAGCGCGGGCGCTGGTTCCTGGCCGAGTATGCCCGGCGCAACCGGGCCGCCGAGACCGAGATGCTGCTCGGCGCCATGAGCCGGCTCGAGCACGTGGTGACGGCCGAGCGGGACAACCAAGCCTTCGGTCAACTGCACGGCAACCTCGTCGAGATGGCCGCGGCGATCAGCCAGACCAAGGCCGAGATCGCCGCGATCAGTGCGCGCGACAACGAGCAGACCCGCCTGACGCAGGCCTCCCTGGCGCTGGACGCCATCGTACGCGAGACCGAGCAGGCGACCTCCGACATCCTCGGCTCGGCCGAAGCGATGCAGGAGGCGGCCTGGACCCTGCGCGAGCGGGGCGCCGACGCCCCGACCTGCGACGCGCTGGATCGGCACGCGACCGCGATCTACACGGCCTGCTCGTTCCAGGATCTCACCGCCCAGCGCACCGCCCGGATCGTCTACACATTGCGTTACCTCGAGGACCGGCTCGCGTCGATGATCGCGATCTGGGGCAGCGAGGCCGAGCGGATCCCGCCGATGCCGGTCAACCCGGCGGCCGGGGCCCTGCCAAACGCGCCGCCACTCGACCTCTGCCAGAGCGACATCGACCGCTACATCGCCATGGAGGTCCCCGCCGTGACGGCGGCGGCGCTCGTCGCCCGCCCGGGAAGCCCACCGCTGCACGAGGACATCGTGTTCTTGCCGGTCTCGGAGGCGGCGGAGAGCGCGACGGTCGAGGACCTCGCGGCGGCCGACGCGTTCGCAGGCCTGGATGCCGTACACGCCGAGCCCAGCCCCGACGCGGATCGGGCCGAGTTCGCGGCCGCACCCGCCTTGGAACCGGACTTGCCGGCCTTGAGCTTCGCGGCGATCGACGCGCTGCCGCCGGAGCAGCGGCTCGCCCTGTTCGCCTGACGGCGCGGACGCGCCCGGAGCCTGCTATCAGGGGGGCCCGCCCGCCGAGGGCCGTCAGCCGAAAACGCTTCCGTGGCCCTGAACCTGATCAAGCTCTGCGTCGGACCCGCCTCGATCGCGGACCTCGAAGCCCGTCAGGACCGGTTCCGGACCGAGGCGCTGCGCGAGGGACGTCCGGCCGACCCGTTCCACGTCACCCGCACCCTGCCCAAGCGCCATCGCGAGATCGCCGGCAAGGGCTCGATCTATTGGGTGATCCGCGGGACCCTGTCCTGCCGGCAGGCGATCACCGCGGTCGAGAAGCTGACCGGAGAGGACGGCATCCCGCGCTGCCGGCTCGTCTTCGATCCGCGCCTCGTTCCGGTGTCGCCCCGCCCCTGCCGCCCATTCCAGGGCTGGCGCTACCTCACGGCCCGGGACGCGCCGGCCGACCTGGGCGCCGGGCAATCGGGTGATCTCGCCGAGATGCCCGAGGCCCTGCGCCGCGAGCTTGTCGGGCTGGGCCTTCTCTGAGGCCGCGTACCGCCGGCGCGGGTACGTGATGCACCCGCGCCGGCCGTCGTCCTACGCCCCGTCGAAGCGCCCGCTGGCATGGGCCAGCATCGTGTAGACCTTGCCGGTCTCCGAGGTGAGATAGGCGTCGGTCCGCTTGGCGTCGCTGTCGTTCTTGACCACGTCCCCCAGCAGCCGCTCGAACTCACCCACGTACCGGTCGACGCTGCGGCGGAACTCCGCATCGGCGCGGTAGCGGCGCTGGATCTCCGCGAAGGTGGTCCGGCCCTGTGGCGTGTAGATGCGCGGGTCGAACAGGTTCGGCTCGCCCCGGCGATAGCGCTCCCACAGGTCGACCACGGTCCGGTGCTCGATCATCCGGGCGATGTCGGTGGAGATCGTGTCGAGGGCGATCCGACCGGTCTCGGCGGGGGCCTGAGACTGCGCCGGGGTCTGGCGGCCCGTCGGGGCCGGGGACGCGGCGCTGGTGGCCGCCGGCTCGGCATCGTCGTCCTCGTCCAGCGAGGCGCGGGTCAGCAGGTCCGACAGCCAGCCGCGCTTGGCGCCGCCCGCCGTCATGGCGGCGGGGCGGGCGGTCGCGGAGGGCCGCGGCGCCTCGATCCGGGCCGGACCGATGGCGGACCGCGCCGGAGCCTGGGGCGCCGGCAGAGCCGGGGCCGCCACGGCCTGGACGGACGCGGCGGACGAGACCGCGACGCTGCCGGCCTGCGGCGCCGAGACGGCGCGGGAGCCGCCCTCGGCCACCCGGCGCTGGGCCTGCGGCTGGGCCACGTCCACCGAGCGGGTGGTGCGGGACACCAGGGCCGACAGCTCGTTCAGAGCCTTGATCTGGTCGGCCACCACCCGGCGCATCTCGCCGGTGGCATCCTGCGTCTCGCGCGGAAGGTCGAGGACGCCCCGGGCGAGTTCGGCGCGGGTCGCGTCGAGTTCGCCGCGGATCGAGCCCGCCATCTCCCGCAGGGACGAGACGGAGGCACCGAACTTGGTCTGCGCCTCGTCGAGGCCGCTGCGCATCTCCCGAGCGGCCTCCTCGATGGCCTGCCGCACGCCCTGGGCTGCCTTCTCGCTCTCCGCCCCTGCGCTGTCCTTGAGGCCCTCGAAGGCGCTGGTGACCGAAGCCCCCGCGCCCTCCGCCGAGCGGGTCAGCGCCTCGCCGACGGCGCGGGCGCGCTCTTCGGCAGTCCGCAGCGTGCGCTCGATCGTCTCGGCCAGGGCACCGCCCTGCTGCTCCAGGGTGCTGGCACGCGCCTCGAAGCCGGCCAGCGCCTCCGCGAGCGCGGCCTCGCGGCCCGCCAGTGTCGCCCCAAGGCGCTCCTCGATCGCGGCGAGCGACGAGGCCGCCCGGTCGAGCGCCGAGACGTGCACCGAGGTCTGCTCGCCGAGCGCACGGCCGCGGCCGTCGAGGGACTCGGCGAGGCCGGTCGCCTCGCGGAGCGCCGTGTTGGCGACCTCGCGCAGGGCCTCGACCTGGGACGCAACGCCCGCGGTGGCGCGGCCGGTCTCCGAGGCGATGCGCTGCAACGCCGACTGGACCTGCTCGACCCGGCCCGCCAGACCCTGCTCGATCGCGCCGAGATTGGTTCCGGCACCGGACACCAGTTCTCCCAGGGCGGCGTTGGCGCCCTCGATCCGCTGGAGGACGGCACCCAGCTCGCGGCCCAGCCGGTCGTTGGTCTCGAACAGCTCGGTGAGGGCACGGCCCGCGCCATCGTCGATGGCGGCGCGGAGCAGCTCGGCCGAGGCCCGCGACTGCGCGGCCAGTTCCTCGGTCTGTAGCCGCAGAGTCTCGGCCAGCGGCACGCCGGTCTCGATCAGAACGCGCTCGATCGCGTCGGCACGGTCGGCCAGGACCCGCGACAGGTCGAGCATCGGCCCGTCGATTGCGGCGCGCAGGCGATCGACATGCCCCTCCAGGCTGTCGCCCACCGCACGGCCGCTGCCGTCGACGCTGGCGATGAGCGCCCCGCCCTTCTCCTCGATGGCGCGGACCAGCACCTCGGCGCTCTCCGCAAGGCGACGGGACAGGGCTTCCCCGCGGGCATCGACCAAGGCGCCGAGCGCGGTGGCGCGGCGCTCGAAGCCGGCCCCCAGCGCCTCGGTGCGGGCGTCGATCAGGCCCGCCAGCGCGGCCTCGCGGCGGCTGAGCGTGTCGGCCAGGGCGGCGTTGTGCGCGTCGACCTGCTCGGCATGTGCCCGCGCCCGCTCGTCGAGCGCCGCCACGAGGCTGGCGGTGCGCTCGTCCATGAGGCCCGCGAAGGCGTCGTGGCGGTCGTCGAAGGCGGTGGCCAGCGTCTCGGCGCGCTGGGCGACCAGCGTCGCGAACAGCCGCATGCGGCTGTCGATGCGCTGGGTGAAGGCGTCGGCACGGGCATCGACCCCGCGGGCCAGCGCCTCGCTCTGCGCCTCGACCGTGTGGACCAGGGCCGCGGTACGCCCCTCGACGACGCCGTCGAGGTCGCGGATCCGTGCGTCGAACGCCTCGACCAGCGAACCGGTGCGCCCCTGAGCGGCGTCGAGCAGCGACTGGCTGCGCTCGCTGAGCAGCGTCTCGATCGCTGAACGCGCCTCGTCGAAGGTCGTGCGCAGGGTCTCGATCCGGGTGTCCAGGAGGGCGGCCACGCCCGTGGGCGCCGCGTCGAGGAGCGTGCGCAGGTCCTGCGTGCGCGCTTGGACCGCCATGGCGATCTCCCGCCCGCGGCTCTCCACAGAAAGCTCGAGGCTGGATTGCGCTCGCTCGAACAGGGTCCGGAGCTGACTGCTGCGGGCCTCGAAGGTCTCGGCGAACTGGGTCTCGCGGGCCTCGAGCAAGCCGGCGATGGCCGGGTTCGCCTGCTCGATCACGGTCTGCAGCGCCTGGGTGCGATGCTCGATCGTCCCCGCGATCTCGCGGCCGCGGCCATCGACCAGGCGGTCGATCTCCGACTGGGCCTGCGCGAACAGGGCCTGCAGGTCGCCGTTCCGGGCCTCGAAGGCCTGGGCCAGCTGGGTCTCACCCGCCTGCAGCAGGCCGGCGATGGCCGGGCTCGCCTGCTCGATCACGGATTGCAGAGCCTGGGTGCGGTGCTCGATCGCCCCGGCGATCTCGCGGCCGCGGCCGTCGACCAGGCGGTCGATCTCCGACTGGGCCTGCGCGAACAGGGCCTGCAGGTCGCCGTTTTGAGCCTCGAAGGCCTGGGCCAGCTGGGTCTCACCCGCCTGCAGCAGGCCGGCGATGGCCGGGCTCGCCTGTTCGATCACGGATTGCAGGGCCTGGGTGCGGTGCTCGATGGTCCCGGCGATCTCGCGGCTGCGGCCATCGACCAGGCGGTCGATCTCCGACTGAGCGCGCTCGAACAAGCCGCGCAGGTCGGCAAAGCGCGCGTCCAGCAGGTCCGCCATGTCGGTGGGAGCCGCGTCGAGGGTCTGGCGCAGGCCCTCGGTCCGGGTGGTGATCGTGTCGGCGAGTTCCTGGCCGCGCACCTCCACGAGATCGCGCAGGCCTGCCTGAGCCTCCTCGAACAGGGTTTGGAGGCGCTGCGTGCGGCTGTCGAGCGTCGCGGCAAGCTGGCGCTCCCGGGTCTCGACCAGCGCGGTGACGGCGGCGGGCGCCGCCTCCAGCATCGTCCGCAGCGCCTGGATCTTGGTGTCGACCGAGGCGGCGAAGCGGCCGCCCCCGCCTTCCACCACCGCGTCGAGGGCGGTGTGGGCTTCCTCGAACAGGGTCCGCAGGCCCTGGGCGCGGGCGTCCAGGGTCTCGGCGAGGCGGTTGCCGCGGCCCTCGACCAGGTTCTCCAAGTGCCCGAGGCGTTCGTCGAACAGGCCACCGAGCGCCTGGGTCCGGGAATCCAAGGCTCCGGCGGCGCTGCCGAAGGCGTCCTCGACGGCGGCGATCAGCGCGCGGCCGCGGGTGTCCAGCGCCTCGTTGAGCGGGCCCATGCGGCCGTCGAGGGTGCTGGCCAGGGTTCCAGCATGGCCATCCAGCATCACGCGGATCTGGTTGGTGCGGTCGTCGAGCAGGCCGTGGACCGAGCGCACGCCCTCATCGAGCAGGCCGCTGATGTCGGCGGTGCGGCTCGACAGGGTGTGGCCGAGGCGGCCTTCGCCGGCCTCCAGCATCCGCTCGGCATCCGCGATGGTCTGCTGCAGCTTGGACAGGACGCTGTCGCCGCGCTGGTCGATCAGCTCGGCCAGCGAGGTGCCGCCGCGATCGAACAGGCGCGCCAGCTCGGTGATGCGGCCGCCGATCGCCCCGAACACGTTGCGGCCCTTCTCGTCGAGCTCGCTCGACATGACGGTGATGCGCTCGTCGATCAGCTTCGCGAGCAGCTCCGAGCGCTCGGCGAAGGCCGCGCGCACGGCCTCTGTCCGAGCAGAGAGGGCCGCGTCAGCGCTCTGGGCCCGCTCGTCCACCAGCTGGACGATCTCCTGCACCCGGCCCGACAGCGAGGCCTCGAGAACCCGGGTGGATTCCACGACGGCCCCCGTGAGGCTCCCGATGCTCTCGGCCATCGCCTTGTCGATCCCACCGGTCCGGTCGGTGATCGTCGCGACCAGGTCGCGGGTGCGGCCGGCCAGTTCCTCGTCGACCGCGCGGGTCCGCGCCTCGATCAGGCGGATCGCCTCGAAGGCCTGCACGCCGAAGCTCTCATCCACGAGGCGGGCGCGCTCATCGAGGGCGTTGGCGATTTCCTGCAGACGGCTGATCACGCCGGCGTCGAAATGCTCGGCGCTGCCCGCGATGCGGCGGGCCATCTCGGCGGTGCGCCGATCGATGTCCTGCCCGAGCCCCTCGGCCCGTCCGTCGAGCACCGCGACCAGGTTGCGGCTGCCCTCTTCCATGATCCGGGCCATCTCCCCGGTCCGGGCGGCCAGCGCCTCGTTCAGGGCCTTGCCGCGGGCGTCGATCCGGCCGTCGACGTGATCGACCAGGTTCGCCACGACGTCGCCGATCTCGGCGGCGCGCTTGGCGGAACGCGCTTCCAGGTCGCCGAGATGGGTCTCGACCAAGCTGCCGGCCTCGCGGGCGCGGGTCGCGATGGTCTCGGCCACCGCTTGGCCCTTGACGGTGATGAGCCGGTCCATCTCCTCCAGCCGGGCCCCGACGGTCTCGCCCATCGTCGCGGTGTCGCGGCCGATGCGGTCGGCCAGGATGTCGCCGCGGGCGATGGTCTCCTGCAGGGCGGCGAGGCGGCTGCCCAGCGTCTCGTCGATGGCGCGAACGCGGCCGTCGGCGGTCTCGGCGAAGCTCGCGCCGGTCTGGCTGAGCGTGTCGGCGATCCGCGCACCCTGGCTCGCCACCGCGAGCACGATGTCGCGGCCGGTGCCGCTGATCCGGGTCTGGGTCTCCTCGGCATGGCTGGCCAGGAGTTCGGCCACGCCCTTGCCGTGCTCGCCGAAGGCGGACTCCATCTCGCCGATGCGGGCGGCGAGGTCGTCCGAGATGGCGCGGGCGGCCTGCGCCAGGCTGCCGGTGGCATCGTCGGTGCGGGCGGACAGCTCGCGGTTGAGGTCGTCGAGGGCGCCGCGCAGGGCGGTCACCGCGGCGGAGCCGCGCTCGCCGAGTTCGATGCCGGCCCGGTCGGCGGCATCGCGGAAATGGGTCAGCAGGTTCGCGGTCTCGGCCTCGACCGCGCTGGTCACCTCGGCCGAGCCGTGGCGCAGGGCCTGCAGGGTGTCGGCCAGGCGGGCGGAGGCCGCGCGGGTGTGGGCCTCGAGTTCGCCGGTGACGGTGCTCGCGGAGCCGCGAAGGGACTGGACGGCGGCGGCGGCGCCAGCCTCGAAGCCGTGGCCCAGCGCCGAGAAGGCGGATTCCAGACTCTGAGTGGCCGCCTGTGTCCGGTCGGTGATGTGGCCGCCGGCCCGCTCGGCCGCCGCCTGGACGCGGCCCTCGAGGTCCGAAGCCTGCACGGTCACGGTGTCGTGCAGGCGCGCCGCGATGCCGTCCATGCGCCCAGCCAGGGCGTTGCCGTGCTCGGAAATCGTCTCGGCGATCCGCTCGGCGGTGCCGATCAGGTCGTCGCGCACGGTGCCGGCCTGGCTGGTCAGCGTCTCGCCGACGCCGCCCATGGCCAGCGCCAGGGCGGCCTGGGCATCGCGTCCGCGGCTCTCGATCGCTTCGGCGACGGAGAGTCCGGCATTCTCGATCTCGGCACGCAGCGCCAGGCCACGGCCGGCGATGTCCTGGGTAAGGGCCGCGCCGGTCTCGGCGAAGCGCGCAGTGATCTGGGTCCCCATCGCGCCGAACCGGTCCGTCAGCTCGGAACTCCGCGACAGGAAGGCGTTCTCCAGGCCGATCACCGAGCGCTCGAAGCTCTCGCGCACGACGCCGCCCTGGCGCTCCAGGGACTCGCTGACGCGCAGGCCGGTCTCGGCGAGGCTCTGGGCGACGGAGGCGGTGCTCTCGGCGATCCGCCCGGTGAGGGCGTCCCCGGTCGACTGGAACGCGCCGGTCACGTCTTGGGCGCGGGTCTCGAAGGCGCGCGTCAGGCTCTCGCCGACGTCCAGCAGGCTGCCGCGCACGCCCTCGCTCGTGGCCGCGAGGTTCTCGATCAGCTCGTCGCCGCGGCCGGTCATGAGGCTGACGACCCGGTCGCCAGCCTCGCCCAGGGATGCGGTGATGGCCGCGCCGCGGGCGTCGAGCGCCCCGGTCACGCGCTCGCCCGCGCCGTTGAGGGCCAGGACGATCCGCTCGGACGCGCCCTCCAGTTCCT
Organism: Methylobacterium sp. AC315; assembly: GCF_979253755.1. Lineage (NCBI taxonomy): Bacteria > Pseudomonadati > Pseudomonadota > Alphaproteobacteria > Hyphomicrobiales > Methylobacteriaceae > Methylobacterium > Methylobacterium sp. AC315. The sequence goes on from NZ_CEEDEA010000001.1 coordinate 525,725, forward strand.
GGCTCAGGCTCTGGTGGGAGCCGGTGATCGCGCCGCGCACCCGCTCGGCGTTGGTGACGATGGATTCCCGCTGCGCCACCAGCTCCTCGACGAGGGAGCGGATGCGGATCTCGTTGTCGGAATAGGCCCGCTCCAAGGTGGCGATCTCGCCGCGCACCAGGGTCTCGAGCTCGCCGGCCCGGGCGAGCGCACGCTCGACGCCGTCGCCGACCGCGGCGACTTCCCGGCGCACCGTCTGCGACATGGTCAGGACCGCGTCCGTGGAGAAGCTCTCGGGCTCGGCCAGGCGCACCGCGACTTCGCCGACTGCGCGGGCGACGAGGCGCATCTCTTGCGCCCGTGCGGCCAGCATGGCGGCGATCACGAACAGGACGACCGGTCCGAGCAGGGCCGCGGCGCCCACCGTCGCCTGGAGCGGCGTGAGGCCCGAGACGACGCCGCGCAGGTCGCCGCCGGATTGCAGCCAGGAGACCAGCACCAAGCCGGCGATCCAGGCGAGGCCGGCCAGCAACGCGTACAGGTAAGGTTTGGGCGAGGACCGCACCCGCAGGGTCTGCTGCAGGATCCCGATGTTGCGCCGGTCGTCGTTCGCCACCAGCGAGCGGTCGGGCGGCAGCAGGCCGCCCTCGCGGCGCGGGCGCTCCCGGCCGGGCGGGGGCAGGTCGGAGGCGAGGGGCGGGTCGAGGTCGAGGCGCGGCGGCGTCTGGCGGCCGGCCGGATCGAGGGCACCGTCGAGCAGGGGATCGGCATCCCCGACATCGGGCAGGCGCGGCTCGGCGCGGCTCTCGGTGCCGGTCGGCGTCAGGGCGTCGAGGTTCAGCGCCTGCTCGATCGCAGAGAGCGCGGCCTCGGCCGGATCCTTCAGCTTCTTCTCGGTCGCCATTCAACGCCTCGTCACACGGGTTTCACCGGCACCTGGGGAGGCTGATGCCAGAGACGCAACGTCCCGTTTACCATTACAGGATTAGACGCGGACACCGATTGCCGATACCCGAGCCGCCGTCCGACCCCAGAAACCGTTACGAGAATGGTTACCGGGTCCGCCGCCTTCCGGCTCCACCATCTTGGCGCAGATGAGGGTCCCTGCGCGATCCCCGTCCGGCGAATCGGGGGGTGAATCATGGGGAGAGGTTCGGCAACCCCCAGAAGATTGCGGATTCCGGGAGTTCGAGCATGCTGGCCATCGATCGTGCGGAGCTCGATGCGCAGACCTTCGGCGACGCCGAGCTGGCCGACGAGGTGCTGGCGCTGTTTGCCGGGCAATGCCGGTCGATCCTGCCTCGTCTGACCGATCCGTCCCTGCCGGCGGCCCAGCGCGCCGACCTCGCCCACACCCTGAAGGGCTCGGCCTCCGGAGTCGGCGCCACCCGGGTCCGCGCCTGCGCGGACGCCGCCGAGGCACGATTGCGGGCCGGCGCCGAGGCGGTCGCCCTCGACGACCTCGTTCAGGCCGTTGCGGCGGCACTGGCCGAGATCGCGCTGGACGCCGAGTCTTAAGAGCGGCCGTTCGCTGAACATGCGCCGATGCGGCGATCGATCCGGAACGGACCGCCGCCACCGCGCTTGCATTCCATGGCCTCAGCCGCCAAGCAGTCACCCCGCCCGTCGAAGCGAGGCCGCTCGACGCGAGCCCGGAGCCGAGCATGCCCAAGATCACATACGTCGACCACGCCGGGACGGAGAGGACCGTCGAAGGCAGCGTCGGCGCGACCGTGATGGAGACGGCGCTGCGCAACAACGTCCCGGGCATCGATGCGGAGTGCGGCGGCGCCTGCGCCTGCGCCACCTGCCACGTCTACGTCGCCGACGCGTGGATCGACGTCGTGGGCAAGGCCCAGGACATGGAGCAGGACATGCTCGATTTCGCCTCCGACGTGCGCGAGAATTCCCGTCTGTCCTGCCAGATCAAGATCGCCCCGAACCTGGACGGGCTCGTGGTCTCGACCCCGTCCCAGCAGGGGTAGCGGCTCTCACCGCACCAGCGCCCGGGCCGCCGCGTCGAGACCATCGAGGGTGAGGGGGAACATGCGGCCGCCGACGAGCCGCTGCACCATCCCGATCGACTGGGTGTAGCCCCAGTGGGTCTCCGGCACCGGGTTCAGCCACGCCGCCTTCGGGAAATGGGCGAGGAGCCGCTGCAGCCACACGGCGCCCGGCTCCGCGTTCCAGTGCTCCACCGACCCGCCCGGCGTGGCGATCTCGTAGGGGCTCATCGAGGCGTCGCCGACGAACACCACCCGATAGTCGCTGCCGTAAGTGCGGATCACCTCCGGCAGCGGGGTCCTGGCGTCGTGGCGGCGTCGGTTCTCGGTCCAGACCGCCTCGTAGGGGCAGTTGTGGAAGTAGTAATGCGCGAGGTGCTTGAACTCCGAGCGCGCCGCCGAGAACAGCGCCTCCGCCTGCTCGATGTGCCAGTCCATCGAGCCGCCGACGTCTAGGAACAGCAGCACCTTCACGGCATTGCGCCGCTCAGGCCGCAGCCGCACATCGATGTAGCCCTGGCGGGCGCTCTCGCGGATCGTGCCGTCGAGGTCCAGTTCCTCGGCCGCTCCCGTCCGGGCGAAGCGGCGCAGCCGCCGCAGAGCGAGGCGCATGGTGCGCGCGCCGATCTCGCGGTCGTCGTCGAGATCCTTGAACTCGCGCTTGTCCCAGACCTTCACCGCGCGGAAGTTGCGGTTGCCGTCCTGGCCGATGCGGATGCCCTCGGGATTGTAGCCGTAGGCGCCGAACGGCGAGGTCCCGCCGGTACCGATCCATTTCGAGCCGCCTTGGTGACGCTCCTTCTGCTCGGCCAACCGCTGCCTCAGGGTCTCGAACAGCTTGTCCCAGCCGAGCGCCTGCAGCTCGGCCTTCTCGGCATCGGTCAGATACGTCTCTGCGAGCTTGCGCAGCCATTCCTCGGGGATGGCTGCAGGCTCCACCGCCTCCCCGAGCGTCTCCAGCCCCTTGAAGACGGTGCCGAACACCCGGTCGAACCGGTCGAGATGCGCCTCGTCCTTCACCAGGGCCGTGCGCGCCAGGAAGTAGAACGCCTCGACGTCCCGCTCGGCCAAGCCCCGGTCGAGGGCGCCGAGCAGGGTCAGGTACTCCTTGAGGGAGACGGGAACCTTGGCATCTCGGAGGGCCGTGAAGAAGTGCAGCAGCATCCCCGAAGAACGCGCCAGCAAAGCGCGCGGGTCAAGCCCGGGCGAATCAGCCAAGTTCTGGATCCGGCAGCCGGCACGTCCGGCGCTGATCTCAGAGTCTTTTCAGATGGTCGACAAGATTCATCGGCAGGCGAAGCGCTAAACCGGAGTCTCCCGGAGAGTCTCCAGAAGCCTCGGAGAGTCATAAGCTGGGCATAACTCACCGAATCTGTTGATATGTGCGGGTCCCAGCCTCGCGCAGACACTGAAACGGTCACGGGAATCGCTCAACTCGGCATCTCAGGTGTGTTCAGCCGCGAGGACGCGTGCCGCACCAACCGAAGCGAGGAGACCAGCAATGGCGGTCATCCTGCGGAATCTGACGGATTTCAAACGGTTTCTCGGGAAGCCGGGTGCGACGATTCAACTGGTGCGCAACACCTTCATGGATCGCCAGCCCGAGACGACGCGGGAGGCCTATCACGCCAAGGGCATGTACGCGCCGCGCGCCGTACAAGCCCTGTCGCGCAAGGCCGCGGTGTTCACCCTGCGGGGGTTCCCCGGGACCGTGTGGCTGTACTGGGACAAGGGCGCGCGCGGCTGGCGCTTCTCGGGGGACACCGTGACGGTCCCGCTGGTCACCGGCCTCGGGCCGGCGGACGAGATCGTGTACCGGTGCAGCTTCGCCGACGGGTTCGAGCCGGCGCCGCGCAACCGCGTCGCGCGTCAGCCCAAGCACGCCGAGGCGCATCTCGCCCCGGCGTGAGCCGGCACCCGGCTCACGCTGGCTGCAGGCCGGCTCAGGCCTCCTGGCGCCCGGCCTCCTGACGCGGCGGCGCCTCCTTCTTGGCCGGCGGCTTGCCGAGAGCCTTGCCGACGGTGCGCCGGGCGCGGAAGATCGGCTTGGCCTCGTTCTCGCGCTTCTTGAGCAGCGCGCGGTACTCGTCCCGCCGCTCGTGGATCGACGCGATGACGAGCCCCATCGGCACGCCGACATCGACCAGCACGGCCTCCGACAATTGCAGGGACGCCTCGATCGTCTCCGGCACGGCGTCGTCGACGCCCAGTTCGTAGAGCGCCGAGGCATGCCGGGCGTCGCGGGCACGGGCGACGATCGTCAGGTCCGGCCGCTCAGCCCGAGCCGCCGCCACCGCCTGCTCGACCGCCCGCGGGTTGTCGAGGGTGACCACCAGGGCGCGCGCCGTGGCGATGTCGCAGCGGCGCAAGATCTCGGTGTTGCCCGAATCCCCAAAGTAGACGGGCGCGCCGGCCCGGCGCTGCTCGGCGACCCGGGCCGCGTCGGAATCGAGGGCGAGGTAGGGAATCCCGTGCCGGTCCAGCATCTCGGCGACCTGGCGGCCGACGCGGCCAAAGCCCGCGATCACCACCCGGTTCTCCACCCGCTCCGGCAGCGGCTCCGCCTTCATGGCGGCCTGGGCGGCGCTGGCCGCGCCACGGCTCAGCCTGCGGCCCAGGGCCGCCAGGGCCGGGATCATGATCATGGTGACCGTGGTCACGATGAGCGCGGCGGCGCCGACATCCTCCGGCACCAGCCCGGTGGCGACTGCGCCCCCGATCAGCACGAAGGCGAACTCGCCGCCCGGCCCGAGCAGCAACGCCGCCTCCAGGGCCACCGGGCGCGAGATCTTGAGGGCGGGCGCGGCCATCATCACCACGGCGGCCTTGATCAGCACCAGCGCCAGCGACAGGCCTAGGATCGCCCCGGGCGCCGCCATGAGCTGGGCGGGGTCCAGGTTCATGCCGACAGAGACAAAGAACACGCCGAGCAGCAGGCCCTTGAACGGGTCGATGGTCGCCTCGATCGCCCGGCGGTACTCGGTCTCGGCCAGCAGCAGCCCGGCCACGAAGGCACCCAGCGTCATCGACAGGCCGCTCGCTGCCGCCGTCAGCGCGGTGCCGACGATGACCAGGAGGCAGGCCGCCATGAACAGCTCGGTCGAGCGCGTCCGCGCCACCAGCTGGAACAGCGGGCGCAGGGCGAGGCGGCCGGCCACGACGATCAGCACCAGCGCGATCGCGGCCTGACCCAGCGCCATGGCCAGCGCCCAGCCCTTGTCGCCCTCGTCGCCGCGGCCGAGGACCGCGATAGCGAACAGCACCGGGGCGACCGCGAGGTCCTGGAACAGCAGGACCGCGAAGCTGGCGCGGCCGGAGGGCGCGTTGAGCCGCTTCTGCTCGGCCAGGACCGGCAGCACCACCGCGGTGGACGACAGCGCCAGTCCGATGCCGACGATCACGGCGCCCGCGAGCGGGACCTGCAGCCCGTACAGGATCGCCCCGAGGATCAGCGTCGAGCAGCCGACCTGCAGCGAGCCGAGGCCGAACACGAGCCGCCGCAGGGTCCGCAGCCGCTCCCACGACAGCTCGACCCCGATCATGAACATCAGGAAGATCACCCCGAACTCGGCCAGGTGCGAGATCTCGGTGCGGTTGCCGATGGTGAAGAGGTGGACGTAGGGATGGGTGTCGGCGAGCCGACCGAGGCCGAACGGTCCGAGCAGGGCGCCAGCGCCGATGAAACCGAGCACCGGGGAGATCCGCAGGCGGTGGAACAACGGCACCACAATCCCCGCGGTGACGAGGAACAGGATCGCTTCCTTGTAGGAGCCGGCGTGGACTTCTGGCATCGGCGGCGGATCGAACCTCCTGTTTCCGACCGGCGCGGAGACCAATCACGGATGCGCGATCATGGGTCGGCCCCGCGCAGCGGGCAACCGCTTTCGGCCAAGGCAAGGCCGGCGAGGTGCGCTCGGACACAAGCCGGATACACGGCTCGGGTGAGACATTTGAGCCACCCGGATGCGGCTTGCCGGCGATCCACCGGCGAATTGCGTGCAGGGCGGCCCAAAATCGGCACAATGCCCGCATACACGCGGCGGTTAACTGGGCGTTAAGTTCGGCCAGGACCGCGCCCGTGCTGTAACACGGCGCCTGCGACTGGACCCGATGGATGTGACGAGGCCGATGATCTCCATCAAGTCGATATTCTCCGGTCCGACGGCCCCCCCGAGTCGCGATCTGCAGCGCGAGCGCCGCGAATGGCGGCTCGAGTCGGACCGGTGGGTGCACCAGCGCCACGTCGACCGCGGCTACCGCATCAAGTGGGGCTACGTGGCGATCGCGTATCTCGTCGAGTTCATGGTGATCGGCGCCTCGCTCTGGGGCGCATGGCTGTTCGCGGGCGTCTACAGCGACGGCGACTGGCACGCCTTCTACTTCATGTTGCTGGCGCCCCTGGTCTACGCCGCCGTGGAGCTGTGCCGGGTGCCGCTCGGCATCCTGGCCCGCACCCAGCGCTCGCATTTCGTGCGCGGGCTCGCGGTGCTCGGCATCATCTTCGCGGCCGGCGTCACCACCAAGTCGGTGTCGCAGCTCGGCGAGATGATGTTCCATCCCCGCCTGATGGAAGCCGCCCGGACCAAGACCGCCCTGAAGGACGCCCAGGCCGACCGCGCCACGATCGGCGACCGCATCAAGGCGGCGGACGAGCGCGTGGCGCAGTACACGACCGAGCTCGACCAGATCGAGAAGCGGTCCTCCGACAACGCCCAGCAGCTTGCCGGCCTGCCGGCCCAGCGCTGCGAGCGGGTGTTCGGCACCAACAGCAAGGGCCGCAAGTACCAGAACCTGAAATGCGTGGCCGACCCGCGCGTGGCCGCCCTGTCGGCGGGCGTGACCAAGGCGTCGGCCGACCGCGCCGTGCTGATCAAGGAGCTGGAGGAGGCCCGCAAGGCGCGCGCGACCCTCGACCCCGGCGCCGCCGACCGGCGCGTGGCCGATGCCGAGCAGGGCTACCGCAATGCGGTCAACCGCTCGCAGCTGCACTCCTTCACCGCGATGGTCTACGGCGTCGATCCGATCGACGTGACCGAGCAACAGGTCCACGCCTTCCTGCGGATCTTCGTGTTCCTGCCCGCCGTCTGCGCCGCCTTCGCGTCGACCATCCTGGCGCTCTGCGCGGTCTCGACCCGCCGGACCTTCATGGATGAGGACGACCTGGGGGCCGCCGTGAACCCGGAGGCCGCGCCCTACATGCTGGACGCGATCGCCGACGCGCTGCGCTCGAACCCCGAGCCGATCCTGCCCCGCGCGGCCAACGCCACGGGTGCGGTGATCCCGATGAACCGCCCCGCCCAGACCCAGCAGAGCCTGCCCGGCCAGAGCCATCCGGGTCAGGCCCTTCCGGGTCAGACCCTCCCTGCCGCGGGAGCCGGCGCATGAACTACGTCGCCGGCGGCACCCCTGAGAACGTCGCCCTCGCCCAGCAGGTGAACTCCCGCCTGCGGGCGGATTCGAGCTACGTGGCGGCGCGGGCCTTCCTGTTCCGCGCGCTGGGCTTCGGCGCCTTCGCGTGCCTGGCCGGCATCGGGATCGGGGCGGCGGCCTATGGCTGGGCCACCCTCAACCAGTTCGACACGGCCGCCGAGAAGATCGCCGCCGCGATGCAGGCCGCGCTTTCGGACGTGACCCTGAAGACCAAGGGCGAGGTCACGCTGACCGACAACACGCTCAAGCTCGAAGGTCTTCCCAAGATGGGTGGCGGCGGCACGCCGACGCCCACGAAGGCGCAGCTCGGCAGCGACGCCGCCCCGGCCTCGAAGGCGGCGGTGAACACCACCTTCACGGTGTTCAAGCAGGTCCCCTATCTCGACGGCCAGATCGTCACCGGCTGGAACTTCAAGGACAACGCCGACCAGCCCTATCAGCAGTACTGCTACTTCTCCCGCCGCTCCAACGAGTCGAAGGGCCAGGTCGAGATCAAGATCGACCTCGCGATGGACACCAAGACCCTGCCGCAGCCGCAGAAATCCGACGTGAACCTGGAGATCCTGGCCCGGAACTGCGTCTGGCACGAGAAGGGGTAGACCCGTCTCGCTTGCGGGGCGGCATCGCCACGCGCTACCGGTTGCCTCCAGGCCAGTTTCTCCGAGAGCGCGATGCGATTTTCCGGAACCGAGTCCTACGTCGCGACCCCCGACCTGACCGCTGCGGTCAATGCCGCCGTGGTCTTGGAGCGCCCGCTCCTGGTCAAGGGCGAGCCCGGCACCGGCAAGACCGTGCTGGCCGAGGAGATCGCCCGGGGCCTGGGCGCGCCGCTCATCGTCTGGAACATCAAGTCGACCACCAAGGCCCAGCAGGGCCTCTACGAGTACGACGCCGTCTCGCGCCTGCGCGACTCGCAGCTCGGCGACCCGCGGGTCTCGGACATCGGCAACTACATCCGCCGGGGCAAGCTCTGGGAAGCGTTCACCGCGCCCGAGCGGCCGGTGCTTCTGATCGACGAGATCGACAAGGCCGACATCGAGTTTCCCAACGACCTCCTGACCGAACTCGACCGGATGGAGTTCCATGTCTACGAGACCGGCGAGACCGTGAAGGCCGTACGTCGGCCGATCATGATCATCACGTCGAACAACGAGAAGGAACTGCCGGACGCGTTCCTGCGCCGCTGCTTCTTCCACTACATCAAGTTCCCGGACGCCGAGACGCTGATGCGCATCGTCGACGTCCACTATCCGGGCATCAAGCACCGCTTGGTCGAGGAGGCCCTGCGGGTCTTTCTCGAGACCCGCGAGGTCCCGGGCCTCAAGAAGAAGCCCTCGACCTCCGAACTGCTGGACTGGCTCAAGCTCCTCGTCTCCGAGGATATTTCGCCCGAGACCCTGCGCGAGCGTGACGGCCGCAAGCTGATCCCGCCGCTGCACGGCGCGCTGCTCAAGAACGAGCAGGATGTCAGCCTGTTCGAGAAGCTGGCCTTCATGATGCGCCGGGAGCAGCGCGGCGGCTGAGCGTCAAACTGCCTTGCCGGCATAGATATCGGTGATCCGCCCCAGCAGCGTCAGGGCATCCGCCTTCGCGCGCTGGAAAGCGTTGCGGCCGACGATGGAGCCGAAGCCGCCGCCCGCCTGGATGGCCCGGATCTCGTCGAGGAACGTGTCGTCCTCGGCCTGGGCACCGCCCGAAAAGATCACGATCCGCCGCCCGTTGAAGGCGCATTGCACCACGTGGCGGACGCGCTCCGCCGCGGTGCCGATCGGGATGCCGGTGGATTCGTAGACCCTCTTGGCCGCCGGCTGCTCGATATGGGCGGTGGGCAGCTTGACCTTGATGATGTGGGCTCCGAGCTGCGCGGCGACCTGAGCCGCGTAGCCGATCACGTCGATGGCGGTCTCGCCGTCCTTCGACAGCGCCGAGCCCCTCGCATAGGACCAGATCACCACGGCGAGCCCGGATCTCTTGGCCTCCTCGGCGATCGCCCGGATCTGGCCATACATGGCGTTGCGGTGCGCGGAGCCCGGATAGATCGTGAAGCCGATGGCGCAGGCGCCGAGCCGCAGCGCGTCCGCCACCGAGCCGGTGATCGCCTGCTCGGGATCCTCCTCGTCGACCAGGAGGTCGTGGTCGTTGAGCTTGAGGATCAGCGGGATCCGCCCGGCATAGTCCCGGGCGCCTGCCTCGAGGAAGCCGAGCGGCGCCGCGTAGGCGTTGCAGCCCGCCGCCAGGGCCAATTCGAAATGGTAATGCGGATCGTAGGCCGGCGGGTTCGGGCCGAAGCTGCGGGCCGGGCCATGCTCGAAGCCCTGATCCACCGGCAGGATCAGCATCTTGCCGGTGCCGCCGAGCCGGCCGTACTCCAGCATCCGGGCGAGGTTGGTCAGCGTGCCGGGGCTGTCGGCCCCGTACCAGGACAGGATCTCCGAAACGCGGGGCGAGCGATCCATGGCGCGACCTCCTCCGACAGAGACCGCCACCCTATGCGCGTCCCGCATCGGCGGCCCAGCTTTTCGAACCGGGCAGGATCGCCGAGGTTCCCGGGCGCCGCGCTTTGCGCTAACCGGGCCCCCGCGCCTGTTCGGCGCGCGTCGGTCACCCCATCCCGAGAAGGGCCCGCTTCATGCGCAGGCTGATCCTGTTGCGGCACGCCAAGTCGGATCGTCCGGCCGGCGTCGCCGACCACGAACGGCCGCTCAACGACCGCGGCCGCCGGGCCGCGCCCGCTGTCGGCAGCCACATCGGCCAAGAGGGTCCCCGACCAGACTTGGCCCTGGTCTCCACCGCCACCCGCACCCGCGAGACCTGGGATGCGGTCTCGGCCGCCCTCGGCGCACCCGAGGCGCGGTATCACCACGACATCTACGAGGCGCCGGCCGAGCGGATCCTCGGGCTGATCCGGGGGGCGCCGGACAGCGCGGAAACCGTGATCGTCGTCGGCCACAATCCCGGCCTGGGCGACCTCGCCGCGACCCTGGCCGGGGAGGGGCCGCGCAAGGAACGCACGCGCCTCGCCACGGAATTCCCCACCGCCGCCTACGCGGTGATCGCGTTCGACGCCGCGGCCTGGTCGGCGATCGCCCCGGGGCAGGGGCGGCTGGAGCGGTTCGTGCGGCCGCGGGACATCGACCCGGATCTGGGGGGCTGACGGCTCAGGCCACCGGCACCGGCTGATGTGCCTCAACCTCCGTGTGGGAGGGCAGGGGCGAGCCCGGCACGAAGGCGACGAAGGCCGCCCAGAAATCCTGCCGGATGGCGTCGCGTTCGCTCAGGATCTCATGCCGGGAATCCGGCAGGACCAGGATGTGGCCGGCCTTCAGCCGGGCCGCGAACCGCTCGGTGTCCAGGGTCCCGCAGACCGGGTCCGCGCCGGCCGCGACGATCAGGGTGGGCAGCGTGATGCGCGGGGCGGCGCGCGGGTCGCGCAGGCGCGCCATCGCACGGAACGCCTCCGCGAGCCACGCGATCGTCGGGTCGCCGACCGCGCCGGCGCCGACCTGCCGGGCCGCCGCCGCGTTGCGGGCGTAGCGCGCGGGATCCCGCGACAGCCGGTTGCCGGCATAGGGCTTGGTGGCGATCGAGACTGGCTTGCCCAGCGGGATGTAGCGGTCGCCCAGCCCGATCCGGTGCAGGAACCGCGACAGGAACGCCGCCCCGGCGGGCCAGCGCACCATCCGGATCGACAGCATCGGCGCCACCGTCACCAGGCGCCGGAACGGCAGCCAGCCGTCGAGCGCCCCGATCAGCGCGACGCAGCCCCCCATCGAATGCGCCAGGCCGACATGCGGCTCAGGCATCAGCGGCACCAGCACCGTCTCGGCCACCGCCCGCAGGTCGAGGCGGTAATCGTCGAACCGGCCGACATGGCCCTTGTGCGGGTCGTCGACCCGCCGGTCCGACTCGCCCTGGCCGCGCCAGTCGAACGCCACCACGGCGAAGCCCCGCGCACGCAGGTCGTGGATGGTCTCGTAGTACTTCTCGATGAATTCGGCCCGTCCCTGGAGCAGGCAGACCGTGCCCCGGCAGGTCCGCGTCGTGGCCTGCCAGTAGGCGGCCCGCAGCGTGCAGTCGTCGCGGGTGCCGACCGCGATCAGGGTGCCGCCCGGCGGCACCGGATTGTCCGGCGTGCCGCGTAGGGTCAGGAGCGGCGGCTCCCGTCCGATATCGCCGTCCAACCGTCTCACGGGCCAACCTCAGTCCGTCCGCATGCCGGGTCCGCATGCAAGCGTCACCGTAGCGGAAAAATCTCGCACCCGGGTCCTTCCGGAGGTCTTGAACCCGGTTTTTTGCCCCCCGATATCCCGTCTGTGCCGGCCGTCAGGCGGCACGAACGACGGGTCCGGCCCATCGGGCGGACCGCTTCTGCATGTTGCTCATACGAGGATATGTCATGCGTCAGTTCGATCTCGCTCCCCTGTATCGTTCCACCGTCGGCTTCGACCGACTGTTCTCCGCCCTCGACCAGTTCGCCACCACCGAGGCGGCGCCGACCTACCCGCCCTACAACATCGAGCGGACCGGCGAGAACGCCTACCGCATCACCGTCGCGGTCGCCGGCTTCACCGAGTCCGACCTGTCGATCGAAGTGCGGGAGAATGCGCTGACCCTGAAGGGCGAGCGCAAGGCCGAGCCCAAGGCGGAGTTCCTGCACCAGGGCATCGCGGCCCGTGCCTTCGAGCGCCGCTTCCAGCTCGCCGACCACGTCCAGGTGACCGGCGCGGCCCTGGAGAACGGCCTCCTCCACATCGACCTCGTCCGCGAGGTCCCGGAGGCGAAGAAGCCGCGCCGCATCCAGATCGCCACGGCCGGGACCCCGTCCGCCCCGGTGATCGAGGGTGACGTGCGCAAGGACCCGGTCCCGCAGGCGGCCTGATCCGGTCGCGGCTCGGAACCCGCTACGCTGTTGGAGCGCCCCGGCCCTGGCCGGGGCGCTTTCGTGTCGGGGCTGTCATAATGGCGTGTGCGGTTCGTGCTCTCTGTCCTTCCCGACGGTGCACGATCGTGCGCCCGGAGTGAACCCGTCCATGGTCGCCAATCTCGCCCGCGGAGCCTACAGCGCGCTCGGAGCCGGCTGGCACAAGGGCGTTCAATGGGGGGTCGGCGCGCCGATCGCGAAACTGCGGCGGCGCCACGCGCTCGTCCAGGCGGAACCGGCGGCCATCGCCGACATCCTGTCGGGCGAGCGGGCGATTCGTCTGCCGGAGCCGTTCGAGGGGCGCAGCCTGGGCCGGATCGGCAACCTCGAGGTCCGGTTAGCTTCGAAGAAATCCGAAATCCGGCGCGCGCAGCGCCTTCGGTTCAAGGTGTTCTACGAAGAAATGGCGGCGATCCCGACGGGTCTTGCGGCTTTGTCACGACGCGACGCCGACGCCTACGACGCGCTCTGCGACCATCTCCTCGTCCTCGACCATGACGCGCCCCGGCGGAAGAAGCCGTTCGTCGAGCATCGGCCCAAGGTGGTCGGCACCTACAGGTTGCTGCGCGGCGAGGTCGCCGAGCGCCATGCCGGCTTCTACTCCGAGGGCGAATACGATCTGGAGCCGATCCTGGCGGCGCAGGGGCACCGGCGCCTGCTGGAACTCGGCCGCTCCTGCGTGCTCAAGCCCTACCGCAGCAAGCGCACCGTCGAGCTGCTCTGGCAGGGGATCTACGCCTACGTGCTGCATCACCGGATCGATGCGCTGATCGGCTGCGCCAGCCTGGAGGGCACCGATCCGGACCGGCTGGCCCTGCCGCTGTCGTTCCTGCACCACCATGCCCGCGCACCCGAGGCGTGGCGGGCCCGAGCCCTGCCGGAGCGTGCGGTGTCCATGGATCGGATGCCCCGCGAGGCGGTCGATCCCAAGGCGGCTCTGCAGGCGCTGCCGCCCCTGATCAAGGGCTATCTGCGGCTCGGCGCGACCTTCGGGGAAGGCGCGGTGATCGACCGCCAGTTCGGCACCACCGATGTGTTCGTGGCGCTTCCGGTCGAGGCGATCGGCGCGCGCTACCGCGGGCATTTCGCGCCAGCGAACTGAGCCCCGGTCGCCGACCCATAAAATCCCGGTTTCAAAAGGTCCGTGACCTCTTGCGGGTCCAGGTCAGAGCCCCGGGATAGGGATCTCGAGGCTGCGCGCCCCGAACTCCGCCGAAGGGCTGCAAGCCCTTCGGGATCCCCTCCTGTCGCTCCTACAGATCGCCCAAAGCCAGTTGGCCCTGGTTGCGTGCCTTGGCGGGCACCTTCGTGGCGGCCGCCTTGCGCTCCTTCGGCCGGGCGGTAGCCAGCGGCGGCTTCTTCGGCTTGGGGTCGCCGCGCATGCGGGCCAACGCCTTGTCGCGGGCCACCGCCTCGGGGGCCTGGGGGTCGTCCGACAGCCACTTGCCGCGCTTGATCACCTCGTTGACCCGGCCCTGGTTGACCCCGACCTTGAACGCGATCTCCTGCTGGGTCATGCCCGTGGAGGCGTGCAGGTCGAGAATCGCCCGGGCGAGTTCGGGCGTCATCTTCTGGCCCGTGAGACGGCGGGCCGGCTTGACCGTGCGGGTGGCGCGGTCGCGCTCGCGCAGGCGCTCCAGCAACGCCAGCGCCATGTTCATGCCATGCTCGCGCAGGGCTTCCTCGAATTCCTTCAGGGTCGCCATCGGCGCCATCCTCCGCCGGGCTCGTGGGCCGGTATGCGGAGGGGAACGTGCCGGGAACGCGGCGGTTGCGCAAGCACCCGGGGCGGCGCCCCCGGCCGGTGCCAGTGGACGAGCGATGTCATCCACCGGAAATGCGGGCCCTGGCCTCCCGCGGGCGGCTCGGCTACAGGATTGCGCCCCGTCTAGCCCCTCTTCGGCCCGGCAGATCCAGCCCGAACACGATGATCAGCCCGATCCGCACAGTCGTCCCCGGTGAGAATGCCGGCTCCCTGGCCCGGGAGCTGGAAGCCGGGGCGGTGCTGCTGTTCCCGGACCTGCCGTTCCCATTCAGCGCGTACGAGCACCGGTTTACCGAGCGCCCCTTCGCGGACGGAAAGGCCAAGAACGTCAACATCCGGGGCGAGGCCGCGGAGCTGCGCGGCGCCGCCGGCACCCCGGAGGAACAGGAGGCCCTGCGCCAGCTCCTGATCCGCTACCGCGCCTTCGCCCGGGACCTGATCGGCACCTACCTGCCGGATTACGCCGACCGGGTGGCGCTCGCCGGCACCTCCTACCGCCCGTTCGACGTGGACCGGCGCAAGCTCAGCTGGCGGCGCGACGACACCCGGCTGCATGTCGACGCCTTCCCGTCGAACCCGATCGGCGAGAAGCGGATCCTGCGGGTGTTCCGCAACATCAACCCGTCCGGCGAGCCCCGCCGCTGGCGGGTCGGCGAGGATTTCGGGTCGATGGCGGAGACGTTCCTGCCACGGCTGCCGCGCTACGCGCCACTCACGGCGCGGCTGCTCGCGGCCCTGCGGATCACCAAGGCCCGGCGCTCCGAATACGACCACCTGATGCTGCACCTGCACGACGCCCTGAAGCAGGACGAGACCTACCAGGCCAGCGCCCCCCAGGCCGACGTCGCGTTCCGGCCCGGCGAGACCTGGGTGACCTTCTCCGACCTCGTGATGCACGGGGCGATGGGCGGCCGCTACATGTTGGAGCAGACCGCCTACCTGCCGGTCGCCGCCCAAGCCGATCCCGGCTTGAGCCCGCAGCGTATCCTGGCGGCCAAGCTCGGCCGCCCCCTCCACGCGTAAGGAAAAGGATTCGACGCCATGATCCTCGAAATTGCACAGATCGAGATCAAGCCCGGCATGGAGGCGGCGTTCGAGGCCGGCATCACCGAGGCCTCGGCGATCTTCAAGGCCGCCAAGGGCTGCCGCGCCTTCGAGGTCCGCCGCTCGATCGAGCATCCGCAGCGCTACCGGCTGATGATCCACTGGGACACGCTGGAGGCCCACACCAAGGACTTCACCGGCTCGCAGCCCTGGCAGGATTACCGCGCCCTGGTCTCGCACTGCTTCGCCGGCCCGGTCTCCGTCGAGCACACCGAGCAGGTGCTCAAGGCGTTCTGAATTTTTGGGATCGCGCGCCGCGCTCGCGGTAGGGGCGGGACGATCGACCACCGGTGACCCGGGACACGCGCGGGTTGCCTGTCCCGTGCAGGCTCGGTCGTTCGCACATCGCAGCTGGAATGTTCATCGTTTCAGCGCGCGGAAAGCTCCGTCTCGTTCTTCAAGCGGTGGCTGGATCGATGCCGCCACGGGCGGTCGTCCCGGGACCGCGCAGCGGAGCCCGGGATCCAGAACCATCGCTGCGTCGAGCTCCTGCACGGACAGCGTTTCTGGGTTGCCGCCCCCGCGGCCCCTTCGGGTCCGGGCTCGCCTGCGGCGCCCCGGAATGACGGCGCGGGTCAACAGGTATGGGGCATTGATCCTCAGGAGTTGAATTGTCCAACCTGTGCAACCCGTAGCCCGCTAAGGGGGGCGGAAGAGTGCGGGCCTGCCTCGCGCAGACCTCTCTTGCGGCCGAGGACCGTCCGGAGGGCACTCTGTGCATCCGCCCGCCCATACGGGCGCGGGGGTGCGTTGCAGCCTGCAAAAGCCCATCGCGCCTCGATCCTGTCGCGGCCATAGCTCCTCGGAAAGGGGCCACGGAGCGGCTCTCAACACGCATCCGAAGCGTTGCGGCGGGATCGATCGGTGCTAGGTTCCCGGCCGGCCGATCCCGGGACGAATCGTCCTGGATCCGGAGCCGACGAGGGCAGGCGTATGGCGTGGCGGATCCGGCTGGCGGGTGCTCTGGCGCTTCTGGCAGGTCTCGCCTGCGGGCCGGCCCTCGCCCAGACGGCGCCGGCCTCGCGCACCGCGCCCCGTCAGGCTGCAGCCTTCGAAAGGACCTTCGTCCGGACCGATCTCGCCAGCGCCGCCGTGCGGCTCGAGGCGGCGCTGAAGGCCGAGGCCGGCGGACCGCTCAGGCCGGCCGGCCAGTCCCGGGCCGCGGGACAGGCGCTGCTCGCCGCCGGCAAGCCGGACGAGGCACTTGTCACGCTCACCGCCGCGGTCGCGGCCGACCCGGCCGACATCCGGAGCTGGCAGGCGTTCTCCCGCGCCGCCGCGGCAGCGGCCGATGCCCTGGAGGAGAACGATTACCAAGGCCGGGCCCGCCTGCGGGACCGGGCCGCCGCAGCGGCCTACCGGGCCTACGAGCGCGCCGGCTCGCCCGCCGACGCGGCGGCCTCCCTGGCGCAGCTCGGCGCCCTGGAGGCCGGGCAATCCAACTGGCGGCCGGCCCTGAACGCCTACGCGGCCAGCCTAGCCCTCGACGACCTGCCCGCGACGCACCGGACCTACGAGGCCCTGCGGGCCGAGCACGGCTTCCGCATCCTCGACTACAAGGTCGATTCGGATGCGGCCGCGCCGCGCCTGTGCTTCACCCTCTCGGAGCCGGTGGTCCCCAAGACCGACTACGCCCCCTACGTGGCGGTCTCGGGCAGCAGCAGCGCCGCCGTGACCGCCGAGAACGCGCAGGTCTGCGTCGACGGGCTGAAGCACGGCGGCCGCTACGCAGTGGTCCTGCGCCAGGGGCTGCCGTCCGCGGTGGGCGAGAGCCTGCTCAAGTCCGCCGATTACGAGATCTACGTCCGCGACCGCGCCTCGCAGGTCCGGTTCACCGGGCGCAACTACGTCCTGCCCCGCACCGGGCAGGCGGGCGTGCCCCTGGTCTCGGTGAATGCCGCCAAGCTCGACGTCGAGGTCCTGCGCATCGGCGACCGCGGCCTGCTGCCAGCCCTGCGCTCCGAGGATTTCCTGGGCCAGCTCAGCGGCACGAATGCCGCGACGCTGGCGGCCGAGAAGGGCCAGCGCGTCTGGAAGGGCACGCTCGACACCGCCAAGGCCGAGCTGAACCAGGAGGCGGTGACCGCCTTCCCGGTCCTGCAGGCCGTGGGCAAGCTGGAACCCGGGATCTACGTGATGGTGGCCCGGCCCTCCGGCACGGTCGCCGGGGACGAGGACGGATACGAGACGCAGGCGACCCAGTGGTTCGTGGTCTCGGATCTCGGCCTCACCGCCACCAAGGGGCGGGACGGGGTTAACGTGGTCCTGCGCTCGCTCGCCTCCGCGCAGGTCCTGCCGGGGGCCGAGATCCGGCTGGTCGCCCGCAACAACGAGGTGCTAGGCACCGCCAGGACCGACGCCCAGGGCCGGGCCGTGTTCGGTCCGGGCCTCGCCCGCGGGGAGGGTGGCACCGCGCCGAGCCTCGTGGTCGCCCAGGCCGGGGACGATTACGGCTTCCTCGACCTCAACCTCGGCGCCTTCGACCTGACCGACCGGGGCGTGAAGGGCCGGCCCGAGAGCGGCGGCCTCGACGCCTACCTGTTCACCGAGCGGGGGGTCTACCGCTCGGGCGAGACCGTGCAGATCACCGCCCTGCTGCGCGACCCACGGGGCGCGGCGGTGCCGAACCTGCCGCTGACCGTGGTGGTGAAGCGCCCGGACGGGGTCGAGTATCGCCGGGTTTCGGTGCCGGACCAGGGGCTCGGCGGCCGGGCGCTGCCGCTGCCGCTGCTGTCGGGCGCCATGCGGGGCACCTGGCGGATCGCCGCCTACAGCGACCCGAAGGCGCCGGCCCTGGGCGAGACCAGCTTCCTCCTGGAGGATTACGTCCCCGAGCGTTTGGAGGTGACCCTCAAGCCGGCGCAGGCCGGCCTGCGCCGGGGCGAGGCCGCGCAGGTCGCCGTCGCGGCACGCTACCTCTACGGCGCCCCGGGCGCCGGGCTCGACGTCTCGGGCAGCGTCGTCGTGCAGCAGGCCGCCTCCGGCTCCGGCATCAAGGGCCTGGAGGGCTACGCCGTGGGCCTCGACGACGAGGCGGTGGAGCCGGTCACCCAGGAGATCTCCGGCGGGGCGACCACGGACGCGCGGGGCCTGGCCACGATCCCGGTGCCGATCCCGGACCTCGCGGCGCCGCGGCCCCTGGAGGCGAAGATCACCCTCGCGGTCGGCGAGCCCGGCGGGCGGGCGCTGTCGCGCAGCCTCACCCTGCCGATCCTTCCGGCCGCCCCGGTGCTGGCGATCCGGAAGGGATTCTCGGACCTGAAGGACGGCGGACGCGCGACCTTCGCGGTGGTGTTCGCCGCCCCGGACGGCACGCTGCTGGCCCGGCCGGGCGTGACCTGGACGCTCTCGCAGATCGACCAGAGCTACCAATGGTACCGCGCCGGCGGCCGCTGGTCGTTCGAGCCGGTCAAGACCAGCCGCCGCGTCGCCGAAGGCGGCCTCGACCTCGCGGCCGGCGGGTCGGGCCGGATCGAGGCGCCGGTCGGCCTCGGGCGCTACCGGCTGGAGGTCTCGGCCCCGGGTGCCCCGGACGCCACCGCGAGCCTCGGCTTCACCGTCGGCTGGGGCGGCTCGGAGACCGCGGAGGCGCCGGACCTGCTCGACCTCACCCTCGACAAGGCCGCCTATGCGGCGGGCGACACGCTGCGGGCCAAGATCAGCCCGACGTTCAAGGGGCAGGCCAGCCTCATGGTGGTGGGCGACCGGGTGCACGAGACCGTCGAGGTCAGCGTCCCGGCGGGCGGCACCACCGTCAGCCTTCCGGTCAAGGCCGAGTGGGGCGCGGGCGCCTACCTGGTCGCCACCGCCTACCGGCCCCTCGACCAGGCGGCCAAGCGGCTGCCGGGGCGGGCGCTCGGGCTCGCCTGGTTGTCGGTGGACCGCGAGCGGCGCAGCCTCGGCGTCGCCGTGAAGGCCCCGGAGCGCACCCGTCCGCGCCGGGACCTGACGATCCCGGTGCAGCTCACCGGGCTGAAGTCCGGCGAGCCGGCACGGATCACCGTGGCTCTGGTCGATGTCGGCATCCTCAACCTGACCCGCTACGAGGCGCCGAACCCGACCCAGTACTTCCTCGGCCAGAAGGCCCTCGGTCCGGAGTTCCGCGACCTCTACGGCTACCTGATCGACGGCATGCAGGGCTCGGCCGGGGCGATCCGATCCGGGGGCGACGCGGGGGGCGGCGAGCTCGCCGACGCGCCGCCGACCCAGGCGCCGCTCGCCCTGTTCTCGGGCGTCGTGACCGTGGGGCCGGACGGGGCGGCCAGCGTCACCTTTCCGCTGCCGGCCTTCAACGGCACCGGCCGCGTGATGGTCACCGCCTGGAGCGGCGACCGGGTCGGACAGGCGCAGGCGGACGTGATCATCCGCGACCCCGTGGTGCTCGCCGCCACGCTGCCGCGCTTCCTCGACACCGGCGACCGCTCGCGCCTGTTCATGGCGCTCGACAACGTCGAAGGCGCGGCGGGCGACTACACGGTCGACATCGCCCCGTCCGGCCCGATCCTGATCGGCGCGGGCGCCCTGCGCCAGACGATCCGGCTGGAGGCCGGGGGCAGGGGCCAGGTCGCGGTCCCGATCACCGCCGCGGGGCCGGGCACGGCACGGCTCGACCTCGCCCTGTCGGGGCCCGGCCTCGACGGCCCTCTCGGCCAGAGCTTCGCGCTCGGCGTGCTGCCGGGGACCGGGGCGCTGCTGCGCCGGTCGGTGCGCAACCTGGCGCCCGGGGCCGGCCTGACGGTGAGCGCCGACCTGCTGGCCGATTTGCTGCCCGGAACCGGCAGCGTCTCGCTCTCGGCCTCGGCGCTGCCGGGCCTCGACGTTCCGGCGCTGCTCCAGGCCCTCGACCGCTATCCTTACGGCTGTTCCGAGCAGATCGTCAGCCGGGCGATGCCGCTGCTCTACGTCAACCGGCTGGCTGGGCTCGACAAGCTGGCCCTCGACGTGAACGTCGACGACCGCGTACGCGAATCGATCGAGCGGCTGCTCGCCCGCCAGGATGCGAGCGGGGATTTCGGCCTGTGGTCGGCGCAAGGGTCGGGCGACGTCTGGCTCGACGCCTACGTCACCGACTTCCTCACCCGCGCCCGGGAGCGCGGCTTCGCGGTACCGCAGCCGGCCTTCACCCAGGCGCTGGACCGCCTGCGCAACACCGTCGCCAACGCCACGGAGGTGCGCGACGGGGGCGCCGACCTCGCCTACGCCGCCTACGTGCTGGCCCGCAACGGCCGGCCGGTGATGGGCGACCTGCGCTACCTCGTCGACACCAAGCTCGACGCCTTCGCGACCGGGCTCGGCCGGGCGCAGCTCGCCGCCTCCCTGGCGCTCCTGGGCGACCGGGGTCGCGCCGCCAAGGCGATGGACGCGGCGCTGGCCACGCTGCGATCCCAGCGGGATACGGGCGTGTACCGGGCCGATTACGGCTCCCGCCTGCGCGATGGAGCCGGTCTGATCGCGCTGGCGGCCGAGAGTGGGCTGACCCAGGTCGCGCTGGCCCCGGTGGCCGCGGTGATCGGCGAGGAATCGCAGGACACGCGGACCACCAGCACACAGGAGAATGCTTGGCTGGTGCTCGCGGCCGAGGGCCTGTCCAAGGAGGCCGACGCCCTGTCGTTCAGCCTCGACGGCGCGGTGCAGGCCGGGCCGCTCGCCCGGATCTACCGGGGGCCTTCCCTGGATGGGCGCAGCGTCGCGCTGGTCAACACCGGCCGGGCGCCGGTGCAGGTGGTGCTGGGCGTGAACGGCAGTCCGCTGGTGCCCGAGCCCGCCGCCGCCCAGGGCTACAGGATCGAGCGCAGCATCCACCGGCTCGACGGCAGCGTGGTCGATCCGGCCCACGGCCTGCGCCAGAACGACCGGCTCGTGGTGGTGCTCAAGGTGACCGAGGACAAGGCTCAGGCCGGGCGGATCCTGCTGGTCGATCCGCTGCCGGCGGGGCTGGAGATAGACAACCCGAAGCTGCTCGACGCCGACGCCCTCCAGGGCCTCGCCTTCGCCAAATCGGAGGTGCAGCCGGTCCACACCGAGTTCCGCGACGACCGCTTCGTGGCCGCCTACGACCGCGACCCGAGCCAGTCGGCGTTCTTCACCGTGGCCTACATGGTCCGGGCAGTCTCGCCCGGGACCTACGTGCACCCGGGCGCTTCGGTGGAGGACATGTACCGGCCGGCGCGGTTCGGCCGGACGGCCACCGGCAGCGTGGAGATCGGCGTGGCGCGCTAGCTAGGGCGGTCCGGGATCGGTCCGCCGATCGGGGCGAGTCGCCGACAAGCGCGCGCGGCTGCCCGGCCGGGCGCCGAAATGCAACCGCCCCGCCGCGTCCTGGCCATGCCGCTGCGTTGCAGCGCCGGCATGGTGCATTGCGGAACCCCGACGGGTGCCGCCCATTCCTCCAGGTCCCGTTCGGAACCCGTGGAGGTCATGCCCGATGCCGGACCTTGATGCCCTGACCGGCCGCGCCGCCTCCGTGCTGGCCTATCTGCCGTGGTGGGCCGAGAGCCTGATCCTGATCGTCACCTGCTGTGCCGTGGTGATGCCGCTGCACGGGGTCGCGTACCGGGCGATGAAGCGGGCGGTGGCGAGCAAGAGCCTGTTCTGGCGCTCCCTGGTCTCACGCACCCGCGGACCGAGCCGCCTGGGCCTGATCGTCGTGGCGATCAGCCTCGCCTCGACCACGGTGCGCCTGTCCTGGGAGGTGCGGATCGCCCTCAACCAGCTCCTGCTCGTCGCCTTCGTGACGCTCACCGGCTGGTGCTGCGCCACCGCGCTCCACATCGCCACGGTGATCTACCTGCGCCGCTTCAAGCTCGACGCCGAGGACAACCTGCTGGCGCGCAAGCACTTCACCCAGATGCGCATCCTGGAGCGCGCCGCCGTCACCCTGGTCGGCCTGATCACCGTCTCGGTGGCACTCATGACCTTCGAGCCGGTGCGCCAGTACGGGGTAAGCCTGCTGGCCTCGGCGGGAGCCGCCGGCCTGATCCTGGGGCTGGCCATGCAGCCGGTCCTGTCGAACCTCGTCGCCGGCATCCAGATCGCCATTACCCAGCCGATCCGGATCGAGGACGCGATCATCGTCGAGAACGAGTGGGGCTGGGTCGAGGAGATCACCGCGACCTACGTGGTGGTGCGCCTGTGGGACTGGCGGCGCCTGGTGCTGCCGCTGACCTACTTCATCCAGAAGCCGTTCCAGAACTGGACCCGGGACGGCGCCTCGCTGATCGGCAGCGTGTTCCTGTATGTCGACCATCGCGCCCCGGTGGCCCGGATGCGCGAGAAGCTGTCGGAGATCGCCGCCGCCACACCCCTGTGGGACGGCAAGGTGGTCAACCTCCAGGTCTCGGACGCCCGGGAAACCTCGATCGAGATCCGGATGCTGGTGAGCGCCCGCAATGCGCCCCAGGCCTGGGACCTGCGGTGCGTGATCCGGGAGGCGATGATCACCTGGCTCCAGGCGGAGCACCCCGAGGCCCTGCCGCGGCACCGCACCGAATGGGTCGGCGCCGAGGAGCCCACCTTGCGCCGGGCCGATGGGCACCGGATCGCGGCGTGATCGCCAGGATCGCAAAAGGCCATGCCCTTTGGCGGAACGTCACGGGGAAGCCCGACAGCGGGCGAAGCCCGGCAGTAGCGAGGCTTCGCCCTGCACCCACGAAAGGTCTCGGACCTTTCGAAACCCTGACCGGGTCAGTCGTCGGCGCCGGCGTAAAAACTCTCCACGCCGATGCCCTCTTCCTGCATCAGCCGGGCCCGGGCCCGCAGCTTCTCGGTCTCGCTCTTGAGCTGGCCGCAGGCGGCCAGGATGTCCCGGCCCCGGGGGGTGCGCACCGGCGAGGCGTAGCCGGCGTTGAACACGATCTCGGAGAAGCGCTCGATCCGGTCCCAGTCCGAGCACTCGTAGCGGCTGCCGGGCCAGGGATTGAACGGGATCAGGTTGATCTTGGCCGGGATGCCCTTGAGCAGGCGGACCAGCTCGCGCGCATCCGCGTCCGAATCGTTCACGCCCTTCAGCATCACGTACTCGAAGGTGATACGGCGCGCGTTGCTCACGCCCGGATAGGTCCGGCAGGCTTCGAGCAGCTGGGCGATCGGGTATTTGCGGTTGAGCGGCACCAGCTCGTTGCGGAGATCGTCGCGCACCGCGTGGAGCGAGATCGCCAGCATGGAATTGGCCGCCTCGCCCAGCCGGGGGATCTGCGGCACGACCCCGGAGGTGGAGACTGTGATGCGCCGCCGCGACAGGGCGAGCCCCTCCTGGTCGGACATCACCCCCACGGCGTCGATCACCGCATCGAGGTTGTACAGGGGCTCGCCCATGCCCATGAACACGATGTTGGTCACCAGGCGTCCCGCGTCGCCCCCCCCGGAGGCGTCGCGGCTCGGCATCTGGCCGGGCCAGTCGCCGAGCTCGTCCCGGGCGGTCACCAGCTGCTGCACGATCTCGGCGGCCGAGAGGTTGCGCACGAGGCGCTGCGTGCCGGTGTGGCAGAACGAGCAGGTGAGGGTGCAGCCGACCTGCGAGGAGACGCAGAGCGTGCCCCGGTCCGGACCCGGAATGTAGACGCACTCGATCTCGGCGCCGCGGTTGTGCTCCTGCGGGTTGGTCGGAGCCATGCGCAGCAGCCACTTGCGGGTGCCGTCGCGGGAGACCTGGCGGCTGGCGACCTCGGGACGCTCCAGGGTGAAATGCTGCGCCAGCTCGGCCTTCAGGGCCTTGCCGACATTGGTCATCTCGGCAAAGTCGTGGGCGCCCCGGAAGTTGACCCAGTGCCAGAGCTGGCCGGCCCGCATCCGGCTCTCGCGCTCGGGCACGCCCATCGCCACGAGCTGCGCCTTGAGCGCGTCGCGGGTCAGCCCGACCAGAGAGGGGCGCCGGCCGGGGAGCGGCATGGGCTGGAAATCGGGCGCCTTCTCGATCGCGGCATCGGCCGCGCGGGCGCTGTCGAGCGACGGCGTCGCCATAGCGTTCAAACGATCCATTCGATTGGAAAGGGTCTGATATAGGCGATTGCGCCGGCGAATGCGAATGCGCGCCGCCCACAGGGGGCCTGACGGAGAGCCATGGCGAGCGATACCCGAGCCGGGCAGGCGATCTACAACAACCGGACGTTACGGCTGTACGACCTCGTCGTGCTGCGCCTGTCGAACCCGCTGGTCTGGCGCTGCCCGACCGCGCGGATCCTCGCCCTCTACCACCGGCACGTGGGCACCGCCCATCTCGATGTCGGCGTCGGGACCGGCTGGTACCTCGACCGTTGCCGTTTCCCGTCTCCGACGCCTCGGGTCGGGTTGATGGATCTCAACGCCGACAGCCTCGCCTTCGCGGCCCACCGGATCGCGCGTTATCGGCCCGAGACCTATCGCGTCGACGTGCTCGGCGCTCCGGCCGGCGGCCTCGCGCCGTTCGACTCGATCGGCCTGACCTACCTGCTGCATTGCCTGCCGGGGGACATCGCCGAGAAAGCGAAAGCCTTCGACACGGTGCGCCCGTGCCTGCGCGACGACGGTGTGGTGTTCGGCGCCACGATCCTCTCTGGCGGCGTCCCGGTCACGGCTGCGGCGCGGACCCTCATGCGGATCTACAACCGCAAGGGTGTGTTCTCGAACGTCGACGACACCCTGCCAGCCCTGCGCGCAGCCCTCGATCAGCGCTTCCGGTTCGTGGAGATCACGGTCGTCGGCTGCGTTGCCCTGTTCGTCGCGCGGGGGCCGCGCTGATCCGGCCACGGTCTTTGCGGGCGCAGCGAAGCAATCCCGCGGCGCCACGTCCACCGACCTCGCGCCGTCCCGGGTTGCTTCGCCGGACTCGCAATGACGGGCCTGAAAAAGGGCGCCCGCAGGCGCCCTCATCCAGTGTGCAAAGTCCCGACAGAATCAGGCGGCGGCGGACTTCACCGGGATGCCCTTCTCGGCCAGGAAGGTCTGCAGCTCGCCCGACTGGAACATCTCGCGGGTGATGTCGCAACCGCCGACGAACTCGCCCTTCACGTAGATCTGCGGGATGGTCGGCCAGTTCGAGAAGGCCTTGATGCCCTCGCGGATGCCCTGGTCGGCCAGCACGTTCACGCCCTTGAACGGCACTTCGAGGTAATTGAGGATCTGCACCACCTGGCCCGAGAAGCCGCATTGCGGCATCTGCGGGGTGCCCTTCATGAACACCACCACGTCCTGGGAGGCGATCTCGTTCTGGATGGTTGCGTTGGCGTCGGTCATTAGGTCAGTCCTCGTGCGATAGCGTGATTTAGGTGTGACCAGGGTCGGAATTCAACACCGTGGCGAGACGCTCCAGCGCTTCGTCCATGTCGAAGCCGGGCGCCGTTATCGCTTCGGGCGTGAACGGCATGTGGTCCGGCAACCCGCCGAGCAGTGCGTCGCCGAACATCCCGAGCGAGGAATCAGCAATCTTTCTGGCTGACGACCAAAGCGCGTCCCAGTCGATGCGCTGCCGCATCGACCGCCGATAATTCCGACGCGCGGATGCCTGAAAAACAAGGACCTCCTTGCGCCAGGATTTCGTAGATTGGGCACCAGGCGCCGACGCATATTTGAGGACGTGGATCAACAGCTGGAGGATAGCACTCTCGACCCGCTCAAGATCGGCCCGTCCCACGCTCTCGATCTCATCGATCACGTTCGCCCAATCGACGACATTCGACAGGTCGCCGCGCATGGCGAGGGCGCGCAAGGCCGTGACCTGCTCCTCAGCCCAGGTCACGATGTCGTCGTCGTAGAGGCTCGGTCCGTTGTCCATGGCCGCGAATCCCGCGTGAGGCGTCAATCCTGCGGGACGCCCGTGGTCAGCGCAAGGGCGTGCAGCACGCCGCCCATCCGGCCCTGGAGGGCGCCGTAGACCATCTGGTGCTGGGCCACCCGGGTCTTGCCCTTGAAGGCCGCGGACAGGACGGTGGCCGCGTAATGGTCGCCATCGCCCGCGAGGTCGCGGATCTCGACCTGCGCGTCGGGCAGGGCCTCGCGGATCATGCGCTCGATCTCGCCCGCATCCATCGGCATCGAAAAACTCCCAGGGCGTTGAGGGGTCAGGCGGCAGGCGCGGCCGGCTGGCTCGCCATGTAGGTGGGCAGCCAGCCTTCATGGGCCGCGATCAGCTCGGACAGCGATATGGTCTCGCCACCCGGCAGGGTCAAACGGTCGGAGCCGGTCACCCCGACGACGGCCGCGTCGATGCCCTGGGCCGAGGCGCTGTAGAGGAGGTCGGTGGCCACCTCCGGATCGACCGCCAGCAGGTAGCGGGCCTGGTCCTCGCCGAACAGGTAGGCGTGGGGGGCCAGGTCCACCGGCACCTCCGGCAGCGCCGCGCCGATGCCGCCGGCCATCGCCATCTCGGCGAGCGCCACCGCGAGTCCGCCGTCGGACAGGTCGTGGACGGTGTCGACCGTGCCGGACACGATCAGCCCGCGCACGAAGTCGCCGTTGCGGCGCTCGAGCGAGAGGTCGACCGGGGGCGGCGCGCCTTCTTCCCGGCCCTCGATCACCGCGAGGTAGGACGACTGGCCGAGCCAGCCCTCGCCGGCGCCGACCAGGACCAGCACGTCGCCCTCGCGCTTGAGCGCGATGGTGGCGTGCCGCTCCACGTCGTCGAGCACGCCGACGCCGCCGATGGTCGGGGTCGGCAGGATGCCGACACCGTTGGTCTCGTTGTAGAGGGAGACGTTGCCGGACACGACCGGGAAGTCGAGGGCCCGGCAGGCCTCGCCGATGCCCTGGAGGCAGCCGACCAGCTGGCCCATCACCTCGGGCTTCTCGGGATTGCCGAAGTTCAGGTTGTCGGTGATGGCGAGCGGCTTGGCCCCCACCGCGGTGATGTTGCGCCACGCCTCGGCCACGGCCTGCCGGCCGCCCTCGACCGGGTCGGCCTCGCAGTAGCGCGGGGTGACGTCGCAGGTCAGCGCGAGGCCCTTCGGGCCGTCCTCGACCCGCACGATCGCGGCGTCGCCGCCGGGCTTCTGCACGGTGTTGCCGAGGATGAAGTGGTCGTATTGCTCGTAGACCCAGCGCTTCGAGGCGAGGTCGGGCGAGCCGACCAGGCGCTTGAGCGCCTCGGTGAGCGAGGCCGGCGCCGGCACCGTGGATGCGGCGATCACCGGCTGATGGGTGTTGGCCAGGTGCGGCCGGTCGTAGAGCGGCGCCTCGTCGCCCAGCTCCTTGATCGGCAGGTCGGCGACGGTCTCGCCGTGCCACTTGACCACGAAGCGCAGCGTGTCGGTGGTCCGGCCGATCACCGCGAAGTCGAGGCCCCACTTCACGAAGATGCCTTCCGCCTCGGCCTCCATGCCGGGCTTGAGCACCATGAGCATGCGCTCCTGGCTCTCGGACAGCATCATCTCGTAGGGGGTCATGCCGGCCTCGCGGGCCGGCACCTTCTCGATGTCGAGCTCGACGCCGAGGTCGCCCTTGGCGCCCATCTCGACCGCCGAGCAGGTCAGCCCCGCCGCGCCCATGTCCTGGATGGCGATGACCGCGCCCGAGGCCATCAGCTCGAGGCAGGCCTCGAGCAGCAGCTTCTCGGCGAAGGGGTCGCCGACCTGCACGGTCGGACGCTTCGATTCCGTGGCCTCGTCGAACTCCGCGGACGCCATGGTGGCGCCGTGGATGCCGTCGCGGCCGGTCTTGGAGCCGAGATAGACGATCGGGTTCCCGACCCCGGTAGCGGCGGCGTAGAAGATCGCGTCGGTGCGGGCGAGCCCCACCGCCATGGCGTTGACCAGGATGTTGCCGTCGTAGCGCCGATGGAAGCCGGTGAGCCCGCCCACCGTCGGCACTCCGAAGGAATTGCCGTACCCGCCCACGCCCGCCACCACGCCGGAGACGAGGGCGCGGGTGCGCGGATGGTCGGGGGAGCCGAACCGCAGGGCGTTGAGCGCCGCGATCGGCCGCGCGCCCATGGTGAACACGTCCCGCAGGATGCCGCCGACGCCGGTCGCCGCGCCCTGGTAGGGCTCGATGTAGCTCGGGTGGTTGTGGCTCTCCATCTTGAAGACGCAGGCGAGCCCGTCGCCGATGTCGATCACGCCGGCATTCTCGCCCGGACCCTGGATCACGTGCGGACCCGAGGTCGGCAGGCCCCGCAGGTGCTTGCGCGAGGATTTGTACGAGCAGTGCTCGTTCCACATCGCCGAGACGATGCCGAGTTCGGTCAGCGTCGGGTCGCGCCCGATCAGGCCGCGGAAGCGCTCGTACTCCTCCGGCGTGAGGCCGTGCTGGGCCACGAGCTCGGGGGTGATCGGAACGTCGTTGCGGAACATGCGAAGGTCTCGGCAGAGAGCGGCCCGTCCCGGAGGACGCGTACCGCGGCGAACCCGAACCGGGCTGAGATCTCAAGCTGACCCGGCTCTAAAGCGGAAGCGCCCGCGCTGGCAACATCCGTGGGCGCGGGGCGGGGGTCAGATCCCGGCTTCGCCGACGCGCTCCGGGGGCGGCCCATCCTCCTGGCAGCGGGACACGAGCGCGTGCACCGGCTCCGGCCCGGTGACCACGTCGAGATAGTCGAAGCCGCTGTCGCGCTGGCTCGCCATGAGCAGCTGGAAGTGCATCTGGAACAGGTTCCACTGCCGCCGGCCGACATCGGCGCTGGTGATCAGCTCGTGGATCGCCACCCAGAGGACGGCGGGCCGGCCGGGATCGGGCGGGGTCAGGCCGCAGGCGGCGATCGGGTTGTTCTTGTGGATCGACAGCCAGTCCCAGGTGGCGCGCACGTCGAGCCAGCGGATCTGCGCGGCCCGCCCGAACCGCAGGAGGCTGTCGCGGAAGCCCTGGGCGGCCGGATCGAGGCCGAGCCAGGGGATGACGCTGCCGATGCTCACGAACGAGACCGGCGTGCCGCGCACGCCGAATCCGGGATCGCGGGCGAGCACCCGGTCCAGTGCCTCGATGCCGAGGAAGCTCGACGAGGAATGGCCGACCACCACCACCTCGTCGGCCTCGCCCTCGGCGGCGTGGATGCGGGCCGCGAAGGCGTCGAGCCGAGGCCCCATCTCTGGCGCCTCGCCCGCCGCGTAGGCATGCGTGAAGGCCGTGTCGTCGACGAGGTGGGGCACGTAGAGCGGCTTGCTGCGGGTCGCCCGGATCAGCCCGGCCAGGATCGCGTAGGCGAGCGGCGGCACTGCCAGCAGGCTCCAGGGCTGGACCGCCTCCGGGGCCAGGCCGGCGAGCCCGGCGGCCGCGGCGAGGCTGAGGAGCGCCAGCGCGATGTAGATGTAGTGGACGCAGAAGATCACCGTCGAGAAGCGCCAGCCCTCCCGGCGCAGGTTCGCCATGTAGCCCGACCGCCACAGGCGCCAGAGCAGCGCCGGCACGCCCCGGAGCCGCGTCCAGTCGGATTGCGGGAACCGGGCGCGGACGATGTCCTCCCAGCGCAGCAGGACGTAGCGGGTGGAAACGCCGCGCGATTCCGCCGTCCAGGCAAGTTCGAGCCCGTCCGCCGAGCGGACCGGATCGCCGACCGTGATCGCGGCCCCCCGGCGCGCGGCGGTGAACCGCGCCTCGCGACGGAACAGGCCCCAATAGGTCTCCGGATCGCGCGGGTCGAAGCCCGGCATGTAGAACACGATGCGGGAGGTCAGCGTCCGCGATGCGGCGCCGTCCGGCTTCCCGGAGGGGTGCTGGGCCGGTGCGTCGGCGGCGGGCGTAAGCGTCGAAATGATGGGTCCGATCGATTCGAGTTGGCGGCTTGCCTACATGAAGCGGCCGGGCGCGCCGAGAGTGAAACTGCGTCGGGCCCGCGCCGGACCGGTCGCCGAGGCGGCAGGCTCACGCCGCCGGCGGCTGGGCCAGGAACTCGCCGATCGCCGCCACGAACCGCTCGCCGTAGGCCTCGCGCTTGCGCTCGCCGACGCCGTGGACCGCCCGCAGCGCCCACAGGTCGACGGGCTTCTGCCGGGCCATCTCGATCAGGGTCCGATCCGGGAACACCATGAAGGCGGCGATGCCCTCGGCCCGCGCCAGGGTGGCGCGCAGGCCGCGCAGGTGCTGGAACAGCGCCTCGTCGGCCTCGGAGAGCGCGATCTCGCCCTCCTCGCGCGGCGCGGCGCGGCGGCGGTCGCGGGATTCGGATTTCGGCTCCGGATCGGGGCGCAGCTTGACCGGCTCCCGGCCGAACAGGATCGCCTCGCCCTTCTCGGTCATGGACAGGCCGCCGTAGCCATCGGCATTCTCGGCGATCGCCCCGGCCGCGAAGAGCTGGCGCAGGATCGCCCGCCAGGCGGCCACCGGCTTGTCCGACCCGACTCCGAAGGTCTTGAGGCCGGTATGGCCGTTGCGGCGGACCTGCTCGCTCTCCTTGCCGTGGACCACGTCGCAGATATAGGCCGCGCCGAAGCGCTGGCCGGTGCGCACGATCGCCGACAGGATCTTCTGCGCCGCCACGGTCCCGTCCACCAGGGTGACGCCACCGCGGCAGAGGTCGCAGCGACCGCAGGGCTCGCTGGCCTCGCCGAAATAGCCGAGCAGCGACTGGCGCCGGCAGGAGGCGCCCTCGCACAGCCCGATCATCGCCTCGAGCTTGCGCCGCTCGACCCGGCGGCGCTCGTCGGAGATCTCCTTCTCGTCGATCTGGCGGCGGCGCAACGCCATGTCGTCGAGGCCGTAGAGGGTCAGCGTGTCGGCCGGCAGCCCGTCGCGGCCGGCGCGGCCGATCTCCTGGTAGTAGCCCTCGACGTTGTTGGGCATGTCGGCGTGGCAGACGAAGCGCACGTCGGGCTTGTTGATGCCCATGCCGAAGGCGATCGTGGCGGTCATCACCACCCCGTCCTCCTGGAGGAACCGGTCCTGGTTGCGCATCCGCGTGCCCTGGTCGAGCCCGGCATGGTAGGGCAGGGCGTCGAACCCGTCCTTCTTGAGGGTCTCGGCGAGCTGCTCGACGCGCTTGCGCGAGGAGCAGTAGATGATCCCGCTCTCCGCCCTGCGGTGCTTGAGGAAGCGCTCGATCTGGCGGGCCGGGTTGTCCTTGGGCTGGAACGTCAGCCGGATGTTCGGCCGGTCGAAGGAGTGGACGAAGATTTTCGGGCCGCGCCCCTGCGGGAACAGCCGCTCGGCGATCTCGGCCCGGGTGGCGGCATCGGCGGTGGCGGTCAGCGCCAGGGTCTGGATGTTGCCCAGCGCCTGCCGGGCCCGGGCGATCTCCCGATATTCCGGGCGGAAATCGTGCCCCCATTGCGAGACGCAATGGGCCTCGTCCACCGCGAGCCGCCGGACCCCGACCCCGCGCAGGGCCTCGATGCAGCCCTCCATCAGCAGCCGCTCGGGGGAGACGAACAACAGGCGCAGCTCCCCGGAGCGGAGGCTGCGCCAGGTCTCGCGCGACTCGACCTCCGACACGGACGAATTGAGGGTGGCGGCCTCGACGCCGACGCTGCGCATCTGCTGCACCTGGTCGTGCATCAGGGCGATCAGGGGCGAGACGACGACGGTCAACCCGGCATCGATCAGCGCCGGAAGCTGGTAGGTCATCGACTTGCCCGAGCCCGTGGGCATCACGGCGAACACGTCGTCGCCGTCCAGCACCGCGCCGATCACCTCGTCCTGCCCGGGCCGGAAATCCTCGTACCCGAAGGTCTTCTTCAGCGCGGCGCGGGCCTCGTCGAGGCGGGTCATCGGGATCCTTGGTTTCGGGACTTGTGCGCGGCTTGCGGCACCCGTGGCGACACACCAGCCTTTCGGATCTCTACACGGGGACGGTCATGCCGCTCAACATCCGCAGCGAAGCGGTGAACCGGCTCGCCGAGACACTGGCCTCGCGCGCCGGCGCGAGCAAGACCGAAGCGGTGCGGATCGCGCGGACGAACGAGTTGGCGCGCCAGGAGCCGCGGGTGCCGCTCGCCGAGCGGCTGAAGCCGTTGCTCGACGAGCTTGCAGCGATCCCGCGCACGGGCCTGGACGCCGACAAAGCGTTCTACGACAGCCTGAACGACGAGTGATGTTCGTCGATGCGTCCAGGATGGTCGCGATCCTGTCGGCCGAGCCGGGGGCCGGCGACCTGATTCGCTGCCTCGACGGGTCCGAGATGCCGATCACATCAGCTTTGGGGGTGTTCGAGACGGCCACAGCCCTCACGCGGAAGCTCGCCCAGGATCTGGCAGCCTCAATATCGCAGATCCTGCGCTTTCTTATTGCGAGCGGTATCCAAATCGTCCCGATCGACGCGCCAGAAAGCCGCGAGGCCCTGACCGCCCATGCCCGCTTCGGCAAGGGCCGCCACCCCGCCCGGCCGAACCTCGGCGACGGCTTCGCCGATGCCTGCGCGCAGGTCCACGGCGTGCCGCCGCTGTTCGTCGGCGACGACTTTCGGCAGCAGGATATCCGCTCCGCCCTGGCCCGATGAGGCCTCAGCCGGCGTGGAACTCCGCCACGTGCTGCGCCACGATCGCGTCGAAGGAGGCGTCCGCCCGGAAGCCGAGCGCCAGGGCCGCCTCCGGCTCGAACGCCTCAGGCCAGGAGGAGACGATCCGGGCGATGGTCGCGTCCGGCTCGCGCCGGATCAGCGCCACGGCCTTGTCGCCGGCCACCCGCCGCAGGGCCTCGATCTCCTCGGCCACGGTCGCGGAGACGCCCGGCATGGTCAGGCTGATCCGCGAGCCGATCGCCGCGCGGTCGAGCCCCGCCGCATGGACCAGGAAGCCGACCGCGGCGGCGGGGCTGGCGAACCAGTGCCGCACCGTCTCGGGGACCGGCAGCACCGCCTCCTGGCCGGCCAGCGGCTCGCGGATGATCCCGGAGAAGAAGCCCGAGGCCGCCTTGTTGGGCTTGCCCGGGCGCACGCAGATGGTCGGCAGCCGCAACCCGATCCCGTCCAGGAAGCCGCGCCGGGCGTAGTCGGCGAGCATCAGCTCGCCCATGGCCTTCTGGACCCCGTACGAGGAGGCCGGACGCAGGATGTAATCGTCCGGGATCACCTTCGGGAAGGGCGGCCCGAACACCGCGAGCGACGAGGTGAAGACCAGCTTCGGCCGGTAGCCGTCGGCGGCGTTGGCCCGGCGGATCGCGTCGAGCAGCAGCCGCGTCCCGTCCAGGTTGACCCGGTAGCCGAGCTCCAGGTTCGCCTCGGCCTCGCCCGAGACCACCGCGGCGAGGTGGAAGATCACCTCCGGACGCTCGGCGAGGGCGGATTCGGCGGCGCCCGGGGCGGTGAGGTCCGCGGCCTCGGCCTTTACCGGCCCGGAGAAGCCCGCGGGCGCCGTGGGCGGCACCACGTCGAGCAGGGTAAGGGCGGTGAGCGGCGCGCCGCCTACCGTGCCGTCCGCGACCAAGGCATCGACAAGGCGGCGGCCGATCATGCCGGCGGCACCGAGAATCAGGGCGTGCATGGGTAACCTCCTGCGCCAGGGCAAAGCCCTAGATTTCTTAGTGACGCATCATCGTTGTTCGAAAGCCGGCGCCACCGCTCTCGGGATGATGCTTGGTGGTTTGCCGCGTCAGGCCATCATGTCCAGGGCGCGCCCGAAGAAGTCGGGCCCGCCGAAATTGCCGGATTTCAGGGCGAGCAGCATCGGCTCCGGCCGGCCGGCGGTACGCAGGATCGGCACGCCCGCGGCGATCTCGGGGCCGACCAGGAACGCCCGGAGACCGAGCCGGTCGACCACGGCGCCCGAAGTCTCGCCCCCCGCCACCACGAGCCGGCGCACGCCGCGGGCGACCAGCCCCTCGGCGATGGCGGCCAGCGCCGCCTCGATGGCGTGGCCGGTCGCGTCGATCCCGTGCTCGGCCTGGAGGGCACGCACCGCCTCGGGGGTCGCCGAGGAGGCGATCAGCACCGGGCCGGCGGCCAGGCGTTCTTCAGCGAAGGCCAGGGCCTCGCCGACCACGCGCGCCACCGCATCGGCTCCGCCGAGCAGGGCCGCCGTGTCGAGGCGCAGCACCGGCATCAGCGCCTCCGCGGCAGCGATCTGCTGGAGGGTCGCCTGG
Organism: Methylobacterium sp. AC315; assembly: GCF_979253755.1. Taxonomy (NCBI): domain Bacteria; kingdom Pseudomonadati; phylum Pseudomonadota; class Alphaproteobacteria; order Hyphomicrobiales; family Methylobacteriaceae; genus Methylobacterium; species Methylobacterium sp. AC315. Next base: position 559,839 of record NZ_CEEDEA010000001.1, read on the forward strand.
GAGCAGCTGCCGGCGAGGCACGCCGCGGCCCCGCCCACCGGTTCGCCGAGGGCGCCGCCGGCCGCGTCCGGGGTGCCGCGCCTGTCGGCCACGAGGGCGCGGGCGAGCCCCAACCCGAGCCCCGAGGCGCCCACCGAGAACCGTTTCGCGAGGATCGCCCGGCCGAGCGTTTCGAGGTCGTTGTCGAAGATCGCGTCCGCGATGGCCGCCTGCTTGCCCTCCGCCGCCAGGGCGTCGAGCCGGGCCGCCACGGCCTCGGCGCCGCGGGCCACCGTGGCGGTATCCACGAGGCCGACCGGGCCGGCGCTCTGGCGCGCCAGGACGCGCACCAGGTTGGCATCGCGCATGGGGTTGAGCGGATGATCCTTCAGCGGGCTCTCGTTCAGGGGCACGGAGCCGACGAACAGGTTGCCCTGGTAGACGCTCCGCCCCGTCTCCGGGAAAGCCGGGGTGACCAGGGCGATCGGCTCCCCGGCATCCGTCCGCAGGGCATCCATGACCGGACCGATGTTGCCGGCCTCCGTCGAATCGAAGGTCGAGCAGACCTTGAACATGACGTGGGCGGCGCCCCGGGCGCGCAGCCAGCCGTCCGCTTCGCGGGAGCGCGCCACGGCCTCGCCGGCCGGGATCGAGCGGCTCTTGAGCGCCACCACCACCGCGTCGGCCTCCGGCAGGGCACGGTCATCCGTCGGCACGCCGATGGTCTGGATCGTGCGCAGGCCCGCCTTGGTGAGGGTGTTGGCGAGGTCCGAGGCGCCCGTGTAGTCGTCGGCGACGCATCCCAGTGCAAGGCTCATCGGGCACTCCCTTTGTAGGCGGCGAGCCAGCCGAGGCCGGCCACGGTGTCGGCGGCCGGGATGTACTCGCAGCCGACGAAGCCGGCGTAGCCGAGCCGGTCCAGCTCGTCGAACAGGAACGCGTCGTTCATCTCGCCGGTGCCGGGTTCGTGACGCTCGGGCACGCTCGCGGTCTGGACATGGCCGACGATCGGCATCAGCGCGCGCAGCCGCATGGTCACGTCCCCGTGCAGGATCTGGCAATGGTAGAGGTCGAACTGCAGCTTGAGGTTCGGCAGAGCCAGCGCGCGGATCAGGTCCGCGGCCCGGCCGAAATCGTTCAGGAAGTAGCCCGGCATGTTGCGGCCGTTGATCGGCTCGAGCACGAGGTCGAGGCCGGCAGCGCCCAGGCGCTCCGCCGTCCAGGCCACCGCCCGGCGATAGGCCTCCGCGGCGCGCGGATCGTTCGGGTCGGCCAAGCCCGCCATCAGGTGCAGCCGGGCGACGCCGGTCGCCTCGGCGTAGCGGAGCGCCGTGTCGACGCCGGCCCTCAGTTCATCGAAGCGCTCGGGAAACGCCGCCACGCCGCGCTCGCCCTTGGCGAAATCGCCCGGCGGCAGGTTGAACAGCGCCTGGGTCAGGCCGTTCGCCCGAAGCCGCTCGGCGATGGCCGCGGGCGGGTGTTCGTAGGGAAACAGGAACTCGACGGCGTCGAACCCGGCACGGGCCGCCGCCTCGAAGCGGTCGAGGAACGGCACCTCGTTGAACATCAGGCTGAGATTGGCGGCAAAGCGCGGCATTTTTTTCGGACTCCCTGCGCTCGATCCGGTTACTTCTGCCCCGGCAACTTGGCGCCCGAGACCTGCGCGTAGAGCCGCGCCACGGACGCGTCGTCGTCCCGGCCCATGCCGGCGCCGGATGCCATCAGGAACATCTGGAGCGCCGCCGCGGCCACCGGGACCGGGTATTTCTCGGCCCGGGCCATGTCCTGCACGATGCCGAGGTCCTTGACGAAGATGTCGACCGCGCTCTTCGGCGCGTAGTCGGCATCGAGGATGTGGGGCACCCGGTTCTCGAACATCCAGGAATTGCCGGCCGACTTGGTGATCACCTCGTAGACGCGGGCCAGGTCGAGGCCCTGCTTGGCGGCAAAGCTCATCGCTTCGCAGGCGGCCGCGATGTGGACCCCGGCCAGCAGCTGGTTGATCATCTTGAAGGCCGCACCCTGGCCGGCCGCGTCGCCGAGTTCGTAGAGCGTGCCCGCCATGGCATTGAGGGCGGGGCGGGCCTTGGCGAAGGCCGCCGCCGAGCCCGAGGCCAGGAAGGTCAGGCCGCCATCCGCCGCGCGGGCGGCGCCGCCGCTCATCGGGGCGTCGAGATAATGGCGGCCGGTGGCCTCCAGCCGCGCCGCCAGTGCCCGGGCGACGGCCGGATCCATGGTCGCCGAGGACACGAACACGGCGCCTTCGGGCATCGCCGCGGCGGCGCCGGCCTCGCCGAACAGCACCGCCTCGGTCTGGGCGGCGTTGACGACCACGCTCACCACCACGTCGGCGCCCCGTGCCGCCTCGGCCGGATCGGCCGCGGCAGTGCCGCCCGCATCCCGGAAGCGGGCGACGGCCTCCGGGTTCACGTCGCAGGCGGACACGGAGAAGCCGGCGCGCAGGAGCGAGCCTGCCATGCCGGAGCCCATGGAGCCGAGGCCGATCACCGCGGCGCGGCCTGTCTGCGTGGTGTTGGCCATCGGGTTGGGTCCTGCTCTTGATGACGGGACAGGTGAGGCGGCAGCGCAGGGCGAAGCGCGCTCTCCTCCCCCGTGTGGAGAGGGGGGAAAGAACCTCAGCGGTTGACCATCCTGGCCGGGGTGACGAACACGCAGGCCGAGCCGACCACCAGCATCACCGCCAGCGCGTACATGCCGGCCGCGGTGCTGCCGGTGGCGTCGCGCAGCGCCCCGATCACGTAGGGGCTGACGAAGCCGGCGAGGTTCCCCACCGAGTTGATCAGCGCGATACCGGCGGCCGCGCCGGCGCCGCTCAGGAAGGCGGTGGGCAGGGACCAGAACAGGGGCGAGCAGGTCAGCACGCCGGCCGCCGCCACCGAAAGGGCCGCCACCGCGACCGTGGTCGAGCCCGCGCTCGCCGAGACCACGAAGCCGACGGCCCCGACCAGCGCTGGGACGATGAGATGCCAGCGGCGCTCGCGCATCCGGTCGGCGCTCAAGCCCAGCAGGATCATCACGACGGCCGCGCACAGGAACGGGATCGCGCTGATCAGGCCGATATTGAGGTTGCCCTGCACCCCGGACGCCTTGACGATGGTCGGCAGCCAGAAGGTCAGGCCGTACTGGCCGGTGACGAAGGCGAAGTAGATCAGGCTCATGAACCAGACGCGGCCGTTGCGGAACACGGTCGCGATCGAGTGCGGGCTGGATTCCTTGCCGTGATTGTCGGCGGCGATGTCCCGCGCCAGCACCTGCTTCTCGGCGTCGGTCAGCCACTTGGCCTCGGACGGACGGTTGTCGAGGTAGAGGAACACGGCGACGCCGATCAGCACGGCCGGCACGGCCTCGATCAGGAACATCCATTGCCAGCCGGACAGGCCGTGGGCGCCGTTGAACGCGTCCATGATCCAGCCGGAGAGCGGGTTGCCGAAGATACCCGAGATCGGGATCGCCGCCATGAACACCGCGATCACCCTGGCGCGGCGATGGGCCGGGAACCACTGCGTCGTGTACAGGATCACGCCCGGGTAGAACCCGGCCTCGGCCAACCCGAGCAGGAAGCGCATCCCGTAGAAGGTCCATTCCGAGTTCACGAACACGAACGCGCCGGAGATCAACCCCCAGGTGATCATGATCCGGGCGATCCAGACCCGGGCACCGACCCGGTGCAGGATCACGTTCGATGGCACCTCGAACAGGAAGTAGCCCAGAAAGAAAATGCCGGCGCCGAGGCCGTAGACCGTCTCGGAGAACTTGAGCTCCTGGGACATCTGGAGCTTGGCGAAGCCGACATTCACCCGGTCCAGATACGCCACCACGTAGCAGAGCATCAGAAACGGCACGAGGCGCCAGAACACCTTCGCGTAGGTGCGGTCGGTAAAAGTTTTCTCGTCCGCGAGGGCCGCGCCCCGCAGCGGGGCGGCTTGAACCGACATCGGCGTACTCCCTGGTCCGCATCCCGCGGGAGGCGGACGGATAATGGTCTTCACCGCTCGTTCCGGCGGCGCTGACGGGGGCTGTAACGGTTTTTGGCAGCGCTGCCAATCCGGCTTGTGCGAAATAATGCAGGCCGCTATGGCGGGGCATAAGGCGCCGCCGAACGCGAGCCCTGCATCCAATCCACCCCCCACCCAGAGGTGCCGAAGCGCAGCGGAGGCCTCAGGATGAGGGCCCTGGGTGGGAGGCGAGGCGGAGACGCGAAAATGGCCGGGAGAAGCCGGGAGATGGATGCATTCCAGCCGCCGGGGCGGCTCGTGACGCTCACCGACGTCGCCCGGGCGGCGGGGGTCGGCGAGAGCACGGTCTCGCGGGTCCTGCGCAACCACGGCTCCTATTCGAAGCGGGCCGGGGAGCGGGTGGCCGAGGCCGTGGCCCGGCTCGGCTACGTGCCCAACCGCCTCGCCGGCAGCCTCGCCGGTCCCGGCGCGAGCGCGCAGCTCGCCGGGGTGATCGTGCCGTCGCTCGCCAACGTGGTGTTCCCCGACCTGCTGCGCGGGCTGACCGGGGCGCTGGAGGCCGAGGGCATCCAGTGCGTGATCGGGGTGAGCGACTACGATCCCGACCGGGAGGAGGCGCTGGCCGCCGCGCTGCTGTCCTGGCGCCCGGCCGCGCTGTTGCTGACCGGGCTGGAGCACAATCCCGGGACCGTAGCCCTGGCGAAGGCCGGGGGCGTGCGCGTGGTCGAGATGATCGACACGGACGGGCCCGGGATCGACGCCGTGGTCGGCTTCTCCAACCGGGCGGTGGGGGCGGCGAGCGCCCGGCATCTCGCGCTCCGCGGGTATCGCCGCATCGCCTATCTCGGCCACGACCTTGCGGTCGACCTGAGGGCGGGAAAGCGACTGGCCGGGTTCGAGGCTGCCCTGGGCGAAGCGGGCCTGGCGCTCCAGGCCCGAGAAATCCGGCCGGGGCCGTCCTCGCCGGCCTCGGGGCGGGCTGGGCTGGAGACGCTGCTGGCGCGCCGTCCGGACCTCGACGCGGTCTACTTCTCCAACGACGACATGGCGCTCGGGGGCTACTTCGCTTGCCTGTCGGCGGGGCTGGCGGTGCCGGGGCGGATCGCCCTGTTCGGCTTCAACGGGCTCGACTTCGCGGCGGCGATGCCCCAGCCCTTGTCGACGGTGCGCACCCCGCGCCTGGAGATCGGCCGGCAGGCGGCCATCTGCCTGATGGGTGAAAGTCCCAAAAGAATCGATCTCGGATTCGAGCTTATCGAGGGAGCGACCGCATGAGCGAGACGGCGTTGCGTGAACAAATCTGCCGCTACGGCCGCTCGCTGTTCGAGCGCGGCCTGACGCCGGGCTCCTCCGGCAACATCTCGCTGCGCCTGCCCGACGGCGGCTGGCTGGTGACGCCGACCAACGCGTCGCTGGGCTTCCTCGACCCCGCCCGGATCTCGCGGCTCGACCAGGATGGCCGGCTGATCTCGGGCGACAAGCCGACAAAGGAAATCCCGCTGCACACTGCGCTCTACGAGAGCCGGGGCGAGGCCAAGGCGATCGTGCACCTGCACTCCACCCACGCGGTGGCGGTCTCGATGCTGCCCGAGATCGACCCGCGCCAGGTGCTGCCGCCGCTGACGCCCTATTACCTGATGCGCACCGGGGGCACAGCGCTGGTGCCGTATTATCGCCCCGGCGACCCCGCGGTGGCGGACGCGATCCGGGGGCTCGCCGGCCGGTACAGCTCGGTGCTGCTCGCAAATCACGGTCCGGTGGTGGCCGGCGACAGCCTGGAGGGCGCGGTGTTCGCCACCGAGGAGCTGGAGGAGACCGCCAAGCTTTATCTGTTACTTCGCAACCTCAACCCGCGGCAGTTGAGCCCGGGACAGGTGGCGGATCTCGTCACCCATTTCGGGCTGACCCTGCCGGAGGTGGACGACCATGCCGGGCACGATCATGGGTGACGGGACGGGGGCCGCGCGTCCCGTCGCCCCGCCTGCGGGGAGAAGGGGTGCTATCCCTCGATCTTCGAGAAATCCGCCACCGCGCGGGTCGCGGCGCGTAGCGCGTTGAGCAGCAGTAGGCGGTTCTCGCGCAAGCCCGGATCGGGCGCGTTGACGGTAACATCCTGGAAGAAGGCGTCGACCGGCGCGCGCAGGGTCGAGAGCGCCCGCATCGCGCCGGCGAAGTCCTCGTTCGCAATAGCGTGCGATGCCGTCGCGGCGGCGCCCGTCAGGGCCTCGGCGAGCGCCCGCTCGGCCGGCTCACCGGACGCGGCCAGCGCGGAATCGGGCGCGGCATCGTAGGCGCGGCCGTCCTTTTTCTCCTCGATCCGCAGGATGTTCGAGGCGCGCTTGACCCCGGCCAGCAGGTTCTTGCCGTCCTCGGTCTCCAGGAAGGCCTGCAGGGCCTCGACCCGGCGCACCACCATCAGCAGGTCGTCCTGCCCGGGCAGCGCGAAGACCGCGTCGATCAAGTCGTGCCGGGCGCCCTGTTCGCGCAGGTAGACCTTGAGGCGGTCGGCGAAGAAGGCGAGAAGGTCCGTCTCCATCGCAACCAGTTTGGCGATGAAATCTCCCGCTTTGTCTACACCGGTCTGGTTTTGGATCTCCAGTGCACGCAATTGCAGGCCTGCGTCGGACGCACCGAAGCCTTGATTTTCAAAATCTCGCGCCTGTTTCTCAACGCGCTTAAAGTCAGCGATAGCGCGACGATCAAGATATGACTCACCAACTGAATGAAATTTTTCGAGAAGATTGATTCTAATACGGTTTTCTAGGATCAGTCGAATCACCCCCAAGGCCGCCCGTCGGAGCGCATATGGGTCCTTGCTACCGGTGGGCTTCTCGTCGATCGCCCAAAAGCCCACCAGCGTGTCGAGCTTGTCGGCCAGCGCCACCGCGATCGAGACCGGATCGCTCGGCACCCGGTCGGAGGGGCCGACCGGCTTGTAATGCTCCTCGATGGCGGCGCAGACGCTGGCGTGCTCGCCCTGGAGTGCCGCGTATTTGCGGCCCATCAGGCCCTGAAGCTCCGGGAACTCGCCGACCATCTCGGTGACGAGGTCGGCCTTGGCGAGGCGGGCGGCGCGCTCAGCCAGAGCCGGATCGGCCCCGACCAGGGGCGCCAGCTCCTTCGCCAGGGCGGCGATGCGGGCGATCCGCTCACCCTGCGTCCCGAGCTTTTCGTGGAAGACGATGCTGTCGAGCTTGGGCAGCCGGTCTTCCAGGCGGATCGCCTTGTCGGTCTCCCAGAAGAATTTTGCGTCCGACAGGCGCGCCCGCACCACGCGCTCGTTGCCGGCCGTGATCGCTTGGCCGCCGTCAGACGCCAAAAGATTCGAGACCAGGATGAACGCGGGGGCCAGATCCTCCGAGCCGGATTTGCGCAGGACGAAGCACTTCTGGTTCGCCCGGATGGTCGCCCGGATCGCCTCGGCCGGGATGTCGAGGAAGGCGTCGTCGAAGGAGCCCATCAGCACCACGGGCCATTCCACCAAGCCGGACACCTCCTCCAGCAGGCCCTCGTCCTCCACGAGGTCGAGGCCGCGGGCGAAGGCAAGGTCGCGGGCATCGTGCAGGATCACATCCTTGCGCCGGTCGGCGTCGAGGATGACCTTCGCGCGCTCCAGGGCCTGGATGTAGTCGTCGAACCGGCGCACCTCGATCGGTCCGGGCGCCAGGAATCGGTGGCCGTAGGTGACCGTCCCGGCCGCGATGCCACTGACGGCGAACGGCACCACCTCGGGGGTCTCGGTCTCCGGCCCGAAGGTCGCGACGATCGATTGCAGCGGGCGCACCCAGCGCAGGGCGCCGGGCTGGGCGGACGCCGCGCCCCAGCGCATCGCCTTCGGCCAGGGGAAGCTCCGGATGATCTCGGGCAGGAGCTCGGCCAGCACGTCCAGGGTCTCGCGGCCCGGGCGCTCGATCACCGCGAGGTAGAATTCCCCTTTCTTGGGGTCGGTGATTCGTTGGGCCTCGTCCAGGCTCGCAAGGCCGGCGCCCTTCAGGAAGCCTTGGACGGCGGCCTCGGGGGCGCCGACCCGCGGCCCGCGGCGCTCCTCGCGCACGGCCTCGCCGCGGGCGGGCAGGCCGGCGATGTGCAGGGCGAGGCGGCGCGGCGTCGAGAACGCCTTGGCGCCCTCGTACAGGAAGCCGCGCTCGACCAGCGCGTCGGTCACGAGTTTCTTCAGATCCTCCGCCGCGCGCCGCTGCATGCGGGCGGGGATCTCTTCCGAGCGGAGTTCGAGCAGGAGGTCGGGCATGGCGCGGCCATATCGCCGCGCCGCTGGCCTGTCGAGGGTCGAACGGCCGGGGCCGTCCTGAGAACCTCTCACAAATCTCCCGCTGCGCCGTCGCTGCCAGAGAAGAACTCCCGGTGATCGGGAGTTTCGTGAGAAGCTCTTATTGCGCCTCGCCCTTCAGGATGGTGGTGAGCTGCCACTTGCGATCGCCGATCGCGTGGGCATCCGACACCCGCCAGGCGCCGTCCTCGCGCACGAGGTCGAAGACGATGGATTTCGAGCCGTCCCCACCCTTGCGCTCCACCGTGACCTTCGCCTGGTCCTTGCCCTCCGTGGCCTCCTTGAAGGTCAGGGCCTTCACGGTATCGGGCTTCAGGGGCTCGCCGTTCAGGCGGTAATCGAAGTCGAGGCTGCCGGTGGCGCCGTTGGCCTGCTTGGCGTCGGCGTCGAACAGGCCCTGCAGGCGCTTGGTGTAGACGGCCGAGTGATTCGGGCGCGGCTCCGCATAGAGCTTCTTGACCACAGCCTCCGGGCCGGGATCGGCCGCGAGCGCCGGGGCGAGACCGAACGCGAGGACGCCGAGGGCGAGGAGGGTCTTTTTCATCATGATATTCCCGCGTCTGCGGACGCGCCGAAACGCGCCGATTGGCGGGGGTTGCAACGCGCGAGGGCTCAAGGGGCTCCACCGGCCGCCGTCTTGAGCCACGCCGCGCCGCAGGCCTTGGCGAGTTCCCGCACCCGCAGGATGTAGCTCTGACGCTCCGTGACCGAGATGACCCCGCGGGCGTCGAGCAGGTTGAAGACGTGGCTCGCCTTGATGCACTGGTCGTAGGCCGGTTGCGCCATGCGGTGGCGCTCGGTCTCGGCGGCAGGCGCGCCGGCGTCGAGATAGGACCGGCAGGCGGCCTCCGCGTCGGTGAACTGGCGGAACAGCATCGCGGTGTCGGCCGCCTCGAAGTTGTGCCGGGAATATTCCTGCTCGGCCTGCAGGAACACGTCGCCGTAGGTGATCCGGTCCGCGCCCTCGGCGCCGTTGAAGTCGAGGTCGTAGACGTTCTCGACACCCTGGACGTACATGGCGAGCCGCTCGAGGCCGTAGGTCAGCTCGCCGGCCACGGGCGCGCATTCGAATCCCGCCACCTGCTGGAAGTAGGTGAACTGGCTGACCTCCATCCCGTCGCACCAGCATTCCCAGCCGAGGCCCCAGGCGCCGAGCGTCGGGCTCTCCCAATCGTCCTCGACGAAGCGGATGTCGTGGAGCTTCAGGTCGACCCCGATCGCGTCGAGGGAGGCGAGGTAGAGTTCCTGGAGGTTGGGCGGGTTCGGCTTCAGGATCACCTGGAACTGGTAATAATGCTGGAGCCGGTTGGGATTCTCGCCGTAGCGGCCGTCCTTGGGCCGGCGCGACGGCTGGACATAGGCGGCCTTCCAGGGCTTCGGGCCGAGCGCGCGCAGCGTCGTCGCCGGATGGAACGTGCCGGCGCCGACCTCCATGTCGTAGGGCTGGAGGATCACGCAGCCCTGCGCGGCCCAGAACTCCTGCAGCGTCAGGATCAGCCCCTGGAACGATTTCTTGTGGGACATGGGCGGGGACGGCTCGGCGATGCGGGTCTGGGGTTCGGCGGGCCGGTTTAGGTGGGGGCGGCGGGGGGTGCAAGACGAAGGGCCAGCGGGGCGGGCGCGGTTGCGCTTGCGCCCGGGGTACGGAGGGTGGTCAGCTCTCCCCCTGTGCCATGCGGGAGACGCGGACCATGACCCTCGAACCGGAGACCATCGCCATCCGTCCGATCGCCCCGGAGGATCGGGCGGCGTGGCTGCCGCTCTGGCGGGGCTACCAGGCCTTCTACAAGGTCGAGATCGCCGAGGCCGTCACGGACTGCACCTGGGCCCGTCTCAACGACCCGGCCGAACCGGTCGACGGCGCCCTGGCCTGGCGGGGCGCCGAGGCGGTCGGGCTGGTCCACCACATCCGCCACCGCTCGGCCTGGACGATCGGCGATTACTGCTACCTGCAGGACCTGTTCGTGGCGGACACAGTCCGTGGCGCGGGAATCGGCCGTCGGCTGATCACGCATGTCTACGCGGCCGCAAAAGCCGCCGGCTGCTCACGCGTCCATTGGTTGACCCATGAGACCAATACCGACGCGATGCTGCTCTACGACCGGATCGCGGAGCGGTCGGGCTTCGTGCAGTACCGTAAGATCGTCTGAATCCTTCGCACGGGCGCCCCGGTTGTGTGGCGAAGCACGCAAGCGGGGCCGTTTTCTCGGCATAGCGGGAACCGTCAAGTTCGCGGCCAAGTTATCGCCGCAAACAGGGGATTTCGGCACCTCAGCGCTGCCGAATACGACGGACCATCAGTCATGCATCAGGCTCGCACGCGTCACGATTTCGGCCGCAAGAACTTTGCCGTCTTGGCCGCACTCGCCGTCTCGGCGATGGTTGCCACCCCGTTCGTGATGAGCGCCAGCCGCGCGCTGGCGACCCCTGAGGAGCCGACCGTCACGGCGAGCCTGCGGGTGGAGCCGGTGGAGGTCTCCCCCGTGGCGGCGCCCAAGGAGGCCGCCCCCTGCCTGCGCAAGGTGCGGGTCGTCTACAGCGGCTACAGCAACCCGGCCGACGCCTGCACCACCCGCTAAGGCATCGTTTCGAAAGGCGGCCGCCGGCTTTCGGAAAAAAACGTTGCGGATCAAGATGCCAGCGCAACATGCCGGTTCCGACATCCGGCAGGATGCGCGAACGCCTAGCCTCGAGAACCCCGACGCTCCGCTCGGAGTTCGGGCTTAGACGGCGCCGTGCGCCGGCGCCTCGCCGGCCAGGCGCTTCAGGTGGAGTTCCTCCAGGTCGATCTCCCCTTCCAGGGCCCGCAACACCGAGCTGTGGATGCGGTTCTCCCGGTGCAGGGCGATCAGCGCCGAGCGCCCGGACCGCACCGCGAGCAGCGCGGCGGCGAAATGCTCGGTCTTCTCGGCGGCCAGCGCCCCACGCTCGTCGCGGTCCCGGGACGATGCCCGCACCCGGCGACGGTACTCCTCGACCAGGCGCGGATGCTGCAGCGCGCCGGACCCGGGCGCCACCAGCCGCTGTAGGGCACCGAGCCCGGCCTCGTTCATCACCACCCGGGCCATCGCGGCGTCGAGATGGCCCTCCGGGAGGCTCTGGCGCGGGTCGAGGCGTAGCCACCGGATCAGCGGACCGAGCGTCGTGCCCTGGATCAGGACCGTGAACAGGATCACCGCGAAGGCCGCCACCAGGATCGCGTCACGGCCCGGAAAGTCCACCGGCAGTGCCAGGGCAGCGGCCAGGGTCACCACCCCGCGCATGCCGGCCCAGCCGATGATCAGCGGCACCCGCGGGTCCGGGCGGGGCTCCTGGGCGCGAACCCGGGCCGACAGGGTCCGCCGCAGGTAGACGGCGGGGAACACCCACAGCAGCCGCGCGGTTACGCACGCCACCGTGACGATGACCGCCAGCGGCAGACCGGTGGCGAGCGCGCCGAGGTCGCCCTCGGACCGGGCCAGCACGCCGCGCAGGGCCAGCCCGATCAGCACGAAGACCAGAGCCTCCAGCACGAAGACCACGAATTCCCACACCGACACGGCGTGACGCCGGACATGAGCGTCGAAGGTCTCGTGCTCGCGCCCGCCCATCATCAGCCCGCAGGCGACCACGCCGAGCACCCCGGAGGCGTGGACTTCCTCGGCGGCGAGATAGGCGGCGTAGGAGGCCAGGAAACTCAGCACCGCGACGGCGTTGGCATCGTGCAGGCGCCGCACCAGCGCGTTCACCGCCAGGCCGCAGGCGAGCCCGACCGCGACGCCCGCCACCGCCAGCCAGGCGAAGCTGCCCGCAGCCGCCCAGACGCTGAAGCTGCCGGTCAGCGCCGCCGCAACGGCGAACCGGTAGAGCACGAGGCCGGACGCGTCGTTGACGAGGCTCTCGCCCTCCAGGACCGTGACCATCCGGCGGGGCAGGGCGACCCGGGCCAGCACCGCCTTGGCGGCGACCGCGTCCGGCGGCGACACGATGGCGCCGAGCGCGAAGCAGGCGGCCCAGGGCAGGGCCGGCACCACCGCGTGGGCGACGAGCCCGACCACCAGGGTGGTGAACAGCACCGCACCGAGCGAGAGCGACAGGATCGCGCCGAGGCTCGCGCGGAAGTCGCGCCAGACGGTGAAATAGGCCGATTCGAGCAGCAGCGGCGGCAGGAACAGGACCATGATCAGGTCCGGATCGAGATCGAAGGCCGTCAGGCCCGGCGCCACCGCCAGCGCCATGCCGCCCAGCACCAGGGCGGCGGCCGGGGGAAACCCGAGCCGTCCGGCCGCGAGCGACAGCAGAAGGGCCGCCCCGAGGAGCGCGAGAATCAATTCGAACAGGGCAACGGGCGTCATCACCCGCCCATAGCGCAGTCTTCACGAAAACGTCAGGGTTTCAAAAGGTCCGAGACCTGTTGTGGGTATAGAGCAAAGCCCTGCAGGTCCCGGGGCTCCGCCACCGCCCCCCAAAGGGCTTACCCGTTGAAATCCCTCGTCAAAGCGCCCCTTCCCGCACCGCGCCCGGGTCGGCCAGCGCGTGAAGGATGCGGGCGGCGCTGTGGGCGAAGCGGAGGGTGACGGCCTTGCGGCGGGGGCCGCTGAGCGGGTGCTCCGGGGCTTCCCGCAGGATGCCGGCGCCGTAGCCGTCGGCGACGATCAGGCCGCACTCTTCCGGGATCAGGGATTCGGGCACGTCCTCGGGGATGGCGAAGAAGAACCGGTCGCAGAAGTCCCTGTAATCAGGCCACTTTCTGTCGGCGCGGAAATCCGCGACGCTCGACTTGATCTCCACGATGGTGAGCCGGCCGGCGCCGCACAGGGCGATCACGTCGGCGCGGCGGCCGTTGACCAGGGAGAATTCCGGCAGGGTGACGCAGCCCATCTCGGAAAACAGGCGGCGCACGCCGCGCTGGATCCGCAGGGCGGTGGGCGATTGCCGCCGGTCGGGGGGCAGGATCGTGGCGCCCGCCGGGAGCGCGGGGAGGCCGAGGGAAGCGGACATGCGGTTGCGGGATTCGCCTGTGTCGAATCGGGACATCCTGCCGAAACGCGGCCGATCCGTCACCTGCGGCGCGGGATCGCCCCCGGCCCATCGGCAAAACATCCCTGTGAATGCAGAGACTTAAGCCAGGAACGACCGGATCGCGGCAAACCCGTCGGTGAGCGCGGCGGGGCCCGGCTGGAGGATCAGCGGGGCCTTGATCTCGTGGATCCGGCCGGTCCGCACCGCCGGGATCGCGTCCCAGCCGGGGCGGGCGCGGATGCGGTCGACGTTGACCTTCTTGCCGCACCAGGAGGCCAGGATCACGTCGGGGGCGGCGGCGATCACCTGGTCGGGGGTGACGATCCGGTCCTTCGCGGCCGGCTGCCGGCTGAGTTCGGGGAACACGTCCTGGCCGCCGGCGAAGCCGATTAATTCGGAGATCCAGCCGATTCCGGAGATCATCGGCGCGTCCCACTCTTCGAAGTAAACGCGAAGTCTGGGCCGGGTCGGGGCCTGTGCGGCGGCGGAATGCAGGGATTCTTCGAAGAACCGTGCGAGCGCGTCGGCCCGCTCCGGGACCCCGACCAGGGCCCCCAGGGTGCGGACCATGGCCAGGCAGCCCGCCACATCCCTCTGGTTGAACAGGTGTACGGCGATACCCGCGCGGGCGAGATCGGCGACGATGTCGGCCTGGAGGTCAGAGAACGCCAGGACGAGGTCCGGCGCCAGGGCCAGGATCTTTGGGATGTCGGCGCTGGTGAAGGCCGAGACCCGGGGCTTCTCCCGCCGGACCCGGGGCGGGCGCACCGCGTAGCCCGAGACGCCGACGATCCGGTCCTCCTCACCCAGAAGGTACAAGGTCTCGACGGTCTCCTCGGTGAGGCAGACGATGCGCTCCGGCGGGAAGCGGCGCATCAGCGGGCCGGCCGGATCACCGGTCGAGCCAGGCGAGCAGCCCGGCCCCGGGGGCGAGCAGCACGAAGGCCCAGACCAGCGCCGAGCCGACGTTGGCCAGCTGGAACGGCAGCCGCGCCAGCCCGAGGGTGCCGGCGAGCAGCGGCACCAGGGCCCGGGCCGGCCCGAAGAAGCGCCCCAGCGCCACCGCGGCAATGCCCCAGCGGCCGATGAAGCGTTCCGCCTTGGCGACGAGGTCGGGGTAGCGCCGCAACGGCCACTTGGTGCGGGCGCCCGGCCCGACCCAGCGCCCGGCCTCGTAGGAGAGCCAATCCCCCAGCGCGGCCCCCAGGGCGGCGGCGCCGATCACCGGCCAGAGCGGGATGTCGGCCCCCCCGACCAGGGCGCCGATGCCGATCAGGATCACGGTGGCCGGCACGAACAGCGACAGGATCGCGATCGACTCGCAGAAGGCGAGCCCCCCGGCGATCAGCGGGGTCCAGACCTTGTGCGCCTCGACGAAGGCGAGGGTGGAGGTCCGCAGGGCTTCGATGTCCATCGGGCTCGGGGGGCGGCGGGGGGATCGGACCCATCTGAGGCGGGGGAGGGCGGGGGACAAGGGTTCTTTTTGGGAACTTGGGCTTCGCTGGAGGTGCTGGAAGGACGCGTCGCCATGGACGGGCCTGCGCCATGGGCTTATTCTTCCCGGCATGGAGAAGCGGCTCCATACGGTCGTCGAGACGAACGCCTTCCTGACCACGGCCAGGCGGATCGGCCTGTCGGACGACGAGCGCGCGGCGATCGTGAACCAGGTTGCCGCCGCGCCCCAGGACGGCGATCTGGTCCAGGGCTCGGGTGGGGTCCGCAAGATCCGTTTCGCCAGTTCGGGCGGCTACCGCGTGATGGTGGCCTATCTCGGCGATGATGGTCCCGCCTATCTTTTGGTAGTGCTGAGCTAGACCGCACGCGCGAATTTCACGGATGCCGAGATCAACGCCATGCACAGCCTGACCAAGGCCATCAAGCAGGCCCGGGATCGGTGATCGGCGAGGGATCGATGAAGAACGAAGCGTTTGAAACCGTCATGGCGGGCCTGCAGGACGCGCTCGCCCATGCCCGCGGCGAGGCGGTCCCGGGTCTCGTGGTGCACGCGCCCCGCGTCGCCGCCGATCTCGACGTGGCCGCCATCCGGCGGCGCACCGGCGCCTCGCAGGCCCGCTTCGCGCAGAGCATCGGGATCGCGGTCTCGACCCTGCGCAACTGGGAGCAGGGCCGACGCCGCCCGGAGGGGCCGGCCCGGGTGCTGCTGGGGCTGCTCGACCGGAATCCCCGAGTGCTGCAGGAGTTGCTGGTGGGTGAAGGTTGAGGGTTAATGCCGTCTGCTCCCGACCCGATGCGGTCGCCAATTGTCCATTGAAGAGACCTCGAAAGCGGACATCTGCGGTACTCTAGTTGCGGCGCAGCTAGACCAGTGCGTAACCCGTATCCGCACGCTCGATCCTTCCACTTGTGGCGAGGTGCATCCCGGTCACCCTCAAGCCGTCGACTGCCGCACGGTCGAGGATGCGCCGTCGCGTCGTGATTGCTTCCGCTGGATCGGTGTCCCAGATCACCGTCCAATCCGGATGCGGCATCTGTAGGATCCGCGAGTGGACGATATCGCCCCAGATCAGCAGGCGGTTGGAGCCGTCCGCGATCAAGACGCCCATATGTCCCGGTGTATGGCCGGGCAGCGGCAGCGCATGGATACCCGGTGCTAGCTCCGCCTCGCCGGAGACACGCCGGACCCTGTCAGGATAGGCCGCCAGCACCGCCTGTGCGGTCTCGAACATCGGGCTCAATGGAGCCGGAGCGGAGGCTCTGGCAGCCGCATCCGACCAGTAGGCCACCTCACGCTCCTGCAGCACGAGTTCCGCGTTTGCGAACCGCGCGAGGCGGTCCGGCGTCAAGAGACCGCCGGCATGGTCGGCGTGCAGATGGCTGAGCCAGATGGTCTCGATCTGCTCCGGCCGCACGCCCTCCGTCGCCAGTGCCGCGGTTACCCGGTCGAAGCCCGGCCCGAGGACGGTGCCGCAGCCCGCATCGAGCAGCCAGTGCCGTTCCCCGCGTCGGATCAGGAACGCGTTGACCGGCTCCGGCGACGGGCCCTTCGCAGGAAGACCGGCCCCCTCCAGCAAGGCTTGTCCGGCCTGGCTTTCGGCGGCCGGGATCATGCTCGGCTCCAGCGGAAAGAGGCCGTCGCGCAACGGCGTCACCGTGAACGCGCCGACCTGGTACGGGCCATTCACGGGCGCGGCCATTGCAGGGAGGTGAAATCCGAGCGGGAGCAGGGCGGACGCAGTCAGAAGGTTACGGCGAGACAGGTGAAGCGACATGGTCGGCTCCGTGGAGAGGGGGCAGCACCATCCTCCTGATCGTGGCGGGATCAGACCAGGGAAGTCCTCCCGCTGAAGCCCGGGCATTCTTCCCGTCCGAGTGAGCCATGGCTTGCGCACCCCCACGGTCCCGGTGCCAAATCAGAGCATCGCTTCGAGCCCGGCTGCTTGATCCATGAGCCTGCCCACACATCTCGGTCTGCGCCTTCTTGTTGTGGCCGCGCTCTGCCTAGTGGGGGCGATCGCATGGGCCGCCTGGGACGCTCACGCAAGCCTCCGCTGGGAGGCTGCAATGTCGGCAGATCGGATCGCCGCGCAGCTCGCGCGTCAGCCGGGCCTCGGAAGCGCCGGACCAGCTGCAATGCCCGCCAGCGCACCGCAGGCCGCGCCGGCCATCGTCACGCTCCTGCCGGGCATCTGCGCCGACATTCATCTCGGCGTGGAATTACCCCGCCGCTTTTGCGGTGACTGGGACGGCCTCGATGCCGCCCCTGCGTGGTTCCGCGAAGCCCTCGTCTGGGAGGCCGCTGCCGCGCCGACGATCCGGGCGATCGTGTATCGCGAGCGGACCATCGGCAGTGTCACGGCATGGCCCGATCCGATGGCATCTGCGGCTCGTCTCTGGCGGCGCACGCGCCTCGCAGGCGGACTGGTCCTTGGTTTAGCGGCGGCGACGCTCCTTCTCAACTGGCTCGCCGTGATGCGGCTCGTCGCACCGGTTGGGCGGATCGTGCACGGGCTGGAAAACCTCGACACGGCCGGCACCCACCCGCCGCTGCCACGCTTTGCCGCCACAGAGTTCGACCGGATTGCCCGCGCCTGCAACGCCCTGGCCGACCGGCTTGCCAACATTGAGGCCGAGCGCGCGGGCCTGATGCAGCGGCTCGTTACGGTTCAGGAAGAAGAGCGGCAGGCCCTTGCGCGCGACCTACACGATGCCTTCGGCCAGTGCCTGGCCGCTGCGGGGGCACGTGCCGCAGCGATCGAACTAGCTGCGCCCCCGGAGCGCGACGATCTTCGCGAGGACGCCCAGGGCATCGAAGCCATCATCGCCACCATGCGGGAGAGCCTGCGTGGAGCCCTGGCCCGCCTCGAACTGCCCGATCTCGCCGAAGCCGGATTGGAGGAGGCGCTGCGTGGCCTCGTTGCGGACTGGCGAGGACAACTTCGGTCCGGGCCGGCCCTGCATCTCGATGTCAGGGGCGATCTCACCGACATACCCGAGAACGTTGCGGCGAGCCTCTATCGGATCGCGCAGGAACTGCTGACGAACGCCTTGCGACATGGCCGGCCGAGCCGGATCTTCCTGCGGCTCGGCCGGTCGGAGGCCGGACTACGAGCGGTGACGCTGACGCTCGACGATGACGGCGGGGGCGATGTGTCCCGAACCACTTCTCACACGGGCCGTGGGCTCGTCGGCATCCGAGCGCGGCTCGCTGCCCTCGGCGGAAGCTTTTCGCTCACCGGCACCGGTTCAGGCATCCGTGCCTGTGCATCCGTGCCGACGGCCGGCTGAGATCGCCTCATGGCCACGACCATCCTGTTCGTCGATGACCATCCAGTCGTGCGCGAGGGCTATCGCCGCCTGATCGAGCGACAGCAGGGCTTGGTCGTGGTCGCGGAAGCCGAGAACGCGGCAATGGCCTATTCCCACTACAAGGCTCACAAGCCCGATCTCGTGATCCTCGACCTGTCGCTGCCTGGCCCAAGCGGTATCGAGGCCATCCGTCACATCCGCCAGTGGGATGGGTCTGCTCGCATCGTCGTGTTCAGCATGCGCACCGGGGCGATGATCGCGCGCCAAGCCTTCGCCGCCGGGGCGAGCGGGTATGTCAGCAAGGCGAGCCCACCCCGTGAGCTGCTGGCGGCGGTTGCGACCGTGCTCCGCGGCGACCGGGCGATGAGCGCCGACATCGCGCGCGCGATCGCTCAGGACGAGGTGGCTGGTGGGCGCACGGCGCTCGACGACCTCAGCCCGCGAGAGTTCGAAATCTTGAGCCTGACCGTCGGCGGGATGACCGCCCAAGCCGTAGCCGAGGCACTGTGTCTGAGCCTTAAAACGGTGCACAACAACCTCTCGGTGATCCGCGCCACTCTTGGGGCACGCACCGATGCCCATCTCGTCTGGATCGCGATTGGGGCTGGGCTTGTATCGCCCTCTGAGGAACTGTCGCTGAAGGAGCCCTAGCACTTCGTCTGCTTTGACGACCTTTCGACCAGAAGCCGACAGGCAGGAAACCACCCATCGCAGACCGCCTGAGCCGACACCAACCGTCGCCCCCCAAACCACCGCGCGCCGACCGCCCACCCGCGCGCTTGCGCCCGTACCCCGGATCGCCGACAGCTTCGGCTCTCCCCACGGCACCGGGGATCACCCACGTTGAACACCCTGTCGATCCAGTCCCACGTCGCCTACGGCCCTATCGGCAAAGCGGCGACGGTGTCCCCGATGCGGCGGCTCGGGGTCGAGGTCTGGCCGGTCCACACGGTGCGGTTCTCTAACCATGCCGACTCCGAGGCATGACCAGCCCGGTCTTCGCGGCGCAGAGGGCACGCGGCGGCACGGGCCGTCGTCGGAGGCAAAGTCTTCGGCAACCGCAACGGGTCGATGTCCGGCTCCTGGGCCTCGGCCCCGATCCCGTGTAGCGGCCCCAGCCCATCACCACTGCGCAGACCGACTTCGGAACGGAACGGGCGGGTTTCGCATTGCTGGCGCCACATGCGGGAGCCTGCCGTGAGACCCATCCGCCGCGTTCTTCTCGGGCTGTCGCTCCTGGCCGTCCCGCTCCTGGCCGTCCCGCAGCCCCTCCGGGCGCAGGCCGCCGCCGGTGAGGCGTATACCACCCTGGAGGCGGACGAGCCCCGCCCGGGGCCGCCCCCGCCGCTGCCGGACCTGTCCGATCCGAACGGCCGGGCGGGCGAGGCGCTCAACGAGCCCGGGGAGCGCTCCGGCATCCCCAAGACCCTGCGGGCGTCGGGCTCCAAGGCGGGCGGCCCGGCCAACGACCTCAACCCGAGCGGGCAGGCGGAGGCGCCGGCGCCGCCCAAGGGCGATCTCGGCAAGATCGCGGCCGGCGAGGACCTGTTCCACGGCAATTATTGCGGCACGGGCCAGCGCGGCGAGGGCCTGCCCCCGATCGACGCCCTCGACGCCGCCTGCATGCGCCACGACGCCTGCTACGACGCCGCCGGCTACAGCTCCTGCGCCTGCGACGCGACGCTGAAGCGGGAGGCCGCGTCCGTCTCGGACGCGCCGGGCGCCTCGCTGGAGACGCGGCGCCGGGCGCTCAGCGTCACGCAGGCGACGGTGGCCATGCGCTGCCGCGCGCCCTGATCCGCTCCCGCCGTCCCGCCGAGCGGGACGCGATCCGACCCGCCTGCCGGCCGCGGGGGCCGAACCCGAGGTGGGCCGGCCGTCCGAACCGCGCCGCTCGCGGCGTGCCCCCCGTGCGCGCCTCCCGTGCGTGCCCCCGCGCTTGCGCCCGCGCGCCGGATCGCCGACAGCAGCGGCTCTCCTCACGGCACCGGGAATCACCCGCGTTGAACGTCCTGTCGATCCAGTCCCACGTTGCCTACGGGCATGTCGGCAACGCGTCGGCGGTGTTCCCGATGCAACGGCTCGGGGTCGAAGTCTGGCCGGTGCACACGGTGCAGTTCTCCAACCACACCGGCTACGGGGCGTGGCGCGGCCCGATCTTCGAGGCGGACATGATCCGCGACGTGGTGCGCGGCATCGGCGAGCGCGGGGTGTTTCCCGGCTGCGACGCGGTGCTGTCGGGCTACATGGGCTCGGCCGCGATCGGGGCGGCGATCCTGGAGGCGGTGGCCTCCGTGCGGGCCGCGAACCCGCAGGCCCTCTATTGCTGCGACCCGGTGATCGGCGACGTCGCGGAGGGCGTCTACGTGCGGCCGGGGATCGAGGCGTTCCTGCGCGAGCGCGCGGTGCCGGCGGCCGACATCCTCACCCCCAACCAGTTCGAGCTCGACCGGCTCACCGGCCTGCCGAGCCGGACCCTGCCGGAGGCGGCGGCCGCGATCGCGGCGCTCCAGGCCCGGGGCCCCCGGGTGGTGCTGGTCACCTCGGCGCTCTGCGCCGACACGCCGTCCGACCGGATCGACCTGCTGGCCGGGGCGGAGGGCCGGGTGTTCCGGGTCCGCACCCCGCGCCTCGCCATCGCGGTGAACGGCGCGGGCGACTGCATCGCGGCCCTGTTCCTGGTCCACTACGCCCGCACCGGCTCGGCCGCCACGGCTTTGGGCGCGGCCGCCGCCTCGGTATACGGCCTCCTGAAGCGCACCGCGGCGGCGGGCTCCCGGGAGATCCTCACCGTGGCCGCGCAGGACGAGTATGTGAGCCCGAGCGAGACGTTTTTGGTCGAGGCGGTGTAGGGGCCGGATCGCGCACGCCCTCAATCCACGCCCTCCCGCACGATGGTCGGTTCGTGCGTCACCGCAAAGTTCACCGAGCGGGCGATGAAGCACTGCGCGTGCGCCCGGTGGTGCAGCGCCAGGGCGGCGTCGGCGTCCGAGTCCGCCGTGACGGTCACGCGCGGGCGCAGGGTGACCGTGGTGAACTGGCCCGCGCCGCCGGGCTCCTCGGTCATGCGGCCCTCGGCGGTGTCGGCGTAGGCCGTCACCACGATCCCGGCCTGCGCGCACAGGCCGAGATACCAGAGCTTGTGACAGGCCGAGAGCGAGGCCACCAGCAGGTCCTCCGGGTTCCAGCGCGCCGGGTCGCCCCGGAAGGCCGGGTCGGACGAGCCGGCGATCGTGGGCTTGCCCGGGGCCGCGACCTCGAAGGCGCGGTCGTAGCCGCGATAGGTCCGGGTGCCGGCCCCGGTGTTGCCGGTCCAGGTCACCGTGACCGCGTAGGCGTGCTCCGTGTCGGGCATGGCTCCCTCCCGTCTCCGCGGCCTGGGAAGCGGTGCCGCACTGGGCTAGGCTCCGGGACCGCGCCGCCCGGACCGAGTCGGGCGTTCGCACAGCCTAGCAAAGCGCGCCGCAGCCGCCAGCCGGTCGCGGGCGCCGCCCGGAGGACCGACACGATGGCGCGCCGCTTCGTCACCCTCGACGTGTTCACCGACCAAAAACTCGCCGGCAACCCGCTGGCCGTGGTGCGCGACGCCGAGGGGCTCGACACGGCCGCGATGCAGGCGATCGCGGCGGAGTTCAACCTGTCCGAGACGGTGTTCGTGCTGCCGCCCACCGACGCGCGGCAGCGGGCGCGTCTGCGTATCTTCACGCCGCGGCACGAGCTTCCGTTCGCCGGCCACCCGACCGTGGGGAGCGCCGTGCTGCTCGCCCTGGAGGACCCGTCCCGGGGCGATGCCCGGGCCTTCGGCCTGGAGGAGCGGATCGGGATCGTGCCCTGCGTGGTCGAGACGCTGTCCGACGGCAGCGGCGGCCGGGCGCGGTTCAAGCTGCCGGCCCTGCCGGAATTCCTGGGCGCCGGCCCGGACCCGGCGGTGCTCGCGCCGCTCCTCGGGCTCGAGCCCAGCGATCTCGGCACCGGCCGGCACGTCCCGAGCCGCCACGGGGTCGGGCCGTCCTTCACCTGCGTGCCGGTGGCCACGGTGGCGGCGCTCGATTCCGCCCAGCCGGCGCGAGGACCGGAGGCGCAGGACGGGCTCTACCTCTACGCGCCGGACCCCGAGGGGACGGGCCAGAGCTGGCGGGTGCGGATGTTCGCGCCGCATCTCGGCATCGCGGAGGATCCCGCCACCGGCTCGGCGGCCGCCGCCTTCGCGGGGGTGCTGATGCAGTTCGAGACCCTGGGCGACGGCACCCACGACGTGGCGATCCGCCAGGGCGAGGCCATGGGCCGGCCGAGCGCCATCGCGCTCCAGCTCACGATCGCGGCCGGCGCCCTGCGCTCGGTGGAGATCGGCGGCTCGGCCGTGATCGTGTCGGACGGGACCTTGCGTGTCTGACGGATTGCGGATCGTGGACGCCGCTCGGATGCCCGACGGCTTCCGGATCACCCGGCTCGCCGGGGTCACGGCGCGACTCGTCGCGCATGACTGGCCGTTCGCCCGGGACCACGCAGCGGAAATCGCCGAACACTGGCAGGCGCGGCGCGCCCGCAGCCCCGGGATGTTCGACGGCACCGTGCTGCTCGCCCGCGCCTGGTCGGTCGCGGACGGGATCGCCCGGGTCGACCTGTTTGCCGCCCGCTATTCCAGCTTCATCGCCTACCGGGACCGGGGCCGCACGGAAGCCGGCGTGGTCAACGCCTTCGCGGCGATCGTGCCCTGGAGTCGGGACGGTGGCGTGCTGCTCGGCGCGATGGGCACCCATACGGCCAATGCCGGCCAGCTCTACTTCCCGTGCGGCACGCCCGACCTCGACGACGTGCGGGGCGAGACCGTCGACCTCGCCGGCAGCGCCGCCCGGGAACTCGCCGAGGAGACCGGCCTGGCGCTGCCGGCGGATGCAGCGACCAACTGGGTGCTGCTGGCCGGGGAGGGGCAGCTCGCCTTCCTGCGCCCGGTGCGGTTCCCGGAGACGGCCGACGCCCTGTGCGCCCGCATCGAGGCCCACCGCCGCCGGGAGGCGGAGCCGGAACTCGCCGGGATCCACGTGGCACGGGGCGCAGGCGGCCCCGCGTCGGCCCGGATGCCGAGCTTCGTGCGGACTTATCTGGCGGATGTTTTTGGGGTGTAGGCTTCCGGAGCCCGGCGGCAGGGAGGCTGAGGGCCGGCTGGAGGGCTCCTTCGAAGCCTCCGCTGCGCGAACGCCCTCACGAAGACCCGGTTGGTTGAGAGAGATCCGCCGCAACGACACGTATCTTCTCTCGCGCGACGAAACCCGACACCGCCATCACCCGATGTGCCCGCAATACGGAGTGTCGTTTCCTTGTTCGCCGCAGGCGCTTCCATAGACTTGGCCGCTCCGCTGGACCCCTCGCGCACGCTGCGCCGGGCAACGAAACGGGCCACATGCGCATCCTCTCTGACGCCCCGAGAACGACCCGCCGGCACGCGGCCGCCTGGCTCGCCGCCGCCCTGATGCTGTCGGCGGCCGCCCCGTCCTGCGCGGCCGAGCCGGTGATGCTGCGGGTCGGCGACCAGAAGGGCGGCAACCGCGCGCTGCTGGAGATCTCCGGCTTCGGAAAAGACCTGCGCTACACGATCGCCTGGTCGGAATTCCCCGCCGCCGCGCCGATCCTGGAGGCGCTCAATGCCGGCGCCCTCGATGTCGGCTATACCGGCGACCTGTCGCTGCTCACGGCCTACGCGGCCGGCGCCCCGATCAAGGCGGTCGGCGGCACGAAATCGGACCCGCGGAGCCAGGCGATCCTGGTCCGCCAGGATTCCC
The DNA here is from genome assembly GCF_979253755.1 of Methylobacterium sp. AC315. Classification (NCBI taxonomy): domain Bacteria; kingdom Pseudomonadati; phylum Pseudomonadota; class Alphaproteobacteria; order Hyphomicrobiales; family Methylobacteriaceae; genus Methylobacterium; species Methylobacterium sp. AC315. Next base: position 583,631 of record NZ_CEEDEA010000001.1, read on the forward strand.
CGATCCGGTCGGCCGCCGACCTCGCGGGCAAGCGCCTGGCCGGCACCCGCGGCGGCTGGGGCCAGTTCCTGATCGACGCGACCCTGGAGAAGACGCGGATTAGGTTGGAGGACGCCACCTTCGCGCCGCTCAACCCCGTGGACGCCAAGGTCGCCCTGGTCGCCGGCTCGATCGATGCCTGGGCGGTCTGGGAGCCCTACGTCTCGTTCGCGACCCGCAAGGACAACGCCCGGGTGATCGCCGACGGCGCGGGCCTGACCCCGACCATCACGTTCATTGTCGCCTCCGACACCGCCATCGCCACCAAGCGGGCGGCCGTGCAGGACCTGCTGGACCGCCTGAACAGGGCCCGGCTGTGGTCGCTCGACCATCTCCCCGAATACGCCAAGAGCACCGCCGCCCTGACACGCCTGCCGGAGGATGTGCTGCTGGCGGCCTATGCGGCGCAGCGGACCAGCCCGATCAACATCGACGACGGCGTGGTCGCGGAGGTCCAGGAGGCGTCCGATCGCGCGACCCGCTACGGCATCCTGGCCAAGCGGCTCGACGTCGGCCGGGTGCTCGACCGCAGCTTCACCGCGCCGGCTCCGAACGCGAACTAGGGCATCGTCCCAAAGGGTGGATTCCGGCTTTCGGAAAACGACGATGCGCAGCGAAAAACTCGCGCCGCGTGCCGGTTCCGATATCCGGCACGCGGCGCGAGAGGCGGGGCCCGCCGGCCCGAACCGCACCGCAAAAATTCGCCCGCCCCGGCGGGAGCTTCGCTGTTCCCGGGACGTTTGCGTTGCAGTCCGGGGTCACCGGCCGAGGCGTCCCGCGACGCGCGGCCGGCGTTCCGGGCTGCCAGCACCGGAGCTCCCATGGCCGACCCGACCCGTTCGACAAACTCGTCCCGCGCGACCCGCACGCGCATCCAGGAAGGCCAGCCCTATCCGCTCGGCGCCACCTGGGACGGGCTGGGCGTCAACTTCGCCCTGTTCTCGGCCCACGCCACCAAGGTCGAACTCTGCCTGTTCGACGACCAGGGCGAGAAGGAGATCGAGCGGATCGAGCTCCCCGAATACACGGACGAGATCTGGCACGGCTACCTGCCGGATGCGCGGCCCGGCACGATCTACGGCTACCGGGTCCACGGCCCCTACGAGCCGAAGGCCGGCCACCGGTTCAACCACAACAAGCTCCTGATCGACCCCTACGCCAAGGGACTGGTGGGCTCGATCACCTGGAACCCTGCCCTATTCGGCTACCAGATGGAGTCGGGCGACGACCTGACCTTCGACGAGCGCGACAGCGCGCCGTTCAACCGCCGCTCGCGGGTGATCGACCCGGCCTTCACTTGGGGCCGGCACCGCAAGCCCAACGTGCCGTGGGAGAAGACGATCTTCTACGAGGCCCACGTGAAGGGCATGACCAAGCTCGACCCGCGGGTTCCGGAGAAGCTGCGCGGCACCTATGCCGGCCTCGGCACGCCCGACGTGCTCGACTACATCAAGAGCCTCGGCGTCACCTCGGTGGAGCTGCTCCCGGTGCATTCCTTCGTGCAGGACGACTACCTGCAGCAGAAGAACCTGGTGAATTACTGGGGCTACAACACGATCTCGTTCTTCACCCCCGCCCGGCGCTACGCGGCGGTGCCGGACTTCGCCTTCTCCGAGTTCAAGGAGATGGTCTCGCGCTTCCACGGCGCCGGCCTCGAGGTGATCCTCGACGTGGTCTACAACCACACCGCCGAGGGCAACGAGAAGGGCCCGACTCTGTCGTTCAAGGGCGTCGACAACGCCTCCTACTACCGGCTCCTACCGGGCGAGCCGCGCTACTACATCAACGACACCGGCACCGGGAACACCTTCAACCTGTCGCACCCGCGGGTTCTGCAGCTGGTGACCGACTCCCTGCGCTACTGGGCCACCGAGATGCGGGTCGACGGCTTCCGGTTCGACCTGGCCACGATCCTCGGCCGTGAGCCCTACGGCTTCGACGAGGGCGGCGGCTTCCTCGACACCTGCCGGCAGGACCCGGTGCTCAACGGCGTCAAGCTGATCGCCGAGCCGTGGGATTGCGGCCCCGGCGGCTACCAGGTCGGCGGCTTCCCGCCGGGCTGGGCCGAGTGGAACGACCGGTTCCGCGACGACGTGCGCGCCTATTGGCGGGGCGATCCCGGCCTGCTGCCGGACCTCGCCGCCCGGGTCTCGGGCTCGGCCGACAAGTTCGACAAGCGCGGCCGTAAACCCTGGGCCTCGGTGAACTTCCTCACCGCCCATGACGGCTTCACCCTGCATGACACGGTGGCCTACAACGAGAAGCACAACGAGGCGAACGGCGAGGGCAACCGCGACGGCCACTCGCACAACCTCTCGTACAATTACGGCGCCGAGGGCCCGACCGAGGACCCGGCGATCCGGGCCGTGCGGCTGCGACAGATGCGCAACATGCTGGCGACCCTGTTCCTGTCGCGCGGCACCCCGATGCTGCTCGCCGGCGACGAGTTCGCCCGCACCCAGAACGGCAACAACAACGCCTATTGCCAGGACAACGAGGTCTCTTGGCTCGACTGGGGGGCGATCGGCGACGAGGAGCGCGATCTCGCGGAGTTCACCCAGCGCCTGGTCATCCTGCGCAACGCCCTGCCGATCCTCAGCCGCGGACGCTTCCTCACCGGGCAGTACGACGAGGAGTTCGGCGTCAAGGACGTGACCTGGCTGCGCCCGGACGGGGGCGAGATGGCCAGCGAGAACTGGTCCGAGGGGGCGGCGAAGGCGTTCGCGGTCCAGCTCGACGGGCGTGCCCAGGCCACCGGCCTGCACCGCCGGGGCGGCGACGCCACGCTGCTGATCATGTTCAACGCCCACCACGACCTGGTGACGTTCACGCTGCCCGAATCGCCCAACGGCGTGGCCTGGACCAGGCTGCTCGACACCAACCTGCCCGACAGCCAGGACGTCGAGAGCTTCCCGTTCGGCAATGGCTACGACGTGACCGGGCGCTCGCTCCTGATGTTCGTGCTCAAGCCCGAGGACACCCCGGGCGACGACGCCACCGAGATGGAGCGCTCCTACCAGCACGTGATGCAGGCTTTTGAGCGCGCCAACGTCGAGAGCGTGCATTTCCACCTCGACCCGGAGGCCTGAGACGCGCTGAGCGGGACGGTTTTCGTCCCGCTCAGGGTCCGCCGCTTGCGCCCGGCGGCGCACCCGGCTAACAGCACCCCACCGCGCGGCCCTGGTCGCGTCCGGCGCCTCGGTGCCCGGGCGCCCTGTCTGCGGTCGGAGGGGTGGCCGAGTGGTTGAAGGCGCACGCCTGGAAAGTGTGTATACGGGAAACCGTATCGCGGGTTCGAATCCCGCTCCCTCCGCCAATTGACCCGCAAAACCCGTTTATCCTCAACGAGTTAGCGGGTTCCATCTCAACCTTGCTTACAATGATACCTACAAGCCGCTCGCACGGGGGTGCGCGGGCGTCACTTGATCCCGTGGCGGCATCCTCGTTCCGAGGAGGGTGCCTTGATCTACGTGCTCATCATCATGCTGGCCGGATCAGGCTCAGGCTCGGGTTCTGCGATCGGGTCCATCGAGTTCAACAGCAAACATGCGTGTGAAGAAGCGGCAAAAATGATCGCCGAGTCTAACCGCATTTTTTCTGGGGCTACCGCCGTGACCGTGTGTGCAGCCAAGGGGTGAGCCCGCACGGGATGCGCGAGTAGCATTCATGAGGGCTACGTTCGGGGCCATCGACCGAACAAGCAAGGAGCCGTATTCTTGGGTGTCGACTCTCCAGCCGACCTTCCACGTCCGTCTCGACAGTGCCCCTCAACTCACCGATGGGGCGGGCGTGGATGTCGCTGGTGGTTGCCGCTATCAACTTAGCGTCAACCTCTCGTCGGCATCCTGCTTTTGTCGGCCCAGCGCCGATCTTCCACGCCCGCCGACGGTTTCACTTCGACGGTGGCGGCCCGGCGGGCGTGGATGCTTCGACTGACAACGTTGGCGGCAAGAGCGACCGTCACTGGGGAAATCTCCAGGGAGTCTGGCTGTCGCTGCGAACGCTCGCAGCGAGCCTTGCAGAATATACGAGCCGCGTTCCGGTCAGACTTCCAACCCAGTTTGTATTTCCGCTGGCCGATGCCGGTTAGGTTGGTTTTGTCAGCGGGCTGGGCGGCTCCTTGACGATCCAAGCCCGCCGCCCAAACATCCACCCGGTGTGAGGGCGGCGGGCGTGGATGCTTTCGCTCACCTGTGAGCGAAAGGGCTTCTGTCCGATCCGAAGATAACCTGTGTTCCACTCAGGTTTTGCGATCCCCGGTTTCGGGGAGCGTCATTGGCATAGGTTAGAGACGCGTCGTATCGCGCCGCGGTAGCAAAGACGGGTCGATCTCAAATTCGACAATCCGCTCCAGCCGCTTGGGTTTTCCCTAAGACACCAAACGGCGTGAGTAACTGCTGTGCAAAGCGACTCCACGCCCGCTTCTTGGTTTTCCCCCCCGATACCCAGCGAGTGGGCGTGGTTTTTCACATTCAGCACGGCAAGACGGAAATCGGTTTCGTTCCGCGAAAAGCGAAACAGTTTCGCATTTGACTGCCCTGGGGTAAGGCGGCCGGTGTTAGCGGCGGGATGGGTCGCTGACCTTCCACGCCCGCTTGACGAGCCAGCCAAAGCTTTTCCGGGCGGGCGTGGATGCCCTCTCACGATCGACACACCCGCGGCACGCCGCTGGCCGTGACAGGCACAGCGAACAACCCTGAAGCTGCGAACCGCCGGTCCGAGCGCCGCAGCAGCACCTTGGCTCGCTGCAGGTCACGATGGGCGAGCCAGGCCAGGAGCACGCGGCGGCCGAGCCAAGCGAAGCCAACGACGTGGCCGGCCAGGACGCCGAGGCGAGTGAAGGCGGTCACAGCGCGCCCGTCTCGGATCGGCTTGATGGCCCCGTAATTGGCCTCCAGCCGCTTGCCAATCTGGCTGAGCATGCAGCCCATCACGTAGATGCACTCGCGGTGCACGACGTCGTCGTGCGTGCCGAGGGTCGTCAG